>NZ_JACVPF010000006.1 GCF_018882055.1 Polynucleobacter sp. es-MAR-4 | reverse complement strand
TACTGGCCTAACGAATCTAGTTGGCAGTGGTTCTGGTAACTTCCGCTATAACAGCAATGCCAGCAGCACCGGATATAACAGCACAGCTGCAGCTTTAGGGGCAGGGACTTATGCGGTTTATCGTGAGCAGCCAATATTTACTGTCACTGCAAATAATGTATCGAGCACATACGGTAGTAGTCCTAGTGTGAACGTGACTAACTCAACTGTGAATGGCGATACCTTATCGCAAATTTATGGTTCGGGTAATGAGCCTACTACCAGCATTGATGGCAATACGTCATCCGCTGGGTTTTACACTGCAGGCACGCACAACATTAGCTTCACTAGCGCTAATGCCAATATTCTTGGCTATGCCTCACCAACATTGACCAATGGCACGCTCACTGTTGATCAGGCAACTCTCACTGTGACTGGTACGCAAGTTGCGAATACTACCTATAACAACAGCACAGTTGCCTCCTTTAGTAATAATGGCAGCTTAACTGGTGTGCTGAGTAATGCTACCTCTAGTGTCAGCGATGGGGTAACTGTTATTGCGAGCGGTAACTTTAGCAGTAAGAACGCGGGCAATAATCTTTCTGTTGCGATGACTAGTACTCTTACTGGTGATGACGCTGCCAACTATGTGCTGACCCAAGAAACTGGAATTACCGGCAACATCACGCCTAAAAACGTTACGCTCTCACTCGGTAATGTTAGCAAGGTCTATAGCGGTAATACTAGTTACACGGCGGATGCTACCGACCTCTCTTCACTGTCTTCTTTGCTCGGTGTTGCTGGAGATAGTGTTACCGGAATTACCCTGAGCTACAACAATAAGAATGTTGGTACCGGTAAAACGCTATCTGCTAGTGCTGCCAATATCAGTAGCGGGAATGGCAACTACAACATCTCGTATACCGACACTACCGATAGCGCTATTACACGCTTGAGTTCTGTAACCTGGACGGGTGGGGCAACCGGTAACTGGTTTGATGCTGGCAATTGGGCCGGAGGCGCTGTTCCAGATCTCAGTAACGTTGAAACAGTCATTATTCCTACTGGGGTATCCGCTACCTTTGGTAATGCTAGTGCCAGTGCAGTCAATATCACTGGTTTACAAGCTTCAGCAGCCACGCTCTATCAGGCCAACGGCACTCTGAATATTGGTAGTGGTGGTGTTACGTTGAATAACTTTACGCAGGCATCTGGCAATCTGAGTAGCACTGGTGATATGTCTGTGAGCATCCTTAGCGGTACTGGTGGCAATATCACTATCGGTACAGGTTCAGTTCTGAATGTAACTCAAGCTGCTAACACTACTTACGCTGGCAAAATTATTGGCGGCGGCTCATTCTTTAAAGCGGGTACTGGAACTCTCACCCTCTCAGGCGCTAACACCTTCACTGGCGGCGCCAATATCTCCGCCGGTAAGGTGATTGCTGGTAACTCTAATCCAAGCTCATCTTTTGATGACAGCCTTGCGGTATACGTTAATGATG
>NZ_JACVPF010000005.1 GCF_018882055.1 Polynucleobacter sp. es-MAR-4 | reverse complement strand
TAGTTCATGTCCGTTAGATTGATGAAAAAGTCGTTACTCAGCACCCCTTCTTTTTCTGTGAACACGCCCTGCTTAGCGCCGCCATAGTTTGTTCCAAGAACGCGCATACCGCCGACTAATACGGTCATCTCTTGGGCGGTCAGCCCCATCAACTGTGTGCGGTCTAAGAGCATTTCCTCTGGCATGACAACATAGTTTTCCTTTAACCAATTTCGATAGCCGTCTGCCAATGGCTCAAGAACTTCAAATGACTCTATATCTGTCATTTCTTGTGTGGCGTCGCCACGGCCCATGGTGAATGGCACTTTAACGTCAAAGCCTCCAGCCTTGGCAGCTTGTTCAATGCCGATATTGCCGCCAAGAACGATGGTATCCGCAATGCTGACGCCAGATTCTTTGGCAATTTTTTCGTAGACTGACAGCACTCTTGCTAAGCGCTCAGGCTCGTTTCCTACCCAGTCTTTCTGGGGTGCCAAACGAATACGAGCACCATTTGCACCGCCACGTTTATCTGAGCCGCGATAAGTGCGAGCGCTATCCCAAGCGGTGGTTACTAAATCACTGATGGATAGTCCGCTAGCTTTGATCTTCGTTTTTACGGCTTCAACACCGTAGTCTTTTGGGCCCGCTGGCACAGGATCTTGCCAAATCAATTCTTCCTTAGGAACATCCGGTCCGAAGTGTCTTGCTTTAGGCCCCATATCACGATGGGTTAACTTAAACCAAGCTCTAGCAAAAGTTTCAGAAAAATAAGCCTGATCCTGATGGAACTTCTCAGAGATTTTTCTATATTCTGGATCCATCTTCATTGCCATGTCTGCATCGGTCATCATCGGCATGCAACGAATAGAGGCATCTTCTACATCAACTGGCATATCTTCTTCTTTGATGTTGATGGGCTCGTATTGCCAAGCGCCTGCTGGGCTCTTAGTCAGCCTCCAGTCGTAGTTGAGGAGTAAATGAAAGTAACCGTTATCCCATTGAGTTGGGTTTGTTGTCCAAGCGCCCTCAATTCCACTGGTGATGGTATCTCTACCAATTCCACGAGTCTTGTGATTCATCCAGCCAAGACCTTGCTCCTCTATGGGGGCTGCTTCTGGTGCTGGGCCAAGATTGGCTGCGTTGCCATTGCCATGTGCTTTACCAACAGTATGTCCACCAGCCGTTAGCGCAACAGTCTCTTCGTCATTCATGGCCATGCGAGCAAAGGTTACCCGAATATCTTGCGCGGTTTTTAGGGGATCTGGATTGCCATCCACGCCTTCTGGATTTACATAGATCAAGCCCATCATGACGGCTGCAAGGGGATTGGCTAAATCTCGTTCGCCAGAATAGCGGCTGCCTTCACCACCACTTTTTTGGAGCCATTCTTTTTCAGAGCCCCAATAAGTATCTTTTTCTGGATGCCAAATATCTTCACGACCGAATGAGAAACCAAACGTTTTGAGCCCCATGGATTCGTAGGCAATAGTGCCGGCCAAGATCATGAGGTCGGCCCAACTTACTTTGTTGCCATATTTCTTCTTGATTGGCCATAAGAGACGACGGGCTTTATCTAGATTGGCGTTATCTGGCCATGAGTTCAATGGAGCAAAGCGTTGATTGCCTGTCCCAGCTCCACCGCGACCATCGGCAATGCGATAGCTACCCGCAGAGTGCCAGGCCATACGAATCATCAGGCCGCCGTAGTGACCCCA
>NZ_JACVPF010000004.1 GCF_018882055.1 Polynucleobacter sp. es-MAR-4 | reverse complement strand
GCCGATGTCTTATTTAATAGCTGGGTCAGTGGTACCTATAGCAAGGTTATCTCTGGCACCGGTAATGTCACAATCTCAGGCGCTGATGTAACTTACACCGGAGATAACACGTACACCGGTGCGACTATCAACTACGGCACCCTCAGAATCGGTGCCAACGGTACGACTGGTAGCGTGGTAGCCGATGGCGGTATCACGAATACCGGTAATGTGTACTTTAATCGCAGTGACAACCCAACTTACGCTGGTGTTATTAGCGGTAGCGGCAATGTCCGCTTGATGAACTCCACTACCTTTACTGGCAACAGCACCTATACCGGTGAAACCATCCTGGCCGCAAACGCTACCTTGACCTTAGGTGCTAATGGCACATCCGGTAGTGTTGCCAACAGCTCACTCATCTCGTTTGCAGATGGCGCAACCTTGCGTCTGAATCGCTCAGATGATCTGACCATTGCAAGCAGTATCTACCGCGCTGGCGGTACTAACTATCTGATTAAAGATGGGGCAGGTAATGTCACTCTGACTAGTACGAGTGGGCAAAATACCTTTGCCGGTACGGTCACCGTCAATGCCGGTAGCCTGATTGTGCAAGGTGCTCTTGGAGCAAGTTCTGCAGTTGCTGTTCAGAACAACAATGCCACCGTTATTTACAACTCTTCATCTAACCAAAGCCTAGCTACACTGAACGGTACTGGTAGCTTCCAAAAGCTAGGTACTGGTGCACTGTTGCTCACTACCTCCAGTGGCTTTACAGGTAATACCACCGTCACTGGCGGTACCTTAGATCTGCGTAATACCGTCATTGGCGGAAACATTACCAACAATGCCGATGTCTTATTTAATAGCTGGGTCAGTGGTACCTATAGCAAGGTTATCTCTGGCACCGGTAATGTCACAATCTCAGGCGCTGATGTAACTTACACCGGAGATAACACGTACACCGGTGCGACTACGATTTACGGCATCTTAAGAGTAGGCGCTAATGGCACTATCGGTAATTTGGCTTCCTCTAATATCTCTGGTAGCGGCACACTCACTTTTAACCGCAGTAACGCAGTGGAATACGCTGGCAATATCAGCGGCACCGTAGAAGTTAAAAAATACGGTAACGGTACGCTGAGCTTAACGGGCACAAACACCCAGACAACCGCAGTCAATGTCTATGCAGGCGCATTACAAATAGGTAACGGTAGTACCGCAGGCTCACTGACATCCAATATTATTTTGAGCTCAGGAGCTGCTGCCATCTTTAACCGCAGTGATGATCTGCAGTATGGTGGCAATATCAGCGGTACTGGCGCTATGCTGACTCAGCTAGGTTCTGGCACGCTGACATTAACAGGCCTAAGTACCTATACAGGTGCTACTAATGTCTCGGCAGGCTCGATTATCTTTACCAACAATGCTCGCCCATCTACTAGTGGCTTTACGGGTACAGGTAATGTGACCATCACCCCAGCGGGTAGCGCCTTTACAAGCGCCTTCTCAACTGGAAGTTATACCTATGCAAATACGCTGGGTAGCTTGACTATTGGTAATGCTAGCAGCAGTGCCAATGCCAACATTACTGTGAATGCCGCACTTGGCATTGCAGGCAATATTAATTTGTATGGCGGCAACATTGCTGTCAACTCAGCGCTGACTACTGCTGGTAGCAGCATCATCCGCCTAGCAGCAGCACCTAATGGCAATATCACCCAAGGTGCTAGTGGCAACATCACTACTAGCGGCCTTGCACTGCTAGGTGGCAACGCTAATCTGACTAATGTGAACAACAGCGTCAGCACCCTGGCTGCGCAAGACGTTGCCAACATGAGCTTCGTCAATGCAGGCAACCTCATCATAGGCGCTGTTAATCCAACAGGTGTTGACGTTACCGGCACAATCAATATTACCGCTCAAAGCGGCAACATTAGCTTGACTGAAGCGCTTGCAACTACTAGCAATGCAAGTAATGCGATAGTGCTCAATGCAGGCGCTGGCACTGCAGCTGGTACTGCTACAGGTGGCAATATCCTGATCTCTGGTAATGGTTCAGTATCAGTTGGTAGCGGTGGCCGCGCTACGCTCTTTACAGGCAGCATTGCTAACAGTACTGGCCTAACGAATCTAGTTGGCAGTGGTTCTGGTAACTTCCGCTATAACAGCAATGCCAGCAGCACCGGATATAACAGCACAGCTGCAGCTTTAGGGGCAGGGACTTATGCGGTTTATCGTGAG
>NZ_JACVPF010000003.1 GCF_018882055.1 Polynucleobacter sp. es-MAR-4 | reverse complement strand
TACTGGCCTAACGAATCTAGTTGGCAGTGGTTCTGGTAACTTCCGCTATAACAGCAATGCCAGCAGCACCGGATATAACAGCACAGCTGCAGCTTTAGGGGCAGGGACTTATGCGGTTTATCGTGAGGCGCCTGAGCTTGGGCTAACTGCGGATAGTGGCTCCATGACTTATGGCGGTACAACGCCTACATTGAGTTACACCGTGAGCGGTGATCAGAATGGTGACACTATTGCCCAGATCTTTGCTTCAGCACCATCGGTGGCGATCGGCGGCAATAGTACTGCAGCTGGCTATGTAGCCGGTAACCACAGCGTTAATCTGACTACAAGCGCGGGTCTTCTGGGTTACAACATCACAGTTACCAATGGCAACTTAGTGGTTGGCAAGATTGTGCTCAATACTAACGGCACAACTGTAGTGAGTCGTGCTTATGACGGCACGGTAGATGCAACCCTGACGAACACTATGGCCTCAGGGATTTTGGCAAGCGACCTGAGTAATGTCACGCTCAATCTTGCAGGTATTTTTGCTGATAAAAATGTCGCCAATAATATATCGGTAACTTCCAATATTTCGATGACAGGTAGTGCTTCAGATAACTACAGCTTCACACAGCCGATTAGTTTGACGGGTGACATTACCCCCAAAACAGTCACACTGAGCGCAGCACAAGCCTATAGCGGCAGCAATACATTGACGAATGTGACTGTTGCTACAGGAATTTCCGGCGAAACTCTAACTTATAGTGCTGCATTGGCTAATAGTGCAAACGTAGTTGATAACGGAAGTAACTACATTACATCGATTACCTTGGGTAGCCAGGCCGGTGCAAATACGACCTCTGGCGGCCTTGTCAGTAACTATCAGTTGCCGACATTAAATGTATCTAATGCGCCAGTAACCATTTCTGCTGCAAATTTAACTGTAGCGGCTAATAATCAAACTCGTGCATATGGCGCCACCAACCCCAGCACTGGTAACGTCACTATTACTAGCGGTCAGCTTTATAACAGTGATGCGCTATCGACTGCTACGGTCACTAGCGCAGCGAATGCCACAAGTAACGTCGGCAACTACACCTTAACGGCAAGTAACCAAACCATGAGTACTGGCTTGGTTGGTAACTACAACATTACTTACGCTGCTGGTAACCTCGCAGTCAACCCAGCTGATCTAACGATTACTGCTAATAGTGCCTCTACCCAATATGGTCTGGGCACTACTTTAGGTAATACCGCCTTTACTAGCAGCGGCCTACAAAATAGTGAAACCATCGGTACCGTAGTTCTAGCGAGTGCCGGTAGTGCGAACACTACTAACGTCGGTACCTACAACATCACTGCCAGTGGGGCAGCGAACGGTAGCTTTACTGCAAGTAACTACAACATTAGCTATGTCAACGGTAGCTTGGTAGTGACACAGGCAAACTTGACGCTCAAAGCAGACGATCAAGCGCGTACTTACGGCGCTGCTAACCCAACAGCAGGTAATGTCACCATTACCAGCGGTCAGCTCTATAACAGTGATGCGCTATCGACTGCTACGGTCACTAGCGCAGCGAATGCCACAAGTAACGTCGGTAACTACACCTTAACGGCAAGTAACCAAACCATGAGTACTGGCTTGGTTGGTAACTACAACATTACTTACGCTGCTGGTAACCTCGCAGTCAACCCAGCTGATCTAACGATTACTGCTAATAGTGCCTCTACCCAATATGGCCTAGGCACTACTTTAGGTAATACCGCCTTTACTAGCAGTGGCCTACAAAATAGTGAAACCATCGGTACCGTAGTTCTAGCGAGTGCCGGTAGTGCGAACACCACTAACGTCGGTACCTACAACATCACTGCCAGTGGGGCAGCGAACGGTAGCTTTACTGCAAGTAACTACAACATTAGCTATGTCAACGGTAGCTTGGTAGTGACTCAAGCCAACATTACAGTGGTTGCTGATGATCAAAGCCGTACTTACGGCGCTGCCAACCCAACTAGCGGCACAGTGACTTTAGGTGGTGGTGGCACGTTGTATAACGGCGATACCTTGGGTAACGCTACAGTTGCAAGTACTGCCAACGCTACAAGCAACGTCGGTAACTACACCTTAACGGCAAGCAACCAGTCCTTTACAAGTGGCTTAAGCAGCAACTACAACATCACCTATAACAACGGTACGTTGACAGTGAATAAGGCTGAAGCAACTGTTATTGCGAATAGTGTTAACGTAACTTATAACGGTAGCCAACAATCAGTCAGTGGCTTTACTGCTACTGGACTGGTAAACAACCAAACGGTTGCAGTATTGACTGATGTCAGTGCTGGTGCAAATGGAACCAATGCTGGAGTATATGTATCTCAAGCTACAGGTAATGCAACTAACTACAACCTGACGTTTGTGGATGGCGCCTTAACTATTGATAAGGCTGCGCTAACGGTTACCGGCAATACCTTCAATACCACTTATACCGGCCAAAGCCAGAGCGTTTCAGGTTATAACGTTTCTGGATTGCAGGGTACAGATACTGCAGCAGTACTGACCAATGTCAGCGCTAGCGGCGCTAATGGGACTAATGCCGGCTCTTACACGAATAGCGTAACAACTGGTGTTGAGACTAACTATATTGTTACAGGCATCAATGGCGCTCTCAATATTGCTAAGGCAGTTATTACGGTCTCTGCGGATAATAAAGCCCGCTTATATGGCGATTCAAACCCAAGCTTAACTCAGGCTATGACTGGTTTTGTGGTGGGTGAGGATGCTGTGATTGCAAACATCACTGGTTCTAGTGCTGCATCAACCTTAGCGACTAACTTAAGTGGAGTGGGCAACTACACAATTACTAGCGGCATTGGAAGCTTAAGTGCAGCAAACTATGACTTTGCAGCTGCAAATGGCACATTGACAATCAATAAAGCGCACCTCACCGTGACGGCTGATGATCAATCTCGAATTTATGGTGCTGCTAACCCAACATTTACACAAACGATTACCGGATTTGTGAATGGTGAAACAAGTAGCGTGGTATCTGGATCAGCCTTTGGTAGTAGCGTTGCAAACGCTACGACAAGTGTTGGAAACCATACAATCACCGCGGGCCTTGGTGGTTTAAGTTCAGCAAATTATGACTTTGTTGGCGCTAACGGTACGTTAACGATTAGCAAAGCGCAATTATCGGCAATTGGTAACAAGGTCTATGACGGATCGAGCTTGATTAATGGTTCGCAAATTTCTGTAACTGGTGTGAATGGTGAAACCTTTACCGCTACAGGCACTGCTGCAATGCAGAGTAAAAACGTTCAAACCAATCAAAGCCTATCAAGCATAGCCGGGCTGGCATTGTCAGGAGCAAACGGGTCAAGCTTAAGCAATTACGAAGATTTAGTCTTACCTAATACGAGCGTTAGCGTATCTCGATTGAATGTTACTCTAGTGGCGCCTAATGCTACGATGGTTTATGGCAATACAACTATTCAGCAAGCAACTACAGCAGACTTAACTGCCTTATCTGGACAGTTGGTTGGTGGGGATCGCGTCAGCTCAGCAGCGATTACATACAACACTAAAGATGCTGGTGCCAACAAGACTGTTACTCTAAATTCCGTTGTGGTGAGTGATGATAATGGTGGTCAAAACTACTGTGTTAGCGTAGCAGACTCCTATAACGGTGTTATTACTAAGGCGCCATTAATTATTAGCGCAGTGAATGATGGAAAAATACTCGCTCAAGCTGATACTGTTGCTGCAAATGGCTCGATTGGGTATGGCGGAGTTGTATACACCGGCTTTGTTGGTGGTGAAACAGCGGCTAATCTAACTTCTACAGCAAATGGTTCTGTACAAGCCTTATGGAATGGTACCGTCACACGATCAAATATTTCTGGGGTAGATAACCAATCTGCCCGTACTTATAGCGGTGTATTGACGCCTTCGAGTTTCTCCGCAACCAACTACAACATTACCTATCGGTCAGGTGATTACATCATTGTCCCTGCAGATACGCTATTAATTAAAGTAGTTGGCAGTGGAACAGCTAATGTAAATTACTCATCCTCTTTAAGTAGCTTCCAGTTAAGTGCGGAGTATGTCAGAAGTAATACCACCATCAGCAACCTAAGCGCAAATGTAACCAATGGCTATGCGTCTATTGTGGATGGATTTGGAACCACTGCAATATTTAGGTTAAATGCGGTTAATGGTTCATACAGCTCGTCTGGAAACTTAAATGTGGGCGGCTACAATCTCAATGCCTCGAATGTGACCATCATTGGTAGCAACTTTAATAATTTAGCGGTGGTTGGTGCGATTACAGTTGCTCCCAAAACCATTAACAATAATGTCAGCACAATTCAGTCGGTCTCCAAGGTCTACGATGGCAGTACCAGCATTACTGCTGCCAATCTTAGCTTTAATCAAACTGCATCGGGCGTAGTTGCTGGTGATCATGTGAGTCTAATTGGTTCTGGTAGCTATACGGATCGTCATGTTGGGGCCAATAAATCCGTCACCCTAAGTATGGGATTATTTGGTAATGAATTTGGTAACGACTCCAATAACTATGTATTGTCCAACGCTAGTCTGACGGGTAATATTGGTACGATTACCCAGTTGGCTTCTGTTGCTTACACGGGTGCTAATAACGGAAATTGGTCCACCGCTACAAACTGGGCGGGTGGAGCACTTCCAGATGGTAATAACGTTGCCCAGGTGATTATTCCAATCAATAAGACGGTGGTCTACAACAGCGAGCAAGTGGGTACAACTTCCAGCGCTATTGTGAATAACGGTAGCATTGTGTTTGATTCTGCGAATGCCTTCAATTTGGCAAATTCGATCTCCGGTACTGGTAGCATCGTTCAGCGTGGCGCAGGCATCTTGAATATCACCGGTAATAACAGCATGTCTGGAGTAGTAGACATTGCTAACTATCGACTTTCCTTGGGCAGTCAAAATGCTCTAGGTAATGCAAATATCACCTCTACTGGCGGTAACTTGTCAGTTACTGGTGGAACAACACTCAGTAGATTGTCTGTGGATGGTGCAGTAACGATTGATAGCGTCATTAATACAATCGGCGACCAGGTTTATGGCGGTCCGCTAACTTTCCTGACTGGAAATAACAGTTCGACAGCGAATTTCAATAGTAGCGCTGGAAACATCAGCTTTATGAGTACGGTAAGTGCTGGCGCAGGCTCAAAATCAGCTCAGCGCAACCTAGTGGTCACAGCCGCTAACGGTACAGTGCTCTTTAATGATCAGGTTGGCCTTGATGTCGTCGATCGATTAAGTGCCTCCTATACGTTGAACCCATATACGAGTTCCTATAGCGGGTTATCTGGTGTTAATCCATACGCCATGAATGTAACTGCTCAAACCATTAAGCTCTTTGGTGACGTTACTACTTTTGAAGGTCAGGAATATAACGGCTCAGTCTTAATTGGCGATAACGGTAGCAATGGAAGAACTCGCTTATTGTTATCGATGGACCCATCGGTTGTGGTGAATGGACCGATTAATGACGTATCTGCTGGCCAGCACACCTTATTGATGCGCGCATTTAGCTTGCTTGCCAATGTTGGACCTGCGCCGACGATTAGATATGGCAATGTGGGTAATATTGCACCATTGGCTGACTTGAATGCTTTGGTTGGTGTGCAAGAAACAAACCCAGCGCTATCACCCGTAGTGGGGCAGCAAGCCGCTGGCGTACCACTTTTTGGCAGTGTGACTCAGACGGGTACGACTACGATATATGTGGCGCCTTTACCTCAGTCGAGCATGGGCAGCAATACAGCTAGTCAAAATGCCTCGATGCATGGCCAACTACATGATCAGACTCAACAATTAGTGCAGTCATTTAAGTCTTCTGAAATGGATTCATCCGCGAGTGCTGGTGATGTGGTGGTTGGCGACCTAACGAACGCCTCCTGCGATCCTAAGATAGATGATTTCTGTAGTGGCAAATAAAAGCCTAGAGTCTCAGCAAACTTCTCAGGCCTATATCGTAGTTCTGATGGTGGCATTAGTTCATCTATTTGCCTTTATTATTTATCTGTATGGCGTTCCCAGTTGGAAGAAAAGACAAATCTCCGATATCACTATTCAGTTAAGTGGATCTTTTCTGAGCGGGCAGGGTGGTCAAGGTTCTGGTAAATCAACGCAAGCGAACAGTGCATCGGCACCACCCACTAAGGCGTCTAGTGATGATGGCTTACTTCAGCGACAAAACAATGCCTCAAAAAGTTCGCAGACCAGTAATTCAAGTAATAGCACTTCGGAAAGCAGTGCCGCTGCAGGCATTCAGGCGGCACCGACAGTAGATGCGGATTACAAGGCCGCCTATCTGAATAATCCTAAGCCGCCATACCCTGCAATGGCATTTAAGATGCGGGTAGAGGGTACCGTGGTGCTAAGAGCACTCATTCTCCCAGATGGAAAATGCAGTGAAGTCATGATTGCCAAAACCAGCGGCAATGAATCTCTTGATCGTTCTGCTTTAAATACCGTATCTCAATGGCAATTTACTCCAGCTAAAGCCCAAGGAAAAGAAATTTCCCAATGGGTCAACATCCCAATTACCTTCTCTATTAAAAACCGTTAGGAATCCCAATGAACTCCTCTAATTTTATTGTTGATTTAACCTTATTTATATTGGTGTCGCTATCCATAGCAACTTGGTCTATTGCGGTTATTAAGATCTTGGCTTTTCGTAAGGAGGCGCAACAGTCCCGCGATTTTCTGCAGTCTTTCTGGGGCGATCGCACTTGGAAAGGTCGTTGCGGCGCCGCACAGATAGGTCAGGGTGATTTTGCAAAGCTGACTAAGGCGGGATTTGTTACTTGCAAAGAACTATCTGGGGAGGAGGGTGAAGGTTGTGATCACCAGGAGCTTCAGGAGATCCTTGATCGTGAGTTACGCAAGCAACTGCATGCCATTATTCGTGGACGTGAGCGTGGCTATGCAGAATTAGCATCGATTGGATCAACTGCACCGTTTATTGGTTTGTTTGGAACTGTTTGGGGGATTATGAATGCCCTTAAAACGATTACCGCTACTGGTCAAGCCAGTATTGACGTTGTAGCCGGCCCGATTGGTGAGGCATTGATCGCAACAGCGGTGGGTATTGCAACCGCCATTCCTGCAGTACTGGTATATAACTATTTCATGCGCCAACAACGTGTTCACGTTTCTGAGTTGGATGGCTTTAGTGAGGATTTCTTGCGTCAAGCGATGCGTAATCAAAAGCAATGGAGTGAGACATGCTAGTTCGCGGCGGTGGTGATGACTCTGGATTAATGGCGGAGATGAACGTTACTCCGTTAGTGGACGTGATGCTCGTGCTATTGATCGTGTTTATGGTTACTGCCCCTTTGCTGATTCCGCAAAGCTTAGGAGTTAATTTGCCAAAAACAGAGTCCATACAATCTCCGGTCGAAAAAGATTTAACTAAGTTAATTATTAAGGCAGATGGCACGCTTGAGCTTGATGGCAAGGCCATTAATGACCAAGCCTTAAAATCAGCGCTAGTATCTAAAGCAAATGAGCCCAAATTTCAGTTGCAGGTTGATGCAGATGAGAACTTAAAATATAGCCGTCTGGCACAAGTAATCGCCATGGCGCAGGGTGCTGGTGTTACTAAGCTAGCCCTTGTTACAGTTGCTAAGAATAAATAGATTAATAAGGAATAAGTAAAAATCGATGAACAAGGTGAATATGGTTTTTAAGCTGGAAGACTTTGAACATGCAGCCTATAGTCGCCAACATGAGGAAGCGGCCAGAATGCTGGTTAACTTACTCTCGATTCTGGATAGTAGTTATGGCGTTCCAGGCGGTCAGTTTCAGGCTCAGCCTCTGGCAGGGGTTTCAGAAGATCACCGTGAAGCTCATGTAGGCATTCGCCTGGCTTCCGCAATCTCTTGCTTGTTTTCAGATAAAGACTTTCACTTTGCACCAGAGAGCTTAACCTCGCTGTTTACCTTGCAACGTTGGTTTGCAACCATTTTTGGCTCAACCGACTTTATTAATGCCGATCATGTCGTGCGCGCACTGAACTTGGCCGGAAAAGGGAACCTTGGACACCTTGAGGTCACTGCCCAAGATTTGCCGAAGTTTGCTTTGCTCTACTTGCCTGAATCTGAAATTGTTTTAGAAGTGGATAAGTTGTGGGAAGCCAATAAATACCTGGCTGCATCTTTAGGTATGGCCCTTTTATCCCCTCGGTTTTTGGGTTCCCCACAGGCACACAACAAGCGTGAAGCACTCTTGCCATGGCTAAGCGCAAAGTTACCCGAGATAGAATCGCTTGAGGCATTGCCATTTGGCATCATGCATGACGTCTACATGCATTGCAGTTATGCTGACCGACCTGATAAACATGAAATCAAAGGCGCAATTAATACTTTGATTGAGCGCTGGCTGGAAGCTTATAAGCTACTCCCTCTAGATACCCCTGTCTTGCCTGCTAAAAATGGTGAAAAACCTACGATGCTGGTAGTGATGGAGTGGTTTAATGCAGGACATTCCATTTACCGTACCCACTCAAGAACTCTAGAGGCTGCTAAAGAGCTATTTCATATTGTTGGAATGGGTCTATCTAATGCAACCGATGCAGTTGGCCATGCAGTATTTGACGAGTGGATTGAGATTAAGCAGGGCTCATTGCAAGAGCAAATTTCTCAAATCCGAGGTGTGGCAGAGGCGCGCCAAGCCCAAGTGTTTTATATGCCAAGTGTTGGCATGTTCCCGCTCACAATGATGCTTGCTAACATTCGTCTGGCCCCAGTGATGGCAATGGCGCTAGGTCATCCAGCGACCTCACATTCTTCTTCAATGGATTACGTTGTAGTAGAGGAGGATTACGTGGGTGATCCCGATTGCTTTAGCGAGGAGCTGCTGATTTTGCCTAATGACGGTATGCCATATCGTCCATCGGGATTGGCAAGCCAAACTCCTGAGCCGCCGATTATTCGTGAAAAACCTGAAGTGGTCGATATTGTGGTGGCGGCATCGGCAATGAAAATCAACCCTGGTTTCCTCAATGCTTGCAAAGAGATTGCCTTGCGTAGCAAAGTGCCTGTGAGATTCCATTTCGCAGTAGCCTTTGCACAAGGCATGGTGTACGAACAAGTGAAGCGCGTAGTGCGCAATGTACTTGGTGACTACGCCATTGTGTATGCGCATCGTGGCTATACCGAATATATGGATATTGTCCGTAAGTGCGACATGTATATCAACCCATTCCCATTTGGTAATACCAACGGCATTATCGATACTGTTACAGCTGGATTAGTGGGGGTCTGCAAAACCGGACCAGAGGTTAATGAACATATCGACCAGGGCTTGTTTGAGCGCTTTGGTATGCCTAATTGGCTAGTGGCTACCACTACTGAGGATTACATCAAAGCTGTTGTTAAGCTTGCGGAGGATCATGAGCTGCGCAATGAGCTCAGACGTAAGCATGCTGGACCAGATAAGGTGGAGCGTATTTTCCAAGGCCGCCCTGAGATCATGGGGCAGATGCTGATGGAGCGCTTGAAAAAAGCAAAAGACAATAAAAAAACAAAGTAAAGAAAAGTAAATGAAATCCAAACTCTATAGCTATCTAGTTGCTGGCTTCTTAACCCTAGCCATGAGTGCTGTCTATGCACAGCAATCACAAACCCTCCTCACCGTGAATGGTGCAAAAATTACTGCTGCCCAGGTGGATCAATGGGTTGCAGTATCTGTATCTGAGGGCGCTAAAGATACTCCAGAGTTACGTCAATCGATTGTGAATGATCTTGTATTGCGTGAGGCGGTAGCGCAAGACGCCAAGAAAACAGGTCTTCTGAACAAGCCTAATAACGCATTTAAGATCAAGATGGCAGAACAAAATGCCATGATGGATATCTGGTTTGCTCAGTACTTTGCAGCTCATCCAGTTACCAATGAAGATGTTCGTGCCGTTTATGACAAACAAGTGGAGCTCAGTAAGGATCCTAAAAATTCAACTGAGTATTTGCTTGCTCAAATCGTGGTTGCCAACGAGGCCGATGGCGTAGAGATCATCAGACAAATTAATAATGGAGCCTCATTCGCAGATCTTGCTAAGGCAAAGTCTTTGGATCAAACCTCCGGGCAGCAGGGCGGTATCGTTGGCTGGGCGCTTCCATCACAGCTGACCCCGCCAATCAATGATCTAGTACCCAACCTTACCAAGGGCAAGGTAACTCAAGTCCCCGTCAAAACCTCGAATGGTTGGCATGTCATTAAGGTTGATGACGTGAGGCCATTTGTATTGCCTACCTTTGATCAGGCAAGAAACGCAATTGCCCAAAGCCTCATCCAGCAAAAGCGCCAAGAGGCAGTCAATGCCCTCATGAAATCAACCAAGATTTCCAAGGGAAATTAACCTAGAAACTGCTAAAGTAGTCAAATGATCAAGCGTCTATTGACTTCGCTATTTGTATTAATGCCCATGACTTTCCATGGGCAAGCTTTTGCCAATGAAAAATTGACTTATCAGAATTGGGTTGTTGAGGTCGGCACTGAAACAACGGAGGCTTACACCGTCAACGACTCCAATTCTTCACTAGGACTGTTTTGTGGCGGTAGCACTTGCGTGTTTTATCTCAACCCCAATCTCAATTGCCAGCCCAATACTAAAAATGCTGTGCTCATGAATGGCTCAACAGTCTCAGCAGCTCTTGGTATGCAATGCACTCTGGTTGGTAAACATTATTTCCAGATTCTGGATCCCTTTGATCAGGTTATGAATGCCGTAAAAGCGGGGGGTAATATTGGGTTTGCTGTTGCCCTACAAGGCGGAGCATTTTCTGTTTATCGATTCAGTCTCAATGGCTCTTTGCCGGCTATTCAGCGTGCATTAGAGGAGGCTTCCAGAAGGGGGCAGCCTAAGTCATCTCAACCTATGCCTAATCAAGCACCTGGCTTTAAAGACATCACCCTATGAGTATTAAGCAATTCAACGCCAGCTATCTTGCGCCCGATGATCGCTTGTTATTTCGTTTTAATACGACAGAAGATACGGAGTTTCGCTTCTGGTTTACTCGTCGCGTAACCTTATTTATTCTTGCTGCTACATCGCATTTATTAGTGAAGAATTTAGAGCAATCCCATACTCCAGAGGCAGCAAAGGCAATTGCCGAATTCGGTGAGGAAGCTGTTAAGGCAGAAAGAGAACGTCGAGAGGCAGTCAAGCCTGAGACATATCTACCTGCCAATAATTATCCTTTGGGGGCTGATCCCGTTCTTGTCTTGGATGTGAAATGTTCTTTCGAGAAACAGGATTCTGAAGACATGCTGTCATTAGATCTAGTTCTTCCAGGTGGAGCCAATATCAACCTGAAGATGGCTGGACCTACTTTGCAGGCCATGTGCCTATTACTCAATCAATTACGTGAGCACGCCACTTGGGGCGATGTACCTCAGGTAGTGGAGACTGCTGAGTCTGCAGAAGATGAAGAAGAGGGTGCAAAGCCCTCGGTTCACTAGAACGGTAGTTTTGCTTCGGGCTTAGCAGCCAGCAAGACTGCCTTAAACTCTGCCTGAATTCGCTTAATCGCCTCTTCGCTATCTGCCTCAAAACGCATTACTACGACTGGCGTTGTATTAGAGGGTCTAGCTAGACCAAAGCCATCGGCATATTCCACGCGGACACCATCAATGGTGTTGATGGATTCAGAGGTTGGGAACTTGGCATTGGCTTTAATCGTTTCTAGCAAGGCAAAAGGTTCACCTTCAGCACAAGCCAGTTGCAATTCTGGAGTACAGATGGCATTCGGTAAGTTATTGAGAGTGTCGCTTGGATTCTTTTCCTTGCTGAGGATCTCTAGCAAGCGAGCGCCGGTATACAGACCATCATCAAATCCAAACCAACGGTCTTTAAAGAAGATGTGGCCACTCATCTCGCCAGCAAGTGGGGCACCAGTTTCCTTTAACTTGGCTTTAACTAAAGAGTGACCAGTTTTCCACATGATTGGTTCGCCACCATGTTCTTTGACATAGGTCGCTAAATTGCGGGTGCACTTCACGTCATAAATAATCTGCCCGCCTGGGTTGCGGGAAAGGACGTCCTTAGCAAACAACATCATCTGACGATCTGGGAAGATCACCTGACCATCTTTAGTGACAACGCCCAAACGATCGGCATCGCCATCAAAGGCGAGACCTAATTCATTATCGGTAGTCTGCAAATTCTTGATGAGGTCTTGTAAGTTTTCAATATGGGCTGGATCGGGATGGTGGTTGGGGAAATGACCATCCACCTCACAGAATAGTTCTTGAACTTCGCAACCTAGAGCTCTAAATAATTTTCCTGCAAAGGCGCCACCAACACCATTACCGCAATCCACAGCAATTTTCATTGGGCGAGCAAGTTTGATATCGCCCACGATGTAATTGAGATACATTGGGAAAATATCGAAAGTCCTTCGAGTACCTTGGCCTACGGCAAACTTCTTAGCTTCAATGCGCTTACGCAAATCCTGAATCTGCTCACCATAAATGGCCGCGCTACCCAAGACCATTTTGAAGCCGTTGTAATTAGGTGGGTTATGGCTACCGGTAATCATGATTCCGGACTTCGGTGTCTTGCCATTAATCGTATGGTTGGCAGCAAAGTACACCATTGGTGTTGCAACCATTCCCAGGTCAATCACATTGATGCCAGTAGAAAGTAAGCCATCAGTTAGCGCTTCAATCAAGCTGGGGCCAGATAGGCGACCATCGCGACCAATGACGATATCGGTTTCGCCTAGCTCGCGCATCTCAGTGCCAAACGCCTGGCCAATGAGCTTGGCAATCGAAGGATCTAAGGTCTCATCAATAATGCCGCGGATGTCATACGCTTTAAAAATGGATGGAGACAATTGCATTACAGATCCTTCAGTAAAAACACCCAGGCCTTGCTTGGGCGATAACTAGTTATTTGAATTTAATAAATTAATACGAGCAGCAGTGACGGCATCAATATCGTCACTTGCGGCAATATTATTTTGGTGGCTGGTGAGGGCTTTCTCAATCGGCTTAGCGAGGACTTTGCCGTACTCAACACCAGGTTGATCGAAACTGTTGATATTCCAGAGTGCACCTAGTGTTGCAGTACGGTTCTCATAGAGAGCCAGTAGGGCGCCGAGGTAAAAAGCATTGAGCTTAGGCAGTAGCAGCAGATTGCTAGGACGTTTGCCAGGGTAAACATCATTTGGATTACTAGCAGTTTTGCCATTTGCTAATGCTTGCGCTTGTGCCAAGCAATTGGAAAGCAGAATGCGGTGATGCGCTACAGCCTCAGGCCGATCACTCATGGGTTCACGTACAGCAATGAAATCAATTGGGATGATTTCAGTACCCTGGTGAAAGAGCTGGAAGTAGGAGTGTTGTGCATTGCTGCCAGCACTACCAAATACCACTGGTGAAGAGTGCTTAACTGGCTTGCCGTCACGATCCACGCTCTTGCCATTACTTTCCATATCGAGCTGCTGCAACCACTTCGGAAACCAATCTAGAGCATCCGCATACGGAATGGCCGCATAAGCCTTGATGTCATGTTTCTCTTGCTGATATAGCAAGGTGAGCGCCATGATGACGGGCAGGTTCTCTTCTAGGGGTGCATTCTTAAAATGTAGATCCATCGCTTCTGCACCAGCCAAGAATTGCTGAAAGGTCTCAAAGCCATATTGCAAGGCAATGGGTAGGCCAACAGCTGACCAGACGGAATAACGACCACCGACCCAATCCCAGAAGGGGTAAATATTGTCTTCCTCAACGCCAAATTCTTTAGCGGCAGGAATATTAGCAGTTACTGCATACAGTGCGTGAGCAATCTGACTCTTGGTGCAACCGCTGTCTTTAAGCCAAGCGACAACGGCCTTGGCATTCATGGAGGTTTCCAGAGTGGTGAATGATTTCGAGACCACAATCACCCGAGTGCTATGAGGCTGAGCACGCACCAAAATACGAGCTAATTCAGCGGTATCAATATTGGCCAAGAAATGCATGCGCATGCCACGGCTATCAATGCCTGGGACATGAGCTAAGGCTTCAATAGCGAGGCGGGGGCCAAAGTCAGATCCACCAATACCGATATGAATCACATCTGTAACACCAACCCATTTATTACAAAGTGCCTCAATCCGATGCCAAACCTCAGATACTGCTGGCATGACATCTGAGTCATTGATGAGTACCGGGGTTTTAGTGAGATTGCGGAGCGCAGAGTGCAGGGCGGGGCGATCTTCGCTGTTGTTAATGTGCTTGCCTGCAAACATATCCACAATGAATTGCTCCACCTTGGATTTGCGTGCCTGGGCAAAGAGCTTTACCCAGCCATTGGCATCAATTCCCTGGTATGCGGTATCGAGCGCAATATCAATGGCGGAATGGAGGTTTTGGGATGCTGAATGGGCTTGCAAAGACATGGCTAGATTTTATCAATAAGGGCATCAAAATCCCCTTAAAACGCTGAAAATGTTACGATTTCAGCAATATAGAGGCTTTAGCCTAGGCAAAAGTCATTACAAAATTGAGACATATCTGAAATCAGGTCAGGAATAGCCGAATGGAGCAGGTTGATTGCGTAGTAGTGGGTGCTGGAGTAGTGGGTTTGGCGGTCGCTCGCGAGATGGCATTACAGGGCCGAGAGACGATCTTGCTCGAGCGTGAGGATTCGTTCGGAACCATTAGTAGCGCGCGCAATAGTGAAGTGATTCATGCGGGGATTTATTACCCCAAAGATTCTCTCAAGGCGAAGCTTTGCGTCGAAGGCAATCGCCTTTTATATGAATATTGCCGAAGCCATCAAGTCAGCACACAAGCCTACGGCAAGTTGATTGTGGCTGCCAATACTAGCCAGCTAGATGATCTGCAGGCTATTTTGTACAAAGCCCAAAATAATCAAGTTCCCGATATCAAGATGATCTCTGGAGAGCAGGCAAAAGCGCTGGAGCCTCAGTTGCAATGTGAAGCAGCAGTGCTTTCAGCATCAACGGGTGTAGTGGATAGCCACGGTCTCATGCTCTCATTGCTTGGCGGCTTTGAAGATGCAGGCGGTATGGTCGCCTATCAATCACCTTTACTTGCTGCAAAGCCGATTGGTGCCAATGCTGAAGGTGGCTTTGAGCTCACCATTGGTGGTGCTGATGGCATGACCATTCAGACAAAGTTGTTGATTAATTGTGCGGGACTAAGCGCTCCAGCATTGGCTCAAAAAATAGAGGGTCTTTCTAAAGATCTCATACCTAAAGCCTATTTTGCAAAAGGTAACTACTTCTCTTTATCTGGTAAATCTCCATTTAGTCATTTGATTTATCCGATCCCTGAGCCCGGTGGACTCGGCGTTCATCTCACCTTGGATATGGGTGGTCAGGCCAAGTTTGGTCCGGATGTGGAATGGCTTGATATTGAAGAGGAGAGCCAGATTAATTACACGGTCGATCCAAAGCGTGGGGAGGGTTTTTATGCCGCAGTAAGGCAGTACTGGCCCGACCTAAAAGACGGCTCATTGCAGGCAGATTACTCCGGCGTCAGAGCCAAAATCGTCCCGCCAAATGCCCCGGCAGGAGACTTTTACTTTGAAGGACCCCAGCAGCATCAGCTTCATGGCCTATTTAACCTCTATGGCTTTGAGTCCCCAGGCCTGACCTCTTGCTTGGCTATCGCCCAGCATTTGGAGGCGCAAATCAAAAGTTCTCTATAATCTAGGACTTAAATCGCAAGGAAGAGTGGCAGAGCGGTTGAATGCACCAGTCTTGAAAACTGGCGAGGATGAAAGTCCTCCGTGAGTTCGAATCTCACCTCTTCCGCCATATACGACAGCAGAGCCCCTAACCATGAGGCTCTATGTTTTTGGGGCTCTTCTACCCACCTCTCTACCCACCACTAAAACCGAGTCTCAATTCAGATCTAGATGGATTGCTGTGGGCTTGATATCTCAGCGCAACGCTGGGTAAGGTATTCGTAGATATCAAAATTGGGTAGATTCTGAGTGCCACTAATGACTGGCACATCACCGTAGCTCAGAAAGGCGTGCGCCAGCACTTCGGGCTCAATATAGCGATTGATTGGTGCGCGCAGGAAGTCGTCAACTACTTTTTTGCAAACTTCAATAGCGTCCTTAGCTCTGAGAATTCCCCGGCGTGTACCCAAGGGTTTTGAGTATTCACTCCATAGTCACTGTAGACATCAACGCTAAATATTTTGGGTTGATTAATGCTACTCATAGTTATCTCCTGAAATTGATTTGCTAGGGCTAAAGATTAACCTCAGGAGATAGCCATTTTTCAATTGGTGGATTGACCGCTCCTTTCCCGAATAAATGCCTGAACCTGTTCAATCGTCCAGAAAGATGATCGACCAATCTTGATTGGTTTTGGAAATTCACCTTTCTGCACCATGAGCCAAAACTTCGATTTAGAAACTGGCATCACCTTCAATATTTGCGGAATTCTCATCAAAGCAATAGGTGGGATTTGGGGGCTTGATTGACTCATCACCATCTCCTTAGCGGGCGCGCTTTAAGTTTTTGCGATAGGCCTGTAAGACCATCTTTGCGGAACTCATTTTTGTGTATCCATAAGATCGATACAAGCTGTATAAGCGAATTGCCATCATTAAATTTAATCTCCTATTGTGTTTTGTTATGAATCAATCTGTGTGCCGCTGAAGTGCAATGTAGTCAATGAAATTTTGGTGGTCAATCAAATGTCAATACCCACTTTGAAGACGCATATTAATTTTTGACTACAAAAAAATATTTATTCATAGAAGTGACACAAGCTATATAAATAAATGGCTACAGCCTTGTCAGAAGATTCTGATAGCGCAAAGAGAGCGGTGGACACTCATAGATCAATAAACACTTCAGATAAAGAAAATCATTCTCACGAATTTCTCAAACATGGATGACAGGGAAATGATGAATAAATAAATTAAAGAAAAATTCAGAAAAAACGCGTTTGACGATACGCTCTTCGATTGTTAGATTCATCTCTTGCAAAAAATATTGCACGCAAGAAAAAAGAACTATACGGAGACAGATCGAGATGAATTACTACGAGCATCACATTGGAGATTACGCAGAAGCGACCGCACATCTTACATTCATAGAAGATGCAACCTACAGTCGCCTCATCAGAAAGTACTACGCCACAGAAAAACCACTACCTATCGAAATCAGGCTAGTACAAAGATTGATCAACGCACGATCAAAAGAAGAAAAAATTGCAGTTGTCTCCGTCCTCAATGAATTTTTTACCCTGACTGATGCTGGCTGGAGACAAGAGCGCTGTGATCATGAGATAGCCCGCTTTAAAGATAAGCAACTCAAAGCCAGGCGTAGTGCAGAAGGCAGGTGGCAGTCATTTCCAGCTGACGAGCCTCAGCCAGAAATCATCCCCAATAATGGATGCGTTCGCAATGCGATCGCATTGCGAACGCAATGCTCACCAGACACCAAACACCAGTCACCAGTAACCAATCTCCATACACCAGACAAACAAAACAATGGGGATGAAAAGGAAAAAATTCCCCAAGAGTCCACTACGCCATCCGACGAAGAAAAAGTTTTTCAGGGGCGCATCGAAAAATATAAAAGCTTTGCAGCCATGATCAGCAAAGAGGGTAGAGCCATTGCCGTAGACGACTACCGCATACGGGATATCGTCAATCTCGGAGTATCAGAAGCCGAGGTAGCAGAAGCTATCGCTACGGCCAAGGAAACACGCATGAAAGTCTCAAACTCAACCCCTATCAATGCTGGCTATGTCTTGGCCATCCTCAAAGGGGCGCGCAAGAAGGCTGAAACTGCTAATGCAGATGAAGATGTCTGGTGGAAAACCAGTGAAGCTATCGATGCTAAAGGTAGAGAGCTTGGACTGAAGGCCGAAATATCAGAGACGTATCCTGCTTTTAAAACCAGAATCTTTGCTGAGCTACGAAAGCGTAAGGAGATTAAGCAAATGTTGGAGGAGAAATCCAATGCAAGCTAACCACGCTATAGCTGGAGTGATTGATCGGCTAGACATGGAAGACTTCCCGATTGGATCAAAAGTGAAGACACCAAGTGGGCGCGTAGGCACTGTAGTCAAACACCGCGGAGCCCAAAGCCGTCATGACTTATTCCAAAGAATCATCATCGAGTTTGATGAGCCTATTGGAGACTCAGTAGCATTGCAACCCCATCTTTTGACTCTCATCCAAGACTCATCCCCTATCCCATGATTGAAAATAATCAAAAGAAATCAAAGGGCGGCGCAAGACCAGGGGCTGGTCGCAAGACGGGCAGCCTAACCAAGCGAACCCGCCAGATTGCTGAAGCTGTTGCTACGCAGGGGATCACACCTCTAGAAGTCATGATGAAGGTAATGCACCAGCTATACGAAGAGGCTGGCAATGTTCAAGAAGAAGAGCTGGGCGATAAGGCTTTAGCAAATGAAGCTCGTATCAAGCTTCTGAACATGGCTGCCACCGTAGGAAGACATGCCGCACCTTACGTACATCCCCGCTTATCTGCCATTGAGCACACCGGTAAAGATGGCGCACCACTTCAAAGTGGAGTCTTGGTTGTACCAAGCGCTATGAGCGTAGACGATTGGGAGCGGGCGGCCCAAGCAAAACACTAATCCATGAAAACCATCTGGGCACCATTGCCCGGTAGCCAAACCTTGTTTCTAACTTGCCCAGTGTATGAAGTGCTTCTAGAAGGTACTAGAGGAGGAGGTAAGACCGATACCCTACTCATGAGCTATGCCCAACATGTAGGCAGAGGCTTTGGTGATCACTGGCGGGGTACCCTCTTTCGTCTGACCTATCCCCAACTAGCTGACGTAGTGGCCAAGAGTAAGCGCTGGTTCTATCAAATCTTCCCAGGCGCCAAGTTCAATGAATCAGACTACGTCTGGAAGTGGCCAACAGGAGAGATGCTGTATTTCAGATATGGCGCTAATGAGGATGACTACTGGAACTACCATGGCCATGAATACCCCTGGCTAGGATTCGAAGAGTTAACGAACTGGCGCAACCTCTCTTTCTATGAAGCCATGCATTCCACCTGCAGGTCATCTCATCCAGGAATGCCAAGAATGGTGAGAGCCACCTGTAATCCATTTGGAGTAGGCCATGCATCAGTAAAGGAAAGATTTCAAATTGGGGCTATACCGGCGGGTCAAATTATTCGGCAAGAGGGTGCACTGCCTAGGGTGAGAATTCATTCAACGATTTATGAGAATACCCATCTCCTAAAAAACGATCCCAACTACCTCATGAGCCTAGAGTCACTAAGCGATCCAAACAGGCGTAGAGCCTGGTTAGAGGGAGATTGGGATATCCACGTGGGAAGTTTCTTGGAAGGCGTGTGGCAACCCTCTAAACACGTCGTAGAGCCCTTTGCTATTCCACCGATATGGAAGGTTTGGCGCTCTATGGACTGGGGGTATGCGCGGCCATATGCCGTCTATTGGTTTGCCTTATCCAATGATGGAGTCTATTACCTATGGAGAGAGCTCTATGGATATGGCGAGAAAGAAAACACGGGTACAAGGGAAGACGCCACCGTAGTAGCGGAGAAGATCAAGAAGATTGAGATACATGACCAACGCCTTGGCTATGAATACCGCATGAACCTAGCTGACCCATCTATTTTTTCAAAGATCGGGGCAGAGAGATCTATAGGCCAGATCTTCAGAGACAAAGGGGTGAAATGGACTGAAGCCTACAACGCCCCTAGGAGCAGAGTAAACGGAGCTCAAGAAATCATTCGCCTATTGGCTGAAGACAGGCTCAAAATTTTCTCAACCTGTAAGCACTGGCTAAGAACGATCCCACAATTACCCCCAGATTCATTAAACCCCGAAGACGTAGATACTGATGCTGAGGATCATGCTTGGGATGCAACTAGATACGGAGTTATGCGGGCGAGAAGAGTTGCCGATACTATTGTTTGATAAACATAAAGTCTGCTTTACATCTCATCTCTGC
The DNA here is from genome assembly GCF_018882055.1 of Polynucleobacter sp. es-MAR-4. GTDB lineage: Bacteria > Pseudomonadota > Gammaproteobacteria > Burkholderiales > Burkholderiaceae > Polynucleobacter. Next base: position 11,166 of record NZ_JACVPF010000003.1, on the reverse strand, counting down.
CGTTCAACTAAGTTTTTTTATGGCGCTTTACCGACAGAGAACGGTCAATAGCGGTCGTTAGAGCAAGGAGTTGAAAATCCTTTTATCGGTGGTTTGATTTCACTCCGACTCACCAGCAATACTAAAACTACCTTCGGGTGGTTTTAGTATTGCTGGTGAGCGAGATGTTGTTTTAAACTACATCAATAGGTTTTACTCCTCCAGCAAACTCCTTAGCATCCAAGCGGTTTTCTCATGGATGTCTTGACGCTGAGTCAGTAGATCTGCTGTGGGTTGATCGTTTGCCTTTTCGACTAACGGGAAAAGTTTGCGAGCGGTCTTTGCTGTAGCCTCTTGCGCCTTGACAAGATGTTTGACCATATCCATTGCCTTTGGGACCCCGTCAACTTCTTTAATTGAGGTGAGCTTTGAAAATTCTTTATAAGTGCCGGGCGCTGGCTCTCCAAGTGCTCTGATGCGTTCCGCTATTAAATCGAGAGCTGTCCACTGCTCTGTATATTGAGTCATAAACATGGTGTGAAGGGTGTTGAACATTGGGCCTTTCACATTCCAATGAAAGTTATGAGTCATTAAATACAAAGAATAGCTATCAGCCAAAAGCTCGGATAATCCTCTGGCAATAGCTTTACGATCTATTTCGCTGATGCCAATGTCTATGACATTCTTAGTTAATTTGGTGCCCATAACTTCTCCTTCGTTAAAAATGATGATTTATACAGCGGTGACATCAGCCTCAATATTTCTGCGAGTAGCATTGGAATAGCGGCAAACCTGATGAGCTATACCAATTAAGTCCTGAGCAACATTTCTATATAAGCCAGTTAAGGCTGCAGACGGTTTGACGACGATACCAAATCCTTGTGGGATTGGATCAATGTCAACACTGGCATTAATAGAAGCATCATCGGGTAACTTTACTTTTTTAATCAAGCCGCATGCTTTAGTGCCCTCATAAAGCAAGCCGAATAATCTGCTGCAAATGATTGCTTTAGGTTAGTTTCACTGTCACCCATTACTTTGTCAAATTTATTCACGGCGTTTTCCTTTAATTAAAAAATATGGTGACTCTGTAAATACTGGGATGCTGCAATAGCTACCCCAGCGATATCAATCGTGACCCCAACGATCAAGCGAGCTGGCTCCGTTTTTTTCAAGGCGTTGATGATCATGGTTGACCTCCATTGATGGTCGCAGTATTAAAGTATGTTGCCAAATCCTTCTCAAATCCATGATTTAGAAAATACAAGCTCTCAGATCCATTGTGATGATTCTTCATTCCTCGCTCCTATCTTTTATTAATGGCGATGGGGCGATTTTGGAGGAGGATATATTATCAGTCTAACGAATAATATTGGTACTAGTGATCGAAAAATAAGATAATGGGGCGCGTGATCCTCGGCCCCTTTCGATCCCGCCCGGGACCACAAAGAAGCACCAAAACCGCCGCCGAGTAGTTTTTCTTTCGCCGTCTGCATTGGGTTAATAACGGCTATCCAAGGCCAATGGATGATTGATCCATTGGCCTTGGATTTTTAATAAATACTTTCGGTCATCAAGCAACGTTGCCCGATATTACCCAAATGCTTGTTTTCTAGCGTCCTGCAGCATCCCAAGAGTAATCCTCCTTACTTCAATCTTACTTTGCTCAATATGTGCTTTTAGTAATCTTTGAGCCTCGTTGGCCCTGCCCGCCAAAATCGCTTTAATAATTTGACCATGCTCATCATAAGTGCAATTGATGCGATCACTCTTCGTGAAATCTAGTCTTCTAACAATCTTAATGCGTTCGGTGATTTCAGAATGCGTCTTTTGCATTTCTTTATTTCCTGATGCCTTAACCAATGAATTGTGAAATTGCTCATCTAGTATTCCAACATCCAAAGTATTGAAGCTACGCTTTGATTTTGGGATTAGCCAGATTTTATATAGATCCTTGAAGATTTGATTATCTCGATTGGAGTTGCAAAGAGCTTTAACGGCGTTTAACTCAATCAAGATGCGAAAGTCATAAAGCTCATCAAGTTTATCAAAATCTAAAGGCGCAACTTGCCAGCCAATTTTGGGAATGGATTTAATAAATCCACCATGCTGCAACTGCTGTAATGCTTGGCGCAGTGGAGTTCTACTTACTGATACGAGCTTGGCTAAATTACCTTCCGAGATTAAATCCCCAGGCATCATCTCAAAATTAAAGATCTTCTGTTTAATCTGATCATAGGCATGTTCTGCCAGACTGGAGAACTCGCTATTCATAGGAATAATAGACGACATTACTTTTGATCTCCTAACTGATGCATATAAGCTCTCCACCCACCAAGATCACTAATATCATTTGCACCTTCAATTGCATAGGGTTCACAAATAAACCCTTTTACCCATGTACCATCATCTAATTCAATACTGCCAAGACCTAGTGGAGCTGGAATGAGTCTTAAGAATGATCCTACTTCAGATGCTGGCATTGCATAGACCTCTATATCAATCGCGACTCCGTTTGACTTGGATTTTACTAGCCCAGGTTTTGGTGGGGTGGTGTTGGGTAGTGCAAATAGTCGATAGGATCTAGCGGATTTGCAGGACTTTATTAAATGAGCATGCCTCTCAGTTAACTGTGAATGCAAAGGCATACCTTGAAGGTGCGCTCCAACCACGGCAATTTCTATGCTGTCCTTATAATTACCCCTAATAGAGAGCTCAGTATGAGTTGCCTTGACATCGGATTTTCCCAGCGAGAGACCATATAAGATCTGCCATTGTGCTGCTAGTTTGAGTAGGGCGATGTCTGAACCTTCTTGCGCTATCAGCGTAACTCCAAAGGGCATACCTTTGTCCGTAAATCCAGCAGGAACTGCCACAGCGCATAGACGCATGAGATTTACGTAATTGGTATACATCCCCAATTCACTATTTTTTAAAATAGGGTGGCTTTTTAAATCCTCTAAGGTAGGATGATTAGGGGCGCTTGGCACCAAAATGACATCACATTTCGCCCATGTCTTCTTAGTCTCAATTTCTAACTCTTTTAACTGATAGATTGCTCTAAAGCCTTGTGCGGCTGTGTATGAGGAACCACTTTGAATAATCTGCTTCACACTAGAGTCAAAAGAATCTGGATTAGATATTAGAAAATCTTCTGTAACTGCAAAACGCTCTGATACCCAGGGACCATCATACAAAAGCTTACCAGCCCTAACAAAAGGCTCAATGTCTACTTGAACAAGTTCAACATCTAAGCCTTTTGCATTTTTAATGGCTTTAGCAAAAGCTTTTTGATACTGACCATCATCTAAAAATTGGCAGCCGAGAGGAATGCCTATACGAGGGGGCCTTCTAAAGTTGGAGATTAGTTTTGGGATTGGGTGGAACTGCGCCTCTTTGTCCCTATCAAGTTCAGTAGACTTGATAACATCAAGAACAATATCGGCGTCAGCAGCAGTGAGCGTCATGATGGATACGCAGTCAATTGACTTGCATGCGGGAAATACACCTTCGGTGCTTACCAGTCCCGGGGTGGGTTTAGTGCCGACGATATTGTTAAATGCTGCAGGAATTCTTCCTGAACCAGCTGTATCAGTGCCTAGGCTAAAGCAAACTAATCCTCTTGCAACTACTGAGGCAGAGCCAGAGCTCGAGCCGCCACTGACATAAGTGGGGTCAAACGTATTGGGAACAGCTCCGTAAGGTGAGCGAGTTCCAACTAAGCCGGTAGCAAATTGGTCTAGGTTGGTTTTGCCAATCAAGATGGCGCCAGCATCTATCAGTTTTTGGACAACTGTCGCATTCTTATTAGGATCAAATGCGAAGTCTGGACAGGCTGCAGTTGTTTCCCAGCCGAGCGCATCGATATTGTCCTTAATAGCAAATGGGATGCCGTATAGGGGTAAGTTGGCAATCATTTTTTCTTTGGCTAGCAATTCCAGATTTTTTAGCTGTTTACTAATGTTGATTTCTGTAGCAACGCAAATCCAGGCTGGATCTCTTGCCTCTTGAGAGTTATGGCGGATAGTCTCTAGCAGTTCATGAATATGCTTTTGTGGAGAAATCTGGCTAGATTGATATCGGTGAAGCAATTCTTTAATGGTGATCACGCTCTCATCTCCCGTTGAAATATTTCCAATGCCAATGCTTTGGTTCTAATAAACTCAGCCTCACTAACACTCTCAGGCGATCTTGGTTTTTCCATATCAAACGTCAGGTGCTCAGCAATTTTAGTAGGTCTGCGAGTTAATAGCAGAATCCTATCTGCCAAAAAGACTGCATCTTCTAGGTCATGCGAGACGATCATCATCGTCACACCAGTGCTTAAGTTGGCTTCTTGTAACTTAGCCCTGATAAATAATGTCATTTCAAAATCTAAGGCAGAGAAGGGTTCGTCTAAAAATAGGATTTCTGGCTTGGGCGCAAGAGCTCTCATTATTGAGACGGTTTGCATCTGACCACCGGAGAGTTCATATGGATATAAATTGAGATTAAATTTAATTTCAAATAAAGCTACGAGCTCATCAACCCGAGCCTTTACCTTTTCCTTAGATATTCCACTGCGCTTAAGAGGGTAGGCAATGTTTTCCCATGAAGTCATCCAAGGAAAAAGGGCATCGCGATAATTTTGAAACACATAGCCGATGGTGGTTTTGTCTAAGGTTTTTCCATCGAAAAGAACTTCTCCTGAATCAATAGACATCAAGCCAGAAATCATATTGATTAAAGTGGATTTGCCGCAGCCATTAGGGCCAAAGATCGAGATAATCTTTCCTTTAGGAATATCTAAATTGAAGTTGTCATATAAGACGGCTCCATTAAAGGACTTATCTAGCCCGCGGATGGTGACGTGAGTACCAATCTCTGCTGGTAAATCAAGTATGGTACTCATGCTTTTCCACCCCAATGAACAATACGTTTTTCTGAAATAAAAAATAAAAGATTGAGGACATAGCCTAGGGCGCCAGTAATAAGAATAGAGCTGTACATCTCCTTGACGTTGAAAACTTGCTGCGCATCAATGATGCGATGACCTAGGCCATTTTCAGAGCCAATAAACATTTCCGCCACAATCACAATCACCAGCGCCATGGATATACCCATCCGTAAACCTACAAACGTCTGGGGTAGGCTCTCCATTAGAAGGACATCCCTAAAGATATAGCGCATCGGTATACCCATGGTTTTTGCTGCGTTAACGCGAGTTTTTTTGGCATTCATCACGCCATAGGCGCTATTAAATAGGATGACCAACACAGCCGCAAAGGCTGCGATAGCAATCTTATTAATATCAGTAATTCCAAAGATCAGCATAAAGAGTGGTATTAAGGCAGAAGAAGGGGTTGATCTAAAGAAGTCGATCAAGAATTCGACGCTTCGATAAATTTTTTCATTACTACCTAAAATGACGCCTAATGGAACCCCAATGAAAGTGGCAATAGCAAAGGCATAGAAGGTGCGCTTAATCGTGGCGAATAAATCACCAAGGATGGCGCCACTCATAAATGAATCTGCCATAAAGGCCAGAGTTGCCCCAGGCGGTGGCAGCAAGATTGGCTTTACCCACTTCGCCTCCAAGATCAGGCTCCACAGTAGTAAAAGTGCAATGGGCCCAATCAATGGAAGAAGTTTCTGAAGGCGCTCTTTATTAATCATGAAATATTAGCCGCCGTAAATGAGGGGTTTAACATCCACAATCTTGGAGAAAATCTTGCGATCAGTAAAGACGTCGAAGTATTTCTGGAAGTAGGCAATATCACTAGATTTAAATTCGTTAAACATCACAAAATTTGCTAAAGGCACTTCTTTAACAACCGCCTCTTCAATTGCAGTAAAGCCATCAAGTGATTTTCTAGATTCTTCTGGATTCTTGCGGACAAAATCTACCCCCTTGGCATAGGCAAGAATGTATTTCTTTGCATCGGTAGGGCGTTCTTTAATGAGTTTGGTGGTCAATGATGCTGATCCACCAAACCAGGGTGCCATTGCATCACCCAGCATATATTTAGAAATAACACCTGCTTCCAATACGCGTGATACGCCCTTAACCTTCCCAATTGTTCCAGATGGCTCAAGGGTATAAACAGCATCAATTTGACCAGCAGCTAGCGCCGGAATATGTTGACCTACTGGCAGTTCGATTGGTTGAACATTTGGGAGTCCATTTTTTTCAAGAATGATCTTCGCTAGGGTTACGTTTTGAATGCCAGGTCCGCAGCCAAACTTAACATCTTTTGGAAGGTCTTTAATGGCTTTGACTTTGCTGTCTAGCGGCACCAAGACTTCATCCAATACATATTTGGCATTTGAAGGATTGCAGCAAATAATCTTAAATAGATTTGGTGAGGAAATTTCAGCGAGGGCCAACGCTGCAGAGGCTGTGCCGTTTGCAGAGCCCTGAATGCGACCGGCAATCATTGCTTCGGCAATTTGGTTTGGGCTGGCAAGCTTTACGCCCTCAACGTTAAGCCCTACTTCCCTAAAGTAGCCTTTTTCTAAGGCTACATAAAAAGGTAGTCCGCTAGCAATAGGCCAGTATCCAATCTGAATTTTGTCATCAGCTGCATTGGCAAGTGATGGGATAAGGCTTGAGGCTGCTGTAATAGCGCCTGCCTGCAATACCTGACGACGTCCAATGCTAAATGTGCTCTTGCTCATGTAAAAGACTCCTTTTGGTTGACAAGCGACAATTGATGTACTTACTTGTATACAAGTTTACCGATCAGCAATTAATCGGAATCACTGCCGCGCACCAATTGGATGCAAATAGTGACGAATTGCACTGAATATGTGCGGCTGCCGGGCGGAATTGCTTTTAATCGGCCTGGATTGTAGGTAAGCCCATTTAAAAGTGAGGGGTTGATTGTGAATACCTTTGTAATCAGAAAAATCTTAGCCAGTTTTTGCGTAATTGATGGGGTTGATAAAGGTTGCGTACCTTTATCTCCAGGTCGGCACCAGATAAACAAAATTAGTTATGATGCTTTACAAATCCCGCATTGAAATAATGGGTCTTTTAATAAAAAGTTATTCCCGTAAATACTCATGTCAAAACAAAGGGGGCGCGCGAGCCATTCTCGCAACCAAGAATTCCCCCAATATTGGCTCTAATGTAGGCGAAAGAGCTGCCCCCACTTATAGATGGCTCAGTATAGGAACTTGATTGTGATAATCAAAAGTGCACCTCACAATGACCCTTGTAAGAATCGTGCCACCACCTCCGCTAAAGGATTAAAAAAAGCGGGGTGGGCAACTAGGTCTGCAGCAGAATTAATAAAAATAGAGGTAATTGAAGTGGCTGTAAAAATAAGCACGCCAATCGGAACTATTTGCCGACGTTCATACCGATCGCATGCAGCTGCTGAGAATATTGAGTTAGATGAGCGGCCAATCATGGGCGTGGTAAGCGTGAGTAGAGCCGAGGGATAGGGGATTAAGAGCTCTGCCTCGATTGTCGGCAATGCGAGCAAATAAATACCGGTTGCAAGCATGGGTCAATCATAAGAGGGGTCGGCGCTATAGGCGGTGACAGGGTTTTACGGTAGGATCGCTGACAACCTTTGCTGCCGTACTTGGGGTGCAAGATGCAAGACCTCAATGCCACCTTTGGCTACATGATATTCCATAAAGGCGCCTTTTTAAATAAACAAAAGATTACGTAAAAAGAATTCTGGGGGTATGAGTTAAAACCCCCGCTTTTTAAGGCGGGGGCACCACAGAGAATGCAACGATTACCCCGTTGCATTTTGAATTTTAATAGGGATTGGTGCAATGTTCTGCCCCGTCTTTATGGGATTTTAGTATTTAAATGGAGTTAGATAATGTAAGCATCCTTAGCTCAATAGAGTCCCATGACGCTTATTCTTGCCGCCTTATTTTTAACGACAGCCATTGCAATCCTACTCTTTAAAAAGAAGGGGGATATTGGAGTTTTTATCGTGATTGACGCTGCCTTGTTGATCGCAATTGGTGTCGCTGAAGCCTCAGAATCTTTGCTGGACAAGTTGCAAAAAGTGTATGTGTATGAGCAGTATCCAAATTGGCTGGATGGAAATTTAATTGGATTTCTTGGGATGACAAATTAAAGGGTTGGGAGGTCAGGATTTTATGCATTAGTTCCGATGTCTTTAATTTTTCAAAGACTATCAAATTCGTCCAGTTGTATAAAGGCCATTAAGAATTTGAAATGACCGCCTTGTCGTGGTGAGCAACAGCAGTAGATCGCATTTCTAGAAAATTAATATTGATCCCTGTAGCCTATAGGTGCTGCAGACCTACTTTGCCTGATTATGTTGAGGTGGCTCTGCGGAGCCTTTTTAATAATTTGAGCTGCTGGTTAGGTTGCGCTCATCCAATGGGATGGGTGGCCATATGAAGCATTTGACCCTAATATATGCAATCACAATATTTGACTAGGCCAATATTATTTATTAGGAATTTTAAGCAAAAGGGGAGATAGTTCTACCTATCGCATGGGGTGGCGCTTATTCAATATCAGAAGAATGCGCAAATTATGAGGAAGCTGTGCTGATTTATCTATAAAAAATTACTAGCAAAGAAATTTTTGTGTGCGGGTTTTCAGAAGTGTTAGTGCTTTAAATACAGCCTCACTTTTTGAGTGTGCATCTAATTTTAGATAGATTGATTTTAGGTGATGCGTCACAGTATGAGGAGAGATTGCGAGGGTTCGACCTATTCCTTTTACTGACTTGCCTTTTGTAAGTAGGCCGAGGATCTGAATTTCTCTTGGTGTCAATTGCTTGAGGTCTGATCCGTTTTGTGCGATCGCAGATCCAGCATCGACCGCACCAATAAATCCCGCAATATCATAATTGGAGTCATAAATTATTGACTTGCTAAAGGTAATCTTGGTCTCGATAGTTGAGTTGGTTTGGACGTTGGATTCATGGCGCTGTTGGCTTGCTGGTTCAAGTAATGCCCTATCTGTGGCAACACATGTGCCGGCTAATTTTTTGGGTGCGACATCGTATACCGTATTCCCAAGAATTTTCTTCTTTGGAATTCCTAAAAAGTCAACAAATGCTTTATTGCAGTAGATATAGAACCCCTCATTATTTTTGATAAAGATGGGTATATCTAAATCATCTAGAGAGTTATCTCGAACGATAATTTTTTCGGATCTCATAACTTAAATAGTGGGTTTTTAGAAGCTTTGCCAATTAATCACAGCACGTTGAGTGCTTTGATTAATATTCATCGTATTACCGACTTGATTTATCGTTGCAGCTCCTGCCGCAACCTGTCCGCCCGTTGGCAATGCATTGCTTGCCAACGGCTCAGCGAGTAAATTAGTTGCTACGCACAGTGATGAACTAGAGAGAAGTGCGAAGAAGATTTTTTTCAAGCGCAGATCTGCGGCCTTCCCCTTTGGGAAAGCCGCAGAAGATACATCACAAACCGGCGGATTGAAATATGGCTTAATCACTATCACTTTTTGTTATTGCGTAAGACAAGTGACAGTCTAATTTTTGAATGAGCGTATTCCACTAGTCCCTAGGGACTATCTGCGCAAATTTAATGGTGAAAAAAAGCCTAAATCAAGGACTTAGGCTTTTTATTTTCCGGAGATGCTTTTCAAACCCTAAAACGCCCAACCTCCCCGAATCCAACCTTGCACAGCTAAAGAGGATGATCCATTGCGGTTGTCTGACCAAAAGGCTTTACTGAGCGTCGGCATGGCTAATTCCAAGCTGTATGCAACAGTGATATTTATTGGTTAAAGAGACTAATTCTTGATACTCGGCTCAAAATGAACAAGTTTAATTGCCGATAGGATCTCATTTCTATCAAATTCAAGCTCAATTGCATTTGATTCAGATGCGCTTCTTTGAGTGGCCCCCTTTTTATAGGCTTGATAAATTAAGGTGGTTGAGTATTGAGAGCTTAGGGTATTGCTTGGATGGGGATTGTGTTCAATGATGGATTTAAGGGTGCTCCGCCCAATAATGGCTTGGGGTGTTAACTCATCAGCAGCTAATGTATGTATTGAATGCAGTAACAGCATAAATAAAGTTGCCAGGTAGAATTTTTTCATTGCTTGATAGTCTTGCATGTGTATAAGAGAAGGATAATTTTAGTAATCAAGAGGCCCATGGAACATCCCATGAAATTGGGATGTTCGGAGCGCTGGCTGCTCCATAAAATTGAGTGGAAAAGCAAATAAATGCATGGACTTAGCTGGTTGCCTCCAAAGCAATTTTGTAACTTCGTTCACACCCCACTTAAAGGAGAATTTCAATGAAGGTATCTATCCACTTTACTCTGGCGTTATTTTTGGCGGCTCTTTTGTCGGGTTGTTCCACGCCGAAGGTAATAGAGGTAACTAGGCTCTCAGATAAAAGCTTGTCCTGCGAGTCCCTGAAAGAGGAGTATCGAAATGCAGAGCAGGCCAAAAAGGATGCTGAGGATGTAAAGGGTTTAAATGGCACAAATACTGCCGCTGCAATCTTTTTCCCAGTGGGAATAGTTGCCACCTATAGCAATGCCAATGAAGCCATAGCCGCAGCAGACAGCAGAATGATGAGGCTCTCTGATTTGATGGACAAAAAGAGCTGCAACTAGTATTGCTCAAGCAAGCAACAAATACTAACTAAAACAGCCATTAGCAAGTTAAAAATCTACTGGCTGGAGAAGGGCAGACCTAGGTTGTGTTGATCTTGTAGTCGATTGAGTGGGTGTCCGCAAGCGTCGGGGTGCACGCCTTAACCATCGAACCCCGAATGGGGGCGGTAAAAGTTGACCCCTATCACGTCATTCAAAATGTCAAATCTTGATGGAAAAAAGGGTGGCTATTGCCACCCTTGATATGTTACTTCAGGTTTATTTAGATAAACATATCTGTGTTCATCACTTTAGTCCATGCCGCAATAAAGTCTTCCACAAACTTTCCTTTGTTGTCATCCTGTGCGTACACTTCAGCGTAGGCACGTAGGATAGAGTTAGAGCCAAATACCAAGTCAACTCGAGTAGCAGTCCATTTGGTATCACCTGTATTACGCTCAACAATGTCGTAGCTATTTCTGCCGGTAGGTTTCCACTGGTAGTTCATGTCCGTTAGATTGATGAAAAAGTCGTTACTCAGCACCCCTTCTTTTTCTGTGAACACGCCCTGCTTAGCGCCGCCATAGTTTGTTCCAAGAACGCGCATACCGCCGACTAATACGGTCA
>NZ_JACVPF010000002.1 GCF_018882055.1 Polynucleobacter sp. es-MAR-4 | reverse complement strand
TGACCGTATTAGTCGGCGGTATGCGCGTTCTTGGAACAAACTATGGCGGCGCTAAGCAGGGCGTGTTCACAGAAAAAGAAGGGGTGCTGAGTAACGACTTTTTCATCAATCTAACGGACATGAACTATCAGTGGAAACCAACTGGTCGCAACAGCTACGATATTGTTGAGCGCAATACAGGCAATACTAAATGGACCGCCACTCGAGTTGATTTGGTATTTGGCTCTAACTCTATCCTGCGCGCCTATGCAGAAGTCTACGCACAAGATGACAACAAAGAAAAGTTTGTGAATGACTTTGTTGCAGCTTGGACTAAGGTCATGAACGCAGATCTTTTTTGATGCCTAAGTAGCAATAGCTTGTATTAGTAAAGGGGGCTATGCCCCCTTTACTTTTAGCAACTCAGCACAAAAGCAAAAATAGATTAGCCTTTTAATGCTGCCCAAATATCCCGATAAATCTGCAGGCTTGCTATGAAGACAAGCGAGAGGGAAAGCGGTATTACTGATATATAGCCAGCCGTCTTGAAGCTAATAGCACCAACTATTCCGCCCACCAAAAACATTCCAAAAATAAATAAATGAGTTTTTAACTTTTCTTTATTTGCCTGCACATACCCACTTTCATTCGCTTGCGTAGACTTATTCCAATACATCAACTTTCCCACTTCTATACCAATATCAGTAATAACACCTGTCATGTGGGTTGTTCTAATTTCTGCTTTGGAGGCTTTAGTGACAATGGCGTTTTGCAGGCCCATTACAAAACATAAGAGAAGAGCAATAGTCGGAACGGTTAAGGGTAAATATAAATTGAGATTGGCGCCTACTAAACCAAAGACCAATAGCAGAGCAGCTTCAAGGAATAGCGGCAAGGCAAACTCGCTATGAATTTTTCTTCTATGGCCCCAATTAACAATGATGGCTGTAGTAGCTGCCCCAAGTAGAAATGAGAGCAAAAGTGAGATGCCGCCTAAAACCGAAATGAAGTCATTCAGAGCAAGGTCATCGCCAATTGCAGAAATAATTCCGCTCATATGAGATGTATACCGAGAAATAGCCAAGAAACCACCCGCATTAACAGCGCCCGCTACAAACGCCATATAGGCGCCCAACTGAATATTGGTCTTATGGGATCGCTGTGCGCTTGTTAAGCGCCGAATGAATTCAATTGGCATTAAGTCTTTATTTTACGACTCAAGATTGATGCTCTATTAAATAATCTCTAGAACCTTACTTAGAGAGTTGCCTTCATAGTTTGGCAACTCACTAATTTCTTCAAATGGGTGCTCGAGGCGGTTAACCCAAAATACATCAAACCCAAACCACTTTGCCGCCAGCGCATCCCAAGCATTACTTGATACAAACAAAACCTCTTCTTTTGTTACCGGAAATGCTTTTAATAGAAGCTCATATGCTTGAGGGGCCGTCTTGAATAATCGTATATCTTCAACAGTCACTACCCGATCTAAGTAATTCGTCAAGCCGTTGCTATCAACTACGGTTGCCAGCATCTCTCTGCTGCCGTTGGACAAAATTGCTGTAGATATTCCCTTAGCTTTAATTGCCTTTAGAACGCTCAAGCTATCCTTAAAACCAGTGAGCTTCGCATACTGATCCATCAATCGTTTTTCGTAATCAGGGGTGAGGTTTAAGTGCATGCGCTTACATACATAACGCAATGAACGCACCGTTAACTCCCAAAAAGGAAGGTAGTACTTGCTACCGCCTGAACTTGGATCGCTCATGGTAACTAGGCGGGTGTACTCAATCTGTCGATCGCGCCACATTAAAGCGAAGGTCTGACCATTGCCAGGAAATAATTCTTCCGCCAACTCTCCCATGGAATAAACATCAAATAATGTTCCATAAGCATCAAAGGCTATAAGCTTGTACATGTAATCTACTCCATATTGATGTGATGGGGCCTGAATGTCTTATCCAAGGTCTGCCTCATTAAAGGCATCTCGTATATAGACAGGCAAATCTATTGATGGGGGTCGAAAACCAGACTGGTAAAACATATCTCCAATATGGCCACGATGAAATGCTTTGTGATTGCAGATATGAATCAAAATATCGCCCCTAGTCATTTCTCCGGCACCGCCATCAACAAAAGAAAATTTAATCTTTTGATTGAGTAGCGGGTCAGTCATGGAGTCAGCATATTTGATATACCAGTCGCCTGTTTCATTTAACTTTTCAGCAAGTAAAGCTAAGGAATCTAGTGCATCAGTGGTTCTGGATGTAAACCCGTGATCTTTCCCCAGTAAGTGGGCCCGCCAGATTTGATCAACAATCTCCATATGGGCCAAGGTAAAGGACATTCCGCCAAATGCTGCAGCGCGCTTTTTGGTCACTTCATCCGGCGGCAGGGCAGCAATCGCGTCCAAAAGCATGTTGTTTGCCCATTGGTTATAACGCGTGAGCATTCGGATGTTTCGAACAGCAGACATATAGCCCTTCTTTAACAAGTAAGCACAGTCTAACAAATGAAAAACCGCCCGAAGATGGTTTTGGTGTTTCTTGGTGAACGGGGCGGAATCGACTAGCGCCGGGGGCTATTCGCCAACAATAGCTTGAACTCGGCCGGTTTTAATCCACTGAATCACTGCGGTTGAGGCGGCCTCTTCTCTGCCCCCCATGGAATGTAAGTGCGTTCCACCACAAACATCCCCCGTGCCTTCGCCACCTTTTACTGTTATCAGATTATTTTTTGAATATGCGACAACAGTTGAATAAGGAGTGTGGGAGCATTGATCATCGCCATGATGAATATTTAATACAGGCGCCTTTAATGCTGACATATCGAATGACTCCACTGAAGAGCCATAGATCCTGTTGTAGTTATTGGCTAAGGTCATAGATGCCGAATGAATGCTGCCTCTTATTTCAGTACCTAGATTTTTAGCAAGCCACTTTGATGAGATTGTTCCGTAGCTATGGCCCATCACATAAAAATTTTTGATCCCATACTTTTCTTTTAACAGGACCATGATTTTCCTTACATCATCAGCATGCTTGCCTGAAGATCGGTAGTCGTCATTACACCCCAATGGTTTGTTGCCTGGTGCTACGCTATTCTCATCGCTAGGACAATCCATCACTACAAGAGCTATACCCGATTGAGAAAATAATTCTGTATTGTTTTGTAGGTAATTTAAATTTCTCTTCCAGTCATTCTCGGTCTTAATATTGGCAATGCCAGACCAACCGCGATAAAAGAGCAAAGCAGCATCTGTTGGCGTAGAAGGCTTAAGTAGTATCGCCCTTTGAACCACTGGAGATTTTGAAAAAACCCCCGACTCTCTTCCAGCATCTGCCTCCAGAAGAATGGGAGTCATTGTTTGAGCTGTTACAGAGCCAAGGCAAGCTAAGGCGCAGATGCTAAATAGCCATTTCATTTCATAACCCCAGACTTTTGTAGGTGAGTAACTTTACTAACTAGGAAACTCTACTCTATTGGTGAAATATTCACAGGGCCCACACGTGAAAAAACCACCCGAAGGTGGTTTTAGTGTTTCTTGGTGGTCCGGGGCCGAGGATATTTAATCCTGCTTTAGACTATCGAATGACCACTTCTTCCTAAGGCTCAAATGGCTTGGATCATCACAAAGTATCTATTAACAGCAGGATTGGTTGTATTCATTTCTGAAGTTGCTAAACGAAGCGATAGGTTGGGCGGCTTTATTGCGGCATTGCCCTTAATGACTCTTTTAACTTTAGTGTGGCTATATGTAGAAAATCAGCCGGAAGAGAAAATTGCTAATCACGCTTATTACACCTTTTGGTATGTGATTCCAACGCTACCTATGTTTCTATTATTTCCATATCTACTTCCTAAGCTCGGATTCTGGATAACCATGGGGGCTTGCGTGGCGACAACTGTTATCTGCTTTGGTTTATTTGTCTTGGTGATGAAGGGCTTTGGAATTAATCTGCTCTAAATGAAAAAACCACCCGAAGGTGGTTTATAGAATCTTGGTGGCCCGGGGCGGAATCGAACCACCGACACAAGGATTTTCAATCCTCTGCTCTACCGACTGAGCTACCAGGCCAAGAGTTGGAATTATAAATGAAACTCCATTCCAGCCTCAAAAACTGCAGAAAACTGTTCTGGCCTTGAGAATTTAGCCTGAAATCCTCTAGCGGCGGGGACAGTCGACTCTGTTTAATGATGAAAGTGATTGGCATTGCAGAGGGTTAATCGCACCCGATATGTCCAACCTCTTACATTCAAAACATATGGATGGGGCATTAAGGGAGCCCGCCTGATTTAATGAATGGTCAGAAATCACCAAATCATGAACGCTGATCTTATATTTTTGAGCGCAGTATTAAAAAACTTGGGACATGCCATTTCCAGTGAATTGCGCAGGCCCTAAAAAGAAATATTTGTGCAGAGCAAATAATTTCTCCGATCAATACATGCTCAGGGAAAAACTTTAGAACAGCAACCATGCTTATACAACCCAAGAGCACTGGGATGATATAAAGCTCGCTTGACATCAAAAGAGTTTTTCGGCTTGCCAGAACATCGCGAATAATTCCGCCACCAATTGCTGACATCACACCAAAAACAAGCGGAAGAATTGGAATGGTTAATCCAAGGCCCCATATTTTGATAGTTCCTTGAATGGCAAATAAGGCTGCACCAAAAGCATCTAAATACAACATCAGCACATAGACTTTTGTGTTTCTAAAAAATGGCCTGGCCAAGAAAACGCATACGCTAGCCAAAACGGCAAGCCTTATGTCAACAGCATCCGGCAGCCAAAATACTGGGACACCCACAATCAAGTCACGCAAAGTACCGCCGCCCACAGCAGTAATACTCCCCAAAACAATTACTGCAAAAATATCAATGTCGTCTTTTTCATTTACGGCTAATACCGCTGTTATTGCAAAAGCAATAACAGCTAAGTTATTAAGCCAAAAGTTTAGAGTTTGGGCATTCATAAGGTCGAAGTATCTAAAGCTTGGGCAGACTTATTGAATATCACCATGGCCAAGGACATTACGATGAATGCGAGTCCGAGCGACCATGCGGGATCAATTTTTGCCAAATAACCACCAATAGCGCCACTAACAATAAATAACAAAATAGAAGTTAGTCTTCTTATCCAGCGGTCACTTTTGGAGGCCGCTAAAGGAGACTCGGCAATCAGCGAGGTATACGTTCCCGTCAACAGACTAGTGGCGAAATCTTGAACACCATGCACTCTGACAATAGTTGTCATGGCACCCATAGCCATAGATAAAAGATTAACCAACATATCCCTGAGGGTGGGGTGCGTTTCTGGCGTCCCCCAAAATGTTAATGCCATTGCTGCGCCTATTAGCAGCCAAACAAGCCAAAAGGCTTTACGAGAGCGATTACCACTACCGCATGCTTTCATTACTCTTGCAGCAATAATGATGCCAATAGTAAATCCACCTAAAGCGCGAACATACTTTAAACCTAGCTCGATCGGATGGCCCTCGGCAAGCGCAATAGTGAACATCAATATATTGCCAGTCATCATGGCTGAAAATACGCCATTTAACCCAACAAAACAGGTGACATCAACTAAGCCGCAAACACAGGCCAAAAGATAAACGCCATATTTATGTTCTGGTATACCCACAAGTATTCCTAGCTATGGACTTTAGATCTGGCAGCATGAAGCTTCTTATAACTATCAAGTAGTCGATGGTGTCTATCCAGCCCCTCTAGCTTCATACTCGTGGGGGTCAAACCATAAAAGCGGATTGTGCCGTCCACCGACCCCATGACGGCATCCATTCTCGCGTTGCCAAACATTCGGCGGAAATTCACTATGTAATCTTCAAGCTCTAAATCATCGTCTAGCAGAGTCTCTAGCACCGCATTTAACGCCTGATAAAACAATTTGCGCTCGATGGTATTGTCGTTATATTGAAGAAATGCACCCACAAGTTCATGCGTTTCTTCGAATTGCTTTAAGGTAAGGTGGATGAGCAGCTTCAACTCTAGAACAGTTAACTGACCCCAAGGCGTATTCTCATCAAACTCAATGCCAATCAATGTGGCAATATCGCCGTACTCATCTAGCTCATTATTTTCTAAACGCTCAAGTAACGCACTTAAGCTTGCATCATCTAATTTAAATAGATTCAAAATATCAGCACGGAACAGTAATGCCTTATTGGTATTGTCCCAAACTAAATCTTCAATTGGATATACCTCAGAATAGCCTGGCACCAAGATTCGGCAAGCAACCGCGCCCAGCTGGTCATATACCGCTACGTAAGCTTCTTTACCTAGGGACTCAAGAATGCCAAATAAAGTGGTGGCCTCTTGAGTGTTCGAGTTTTTGCCTTTGCCGGAAAAGTCCCACTCAACAAATTCGTAATCTGATTTAGCGCTAAAAAATCGCCACGATACAATACCGCTTGAATCAATAAAGTGCTCAACAAAGTTATTTGGCTCGGTGACTGCTTCACTTGTAAAGGTCGGGGGAGGTAAATCATTGAGGCCCTCTAGGCTGCGACCCTGCAGCAACTCCGTCAAACTCCGCTCTAACGCCACCTCTAGACTTGGGTGCGCCCCAAATGATGCAAACACTCCGCCCGTTCTTGGGTTCATTAAGGTAACGCACATAACGGGATAGACGCCTCCCAGCGACGCATCCTTTACGAGGACTGGAAACCCTTGCTCTTCAAGGCTCTGTATGCCCGCCAGAATGCTAGGATATTTTGCGAGCACCTCTTGTGGCACATCCGGTAAAGCAATTTCACCCTCAAGAATTTCACGCTTTACGGCTCGCTCAAAAATTTCTGATAAGCATTGCACTTGTGCTTCAGCCAATGTGTTGCCTGCACTCATGCCATTGCTGACATACAGATTTTCAATTAAGTTTGACGGGAAATAAACAGCCTCACCATCCGACTGGCGCATATATGGCAAGGAGCAAATCCCCCGCTCAGCATTACCAGAATTAGTATCGATTAAATGTGAGCCACGCAGCTCACCATCAGGGTTAAAAATACTGAGGCAGTACTCATCCAGAATTTCTTTTGGCAACGCATCTTTTGGTCCTGGCTTGAACCAACGCTCATTTGGATAATGAACAAAAGCGCCATTGGCAATGTCTTCACCCCAGAATGCGCCAGCATAAAAATGATTGTTGCTGAGTCGCTCGATGTACTCGCCCAAGGCTGAGGCCAGAGCGCTCTCCTTCGTAGAGCCTTTACCATTTGTAAAACACATTGGCGAGTGCGCATCGCGAATATGCAAAGACCACACGTTGGGGATTAAGTTGCGCCATGAGGCGATTTCAATCTTGATTCCTAGCTTGGCTAATACACCGGACATATTGGCAATGGTTTGCTCTAATGGCAAATCCTTGCCCGCAATACTAGTGCCCACATCTGAAGCAGGCCTCAAAGTCAATAAAGTCTGTGCATCAGCATCTAGGCTTTTAACTTCCTCAATCACAAACTCGGGCCCAGCTTGTACGACTTTTTTTACAGTGCAGCGTTCGATGGAGCGCAATATGCCCTGGCGATCATTGGCTGAGATATTTTCAGGTAGTTCAACTTGAATTTTGAAAATCTGCTGGTACCGATTTTCTGGGTCAACAATGTTGTTTTGGGAAAGACGAATGCTCTCGGTTGAAATATTGCGTGTATCGCAATACAACTTCACAAAATATGCTGCACACAAGGCAGAGGAGGCCAGAAAGTAGTCAAAAGGCCCCGGGGCAGAGCCATCACCTTTATAGCGGATGGGCTGATCGGCAACTACTGTGAAGTCGTCGAACTTGGCCTCAAGACGCAACTTATCGAGAAAGTTAACCTTTATTTCCATGGGAATAATTCCGAAATGATGTGAGCACCATTATCCGTCGCAACATCGATGCTGTGTGCCTCATCGATAGCCCCAAAGATCATGGCTATCCACATGTAGTGGGTGCTTTACTGCTCGGCCTTATTACGCGAAGTGTCGATCCCCAAGGCTTTTAGCTTACGGTACAGATGGGTTCGTTCGAGACCAGTGTATTCAGAAATCTTAGTCATGCTACCGCCCATAATGATCATTTGATGCTCAAAATAGGCCTTTTCAAATAAGTCTCTAGCTTCACGGAGCGGCAAATCAAAATAGGTTTTTGCAATTCCGCTAATGTATTCACCATCTTGAGCTTGCGGGACTTGCTCGCTGACGACTGCTTTAGGAGTTGGACTTGTTGAAGTGGCTGATGAAGCCTTCTCTTCAGCAGGCTCAACGTATTTAGGAGAGCTCTCCAAGGCCTTATTGACTGTCTTTAGTAATTTTTGAAGCGCAATTGGCTTTTCTAAAAAGTTGAGCGCGCCAATACGCGTAGCTTCTACCGCCGTATCAATGGTGGCATGTCCAGACATCATGACTACTGGCATCGTGAGCTGCCCAGTCTTGGACCACTCTTTTAATAATGTAATGCCATCAACGTCTGGCATCCAAATGTCGAGCAAGACAAGGTCTGGGCGCATTTGTTCACGAATTGTGCGGGCCTGCATAGCGCTCTCAGCCGCATAAACAGTGTGGCCTTCATCCGTCAGAATCTCATTGAGAAGCTCTCGGATTCCCATCTCATCGTCGACCACCAAAATACTTGCCATTCTTATGCTGCCTCTTTTGCCAGATTCATAAACAAAATTGATACTTGTGCGCCAATCACTTCATCTCCCTGCATGCGGTTCCGAACTTCAATTTTGGCGCCATGATCATCTACGATTTTCTTCACTACCGCCAAGCCCAATCCGGTACCTTTACTCTTTGTTGTTACATATGGTTCGAAAGCTCTTGCCAATATCTTAGCCGGAAACCCTGAACCACTATCACTTATTGTTAATCGCACCGCATTTTGTGGCACACCACTTACTTCACCATAAGACACTAATTCTGTTTTTACTTCAACCGGCTCGGCTTGATGCTTACCCTCAAGGGTAGCATCTTGTGCGTTCTGCAAAAGATTATGAATAATCTGTCTGAGTTGCGTAGGGTCGCCCATAATATTTGGGCAACGTGCGTCTAGTTGAGTTTTTATTGGGCTTCCTTCATACAAACCCAAAATCTCTTGCGTCAAAGTATTAATAGAGATTGATTTCAGTTGTGGGCTGGGCGTTTTTGCAAAATCCCTAAAATCATTCACCATCTCCTTCATAGCCTGAACTTGGCCGATGATGGTTGCCGTACTGCGATTCATCATCTCTTCCTGCTCGGGGCTTAATTTGCCGGCCAGCTTATGCTGCAGCCTCTCAGCTGAAAGTTGTATAGGAGTTAGAGGATTCTTAATCTCATGCGCTAAACGCCTTGCTACCTCACTCCAGGCAATGGAGCGCTGTGCGCTCACGACATCAGTAATGTCATCAAAGACCACCATGCGTAAATCAGCCGTTAACTCGGTTCCACGAATAAATAAAGTGACGCCGGGTTCATTCTCAAACTCATTTGTACTGTGGAGCTGAATTTGTTTTTGCCATACTGATGCAGATTTATTGGCATCTACACCCGGTTGACCACTCTCTACGCCAACTGTAAGTTTCATTGTGGCAAAGCCCTCTTTAATTGCTTGCTCAAACTCAACAAGGCTTGGACTATCACTTAAAGGGCGTCCATCGATTTGCGTTAGGTCTTGCCCAAAGATACGGTCAGCACCCGCATTACTAGAAACTACATTAAAGTTTTTATCGAAGATGCAGACGCCGGCAGTTAAGTTACCCAGCACTGTTTCCAAGAATGATTTGGATTCTTGAAGCGATGTTCTTGTATCTGCTAGCTGGCGAGTCATCACATTAAATTGACGTGTCAGCATCCCCAGCTCATCGCCTGTATCAAGCTCTGGCTTAGGTGACAAGTCTCCCTGCGCAACGGCCTGCGTTCCCTTTAACAGCATCAGTAAAGGTCGGGCCAGCTGACGCCCCAGAGTGAGCGCCAAGGTAACTGCCACGAATAATGCAAAGAACAGAGTTAATGTAAGCGTACCTACGAACATTTTTCGTAGACCGGTTCTGCCAAGTGATTTCTCTTGATAGTCACTATAGGCAGATTCAACCGCAACAATATTCTTGGCTAATGGGCCAGGAATAAAGCGCACTAACTGCAAAAAATATTTATCATCGGCGGCCTTGCCAGAATCTAGCTTGCCGGGGATATATTTTTTACGAACAATCGGCACAATCGCCCTTACCCGATAACCACGTTGCCCCCCATCTACTTCGATTTGCTCTACGGAGGTGATGCCCTTCTTTTTAAATGCCTCTGCAATGACATCTGGAGCGGGCGCAGGTAGGTATTTTTTGGGCCGTGACTCGCTGGTTAAGATTAGGTTGCGCTGAATAGTAAACAGGCTTACCTCTTGTATGCCAAATTGATTGCGCGTCTTCATTACCATGGCACCAACCTGTTCAGAGGTTGCGCCAGATGGAACCTGGACAATTTGCTCAGCAATGTAATTGCCCTCAGCCAAAATCTCTTCTTGCGCAACACGCAAGGTAACGCGCCCTAATTCAAGACCAGCATCTAGCGCAGACTCTACTTGGACATCAAACCAAGTTTCAATGCTGCGGGATACGAACTGCAGGGAGACGCCATACAAAATAAGTCCTGGAACAACACCAACCAAAGCAAAAATCATGGCTAGTTTGGCAACTAAGCGCGTACCAAATCGACCCTTACGCCAACGAATGGCAATCACAATCACCAAAATCAGAATGACTAAAGTTAAGCAAATGCCAATGATTACATTTGCCGCATAGAGCCAAATAAAATAATTATCAAAAAACTCCGTGTTTGAAGTGGCAACCGACAACAGCACTAAAAGTAGGAGGGCAAAAGTGCCGATCGCTGTCATGGCTATAGGCAGCGCGCGCCTTTTCCAAGCATCCTTCTCAAATGCATTTGATCCAATGAAGTCTAGTGATATCTTCATCGCTTAATAACGTTAGGGCCATTTGGCAAAAATGGAAAGCGTAGCCAGTCGCTGGTGACATTCCAGTCACGATTGTTTAGCGCATTCACTTGGAACGGCTTTGGCAGCTTGCTTAAATCCAAAGTCATCCTTAATGCCGCGGTGTAAGATTTGCTTGAATCAATTTGGTTGTTATCGATTACTCGCCAACCGCCAATGCTACCAACAGCTTGTAGCGCTTCAAACATAGTCCTGGCAGAAAAGGTAATGCCCTCAGAGGCAATCCGATATTGTTGTGTCATTGGCTGGTAGGACAAGCGCGTTAATCGTTGTGCAAGAGCTGGTTTTTCATCAAACCAGTACCAACGTGATCTCGTTAAATCGAACTCAGTTTGAAAATATAAGACAACACCTTTTTGAACCGCATCTTCTAGGCCAGGAGTTAATTCAATCTGAAAGGTGGCATTTAATAGCCAGTCACCATCCACCCGCTCAAGATCGGCAGATTTAAGCTTGATACCCTCTGCGCTAGCCGCTGCTGAAAATAGACTCAGCGCCATCAATACACAAAGAATGAATTGTTTAATGCCTTGGGTCATGGACCATTTTTCTTAAACAAAGCGTAGTAGAAACCATCATTTAGCTCGGCGGGCAAAATTTGTCCGGGGGCGCTCAATCGTAACGCATCGGCATGTTCCGCCGCAAACCAATTGGCCTGCTCCTCACCCTCCTCGGGAAACACTGAGCAAGTCACATACAAGAGCGTGCCGCCTATCTTGAGCATCTTCCAGGCCTGCTCCAAAATGGCTCGTTGTCTCAGCTGCAAAGCCTTAATGTCTGACTCACGTCGCAAGAAAGGAATATCTGGATGTCTTGCAACAATGCCCGATGCTGAGCAAGGCGCATCCAGCAGGATTTTGTCGAATGGCTTGCCATCCCACCAGGCGGACTTTGAAGCGTCGCCGCGTAGTACTTGTACGTCATCAGACTGCAATCGCAAGCGGTCTAGGTTGCCACCAATTTTCCCAAGACGCTGGCCATCTAACTCCAAGGCAGTCATCTCGCATTGCGCCAACTCTAATAAATGGGCAGTTTTTCCACCAGGTGCAGCGCAAGCGTCCAATATGCGCTCACCCGGTTTTGGGTTGAGCAGTACGGCTGCGATTTGAGCGCCGGCGTCTTGAACAGAAACAGCGCCACTATAAAAGCCTGGCAAATCGGATACGGGCACCGGTTCTCGCAGGAGTAAGGCGGAATCCAGCGTAACCCCCGCAACACTCTCAATGGGCTCAGCAGCTATGCCAGCCTGCTGCAATAACTCTTGATATTCCTTGCGCGTATGTTGTTTAACATTCACTCGCAAAATCAAGGGTGCACGTTGGGCTTGCTGAATCAACATAGCCTGCCATGACTTTGAATAGTTTCGCTTCAGGCTGGCGCGCCACCAGGGCGGGAAGAACATTGGAGTAGGATCTGGCGGATAAGGCTTCTCACTCTCAGCCTGAACTGCAAGACTGACCTTGCGGAGTACAGCATTCACTAGGCCTTTGGCATACATCGTAGGCTCATACTCACTACAAGCCTTTACTGCCTGATCAACGATCGTATGAGCTGCATAACCCTTTCCCTCAGCCCCACTCTGCAAAAACAAGGCAATCGCTACGCTTAGCAAATACTCCACTTCCGGCGGTGGCGCCTTAGGAATAAATTGCTTAATAAAGTCATGTGATCGCACCCACTTACGCAGGGCATCAAATGTGAGGCTTTGCACAATAGGTCGCTCATGCGCATCCAGCTGATCCAACACTTCTGTGAGCGAGCGCCCCACCATTACCTCTCCAATTGCTTGCGCAGAAATAGTGATCGCCTCTGATAGCGGAAGACTGCGAAGTGTTTTTTGGTCGGTCAACTTAATCTTTCTTGAACTGCATTATTTTTTCTTGTGTGCGATAGGCTTGAAGGCAGGCACTTGCGCTTGTCTTTTTTCCACCAGGCTTTTGCATTTCCAATATTTCAATCACGCCCTCACCACACTGCACGTAAGCTCCATCTCCATCAAATCCTAAAACTTGTCCAGGGATGGCATCTTGATGTGCGTAGACATGAGCGGGCAAGCAAGAATTCCAAAACTTGAGTTGCTCGCCATGCAAGCAGCTCGTGGATCCAGGGAATGGATTGAAAGCGCGAATACGATGATCGATCTCAACGGCACTTAGCTGCCAGTTAATTTCTGCTTCGCTCTTTAATATTTTTTCTGCATAGGTGACGCCCGTACTAGGTTGTACAGTTCTTGCAACGGCAAGACCTTTGTCCAAGTCATTGAGGGTCTTGACCATAAGGTCAGCGCCAAGTGCCGCTAAACGATCATGGAGTGAAGCGCTGGTTTCATGTGATGTAATTTCTAGATCCCCGACCAAAACGGTATCGCCGGTATCTAAACCTGCATCCATCTGCATGATGCTTACGCCTGTGATGGCATCGCCACTCTCGATGGCGCGCTGTATCGGCGCCGCACCGCGCCATCGCGGCAGCAAAGATGCATGAATATTAAAGCAGCCATATCTACCATTGCGAGAGGCAAGATCAAGAATTTCTTGGGGAAGAATTAATCCGTAAGCAACAACCACCATCGCATCAAAATTAATATCTGATAAATATTGATATGTCTGTTGAGCGGCGATCTTCTTTTGTGGATCTGCATGTTCCCGCTTCAGTGTTTCAGGTTGCATTACAGGAATATTTTTTTCTTGCGCAAATAGTTTTACAGGGCTCGCCTGCAAATGCATGCCTCTTCCTGCACGACGATCTGGCTGAGTAAGCGCTAAAACAATTTGATGGCCAGCCCCCTCTATTGCACACATTGCTTGTGCAGCAAACTCCGGGGTGCCAGCAAAAACAATTTTCATTGGGCGCTTAGCGCTCGCCTACTAATTCTTTTGCGCGCTTTTTCATTTTGAGAGAAATGCGATTGCGCTTCAACATCGATAGATACTCGACAAACACTTTGCCCTGTAAGTGATCCATCTCATGTTGCAAGCAGACCGATAGCAGGCCATCTGCCTCTACTTCAAATTCTTTGCCGTTGATATCAAGCGCCTTTACTCGAACAATTGCTGGACGATCAACCTCATCGTAATACTCTGGCACTGAGAGGCAGCCCTCGCGCCATGATTTTTTTTCTGGGCTCGCCCAAACTAACTCTGGGTTGATGAACACCATGAGCTCGTCTTGATTGTCTGAAACATCAATCACCACAATTCGCTCATGAATATCAACCTGAGTTGCAGCCAAACCAACCCCGGGGGCTTCATACATTGTCTCGGCCATATCAGCCACAATTTTTTTGATACGCGCGTCCACCTGCGCCACAGGTTTAGCAACCTTATGTAGGCGTGGATCTGGATAGCAAAGGACAGTTAATAAAGCCATATGGGAATTATCCAACAGAGTAATCAGACTGTCTTGATAGTTATCTCTAGCCCCATGCTGAAAATTGCTTTATGCACACCAGCAAAAACCCGCACATCCGCCAAATTCATCGGAATGAGCCGAACTACCCAGTTCGCCTACTGGATTTATCTGATCCACCCAACTCACTCTATATATATGGAGACATTCGCTTACTAAATTTGCCCATGATTGCTATTGTGGGATCGCGTGCCGCTACCCCAGAAGGAATCAGAACTGCCCACTATTTTGCGCAAGCACTATCTGCAGAGGGCTATCTGATTGTTTCCGGACTGGCTAAAGGCATTGATGGCGCCGCCCACAGGGGTGCGCTAGGGCCAAACCAGGATCAAGCAACCATAGCGGTATGCGGGACTGGGCTAGACCTCGTGTACCCAAAGGAGCATCTGGGCTTGGCCCGGGCCATTGTGGGTAGCGGCTTGCTGGTATCTGAATTGGCGCCGGGATTGGGCCCAAAAGCCTGGCATTTCCCCCGCCGGAACCGCATCATTGCAGCCCTTGCCCTGGGAATCCTGGTAATTGAGGCTGCAGAACGCTCTGGTTCGCTAATTACAGCTAGGCTGGGCTGCGAGCTTGGTCGTGAGATTTTCGCAATTCCCGGGTCCATAGACCACCCTCTCTCGAGAGGGTGCCACCAGCTACTTCAACAAGGGGCCAAGCTGGTTCAATGCACAAAAGACATTCTTGAGGAGTTGCCAAAATACCAAAAAACATCATTTAAAGCCTATTAAATGGCTGTTTTTCCCAAATAAACCCCTTAAATAGCCTCTAAATAGGGGCCCAAAAACGAGGCTTTTGGACTTTTGTTAATTTATCGGTTAATAATAAAAAAGAGGGATATGACGGGTTTGCTCAGGATCTGGTTTAAATTGGTCACCCGTTTTCACCCATTAAAAACATCATTTCAAGCTCAAATTTAGGCAAAACGCGTGGCAACTAAAGCAACTACCAAAAAAAGCAGCTCAAAGACTTCAAGCGTGGATCACCCCAAGGCGCTGATCATTGCGGAAAAACCTTCGGTTGCAAATGACATTGCGAAGGCATTGGGTGGCTTCACTAAATATGAAGACTATTTCGAGAGTGATGACTTTGTTATCTCTTCTGCAGTTGGCCATTTATTAGAAATCGCCGCCCCCGAAGAATTTGATGTCAAGCGCGGCAAATGGTCATTTGCAAACCTTCCAGTTGTGCCGCCCTATTTTGATTTGCGACCGATCGCTAAAACTGAATCGCGACTTAAGGTATTGCAAAAACTGATTAAGCGTAAAGACATTAACGAACTTATTAATGCATGTGACGCGGGGCGCGAGGGTGAATTAATTTTTCGCTTAATTGCGCAGCATGCAAAAGCGCCACAGGCCATTAAACGTCTTTGGCTGCAGTCGATGACACCAGCAGCCATTCGTGATGGCTTTGCTTCACTGCGAAGCGATAGCGATATGCAGCCACTAGCAGATGCAGCGCGTTGCCGCTCTGAAGCGGATTGGTTGGTTGGTATCAACGGCACCCGCGCAATGACTGCATTCAATAGCAAAAGTGGTGGATTCTTTTTAACTACGGTTGGCCGCGTGCAAACTCCAACGCTCTCGATTGTGGTTGAGCGTGAAGAACTCATTCGTAAATTTATTTCAAAAGACTATTGGGAAGTAAAGGCAGAATTTATTGCAGCGGCTGGTGTGTATGAAGGGCGCTGGTTTGATCCTAAGTTTAAGAAGGATGCAGCCGCTCCGGATGCCCGCGAGAATCGCCTCTGGAGTGAAGCTGCTGCACAAAGCATTGTGGCCGCGTGCCGCGATAAAAAAGCAAGCGTCACAGAAGAAGCGAAGCCGGCCACCCAGCTTGCACCACAACTATTTGACTTAACCAGCTTGCAGCGCGAGGCAAATGCACGCTTTGGCTTCTCTGCAAAAAATACTTTGGGTTTGGCTCAAGCGCTTTACGAGCGTCACAAAGTGCTTACCTATCCACGTACTGATGCGAAAGCATTACCCGAAGATTATCTGGATACCGTGAAGCAGACCATGGAAAACTTGGCTGAACATTCACAAGAATATCGCTCCTTCGCTAAACAAATTTTGCAAGGCGATCCTAAAGATCCTAAGGCAAAAGCTGGATATGGCTGGATCAAACCGAACAAACGTATTTTCGATAACTCAAAAATATCAGATCACTTTGCAATCATTCCAACCTTAGAGTCTCCAAAGAGTCTGAGTGAACCTGAGCAAAAGCTGTATGACTTGGTTGTGCGTCGCTTCTTGGCAGTGTTTTATCCCGCAGCTGAATTTCGCGTCACGACTCGCATCACCGAAGCATCTGGACATCACTTCAAAACCGAAGGTCGCGTACTGGTCACACCAGGTTGGCTAACGGTATACGGCAGATCCAATCAAGCGGATGATGAGTTGGTGGCCGTGCAAGAGGGTGAAACTGTTCAGACTGAATCTATCTCAGCAATTCCATTAAAAACCAAACCGCCAGCTCGCTACACCGAGGCAACCTTGCTATCGGCAATGGAAAGCGCTGGCAAGTGGGTTGATGATGACGAGATGCGCGAAGCCATGGCCGAAAAGGGGCTGGGCACACCTGCAACACGTGCGGCCATTATTGAGGGCCTGCTAGCAGAAAAATATATGGTGCGCGAAGCCCGCGAGCTTATTCCCACTGCTAAGGCGTTCCAATTAATGACGCTCTTGCGCGGCTTGGATGTTGAAGAATTAACGCGCCCCGATCTGACGGGCAGCTGGGAAAACAAGCTTTCCTTGATCGAGCGCGGCGAGATGAATCGCGATACCTTCATGCAAGAAATTGCCCAGATGACGCAACGCATCGTCAAGCGCGCCAAAGAGTATGACAGCGATACTATTCCTGGTGACTATGCGACGATGTCTACGCCGTGCCCACACTGTAAGGGTGCAGTTAAAGAAAACTATCGTCGATTTGCGTGTGAGAAATGCGGCTTTACCATTAGCAAAACTCCGGGCGGACGTGCATTTGAATATCCAGAAGTAGAAGAATTACTGCGTGAGAAGACCATTGGGCCATTGCAAGGTTTCCGCAGCAAAATGGGGCGTCCATTTGCGGCAATTATTAAGCTAAGCGAAATTCCTGAAGATGATACTGACTATCCAAATGCAGGCTTCAAGCTTGAATTTGATTTTGGCAATACGCAAGAAGATGAATCTGAGGCAATTGACTTTACTGGTCGCCAGGCTTTAGGTGTTTGTCCAAAATGTTCTGGTGCTGTATATGAAGATGGCATGCGCTATCTTTGTGAAAACAATACCGGCCCAAATAAATCATGCGACTTCAAGACGGGCAAAGTAGTTTTGCAACAAGAAATTTCTGCTGAGCAAGTTCAAAAATTGCTCGCCGAAGGCAAAACAGATTTGCTGACCAATTTCAAATCAAACCGTACTGGTCGTGGCTTTAAGGCCTATCTTGCTTTAGGTGCGGACGGCAAAATTGGGTTTGAATTTGAAGCAAAAGCGCCTAAAGCAGGTGCTGCAACTAAAGCACCAGCAAAGAAGCGTGCAGGCGCAAGTGCAGCTACTAAGTCTGCAGCAAAACCTAAGCGAGCCAGCAAAGCAAAATCATCTTCAAGCACTTGAGCAGCAATAAGTTTGGCAGCTAAAGCTGACCAGAGTGCGCCTCTCGACCCCAGGGCTGTTGCCAAAAATATCCCTGGGCGTTGAGTCAGCGCGCCAATAATCGGCAAACGATCGCCAGCAACGCAACGTACACCTACAAAGCTTCCTGACTTTTGAAGTTGGCCAAGGTCGCCATGTTCGTAATTCAGCAGGCCTCTAGCCTGTTCACGATTAAAGTCATCGCTTGCATCCCAATCCTGAAGATCAGACTCTCCTTCATCAAAACTAGAGCCCACTATCCACTGGTAACGTCCATCGGGTAATTTCTTGGCCGGCAAACAATAGCCATCGCCTGATATAGCGGTGCAAGGTAGTTTTGCTACCCACGAACTCTGCTCATCAACGGAAAAAATGCTCAGCTGTCCGCGTACCGGTCTCAAGGGAAGCCGTACGTCAATACTTGCTGCTAAATTTTTAGTTTGGAGCGCTGCCGCAATAATGACTTTGCCAGCAGTCATGATGGGTCTATCGTGAGGGTCAATTAATTGCCAACCTGCATCGACTTTTTCTAATCGAGCTACGGGAGTGCTCCAGCAGCAAGTCAGTTTTGGGTGGAAAGCCA
Source organism: Polynucleobacter sp. es-MAR-4 (assembly GCF_018882055.1). GTDB lineage: Bacteria > Pseudomonadota > Gammaproteobacteria > Burkholderiales > Burkholderiaceae > Polynucleobacter. The sequence goes on along the minus strand of NZ_JACVPF010000002.1, from coordinate 668,038 downwards.
ATGCATCTTGCGTTGCTTCAAACAAATTTAATGATGCTCCCCGTGGAAGCCAAATGCCATCTTGATCAATGCCGCAAGCTCGCATTGCATCTTCGGCATCAAGCGCTTGTGCCATGCCCTCATCGAGATCGAGTGCCCTCAGATAGCTTGCAACATCATCGCGATTAAAAACTTTGTCTTTTTTGTTTGGCTGAAAGATGCCGTGCTGATTCCAAACCTTGCCCCAGCGAGCCTCAGCTATCAGAAAAGCAATTCGGGTTAAGCGCAATAAACGAGGAGCGCCACGGCCAACATGCGGATGAGCAATAGCGTAGGCATGACTAGAGCATGCTGATGCAGGGTGGGGCGCAGAGTCAACAATGCAAACTGTTTGTCCGCGCTCGAGCAACTCACTGGCAATGCTGGAGCCTGCAATGCCTGCCCCAATCACCACGATGTCATGGTGTTGGGGTAAGGTCATTTAATAAAGGTGCTTTTGAAAAGGCTTCTTAAATTTCTAGGGAATGCCTAGGCGTTTAAGCGCTTCTCAATTTTGCTACGAGCTTCGATTAACTCTTTAGGTAAGCGCTCACCTAAATGCTCAAACAATTCTGAATGGAGTTTGAGCTCGTTCTTCCAGTCGTCAACACCAACAGTAATCGCTTTTTCAAACTTGTCTGCTGAGTAATCGAGACCACTCCAATGCATATCAGCGTGCTCTGGGCAAATACCAAATACAGTTTCCTTGCCTTTAGCTGTACCTTCAGCACGGCCCAAGATCCAAGATAGAACTCGCATGTTTTCACCAAAACCAGGCCATACAAACTTACCGTTTTCATCTTTGCGGAACCAGTTGACGCAATAGATTTTTGGCAACACAGCGCCTTCGGCAGCAAGCTTGCTACCGATATTCAACCAATGTTGGAAGTAGTCGCTCATGTTGTATCCAGCAAATGCAATCATTGCAAAAGGATCGCGACGAACAACGCCAACTTGACCAGTAATAGCAGCAGTAGTTTCAGAGCCCATTGTGGCAGCCATGTAAACACCTTCTACCCAGTCACGTGCTTCGCTTACCAATGGAACCGTGTTCGAGCGACGACCGCCAAACAGGAATGCATCAATTGCCACACCTTCAGGGTTATCCCAGTTAGGATCTACTGCAGGGTTGTTAGTAGCAGCAACGGTGAAGCGTGAGTTTGGATGTGCAGCTTTGCGGCCAGCAGCGCCATCAGCAGGAGTCCAATCCTTGCCTTGCCAATCAATTAAATGTGCTGGGGGTGTATCGGTCAGACCCTCCCACCAAACATCACCATCATCGGTTAAGCCAACGTTGGTAAAGATCACGTCTTGGTTTAATGAATCGAGACAGTTTGGATTGGTTTGGCGGTTTGTCCCTGGAGCAACTCCAAAGTAACCAGACTCTGGGTTAATCGCAAACAAACGTGTCTTACCTGTAACAGGGTCTTTTCGTGGCTTGATCCATGCAATGTCATCACCAACTGTAGTGACCTTCCAACCCTCGAAGCCCTTTGGAGGAATCATCATGGAGAAGTTGGTTTTTCCGCAGGCAGATGGGAACGCAGCAGCGATATGGTATTTCTTGCCTTCAGGTGAAGTCACACCCAAGATCAACATGTGCTCAGCTAACCAACCTTGATCGCGCCCCATATTGGATGCGATACGCAAAGCAAAACATTTTTTACCTAGCAATGCATTGCCGCCGTAGCCAGATCCGAAAGACCAAATTTCGCGTGTCTCTGGATAGTGAACGATGTACTTGTTTTTATTGTTAGGCCATGCAACGTCTTTTTCGCCGGCAGCCAAAGGCTTACCAACAGTGTGAATACAAGGAACGAATTCGCCATTAGCGCCAAGCTGATCAATCACAGCTTTACCCATGCGAGTCATTAGGCGCATATTGATTGCAACATACGGGCTATCAGAAAGCTCAACGCCAATGTGGGCGATTGGGGAACCGATTGGGCCCATTGAGAATGGCACTACGTACATTGTTCTGCCGCGCATGCAACCATCAAACAATGGCTGAAGAGTGGCACGCATTTCACTTGGCTCTACCCAGTTATTCGTTGGGCCTGCGTCTTCTTTTTTTGCGGAGCAGATAAATGTGCGATCTTCAACACGAGCTACGTCATCTGGATCTGATAATGCCAGAAAAGCATTTTTACGCTTGGCTGGGTTGAGGCGCTTAAATACGCCAGCGTTTACCAGCAACTCGCAAAATTCATCGTACTCAGACTGGGAACCATCACACCAGTGAATCTTGTCTGGCTTGGTTAAGGCTGCCACTTCGGCAACCCATTGAATCAGTTTTTGATTTTTTACGTACTCAGGTGCATTGGTATTGATAGTCATGAGAGTCCTATGAAATGTAATATTTTTGATCGCACCATTTTAACATTTTGGGCATATTTTTAGGGCCTGGCCCACCAAGAGCAAACCCTTTACTTACCAATACAAAATTGGCTAAAAATCTTGCCCAAAAGGTCGTCCGGGAGTAGCTTTCCAGTAATATGCCCAAGCTGATCTTGCGCTAAACGGAGCTCTTCTGCAAATAACTCCAGTGATATGTTGCCATCTGCTGCGAATTGTTGAGATTTATCTATATGGGTAGCAGCCCTGTCTAGACAATCCAAATGTCGTCTACGCGCCAAGATTACGCCCTCTTGAGTGCCGCCCCAGCCGACCGACTCTAAGATTTTCTGTTTTAGCATCTCAATACCATCGCCAGTCTTCGCGGAAATCAATAACCGGGTGTTTCCATCTTGATTTAAAGCGGATTCGCCCAATAGGTCTGATTTATTGCGAACCTCTAAAACGGGGCACTTTGGGGGAAGCGCTTGCAATATTTGAGCCTTCAACTCCGAAGCCTCAGCATTGATGCTTGCATCTGTAGAGCCTGGGTCTTGAAGAAATATAACCAAGTCGGCAGCCCGAATAGCCTCCCAAGATCTTTCGATTCCCTTTGCCTCAACCAGGTCGCCGGTCTCACGCAATCCCGCGGTATCAATAATGTGCATAGGCACCCCATTGATGGTGATGCTCTCCTTAACCCGATCCCTTGTTGTTCCGGCGATAGGTGTGACAATTGCCACCTCCTCACCAGCCAAGCGATTGAGAAGAGAGCTCTTCCCAACATTGGGGGCGCCCGCCAAAACCAACTGGATGCCGTCACGCAAAATTTTTCCTTGCTTTGCACCCTCACGAAGCCCTTGCAACTTATTCATCACCGCGCCGAGACGCTCGCGAGCGTGGGCATTCTCTAAGAACTCAATCTCCTCTTCAGGAAAATCTAGGGTGGACTCAACCAATATACGCAATTGGGTAATTTCTTCGATCAAGCTATTGATGTCGCTTGAAAAAGCCCCCTGCAATGATCGTGCCGCCCCTCGAACTGCCGCCTCACTTTGGGCATCAATTAAATCTGCGATAGCCTCTGCTTGGGCTAAATCAATTTTGTTGTTGAGGTATGCGCGTAAAGAAAATTCGCCCGGCTCAGCAATCACCAGACCTTGATCTTTTCCCAGCTCAAGACAGCGCTTCATGACCAACTCTAAAAGATGTGGTCCACCATGGCATTGCAGCTCTAAAACATCCTCACCCGTAAAGGATGCAGGGGCAGCAAAATAAATGGCAATGAGTTGGTCAATCGATTCGCCGCGGGCATCACGAAGTGTCAGCAAGTTAGCCTGACGAGGTGGGAGCGCCCTGTGAAACAAAGCCTCCGACAGCGCTAAAAGCTGAGGGCCACTGATGCGAATGACGCCAACACCCGCCTTGCCGGGCGCGGTGGCAACCGCAATGATGGGCAACTTTCTAGTCATCATTGCGGGCACTCCGTATTCATCTTTGGGCAGCTAAAAATTTATTTAGCTGGCTTCTTTCCAAACATTTGGTTGATCTGCCATTGTTGAGCAATCGACAGCAAGTTATTTACTACCCAGTACAGAACCAAGCCAGCAGGGAAGAAGAAGAACATTACCGAGAACACCAGCGGCATATACATCATCACCTTCGCCTGAATTGGATCAGGTGGCGTCGGATTTAGCTTGGTTTGCACAAACATAGAAGCCGCCATGATGATTGGCAAAATGTAATACGGGTCAGGCACTGAAAGGTCGTGAATCCAACCAATCCAAGGTGCATTGCGCATTTCTACTGAGGACAACAGAACCCAGTACAAAGAAATAAATACAGGGATCTGAATCACCACTGGCAAGCAACCACCCAAAGGATTAATTTTTTCCTTGCGATACATTTCCATCATCGCTTGGTTTAACTTTTGTGGCTCACCCTTGTACTGCTCTTTCATGGCAACCAAGCGCGGTTGAACCTCTTTCATGCGAGCCATTGATTTATAGCTTGCAGCAGATAAGGGGAAGAACACCAACTTAATCAAAATGGTCAGCAAGATGATTGACCAACCCCAGTTACCTACATAAGCGTGGATATTTTCTAGCAACCAAAAAATGGGTTTTGCCAGAATAGTGAGGTAGCCGTAGTCTTTTAATAAAGCGAACCCTGGAGCAATCGTCTCTAAAACACTTTCTTCTTGTGGCCCTACAAATAGCTTTGCTTTTTCAACAACGGTTGTGCCTGGTGCAACCACGCCCAAAGGAGTTTGCATACCAATGCGGTATAGATTGTTATCAATCCTTCCGGCATAAATGTCGCGTGCCGCTTTGTCGCCTGGAATCCACGCACTTGCAAAGTAGTGTTGAACCATAGCAATCCATGCAGGATCTCCAGCAGGTACTTGCGTAGGAATAGTAATTTTGTTTTTATCAATCGCCGTGAATTCAAGCTTATTGAATTTTTCTTTCTCGGTGTAAGCGGCAGGACCAGTAAATGTGCTGGCTGAAAATGCGCCATCAAATGGGCCAATTTTTTGTTCTTGTGAAGCGTCGCGAACGATCTCTGTGTAGAGAACCAAAGGTGCTGCATTTGCATTGCTTTGTGTAACGCGATGTCCAACATCAACAACATAACTACCAGGGCTTAAGATGAACGTCTTCTCTAGTTTTACGCCGTTGCGCTCGCTAGCTAAAACAATGAATGGTTTTCCAGACCCATCTTTGCCAGACTGCACTAATTTAAATGTGCTTGTGTGATTGGGTAGATCCGCATTACCCAGTGCAATCAAACCAGAGCGCGCAAAATATTTATGGTTTGTCGCGTACTGAAATAATTCAACAGGCTTCTTTTCTGCCGTCAGCTGCTTAGGTAACTTCGCATCAATAATGTTGGCACCATTGGCGCTGATTTCTAAAATCAATACATCGTTTTGCAATACAAATTTTTCTGCTGTTTCAATCGCATTAGTAACAATCGCAGGCGTTTGATTTGGCGCCGGAATGTTTGGGTTTTGTACTGGAGATGGAATATCTACTTTGCTTGCTTGAGCTTTGTCAGCTACAACGGTAGTGCTTGAAGGGTTTCCGCCAAACATTGATGGCTTACCTTCGTGAACCTGCCAGTTGTTGTACAACATCAGGCCCGACATTGAGAAGACCGCCCAAAGAATTGTTTTTTTAAAGTCCATTTGCATTCACTTAATTATGATGAGGTGTTGGTTTTACTGCGGGGTCTAGCCCGCCTTGCGACCATGGGTTGCAACGCAAAACACGCCACACCATTAGCCTACAGCTTTTTAAGAATCCGTAATTTGCAAAACAGTCACAGGCGTATTGAGAACAAGAAGGCACAAACTTACAACTCATACCAACAAAAGGGCTGAGCGCAATTTGATAAACCCTCAAAACCTTAATGGCTAGCTTGTTTAATAGTTGCACGTTAAATTAAGCCTGCAATTTGAGTGCGCAGCGTTTCTTTTTCTTTGCTTCTGAGCCTGCCGCGGGTCTCGCGACCTATTGGTTTTTTCAGCTTGACCACAACATCGCTATTGAGATCTTTAGCTTGAGCGCCTCTAACTAATTCACGGATCATGCGCTTTAATCGATTGCGATCTACTGCACGCTTAGCCAACTTTTTGGCAACAGCAATACCTAAGTCTGGTTTAGCGTCTTGGCCCGAAGATGCCAAATACAAACCCCAATACAAACTTGTCTTGGGGCGTGTTTTTAGTAATTCAGAAATCCTGGCGCTATTCAACTGCTAAATTAAACAGCTAGACGTTTGCGGCCTTTAGCGCGACGTGCATTTAATACTGCGCGTCCACTCTTGGTTTTCATACGAATACGGAAACCGTGAGTGCGTTTACGACGTGTTACTGAGGGTTGGTATGTTCTTTTCATGATTCATCCTGCAAAACCCCGTATTTTCCTTGTTGCACGTCAAAAGGTCAACTGCTGCGCAACAATATATAGGTATTTTTCTCTATTTTGGTACGCCAAATTTAGCAACCCATTGATTTATATAATTTTTTTGTATTTATACACAAGTTATCCACAGGTTTTCCACGATTTTCTAGCTTGTGGATAACTTTATGGGATCGCTACAATGGATCCTCCAAAAATATGAGCAACTTACAGAATCCCCCAACATTGAATTCACTTAGCCCACTGGGTTTTTGGGATGGCGCTCTTGGCGCTCTTTCGCGCGAGCTATCCCCCCAACAATATAAAACCTGGATTCAACCATTAAGCCTGGTTTCTTATGATGAAAGTGAGCAATCACTCATTATTGGAGCCCCAAATAGATTTAAGCTTGATTGGATTAAGAAAACTTTTTCCGACCGGTTCCAGGCGATGGCAGACCAATATTTTGGCCACCCAGTCTCACTAAACTTTGTTTTAAGTGTAGAGGGCTCTGTTACTCAAACCGTTGATCTCAACCCCCCACAGGAAAAGTTGGGATCCCAGGAGCCCGTACTTACGCTAGACAGCACGTCTACAGAAGAGCAGGCCTTTGAAATTGAAGACCACTCCAAACTTAATCCCAACCTAACTTTTGAGACTTTTGTCACCGGCAAAGCCAATCAACTGGCAAGGGCGGCATCAATTCAGGTTGCCCACAACCCCGGCACATCCTACAACCCCATGTTCTTATACGGTGGGGTTGGTTTAGGTAAAACCCATCTAATCCACGCAATCGGTAACCACCTTTTAAAAGAAAAGCCGAATGCCAGGATTCGCTACATACATGCTGAACAATACGTCTCAGACGTGGTGAGAGCCTATCAACAAAAGGCTTTTGATCGCTTTAAGCGCTATTACCACTCGCTGGATCTATTGCTAATTGACGATATTCAATTTTTTAGCGGGAAATCAAGGACACAAGAAGAGTTTTTCTATGCCTTTGAGGCACTCCTAAGTAATAAGGCGCAAGTCATTATTACAAGTGACACCTACCCAAAAGAGATGGCTGGAATTGATGATCGCCTAATTTCTCGTTTTGACTCTGGTTTAACGGTGGCCATAGAGCCGCCTGAGCTAGAAATGCGAGTTGCCATTTTGATGAAGAAGGCCTTAAGCGAAGGCATCCCCATGAGCGAGGATGTGGCTTTTTTCGTAGCAAAACACCTTAGATCGAACGTGCGTGAGCTTGAGGGCGCACTAAGGAAGATATTGGCATTTGTGCGCTTTCACGGCAAAGAGGTCACTATTGATGTAGCCCGCACAGCCCTAAAAGACCTACTTTCAATACAAAATCGACAAATTTCGGTTGAAAACATCCAAAAAGCAGTTGCTGATTTTTACAGTATTAAGGTTGCCGACATGTACTCGAAGAAGCGCCCTGCCAATATTGCGCGTCCACGTCAGATTGCCATGTTTATGGCTAAAGAATTGACCCAAAAAAGCCTCCCGGAGATTGGTGAGCTTTTTGGTGGACGAGACCACACAACCGTCTTACATGCAGTTCGAAAGATTGGGGAAGAGCGCTCACACGATGGACAACTCAACCACGAAATCCATGTTATCGAACAAACCTTAAAGTCTTAGGTTTTGTTGCCTGTGGATAAGGCTGTGGATAGCTCAATGGATAACTTTGGGAACAAGGTGTGGATAAATTGTGGAAAGCTCACGCTTCATGCAAAAATAGGGTGTTGATAAAAAGTTATCCACTATTTATGCAGTGTTTATACAAAAGTTTTCCACAGGTTTTTTTGGTTTTAATGGGTTGTTTTATATACGGTTTTTGAGTTATCCACTGAAAAGATGAGCCTTATTACTATTACTAATAAGATATATACAAGGATTTAAAAGCAATGCAACTAGTAAACACTTCACGTGACAGTTTGTTAAAACCACTCCAGGTTGTTAGTGGCATTGTTGAACGTCGACATACTTTACCCATCCTGGCAAATTTGTTATTTAAGAAGCAAGGCGACAAAGTATCTTTTATCTCAACGGATATTGAGATTCAAATCACAACCAATGCAAGTTTTGGTGTTGGTGCTGAGGATGTAACCACTACAGTGGCTGCACGTAAGCTGCTTGATATTTTGCGTGCATTACCAGAGGGTCCGGTAGCGCTAAATCTTAAAGACAACAAGATGGTTGTACAAAGCGGCAAGAGCCGTTTTTCTCTCCAAACCCTATCTGCAACAGAGTTCCCTGTAATGCAAAGTGTTGGTGAGGTTACCGCCAGCTGGAAGATGACTCAAAAGAGTTTTAGGCAACTAGTTAGTCAAGTTCATTTTGCAATGGCGCAACAAGATATTCGTTACTACTTAAATGGCATGCTATTGGTTGTTGAGGGTAAGCAGGTAATCGCTGTTGCTACTGACGGCCATCGTTTGGCTTATTCCCAGGTTGAGCTGGCGGAAGCCCCAGTGGGATCTGGACAAAGACAGGAAATTATTATTCCTCGTAAGACTATTCTTGAGTGCCAACACTTACTTGAAGACTCGGATGAATTACTTGAAATGAGTCTGACATCAAATCAGGTCAAATTTACATTTGGCGACATTGAGCTCATTTCAAAATTAGTGGAGGGTAAGTTCCCTGATTTTCAACGCGTTATTCCTAAGGGGCACAAAAATTCCTTGGTGGTTGGGCGCGATCTTTTGCAATCCGCTCTTCAACGTGCTGCAATTTTGACGACGGATAAATTTAAAGGTGTACGTTTTTCTCTGTCACCTAATCGCATCACCGTTCAATCTACCAATGCTGAGCAAGAAGAGGCGCAGGAAGAAATTGAGACTGAATACGCTGGTGATTCAGTAGAGATTGGCTTTAATGTAAGTTATTTGTTAGATGTTTTATCAAACTTGAAGAATGAAAAAATCCAAATTAGTTTGGGTGATGCCAATAGTAGTGCGGTGATTACTTTGCCTGGTTCGGAAGACTTCAAGTATGTTGTGATGCCAATGCGTATTTAATTTAGAAAAAAATGACTGAAGAAAAAAAAGTGGTAGAGCAGTACGGTGCATCATCAATCCAAATCTTAGAGGGTCTTGAGGCTGTTCGTAAGCGTCCAGGAATGTACATTGGGGATACCTCTGATGGGACAGGTTTACACCATTTAGTTTTTGAGGTTTTGGATAACTCTATTGATGAAGCCCTAGCGGGTTACTGCTCAGAAATTACAGTTGTCATTCAAACTGATAACTCAATCTCTATTGTTGATAATGGTCGCGGCGTTCCAACAGGCATTAAATACGACGACAAGCATGAGCCAAAAAGAAGTGCGGCTGAGATTGTGATGACCGAGCTACACGCTGGCGGCAAGTTTGATCAAAATAGTTATAAGGTTTCAGGTGGTTTGCATGGTGTTGGTGTTAGTTGCGTTAATGCGCTATCCAAATGGTTAAAACTCACCATCCGCCGTGATGGCAAAGCCCATTACATGGAGTTTGCGCGCGGTGTTATTCAGAACCGCAATATTCAAGAAGAGAATGGTGTTGCGGTTTCTCCAATCACCATTACTGGAGACACCACGTTATCTGGTACAGAAGTCCACTTTTTAGCTGACGAAGAAATTTTTGGAAACATTGAGTTTCATTATGAAATTCTTGTTAAGCGTATTCGTGAGTTATCTTTCCTAAACAACGGTGTACATATCAAACTCATTGATCAGCGCTCTGGTCAAGAAGAAGATTTTGCTTTTTCTGGTGGTGTAAAAGGTTTTGTTGAGTACATCAACCAAACTAAAAATGTTTTACACCCCAACATTTTTTATGCTGAAGGTATTCGCCCATCAGACTTGGGTGGCAATATTACTGCTGAAGTATCGATGCAGTGGAATGATAGTTTTAGTGAGCAAGTACTTTGTTTTACTAATAACATTCCTCAGCGTGACGGTGGTACCCACTTAACGGGTTTACGCGCCGCCATGACACGTGTCATTAATAAATATATTGATGAACATGAAGTAGCCAAGAAAGCTAAGGTAGAAATTTCTGGTGACGATATGCGTGAGGGACTTGCCTGCGTCTTGTCAGTCAAGGTTCCAGAACCAAAATTCTCAAGCCAAACAAAAGACAAGCTGGTTTCCAGTGAGGTTCGTGGCCCGGTAGAAGAGATTGTTGCAGAGGCTTTGAGTGCTTATCTCCAAGAGCGTCCTGCAGATGCAAAAATCCTTTGCGGAAAAATTGTAGATGCTGCTCGTGCTCGTGAGGCTGCACGCAAAGCGCGTGATATGACTCGCCGCAAGGGTGTTTTGGATGGTTTGGGCCTCCCTGGAAAATTGGCAGACTGCCAAGAAAAAGATCCAACCAAATCCGAATTGTTTATTGTCGAGGGAGACTCCGCAGGAGGCTCTGCGAAGCAGGGGCGCGATCGCCGTTTTCAGGCAATTCTTCCACTTAAAGGAAAAATCCTGAATGTGGAGAAAGCTCGCTTTGACAAAATGTTGGCCAGTCAAGAAGTGGTCACCCTAATTACTGTGTTGGGTACTGGTATCGGCATTGAAGAATACAAGGCTGATAAGTTACGTTATCACCGCATCATCATCATGACCGATGCGGACGTTGACGGTAGTCATATCCGCACGCTTTTACTCACCTTCTTCTATAGACAGATGCCTGAGTTGATTGAGCGTGGTCATATTTATATTGCGCAACCACCTTTGTATAAAGTGAAGTTTGGCAAGAATGAGCAATACATTAAAGACGATGCCGAGCTTAATCAACTGCTTTTGAAGATCGCTCTAGAGTCAGCATCACTTCAAACTCCGGCAGGCGAAATTATTGAAGGCGCAGCTTTGGGTGAGTTGGCCAAACACTATCAGGTAATTCAATCCGTAGTTGATCGCTTGTCGCGCACCATAGATGAGGATGCTTTGCGTGCCATCGCCTCTGGCACACAACTAAACTTGGATACGGAGAAGTCTGCACAAGAATCCGCTGAGCGCTTGCGTATAGCGCTGGCCGACTCTTTAAACCCTTTAGCACTTCCACCAGAAATTATTGTGCAAAAAGAAGAGCGTACCGATCGCTATAAGTTGCTGTTATCACGACGTATTCACGGCAACCTAAAGTTATCAGCAATCAACTCAGATTTTGTTCATGGTGATGATTACCAAAGCCTGGCAAATGCTGCTGCGGTCTTGTCTGGAAAAGTAGTGCCGGGTTCAAAAGTACGCCGTGGTGACCCAGATAAAAACCAAAAAGAGCAATCCATTCAAGATTTCAGGGCTGCCTTTGCTTGGCTGCTTTCTGAAGCAGAGCGCGTCCTCAGTCGTCAGCGCTACAAGGGTCTTGGTGAAATGAACCCATCACAGTTGTGGGAAACCACAATGGATGCCGGCTCACGCACCTTGCTTCAAGTCAAAATTGAGGATGCCATTGCTGCCGATCAAGTCTTTACTACTTTGATGGGTGATGAGGTTGAGCCGCGACGTGCTTTCATTGAGAAAAACGCATTAATCGCTCGTAATTTGGACGTTTGATTTAAATGGGTAAAAAGAAACTGCTTGTGCCGAGTATGGATAGGTCGTGCATTGTTGTTAAATCCTCACCTATTCATGGCAAGGGTGTGTTTGTCGCTAAGCCTATTAAAAAGGGTGCAGCCATTATTGAGTACAAGGGTGAGCGCATCAGTTGGAAGTTGGCGGAGAAGCGTCACCCACACGACCCCAAAGATCCAAACCACACCTTCTATTTTTCACTCGAAGATGGCCGTTGCATTGATGCCAAATATGGTGGTAATGCTGCCCGTTGGATCAACCACTCTTGTAAGCCAAGCTGCGAGACTAGGGAAGATAGTTTTAATGGTGAACCTCGCGTATTTATTTATGCGAAACGCGATCTCAAAAAGGGTGAAGAGCTTTTTTATGACTATTCCCTTGATGTTGAGGGCCCAATTACCAAGCAGATGAAAAAAGATTACGAGTGCCGTTGTGGTGCAAAAAAATGTCGTGGCACGATGTTGTCGCTTGACGATAAGTAATTCATAAAAATGTTGTTTGTCAGTATTCAAGAGCTAGAGGCAGCAATTAATTATTGGCGCAGCCAGTCACCAGCTGTTGGTGAGGAGCTGCATTTGTGCCCAGAAGCCGCAGCGCTTGCAAAGCCTTATGCCCTCATGATTGTTCAGGGCGCTCAAAGAATTCCAGTTGATGTATTGGATGAGCTTGCAAGACTGGCAATTCGAAACTTCAAAAATACCAATACAAATTAAACAACACACATTGTGTGTTTAGGGTTATCGCTATATTAGTAAATGCTCTATTGGGGTATTCTCAAACTCTTGCCCAAGAAAGATTATGGGGATTTGAGTTTGCAAGAAACAATATTAAAAACAATTGGTCTTGGAAAAACCTTTAAAGGTTTTTCTGCGGTGAGTGACGTCAACCTGGACGTCACTCGAGGAACTATTCACGCCCTTATTGGGCCTAATGGGGCGGGCAAAACAACTTGCTTTAATCTCCTTACGAAATTTCTGGAGCCTAGCAGCGGCCAAATCCTATTTAATGGTTTTGACATTACCAAGGAGAGGCCGGCACAAATTGCGCGGCGTGGTGTAGTTCGATCATTTCAGATTTCTGCTGTTTTCCCTCACTTGACTGTTTTGGAAAATGTTCGTGTTGCGCTGCAGCGAGGCCTGGGAACAGAATTTCATTTTTGGAAGTCCGGAGACTCCCTTAACGTCCTCAATGAGCGCGCTGAAGCACTTTTGTGTGAGGTTGGTTTGGCTGATTTTGCGCACGAAGAGACGTTAAATCTAGCCTATGGACGCAAAAGGGCCCTAGAAATTGCCACAACCATGGCAATGGAGCCCGAATTAATGCTGTTGGATGAGCCAACACAGGGCATGGGGCATGAGGATGTAGAGCGTGTTACCGAGTTAATCGACCGGGTGGCTAAGGGCCGCACCATTTTGATGGTTGAGCACAATATGAAGGTTGTTTCTTCCATTGCTGATCGAATTACTGTGTTGCAAAGGGGCTCGGTGTTAGCTGAGGGCTCCTATCAAGATGTTTCAAACAACCCCCTGGTGGTTGAGGCTTACATGGGCAGTCATGGGGGTGATAACTTATGAGCACCATGGCACTAGAGGTTAAAAACCTTGAGTCTTGGTATGGTGAATCGCACATTCTTCATGGCGTGAACTTTGCTGTTCGTGATGGCGAGGTAGTCACTCTTTTGGGACGCAATGGTGCAGGACGAAGCACCATCTTGAAAACGATTTTGGGTTTAACTAGCAAAAGAACGGGTTCGGTAGAAATTTACGGCACCCAAACCATTGGGATGCCAACTTATAGAATTGCCCGCCTGGGCGTTGGTTTTTGTCCAGAGGAGCGGGGCATCTTTGCTAGCTTAAGCACCGAAGAGAACTTGATGTTGTTGCCAGAGATCGCCCCTGGCGGCATGGGTTTGGATGAGATTTATGAGATGTTCCCCAACCTTTATGAGCGCCGCAATAGCCCCGGCACAAGGTTGTCTGGTGGTGAGCAGCAAATGCTCGCAATGGCGCGTATTTTAAGAACAGGCGCAAAACTTTTATTGCTAGATGAAATTACTGAAGGTTTAGCCCCCGTGATTGTTCAAAAGTTGGGTGAGGTGGTAACTAGTTTGCGAAATAAGGGGTTCACCATTGTGTTGGTCGAGCAAAATTTCCGCTTTGCTGCACCTTTGGCCGATCGCCATTATGTGGTTGAGCACGGCAGTGTGGTTGAGGTGGTGAATCAAAACGAGTTGACTGAAAAAGCAAGTTTATTAAATGAGTATCTTGGTGTTTAGTAGTTATTTATAGGAGACATAAATGAAGTTAAAGCAAATTACTGCATGTCTGGTGGCTGCAACCTTTTTTGGTTCAAATCCAGCATTCGCGCAAACCTCTAAAGTTAGTGGGGATGTAATTAAGATTGGTGTGTTAACTGATCTGTCCTCAACCTATTCAGATTTGGCTGGCCCTGGTGCCGTGATTGCAGCAAAAATGGCAATCGCTGACTTCTCAAAAGACGGCACAGTTATTGGTAAGAAGATTGAGTTGGTTAGTGCTGATCATCAAAACAAGGCAGATATCGCCGCAAATAAAGCGCGCGAGTGGTACGACAAAGATGGCGTTGATGTGATTGTTGAGTTGGTGTCTACCAACGTTGCGCTTGCGGTAATGGAAGTGGCAGAACAAAAAAATAAAATCACTTTAGTTTCTGGCGCAGCTTCTTTGCCAATCACGAATGAAAAGTGTACCGCCAATAATGTGCATTGGACTTACGATACTTATGCACTTTCAAATGGTACGGCTAAGGCTGTTGTAAAGCAGGGCAAGAAAAATTGGTACTTCCTTACGGCTGACTACGCTTTCGGCGCAGCTTTAGAGAAAGATTCAACCAACGTTGTTAATGCTAACGGTGGAAAAGTGTTGGGAACCAGTAAACACCCATTTCCTAACAGCGACTTCTCTTCATACCTCTTGAAGGCTCAAGCCAGCGGTGCCGATGTTGTGGCGTTGGCTAATGCCGGTCAAGATACTATTAACTCAGTGAAGCAGGCTTCAGAGTTTGGTATCAACAAAAAGCAAACTGTAGTGCCTTTACTCATGTTTATCTCCGATGTTCACTCTTTAGGTTTGAATGCCGCACAAGGCATGTATTTAACCGAGGGCTTCTACTGGGATAAAGATGACAAGACTCGCGCATTCTCTAAGCGCTTTATCTTGCAACACAAGCGCATGCCTACCAGTGTTCAGGCCGGTGTTTACTCATCCGTTCTTGCCTATTTAACCGCAGTACAAAAAGCCGGCACTGACGATACTCAAGCGGTAATGAAGGCCTTGAAATCTACCAACATTGATGATGGTTTATTTAAAGGAAAAATCCGCGCTGATGGTAAGTTTGAGCACGATATGTATTTGCTTGAAGTGAAGAAGCCTTCTGAATCTAAGAGCCCATGGGATTATTACAACGTCAAGGCGGTGATTCCTGCTGCTGAGGCAACACAACCACTTTCATTGTCACGATGCAAGCTGGTTACTAACAAGTAATTAGTTTCTAGCTAAGTATGTTTGAACTTCTTGGAATTACCCCACAAGGGCTGGTCGCTCAGCTCTTGGTGGGGCTTATTAATGGCTCCTTCTATGCCATTTTGAGTTTGGGTTTGGCCATTATCTTTGGCCTACTTAACATCATCAATTTTTCGCATGGCGCACAGTACACAATGGGCGCATTCGTTGCATGGATTGGTTTGACGCAGGTTGGTCAGTGGTTGGGCTTTCCTGAGTTCTCAATTAATTACTGGTTTGCATTAATTCTGGTGCCCTTGGTGATGGCGGGATTCGGCTTGATTCTTGAGCGCACAATGCTCAAGCGTCTTTATCACCTTGATCACCTTTATGGTTTGTTATTAACTTTCGGTTTAGCGCTCATTATTGAGGGCATGTTCCGCCACTGGTATGGCATTTCAGGTGAGAGTTATCCTGCGCCAGAGTTATTACAAGGCGCCATCCCGCTGGAGTCAATTGGTATTATTTTGCCCAAGTACCGTTTGTGGGTTGTTGTAGCTTCCTTGGTGGTTTGCTTCTCTACTTGGTATGTGATTGAGAGAACCAAGTTGGGCGCCTATCTTCGCGCTGGTACTGAGAATCCAAAACTACTTCAGGCATTTGGTATCAACGTGCCCTTAATGATTTCTTTGGCTTATGCCTACGGCGTTGGCCTTGCTGGTTTTGCTGGTGTTTTAGCGGCACCCATTTTTCAAGTGAACCCATTGATGGGTTCAAACCTCATCATTGTGGTTTTCGCAGTTGTTGTGATTGGTGGCATGGGCTCCATCATGGGCTCTATTTTGACTGGCCTTGCTTTGGGTTTGATCGAAGGTCTAACCAAAGTTTTTTATCCGGAAGCATCTGGCGTAGTAATTTTTGTGATCATGGCAATCGTGTTGCTCATTCGTCCTGCTGGACTTTTCGGCCGGGAGAAATAAGTGAACTCAAAAACAAAACTGCTTTACGCCATCCTGGTTTTAATTGCCCTACTACTTCCATTCCAAGATTTTATTTATTTAGTTTTTGCAATGAAGGTTTTGTGTTTTGCCCTCTTCGCTTGCGCCTTTAATTTGTTGTTGGGATTCACGGGGCTTCTTTCTTTTGGACACGCAGCATTCTTTGGAACTTCCGCTTATATCACCGCCTATCTATGTAAAGAGGCTGGCCTATCTCCGGAGTTCGGCATTGTGCTGGGTGTTTTGGGCTCCGGCATCTTAGGCTTTCTGATTGGCTCTTTAGCCATTCGTAGGCAAGGCATTTATTTTGCGATGGTGACGCTTGCACTCTCCCAGATGGTTTACTTCTTGGCAGTTCAACTCCCCTTCACAGGTGGTGAAGATGGTATTCAGGGTGTTCCGCGCGGAATGTTATTTGGTCTGATTGATTTAAAAGATGATGTCAGCATGTATTACTTTGTGCTTGCCGTTTTCTTGCTTGGATTTGCGTTGATAGTTCGTACGGTGCACTCCCCCTTTGGTCAGGTCTTAAAAGCCATTCGTGAAAATGAGCCGCGTGCAGTTTCTTTGGGTTACGACGTTGATCGTTTCAAGCTAATCTCTTTTGTGATTTCAGCTGCACTTGCCGGTCTTGCTGGTTCTTTGAAGACCCTCGTCTTCCAACTGGCAACATTGACCGATGTTCATTGGCACATGTCTGGAGAAGTTGTTTTAATGACCCTGCTTGGTGGCATGGGAACTATCCTTGGCCCAGTAGTTGGCGCCGGCATTGTGGTTGGTTTGCAAAACTATTTAGCCAACATCGGATCATGGAGCACTATTGCAACCGGATTCATTTTTGTAATTTGTGTCTTGGCATTCCGTCGCGGTGTTGTTGGCGAGATTACTCACCTCTTTAAGAAGAAAAATTGATTTAGTTTTTTTCTTATTCGCTTTTAGTGCGGCGCTTCGGCGCCGTACTCATTTAATGATCTTCCCTGCCCATTTCGATGGTGCATTTAACCCCAATAGTCCCTACGATTTTTATAAAAAACTAATTAAATCAATGGGTTATGAAATAACGACCACATTTTTTATTGTTTTGGCATGCATTTGTTTCACGTGAAACCCACAAAATGCTATGATCATCGCCCTATCTGAGGCAAATCATGCGTTATTCAAAGAACTTCGATGTCATTGTGGTTGGCGGCGGTCACGCTGGGACTGAGGCTGCCCTTGCGGCTGCGCGCATGGGATGTGACACTCTTCTTATTACTCACAGCATTGAGAATTTAGGTGCCATGAGCTGTAATCCCTCAATTGGTGGGATTGGCAAAGGCCACTTAGTTAAAGAAATTGATGCTATGGGTGGCGCCATGGCGGCGGCTACTGATGAGGCTGGTATTCAGTTTCGGATATTGAATTCGAGCAAGGGCCCTGCTGTCCGCGCGACTCGAGCGCAAGGCGATCGAGTTTTATATAAGGCAGCGATTCGCCGACGCCTTGAGAATCAGGAAAACCTGACCCTTTTTCAAGCTGCGGTTGATGACTTGCTGGTCCAGGGTGATGAGGTCCAGGGTGTGGTTACCCAAATGGGTCTGAAGTTTATGGCCAAGAAAGTGGTCTTAACGGCTGGCACCTTCTTGGATGGAAAGATCCATGTCGGCTTAAATAATTACGCTGGTGGTCGAGCCGGTGATCCAGCAGCCGTTTCTTTGTCAGCCAGGTTAAAAGAGTTGAAACTTCCTCAGGGAAGATTAAAGACGGGCACACCCCCTCGGATTGATGGCCGCACTATTGATTTCTCAGTCATGTTGGAGCAGCCCGGCGACTTAGATCCAGTGCCGGTCTTCTCTTATTTGGGTCGACCCGAGCAGCACCCAAAGCAAGTCCCCTGCTGGATTTCCCATACCAACGAGCAAACACACGACATTATTCGCGGTGGTCTAGATCGTTCGCCAATGTATACGGGGGTGATTGAGGGTGTTGGCCCCCGCTACTGTCCCTCTATTGAGGACAAGATTCATCGTTTTGCCTCCAGAAATAGCCATCAGATCTTCTTAGAGCCCGAGGGTTTAACAACAAACGAGTTTTATCCTAACGGAATCTCTACTAGCCTCCCCTTTGATGTTCAGTGGAGTTTGGTGCGAAGCATTCGGGGCTTAGAGTCAGCGGTGATTGTGCGCCCTGGTTATGCAATTGAGTACGATTTCTTTGATCCACGCCACTTACGCCATAGTTTGGAAACCAAGGCGATTGCCGGCCTGTACTTTGCCGGTCAGATTAATGGCACTACAGGTTATGAAGAGGCTGCAGCACAGGGCATGCTTGCTGGTATTAACGCTGGTCTGGCGGCACAGGGCAAGGAGCCTTGGTTACCCAAGCGAAGTGAGTCCTATATTGGTGTTTTGGTGGATGACCTGATTACTTTGGGCGTTCAGGAGCCTTACCGTATGTTTACAAGCCGCGCAGAATACCGCCTTAGCTTGCGCGAAGACAATGCGGATTTGCGTCTAACCACCATTGGCCGTGAGCTTGGCTTGGTGGATGACTACCGCTGGAATACGTTTTGCAGAAAACAAGAAGCTGTTTCACGTGAAACATCCCGCTTGCAAGATATTTGGATTGGACCAAAGCATGGCTCAGCAAAGGCTGTTTCTGAGCTTTTAGGCCAAGACTTATCGCACGAGTGTAGTTTGGCTGATCTTTTGCGACGCCCTGGCATCACTTATGAGGCGGTCACCAGTTTGGCCGACGGCCTTTGGTCGCCAGGAGCGCTAGACGATGACTTGGGTTTGGCGCAGCAAATTAGCGATCAGGTTGAAATTTCTATTAAATATCAAGGTTATATAGATAGGCAGGCAGTTGAGATTGCTCGTCAAGAGCATAACGAGAGCTTTCCTTTGTCTGAGTCTTTGGACTACACCCAGGTGCTCGGCCTATCTAAAGAGGTGCAGCAAAAACTGAATCTTCATAAGCCTGGCACCCTGGGTCAGGCTGGCAGAATTTCTGGTGTGACGCCGGCAGCTCTCTCGCTGCTACTGGTACACCTTAAAAAAGGCTTAGGCCGTACCCAAGAAGAAACCCATGAGTAATGACTTGGTTTCATTGGGGATTGAGGGTTTGGGCCTCAATCTCAGCCTTGAGAATATTGGAGATTTAGAGCTCTTTTTGCAGGAAATGGGTCGCTGGAATCAGGTGCACAACTTGACTGCAATTGAGGGCGAAAAGAACTCAGTACGATTGCATCTTATTGATTCTATTACAGTTTTACCCGTGATGCGTCAATTTTTGGATTTAAAAAACCCCAAAATTGCAGACCTTGGTTCGGGCGGTGGTTTGCCAGCAATCCCTATCGCCATCCTGCAGCCTGAGTGGCATGTGACCTTGATTGAGGCTATCCGCAAAAAAACGGCGTTCTTGCAACACGTACGCGGCAAGTTGGGCCTAAAGAATATTCAAGTCTTGAGTGAGCGAGTCGAAGCGGTGGCTAAATCACAGCCGGGACACTTTGATGCTGTGATTTCTAGGGCGTTTACAAATCTTGCCCATTTTCTAGAGCTTTCCCTGCCCCTTCTCAAGCCCAATGGCATGGTATTTGCGATGAAGGCTAAACGTGCGGATGAAGAGTTGCAGGATGTTTGTATGGACAGCTGGAGATTGGTGGCCGACGAGCCCTTGCACATCCCAAATTTGGCGGTTGAGCGCCGACTTTTGGTCTTAGCCCCCGTGAGAAAATTACCCCTTTAAAGCACCACTTTTTTAAGAAAAACTATGGCCAAAATATTTTGTATCGCGAATCAAAAAGGCGGTGTTGGGAAGACAACCACTGCTGTTAATTTGGCCGCTGGTTTAGCCGGACATCAGCAGCGTGTTTTATTGGTAGATTTGGATCCACAAGGTAACGCCACAATGGGATCTGGAATTGAAAAGGCAGATCTTAATAACACGGTGTATCAAGTGTTGATTGGTCTTACATCAGTGAAAGAATCTGCGATACGTTGTGAGAGTTCTGGCTATGACGTGTTGCCAGCGAATCGTGATTTAGCTGGTGCAGAAATTGAGTTAGTGGATTTAGATTCTCGCGAACAACGATTGAAAGATGCGCTTTCACTCGTAGCGAATGACTACGATTTTATTTTGATTGATTGTCCCCCTGCACTATCTTTGTTAACGTTAAATGGATTGTGCGCGGCGAACGGCGTGATCGTACCAATGCAGTGTGAATATTTTGCATTAGAAGGACTGTCGGATTTGGTTAACACTATCAAACAAGTGCATGCAAACTTAAATCCTGATTTGGTGATCATTGGATTGTTGCGCGTGATGTTTGATGCGCGCATGACATTGCAACAACAAGTTTCCGATCAATTGCTTGAGCACTTTGGTGACAAAGTATTTAAGAGCATTATTCCCCGCAACGTCCGCCTGGCCGAGGCCCCGTCCTATGGGCTTCCTGGGGTGGCGTTTGATAAGTCATCACGTGGCGCTAAGGCTTACTTAGAGTTTGGCGCTGAGATGATTGAGCGCATTAAGCAAATGTAAAACCCAGGAACGAGAAAATCATTATGGTTGCAATAAAGAAAAAAGGTTTAGGTCGCGGACTGGAAGCATTGCTTGGCGACAAGGCTCAAAAAGAAACTACAGCGGAAGTTAATCGTTTGCCATTAACCGCATTGCAGGCTGGTAAATATCAGCCGCGTCAGAAAATGGAAGTGGGCGCATTACAAGAGTTGGCTGAAAGTATTCGCGAGCAAGGTGTGATGCAACCATTGTTGGTGCGTTTGGTTGCTCCGGGCAAATACGAAATTATTGCAGGCGAGCGTCGGTTTCGTGCGGCAACTTTGGCGGGTTTAAAAGAGGTGCCTGTTTTAGTTTCTGGCGCAAACGATCAAGCTGCTGCAGCAATGGCTTTGGTTGAGAATATGCAGCGCGAGGATTTGAATCCGCTGGAAGAATCTCAGGGTCTCGCAAGGTTGATTGAAGAGTTTGGTTTCACACATGAGCAAGCAGCAAAAGCGGTGGGTAAGTCGCGGAGTGCTGTAACTAATTTATTGCGTTTAAATCAACTGGCAAAGCCAGTGCAGGCGATGCTTTTAGCGGGCGATATTGATATGGGCCACGCCCGCGCTTTATTGCCTCTGCCTGGAGCTAGTCAAGTCGCGTTGGCGCAAAGAATTGCCGCTCAAGGCTTATCTGTTCGGGAGGCTGAAAGAATGTCTACTGCCCTGGCTCTTGCCGGGGGTCAGATTGGAGACAAAAAGGCCAAAACGAAGCTTGAAGGGGGCGCGCCTAGCCGTGACCCAGACATGCGCCGTTTAACCCAAGAAATTGCTGATTTGATAGGTTTAAACGCAGAATTTAAGTTTAAGGGTAAGGGTGGCGAGCTCAGAATCCGCTTTAGCCAATTCGACGAGCTGGATTCTTTGCTGAAAAAGCTGGGTGTTGAGGCCTAAAAGTCTTCAGAAATGACCCTAAACCATTTGACCTATTGCACTGCACACATTAAACTCACGGGGCTAAATTGATTCCTCAAAAAAATCGATTTTCTGAGGCAAATGACTGGGATGAGCCCGAGGAAGAGGTATATCGGGTTTTAAGTAAAGCGGAAATGACGGCGTTGCAAGCTGGTAACGCTCTTAAGCATCCCCCGCTGTCACCTTGGAAGATTTTGGCCGCGCAAGTAGCGCTTACCGCGCTCAGTATGGCGATTTGGTCGATTTTTGGGGAGCCGGTAGGGGTAAGCCTTTATACTCAGTCGGCCTTTTTAGGTGGTTTAATTAGCGTCTTGCCTTCGGCCTTGTTTTTAATCAGGCTAGAGTTTGCAAAAAAAACGCAGATATTGAACCCAGGTAATTATTTGGCAGCATTGGTTTCGGGCGAATTTATCAAAATCGTCTTTACTCTGATGCTGTTTATAGGGACTGCATATTGGGTCCCGGGCGTGCTTTGGGTCCCTTTATTGGTGACTTATGTGCTTGCCCTTAAGTGTGTGTGGCTAGCGTGGTTGTGGCGCTAATAGTAATAAATGAGATTGAACCAAAGGACTAGTTAAGAGATGTCTAGCGAAGTAAACCAAGCCCACGCGGCAGCCGAGCAAATGACGCCAACAGCGTACATTTCTGAGCACTTACAAAACCTCAACAATACAGGTGGACCACAGACGTCCATCATTGATTTCAGCATCATCAATTTAGATACTATTTTTTGGGCATCAGCCATGGGCTTGCTCGCTGTATTTATTTTGTTGATTGCAGCACGTCGTGCAACTCCGGGTGTACCAGGCCGTTTCCAATGTTTCGTAGAAATGATTGTTGAAATGGCAGAGACTCAATCTAAGAGCATTGTTCATGGCGATCGCTCTTTCATTGCGCCGCTCGCACTATTTGTTTTCTTCTGGATCATTCTTTTGAATACCCTCGATTTAATCCCTGTGGATTGGGTTTTGGGCGTAAATCATTTCATTGAAAGTTTTGGTGTGCATGTTCCGCACCATAAGGTTGTTCCAACAACCGACCTGAATGCAACGATGGGTATGTCCATGTCTGTCTTGCTTTTAGTTTTCTTTTACAGCTTCAAGGTAAAAGGTTTTGGCGGCTTCTTGCATGAGCTGGTTTCTGCCCCATTTGGTGCGAAGTGGTACCTGGCCCCATTTAACCTTGCTTTGAACATCATCGAATATCTTGCCAAAGGCGTTTCATTGGGAATGCGACTATTCGGCAACATGTATGCCGGCGAGTTAGTTTTCTTGTTGATTGCCTTGCTAGGTAGCGTTTGGACATTTAATTTAGATTTATCCCTGTTCGGATTGGTGGGTCATGTTATTGCTGGATCAGCTTGGGCCATCTTCCACATTTTGGTAATTTTGTTGCAAGCCTTTATTTTCATGATGTTGACCTTGGTTTACATCGGGCAAGCGCATAGCCACCACTAAGATTTTTTATTTTTAACTTATCTCTTTAACTTCAGGAGTCAGCAACATGCAACAATTTCTCGCAAACATTCAAGGTTTCACAGCAATCGCTATCGGCATCATCATCGGCCTCGGCGCGATCGGTGCTTGTTTAGGTATTGCATTGATGGGCGGCAAGTACATCGAAGCTTGTGCACGTCAACCAGAATTGATGGAGCCACTCCAAACTAAGATGTTCCTCTTGGCTGGTTTGATCGACGCTGCGTTCTTGATCGGCGTTGGTGTTGCAATGTTGTTTGCTTTCGCAAACCCACTGCTCGCAGTTATCAAGTAATTGTTTTGGCGTGGATGACCATCGGGTCATCCAACCGTTCTCAACAATACTGAAAGGAATATCGTGAATCTGAACGCGACCCTATTCGCGCAAATGATCGTTTTCTTCGTCTTATGGTGGGTTGTTGCACGCTTTGTGTGGCCACCGCTAGTTAAGGCGTTAGATGAGCGTTCAAGCAAAATTGCTGACGGCTTAGCTGCTGCCGAGCGCGGTAAAGAAGCACTCGCATTAGCAAGCAATGAAGCAGAGCAAGAATTAAATAAAGCACGCCAAGAGGGTGTGCAGCGTGTTGCAGAAGCAGAAAAACGTGCACAAATGTCCGCTGAAGAAATTCGCGTCAACGCACAAGCTGAAGCAGCCCGCATTATTTCTCAAGCTAAGCAAGATGCAGATCAACAAGTTACTCGTGCGCGTGAAGTGTTGCGCGCTGAAGTTGCAGTGTTGGCTGTTAAAGGTGCCGAGCAAATTTTGCGTCGTGAAGTTGATGCAAAAGCCCATGGCACATTGCTTGATCAACTAAAGGCAGAACTTTGATATGGCTGAATTAGCCACTATTGCACGCCCTTATGCTGAAGCACTTTTTCAAAGTGCCAAGCCTGCTGAGCTTGCTTCTTGTTTAGAGCAGTTAAATGAATTGGCGCAGCTAGCTGCATTGCCAGAGGTTGCTGCTTTATCAAACAATCCAAAAGTATCTGCAGATGATTTAAGCAAATTGCTTTCCGGCATGGTGAAGACAAAGCTGGACGGCAAAGTTGCAAGCTTTTTAAGTCTTGTAAATCAAAACCATCGTTTATCTGCCATTCCTGAAATTGCTCGTCAATTTGAGGCAATGAAAAATCAGAGCGAAGGTGCAGCAGAAGTAATGATTACTAGCGCATTCCCATTAGAGGGTTCTGCGTTGAATGATTTGTTGTCAAGTTTGAAGAAGCGCTTTGGGGGTAAAGAATTGCGCCCAACTATTCAAGTAGATCCTGCGTTGATTGGCGGAGTTCGCATTCAAGTTGGAGATGAAGTATTGGATAGTTCAGTTAAGGCACAGTTAGCTCAAATGCAAGCAAGTCTTGGCGCATAAGTTATCCCTATTAAGAACATACGAAATAAGACCCAGGAGTAAGTAATGCAACTCAACCCTTCCGAGATCAGTGAACTGATCAAAAGCCGAATTAGCGAAATGGGTGTTGATTCCCAGCTTCGCAACGAAGGCACTGTAATTTCAGTGACCGACGGTATTTGCCGCGTACATGGCTTGTCTGGTGTTATGCAGGGCGAAATGTTGGAATTCCCTAACAACACAATCGGCCTCGCGTTGAACCTTGAGCGTGATTCAGTTGGTGCTGTAGTGTTGGGTGAGTACACCCACATTAAAGAAGGCGACCCAGTTAAATGTACTGGCCGCATTTTGGAAGTTCCAGTTGGTCCAGAGTTGCTCGGTCGCGTTGTAAACGCACTCGGTCAACCGATTGATGGCAAAGGCCCAATCAATACTAAGTTGACTGACTTTATCGAAAAAGTTGCTCCAGGCGTTATCGCTCGTCAATCTGTTAGCCAGCCAGTTCAAACTGGTTTGAAGGCGATTGATGCAATGGTTCCAATCGGCCGTGGTCAGCGCGAGTTGATCATTGGTGACCGTCAAACAGGTAAGACAGCTGTTGCGGTTGACGCAATCATTAACCAAAAAGGTAAAGGCGTTTATTGCGTTTACGTTGCGATTGGTCAAAAAGCTTCTACTATTGCTAACGTTGTTCGTAAGCTCACAGAGCTAGGCGCAATGGAATACACCGTTGTTGTTGCTGCAAGTGCTTCTGAGTCTGCAGCGATGCAATACCTCTCAGCATATGCTGGTTGCACAATGGGCGAATACTTCCGTGACCGTGGCGAAGACGCATTGATCGTTTATGACGATTTAACAAAACAAGCTGTTGCATACCGTCAGATTTCTTTGCTCTTGCGTCGCCCACCAGGCCGCGAAGCTTACCCTGGCGACGTGTTCTACCTCCACTCACGTTTGTTAGAGCGCGCTGCTCGTGTAAACGCTGAATACGTAGAGAAATTTACAAATGGTTCAGTAAAAGGTAAGACAGGTTCTTTGACTGCATTGCCAATTATTGAAACTCAGGCCGGTGACGTTTCTGCATTCGTTCCAACTAACGTAATTTCGATTACCGACGGTCAGATCTTCTTGGAAACTGACTTGTTTAACGCGGGTGTACGTCCTGCGATTAACGCCGGTATTTCTGTGTCACGTGTTGGTGGTGCAGCTCAAACTAAAGTCATTAAGAAATTGTCTGGCGGTATTCGTACCGACTTGGCACAGTACCGTGAATTGGCAGCGTTTGCGCAGTTCGCTTCTGACCTTGACGAAGCAACTCGTAAGCAGTTAGAGCGAGGTCGTCGTGTTACAGAATTGTGTAAGCAAGCTCAGTACAAGCCTTTGCAGGTTTGGGAAATGGCAGCTTCACTCTACGCTGTGAATAACGGTTATTTTGATGACCTCGAAGTGAAGAACGTATTGCCATTCGAAAAAGGTTTGCAAGATCATTTGAAATCTAAATACGCTGATTTAGTTGGCCGTATCGAAGATACAAAAGATTTGAGCAAAGATGACGAAGCTGCTTTGCGTGCCGCAATTGAGGATTACAAGCGTTCAGCCTCTTTCTAAGAGGGCTCGCATAAATCATGGCAAGCACAAAAGAGATACGATCTAAGATCAAGAGCGTGCAAAACACGCGCAAGATCACGAAGGCAATGGAAATGGTCGCCGCATCCAAGATGCGTCGTGCCCAAGAGCGCATGCGTAATGCGCGCCCATATGCCGAAAAAATTCGTGAAATTGTTGCCAATCTTTCCAAAGCAAATCCTGAGTTCCGCCCTGCATACATGGCAACTCGCGAAGTGAAGAAAATTGGCACGATCTTGGTTACAACAGACAAAGGTTTGTGCGGTGGTTTGAATACCAACGTATTGCGTCTGATTGCAAACCAAGTGCGCGATATGGAAGGCAGCAATGTTGGCATTGAATACACTGCCATCGGTTCAAAAGGCCTCCAGTTTTTAAATCGTTCTAAAGCAAAACTCATTTCTCAAACAATTCAGATTGGCGACACGCCACATATGGATGTTTTGATTGGCGCAATCACTGCCCAGTTGGAAGCGTTTGAGCGCGGCGAGATTGATGCTGTTTATTTGGCATACACCCGCTTTGTTAACGCAATGAAACAAGAGCCTGTTTTAGAAAAACTCTTGCCACTGGAGCCAGCAGCATTAACTCCAGAAGAGAAAGCAGGAAATTCTTGGGATTACATCTACGAACCAGATGCAGAGTCTATTTTGAATGGACTGCTCAAGCGTTACGTAGAGGCAATGATTTATCAAGCTGTTGCTGAAAATATGGCTTCAGAGCAATCTGCACGGATGGTCTCAATGAAGGCCGCTTCAGATAATGCGAAGAATGTGATCGGCGAATTGCAATTGGAATACAACAAAACACGACAGGCTGCTATTACTAAAGAGTTGTCAGAGATTGTTGGCGGAGCGGCTGCTGTTTAAGCGGTCAGCGTTTAGGAATACGAAAGAATTCAGGAATTAAAAGCGGAGAAATGCGATGAGTAACGGAAATATCGTGCAGTGTATCGGTCCAGTGGTGGACATTCAGTTCCCACGCGACAAAATGCCAAACATTTATGATGCATTGACATTAGTTGATAGCGGCGAAAAATCATTTGCTGAAAAAGGTTTGACCTTTGAGGTGCAACAACAGATTGGTGACGGCGTAGTTCGCGCGATTGCCATGGGTGCAAGCGATGGTTTGCGTCGCGGCATGGAAGTGAAATCTACTGGTGGTCCAATTTCTGTTCCTGTTGGTCCAGCAACATTGGGACGCATCATGGACGTTTTAGGTCGCCCAATTGATGATGCAGGTCCGATTGCTACTGAAGAGCGTCGCGCTATTCACCAGCCAGCACCAAAGTTTGATGAACTATCTCCTTCCGTTGACTTGTTAGAAACCGGTATTAAGGTTATTGACTTAGTTTGCCCGTTTGCTAAAGGCGGTAAGGTTGGCTTGTTCGGTGGCGCTGGTGTTGGTAAGACCGTGAACATGATGGAATTGATTAACAACATCGCTAAGCAACACTCAGGTTTATCTGTGTTTGCTGGTGTTGGTGAGCGTACTCGTGAAGGTAATGACTTCTACCACGAGATGAAAGAATCTAACGTTATCGACAAAGTGGCGATGGTGTTCGGTCAGATGAACGAGCCTCCTGGCAACCGTTTGCGCGTAGCGTTGACTGGTTTGACAATGGCTGAAGCGTTCCGTGATGAAGGCCGTGACATTTTGTTCTTCGTTGACAACATCTACCGTTACACACTCGCAGGTACTGAGGTATCAGCGTTGTTAGGTCGTATGCCTTCAGCTGTGGGTTATCAACCTACTTTGGCAGAAGAAATGGGTAAGTTGCAAGAGCGTATTACTTCAACTAAGACTGGTTCTGTTACCTCTATTCAGGCCGTTTACGTTCCTGCGGATGACTTGACCGATCCATCACCAGCAACAACCTTCTTACACTTAGACTCCACAGTTGTGTTGTCACGTGATATTGCTGCTTTGGGTATCTACCCAGCGGTTGATCCATTGGATTCAACTAGCCGTCAGCTTGATCCACAAGTGGTTGGTCAAGAGCACTATGAAGTTGCTCGTGAAGTTCAAATGACATTGCAACGCTACAAAGAGTTGCGCGACATTATTGCTATTTTGGGTATGGACGAGTTGTCACCAGAAGACAAATTAGCTGTGTCACGTGCACGTAAGATTCAACGTTTCTTGTCCCAGCCTTTCCACGTTGCTGAAGTGTTTACTGGTTCACCAGGCAAATACGTTCCATTGAAAGAAACTATCCGTGGTTTCAAAATGATTTGCAGCGGTGAATTGGATCACTTGCCTGAGCAAGCGTTCTACATGGTGGGTTCAATTGATGAAGCCATCGAGAAAGCTAAGAAGCTTTAATCGAACTCATCTAGGGAAATTATGTCAACCATACGCGTCGATGTAGTAAGTGCTGAGCAATCTATTTTCAGCGGTGAAGCCAAGTTTGTTGCGCTTCCTGGTGAAAATGGTGAGCTCGGTATTTTGCGCGGCCACACTCCTTTGATTACACGCATTCGTCCAGGTTCAGTTCGTATTGAAAAAGCTGATGGTGATGAAGAGTTTGTATTCGTTGCGGGTGGCTATTTAGAAGTTCAGCCTGATCATGTCACTGTATTGGCAGACACTGCTATTCGCGGCCATGATTTAGATGAAGCTAAAGCTAACGAAGCTAAGAAGCGCGCTGAAGAAGCAATGCAAAATCGCGGAACAGACTTTGATTTGGCCTTGGCTCAATCAGAGTTTGCAATGGCAGCAGCACAGCTTGCAGCAATTGCTCGTTTCCGTCGTAAAAAGTAAGAGCCGGTCATCTCCTTGTTGTTAAATGATCGGTTTTTAAAAGCCTGCTTGGGCGAAGCGGTTGATCAAACACCGCTTTGGCTCATGCGCCAAGCGGGCCGCTACCTACCTGAGTACAACGCTACTCGTGCAAGAGCCGGAAGCTTTCTTGGCCTTGCTAAAAATCCAGCCTACGCTACCGAAGTAACGCTCCAGCCATTGGACCGTTATCCACTAGACGCAGCAATTTTGTTCTCTGACATTTTGACCATCCCCGATGCAATGGGTTTGGGTTTGAAATTTACAGCGGGCGAAGGGCCTAGCTTTGATCATCCACTTCGAACTGAAGAGGCGGTGAAGAAGTTATGTGTTGCGGATATGGATCAGCTTAAATATGTTTTTGATGCTGTCTCTGAAATTCGTAAAGCTTTGATTCAGGATGGCAAGCAGCGCGTACCCTTGATTGGATTCTCTGGAAGCCCGTGGACGCTGGCTTGCTACATGATTGATGGTTCTGGCTCTGATGACTTCCGTCATGCCAAGACGATGATGTTTAGCCGCCCTGATTTGCTGGAACATATTCTTGAAATTAATGTGCAGTCAGTAGCCGCTTATTTAATTGAGCAGGTAAAAGCTGGCGCACAAGCGCTGATGATTTTTGATACTTGGGGAGGTTTGCTTCCTGATGGTTGGTATCAGCGCATGTCTTTAGCGGCCATGCAAAAAGTTATCGCATTGCTGCCGCGCGAACATGAGGGACGCAAGATCCCAATCATCATGTTTACTAAAGGCGGCGGTATTTGGTTGAATGATATGGCTCAAGTTGGCGCTGATGTTATCGCGATTGACTGGACTATGCGATTAAGTCGCGCTCGTAAGCAACTCTTAGATATTAAGAAGCCTTTAGCTCTGCAGGGCAATTTAGATCCACTGATTTTGTTTTCAGAGCCAAAGAAAATTGCTTCAGCAGCGGAAGGTCTTTTGGACGACTTGGCCAGCGCCCCAGCCTTAAAATCGGGATTACATGCACTTGATGGCCATGTCTTTAATTTAGGGCATGGCATTAACCAATTTACCCCGCCTGAAAGCGTGACGGCTCTCTCCGAGGCTGTAATCTCTAGGTCAAAAGCCCTGCGGGCAAAGCAATAAGCACAAGTAATTGCTAACTTTTGCAGATATTTTGGCAAAAGTTATGCACAGAAATGTGCAAAATCATAAATACAGTGAGATTCGTGAGAAATATGAACTTTCACATTTAGTAATCAATTTAAGCTATTGATTTATATAGAAAATTAATAAAATACTAATTTTCCATACCAGATGGCATTCCTATAAAATGAACTCAGAGACATAAAGCAAAGAATGATATCCACAGACTTATCCACAGGGTAAGACAGAAAATTTAGCGAATGACGTCCAAACCCATCGTTGTGCAAGTAGTTGTAGATAAGCCGTTGGCTCAGGGCTTCGACTATCTATGGGATGCTCAAAAATTAGGCAAATTGCCAGCAATTGGTCATGTCGTCGAGGTGCCTTTTGCCAGATCAAAAATAGTAGGCTTGGTAAGCAAAGTTAGCAGTCACTCCGAGTATGATCTGGCAAAACTAAAAGCTGTAGAGCGCCTTGCCCCCCTTCCGCCATTTGATCCAGCCCTGCTGCGATTAATGAATTTCGCAAGCCAGTATTACATCCACGCCCTAGGTGAAACCATCCTGCCCGTTATTCCACAGATGTGGAAAAAAGCTGACGATTGGGAAAAGATCCCAGAAAAATTAGCATCAGCAGAAAAGAAGAACAAAAAAAAGATTGATGCAGTTCCAGAGGGGTTGATTACGCAAGATCAATTGAACCCAAATCAACAAATGGCCCTTCAGCAATTAGTTGCAAATGGCGAAAAAGAAAA
The DNA here is from genome assembly GCF_018882055.1 of Polynucleobacter sp. es-MAR-4. Classification (GTDB taxonomy): domain Bacteria; phylum Pseudomonadota; class Gammaproteobacteria; order Burkholderiales; family Burkholderiaceae; genus Polynucleobacter. The sequence goes on along the minus strand of NZ_JACVPF010000002.1, from coordinate 637,202 downwards.
ACAATTTAGAGCGATCTTATTGCAGGGTCAGACGGGGAGCGGCAAAACAGCGGTCTTCCTAAATTGGCTAACAAGTATCTTCAATGATGAAAGTGCGCAGGTCTTATTGCTGGTGCCAGAAATCAACTTAACACCGCAACTAGAGAGGCGAGTAAGCGCATATTTCCCAGATAAAAAGATGGCAGTGTTACATAGTGGTGTCAGTGAAAAGAAGAGAGGCGTTGCTTGGTATGAGGCAATGACTGGCAAAGCACAAATTATTCTAGGAACAAGGTTGGCAGCATTAACTCCGATGCCAAACTTGCGCGCTATCGTAGTCGACGAGGAGCATGACCCATCGTATAAACAGCAAGATGGTACGCGATATTCAGCAAGAGATTTAGCAATATGGAGGGCGCATGACCAAAAAATTCCTATCCTGCTTTCATCGGCAACACCATCACTAGAAACTTGGCTCGCAGCTCAGTCGGGTCGCTATGAATACATTCGTTTGGATCAGCGCGCTCAGGGCGCAAGTCTTCCCAGCGTGCATTTAATCAACACACGCGACCCACAAAGTCAATTCAGCCCTGGCGATGCGGATGCTCCAAAGGAAAAAAGCCTCATTACTAAAACGCTTGCAAATGCAATTAGTAAATCGCTTGCGGAAAAAAAGCAGAGCCTAATTTTAATTAATCGCCGAGGCTATGCTCCAGTGCTGAGTTGCTCGGCATGTAATTGGTTGTCAAAATGTACTCAATGCTCCACTTATACGGTGATGCATAAGGCAGGCGCTTTAGGAAAAAGATCGGTATTGAGCTGTCATCACTGTGGGCTAGTAAAACCGATTCCACATTTTTGCCCAGATTGTGGCAACGCTGATTTAAAAACCTTAGGCCATGGCACACAAAAACTAGAAGACGCTATTGAGCAAATGTGGCCAAAGGCAAGAGTGCTGAGGGTAGACACAGACTCGAGCAGAAAGAGCAAGGGGGCGGAGACGCTCTTTCAGGAAATACACGAAGGCAATGTAGATATTGTTGTTGGCACTCAAATGATTGCCAAGGGACATGATTATCAAAATATTGGATTGGTTGCAGTTTTGGATGCTGACAGTCGACTCTACTCTGCAGACTTTAGAGCTGCTGAAAGATTATTTGCACAGTTGGTTCAAGTGGCTGGACGCGCTGGCAGATCTGGTACCAGCGGTGAAGCTGGCGGTGATATTTATATCGAGACCCAGTATCCAGAATCACCCGTATTCCAATATTTATTAAGACATGACGTAGATGGATTTTTAGCTTTTACTGCTGCCGAGCGGGAGGAAGCGAAGTTGCCGCCCTACTCCTATCAAGCCCTCATCCATGCAGAGGGAAAGAGCCTAGATAAGGCAATTCAGTTTTTAAATGAACTGAAGGCTCGTATGAGAAATAGAGGGATGATTACTAAAGAGCTGAAGATCTATGACCCAGTGCCTAAGCCAGTAATGAGGGTTGCTGGCTCAGAGCGCGCCCAATTATTAATCGAATCTGGTAATCGCAAGCTATTGCAAGAAGCGCTAGAAATGATTGATCAAGAACTACGCCAAGATTCAACAGGAAGAATTAGTAAAACATCCCATATTCGCTGGTTAGTAGAGCGCGATCCGATTGCTATTTAAGCGCCTGGGCCAGATTCGTATTGCGCAAGAGACATTAAGCTATCGAGATTAGCAGTCAGAGATTCTGTTGATGTCGGCTTAATTTTAAATAGCCAAACTGCGTAAGGCTTTTCATTCACCACTTCAGGGCTGGCATCCATCTCTTCATTGAGAGCGACGATCTCGCCATTAATGGGTGCATGAATATCGCTCGCCGCCTTAACAGACTCTATCGCAGCAATAGCCTCGCCTTGTTTTACTTGTTGCCCAATCTTAGGTGCTTGAAAAAACATGACATCACCCAAAGCTTCTTGTGCGTGATTGCTAATACCAACCCACACGAGTCCATCATCTTCGATGCTGGCCCATTCATGTGATTCTGCGAATTTAAATGTGTCTTGAGTTTTCATTGTGTATCCTGTGAGATATATTCTAGCGTCTTTGCCATAAACTAGTGGCTAATCAATTTAAGCGTTTTCTATTTATGCCGATCAAATTAGGAATTGTTCCTGTTACCCCATTTGAACAAAACTGTTCTATCTTGGTTTGCCAGGAAACTGGCGATGCAGCAGTGGTTGATCCGGGCGGAGATATCGACAAGATTTTGGATGGCGTTAAACAATTGGGCGGAAACGTTAAAAAGATTTTATTAACTCACGGCCATCTAGACCATTGTGCTGCAGCCAAGGACTTAGCTGATCAATTGGGCGTGCCTATTGAGGGCCCACAAATAGATGAGCAGTTTTGGTTGGATCAATTGCCTGAACAAACTGTGCGCTTTGGCTTTGGGCATGCAAAAGCATTTGTACCAACGCGATGGCTAGAAGATGGCGATCATGTGCAAGTGGGTAATGTTGATTTAGAGGTTTTGCATTGTCCAGGCCACACGCCAGGGCATGTTGTTTTCTTTGATAAGGAAGATCGCTTAGCTCTGGTGGGCGATGTGCTTTTTGCGGGCTCAATCGGGAGAACCGATTTTCCTCGCGGCAATCACGCGGATTTAATTCATGCAATTAAAACAAAACTGTGGCCATTAGGTGACGATGTTCAGTTTGTTCCTGGTCATGGGCCTATGTCTACGTTTGGCAAAGAGCGCCAAACAAACCCCTATGTTGGGGATTGATCAATCTTGAGTTGGTGAAGCCTAATGAGAAATTAGGTTTTTGCAGAGCCAGTACGGTGTGTGCGGTTGTACAAGCAGCTTGCACAAATCCAGCGTTGCTTACGATTGCTTGTTGGAATCCAGGTACCGCCTTCCAGGCGCTTTTCGCGACTGCATGAAGAGCAAAACTTGAGGCTCTGTGAGGTTTCTTGGGTAGCAGCTGGAGTCGAGGTAGTCATGGGCAATCCGGGTAAGCCAAATCTTGTACAGAAGATCTATTTTACCCGTTTTGTCCCGCTGGGGCTGGGCTTAAGACGACTCTGACTGAATCAGCCGTTTTATTGCCGTCAAAATCGAGCCAAGCCTTGTTCTCGAAATCATAGAGCTTGCATTTACGTGCTGTATCGAAATACCAGGCCCAAGAGAACTTTTGTATAAAAATACGCTCTGGAAGGATGGTTTCCAGGGTATTTTGAGCCTCTTGGAGGCGGTATAGGGGAACACTCATATCTACGTGATGGGCAGTGTGTTCCATGATGTGGTGCATTAAAGAGCCCCAGATCCAGTTAAAGGTCAAATGCACCGTGGTTGAAACAAAAGGCTGGGCGCGTAACCACCCGGACTTTTTGTCGTACCAAGAAACTTTTGGGTGGGTATGGTGAACATAGACCACAAAGCCAATCATTCCGTTCCAGAACAAGAAAGGAACAACAAAGCCAGTAATCAGGCCGAGCCAAACTGATTGGCCGGTAGCAAGCGCGCCAGCAATAAGGCAGCCAATCCAGATGATGGCAAAGCCAGTAACTAGCAAATTGTCTTTCAAGAAAATTGGGCGATCGCCTGGTTTGTTCTTGGCATTTGGGAAGTACTCACGTCTCCACCAAATTTCAATGAGGTAGTAGAAAACAGGGCCCCAGCCGCTTCGGTACAGGCGCTCTAAACCTTTGCGCCATGCTGGTAAGGCATCAAACTCTGCTTTTGATAATGGAGCCCAGACAAAGTCAAAGCCCTTGAGGTTAGTTTGACCGTGGTGAACAACATTATGGCCTACATCCCATAAGCTATATGGGGTTAAGGATGGCAGGAATGCAATGCGACCCAATACCTTGTTGAGTTCGCGGTGTGGAGTGTAGCTTTGGTGGCAAGCATCATGACCTAAGATAAAGATGCGGCCAGTAACAAAGCCAGCAACCAAGCCCAAGATGATCTTGATGAGGATGCTTTCGACAAAAATAGTGCCAGCGATACAGGCAAGCCACAAAACAGCATCTAATACTAGAAGCGCGATTGCTTTTACTGTTTCCCCTTCAGCCATTGGGATCAGCCAGCTGCGAATGACTTTTCGATGCGGCAATGGAAGATCAGGAGCCAAAGGATTGGCAATAGATGGCTCAGAGAGTGCAGAATTTAGATGATTTGACATGATAAGAATCAATAAGTTAGGTGCAAATGATAGCCTTTTTCACGAATTTACGCATGATGTAGGTCAAAAACCCCCCTATTTTGGTGCGCCCGGCAGGAATCGAACCTGCGACCCTTGGCTTCGGAGGCCAATACTCTATCCACTGAGCTACGGGCGCCAGTAGGAAATTCGCTAACTACGCCATTGTAAGTGCCTATACCCTCCCGGTCTCGTTATAATCACGGCAAAGTAACCCTTAAACCCGTCAAACGATAAAAGTCCTATGAGCGAAGCGCACGGCAGCCTAATTAAGTCCCCTAAACAACTGATCATCATGGTGTTTGCCAGCTTTTTTGTGCCCCTGATTATTATTTTGTTGCTGATGGTGTTTGTAAACAATGGCAAGCGTACAGATGCTGAGGCTTCTGCAGAGGCTTTGATTAAGCCTGTTGCCCAATTGAATTTCAAAGACGCTAGCGCACCACGTGAATTACAAACTGGTGAGCAGGTATATAAAACAGTATGTGCTGCATGCCACGCAAGTGGTGCTGCGGGCGCGCCAAAGTTTGGTGATGCTGCCGCTTGGAGTGCTCGTCTAGGTAAGGGCTACGATGGCTTGTTAACTTCAGTTATTAAAGGCAAAGGTGCAATGCCGGCGCGTGGCGGAGCAAATCCAGCTGATATCAGTGATTATGAGTTGGGTCGTGCAGTTGTCTACTTGGCAAATTCTGCTGGCGGTAAATTGCCAGAGCCTAAGGCCCCTGCTACTAAATAATTTTTAGTACATATAAAAAAGCTGGCTATACGCCAGCTTTTTTATTGCCCCTTATCTTGGGATTTAGCATCAAGCGCTACCTGGTATGCCTCCTTTTTGCTGAGCCCCAGCGTTTGTGCCAATACAGCAGCAATTTCTTTGCTGCCTAAATAAGGGTTCAATGCATTGGCCCAGAGCAATAACATTGAATGCTCCGGAGCCTCATCGGCATTGGCTTGGCGGCCAGCCACTAAAATAATAAATTCACCTTTAAGGCTTTCTGCTTTCTCAAGCCACTCTGGAATACCTGCGGCGGAGAGCGTTACCAGTTGCTCAAATTTTTTCGTGAGCTCTCTACCTACTAGTACTTGTCGCTCAGGTTCGAGCTCTTTACTAAGTGTAATTAGTGTGTCGTGTATTTGATGTGGCGATTCAAAGAAGATGCTCGCTTTTGAATTACTTTTAATGTCTAGAATAAGTGCGTCGCGCTCTTTAGACTTATTTGGCCAGAAGCCGAGAAATTGAAAGCGCCCTTCTGATGGGAGCATGACAGAGCCGCTGGCAGAAATAGCTGAGGACACAGCGCTAGCACCTGGAATAGGAATAATTCGAAACCCAGCTTTTTGAACGGCGTTGACTAGTCGTGCGCCTGGATCCGAAACGCCAGGGGTACCTGCATCTGAAATGTAGGCCCAACGTTCGTTTTGTGAGAGATGCTGAATAATTGTTTGTGCTCCAACAATCTCATTGTGCTCATGAAGGGCGACACATTTTTTATGAATTCCAAAGTGTTGAAGCAGGGGTGCGCTATGTCGGGTATCTTCACAGGCAATGCCATCTACGGAATTAAGAACATGCAGTGCGCGCAAAGTGATGTCTCCCAAATTGCCGATGGGGGTGGCAACCATATATAGGGCTCCAGCAGGCAGGTCCTGTTGTTTTAAAAAGTCAAAGGAGCTTGGTTCCATGGGGGCAATCTTTTGTACAAGAGATATTAATAAGTAAGAGAATACGTCTCTTTTGAAATCAGGGGCGACCTAGACATTTTGCTTAAAGTTTGGCGCATAATAATGAGATGGACAAAGATACTCTCGAACGTTTGCGCGCTCGCGCATCCCAACATTTCTTAGACAGCATCGCTGTAAAGCAAGAGGCTGAAAAAGTTCTTCCTGAACAAGTTGCTCGCGGCATAGTCGCTATGACAGACTGTTTGCGTGCTGGTGGAAAGGTGATGGCTTGTGGCAACGGTGGATCTGCTGCCGATGCCCAACATTTTGCTGCCGAACTTATTGGGCGCTTCGAAAGAGAACGGCAAGAGCTGGCTGCGATTGCATTGACAACAGATACCTCAATCTTGACTGCTGTAGGAAACGACTATAGCTATGACGAGATCTTTAGTAAGCAAGTGCGTGGCCTTGGAAAAAAAGGCGACATCTTAATCGGCATCTCTACCTCAGGAAATTCAAAAAACGTAGTGAAAGCAATTGAAGCTGCAAAAAAGATGGGGATCAAAATCATCGCTCTGACTGGTAACGGTGGTGGAAAAATTGCAAGCTTGCTAGATGCAGATGACATCCATTTGTGCGCACCCTCCACTCGCACTGCTCGTATTCAAGAAACGCATTTAGTTTTGCTTCATGCGCTATGTGATGGTGTAGATCATCTGTTGCTCGATTAATAGCATCATCAATTAGAAGGTTCGTAAATGAGAAATTCAATCACCATCAAACTATTTGCTGCAATTTTGATTTCATCATTCTTATCTGGATGTGGTGTGTTGGTTGTTGGTGGGGTTGTAGCGGGCGCAAGTGTCATGGCCGATCGCCGTACTCCAGCCGTGCAGGCAATAGATAAGGGGATAGAGTTGGAGGCTGGGAATGCTCTGGCTAAGCGTTATGGTGATGATGCGCACATCAACGTGACATCCTTCAATCAAAAGGTGCTGTTAACTGGCGAAGTAAAAGATGCTGATATCAAAGGCCAGGCTGGCGCTTATGTAAAGACCATGAAAAACGCACGCTCTGTTTTCAATGAATTGGTCATTGGACCAAATAGCAGTTATACATCTCGCGCGAATGATTCTTTCCTTGAATCCAAAATCAAAACCCAAATGATTTTTACAGATAAGTTGCCATCGAATTCAATGGTAATTATTGCTGAAGGCAGCAGCGTTTATTTGATGGGCATTCTGACGCAGAATGAAGCAGCGATTGCTAAGAAAGTTGCAAGCAATGCTGATGGCGTAAAAGATGTATACGCCTACTTCGATATTATTTCTGATGCAGAAAAAACGCGTTTAGAAAAACAAGGGAAAGCAGATGAGTCGCAGCCTAGCTCAATGCCCAACTAGTTAATCTATTTGATGCTAAGTGGGCAATAAATTTATTTATGCAAGCGCTCAAACTTCTTTCGTTCTGCGCCCTCTTCTTGCTTTGCTCTTTTTGCGTGCAAGCTACGACTGAGGATGCAAAAGCGAAAGCAGTTGCAAAACAAAATGCCTGCTTAGGCTGTCATGCGGTAGATAAAAAAATTGTTGGCCCTAGCTTTCAGGCAGTTGCAAAAAAATACGCTAACGACCCTAGTGCAAAAGAATTTTTGAAAAATAAAATTCTAAAAGGTGGTTCGGGATCTTGGGGTGTTGTGCCTATGCCAGCAAACGCGAAATTAAGCGATACCGATGTAGCGTTGCTGACAACTTGGATTTTGCGCGGAGCGCCCAGCGCTAATTAAGTTGTGCGAGTGCCTGGTCTGCCAAGAAACCATGACCACACATCATTCGAGCGCTTAAGATTTTCTTTAATCGCGTAATCAAAATCTGCCCACTGCTCATTGGCAGCCTCTTCGACAATCGTGCTGGGATTTGCAGGGGGTAATGTCAAGTACGCATCTGCATCACCATAGGCGTATTCAACGCGCATACCGGCTTTTTGAGCCAGATGCATCATGGCCCTATTGTTAGCCAAGCAATGTACAAATAAAGATTCAACTTGAGTGTTGCGTGAGTGCACAGCGGCGCGAGCCAATAGGGCCGTTCCAATGCCCTGTCCACGACCATCGGGAAGTACCGACACCCCAAACTCAGCAGCCTTTGCATGGCCTTTGCTTACTGGCAAATATGCCAAGTGAGCCATTCCAATCAGATTCAACTGGGAATCAAAGCTACCAAACACCGAGTCTTTATTGAAATCTAGGCCCTCAACATAGTGATGAATAACTTCATCGGGCGTCTGAGTTCCAAAACGCAAGCGTCGATCTTCTTCATTTAAGAGCAAAAGATGATGAAGAATCTCATCTCTATGGCCGCCATGTAATTCGCGTACAGGGACAGCCAACCCAGCCAGATAAGGCTTGGTGGGTGAGTGACTATTTGCTAATTTGTTGTGCATAGCAGCATTTTAGCAGAAAAGCAGGAAAATTACAGGGTTTTCCCTAGGAATGCATAGTTGTGGAGAGAAAAGCAACAAAGTGCTAGAAAGGCCCCTGGCTCACGCCCTTATTGCCTGTCTTAGCCATAAAAACCCGGATAGTTTGAAAAAAATGAAAATATTTTTTAAACTATATCTCATTGTTTTTATTGAATTTAATTTATAAGTAAGAAAAAAATTCACTTTTTTATAGAAAAAGACTACGAAAGGTGTTGACAGACCCAAATGAGTAGGATAAAGTCTCATCTCTCTGCTGAATGTTTTTAAGAAATACGAAACAAGTCAGCCCTCTTTAAAAATTAGTCAACCGATAATTGTGGGTACTAAGTGAAAGCATCAAGTCCTTCGGGACAGATGTAAATAAATAGTACTCATAGACAGTAAAAAGATTTGGTTTTATTACCAAGTCAATTTCTTGAATGAGTGCGACGATCCGCAAGGATCACAGGAATTGAACTGAAGAGTTTGATCCTGGCTCAGATTGAACGCTGGCGGCATGCCTTACACATGCAAGTCGAACGGCAGCACGGGTGCTTGCACCTGGTGGCGAGTGGCGAACGGGTGAGTAATACATCGGAACGTACCTTATCGTGGGGGATAACGCAGCGAAAGCTGTGCTAATACCGCATACGCCCTGAGGGGGAAAGCGGGGGATCGAAAGACCTCGCGCGATTAGAGCGGCCGATGCCTGATTAGCTTGTTGGTGGGGTAAAAGCCCACCAAGGCGACGATCAGTAGCTGGTCTGAGAGGACGATCAGCCACACTGGGACTGAGACACGGCCCAGACTCCTACGGGAGGCAGCAGTGGGGAATTTTGGACAATGGGGGAAACCCTGATCCAGCAATGCCGCGTGAGTGAAGAAGGCCTTCGGGTTGTAAAGCTCTTTTGTCAGGGAAGAAACACCGGCTATAACACAGTCCGGGAATGACGGTACCTGAAGAATAAGCACCGGCTAACTACGTGCCAGCAGCCGCGGTAATACGTAGGGTGCGAGCGTTAATCGGAATTACTGGGCGTAAAGCGTGCGCAGGCGGTTATACAAGACAGGCGTGAAATCCCCGGGCTTAACCTGGGAATGGCGCCTGTGACTGTATAGCTAGAGTGTGTCAGAGGGGGGTAGAATTCCACGTGTAGCAGTGAAATGCGTAGATATGTGGAGGAATACCAATGGCGAAGGCAGCCCCCTGGGATAACACTGACGCTCATGCACGAAAGCGTGGGGAGCAAACAGGATTAGATACCCTGGTAGTCCACGCCCTAAACGATGCTGACTAGTTGTTCGGGATTTACATCCTGAGTAACGTAGCTAACGCGTGAAGTCAGCCGCCTGGGGAGTACGGTCGCAAGATTAAAACTCAAAGGAATTGACGGGGACCCGCACAAGCGGTGGATGATGTGGATTAATTCGATGCAACGCGAAAAACCTTACCTACCCTTGACATGTCACTAACGAAGTAGAGATACATTAGGTGCCCGTAAGGGAAAGTGAACACAGGTGCTGCATGGCTGTCGTCAGCTCGTGTCGTGAGATGTTGGGTTAAGTCCCGCAACGAGCGCAACCCTTGTCTTTAGTTGCTACGCAAGAGCACTCTAAAGAGACTGCCGGTGACAAACCGGAGGAAGGTGGGGATGACGTCAAGTCCTCATGGCCCTTATGGGTAGGGCTTCACACGTCATACAATGGTGCATACAGAGGGTTGCCAACCCGCGAGGGGGAGCTAATCTCAGAAAATGCATCGTAGTCCGGATCGTAGTCTGCAACTCGACTACGTGAAGCTGGAATCGCTAGTAATCGCGGATCAGAATGTCGCGGTGAATACGTTCCCGGGTCTTGTACACACCGCCCGTCATACCATGGGAGTGGGTTTTGCCAGAAGCCGTTAGCCTAACCGCAAGGAGGGCGACTGCCACGGCAGGGTTCATGACTGGGGTAAAGTCGTAACAAGGTAGCCGTATCGGAAGGTGCGGCTGGATCACCTCCTTTCTAGAGAAAGATGCTGGAGCTCTAGTGCCCACACTTATCGGTTGACAATAAAAGCCACGGGTCTGTAGCTCAGCTGGTTAGAGCACTGTGTTGATAACGCAGGGGTCGTAGGTTCAAGTCCTACCAGACCCACCACCAGCCAGAAACAAGACTTAGTGGGACGTTGGGGGATTAGCTCAGCTGGGAGAGCACCTGCTTTGCAAGCAGGGGGTCGTCGGTTCGATCCCGTCATCCTCCACCATCATCTAAATGTCAAAACTAAGCGAATATTTAATCGTTTAGTTTTGCCATTTATGGCTGTTCTTTAAAAATTTGAGTAAGCAAAGTGTCAAATGTTTCTTTGAGAGGACATTTGACAATGTAATAAGGGTAAAGATTGAATCATCAATCAGTAATACAAACGAGTTTTACCAAGTTCTTAACAAAGTACTTACAGTTTGGATTACGGCAAACATGTCAGAAGTAGAAGTAAACCTGTAACAGGTACTAGCAATGGTGCTCGTTATAGGATCAAGTGAATAAGTGCACATGATGGATGCCTTGGCGATTACAGGCGACGAAAGACGTTATAACCTGCGATAAGCCCCGGGGAGCTGGTAAATAAGCTTTGATCCGGGGATTTCTGAATGGGGAAACCCACCACTTTTGTGGTATCCATACCTGAATACATAGGGTATGAGAAGCGAACCTTGTGAACTGAAACATCTAAGTAGCAAGAGGAAAAGACATCAACCGAGATTCCCAGAGTAGTGGCGAGCGAAATGGGAACAGCCTTCTAGTGATAGCTCAGTAATTAACAGAACGGAATGGAAAGTCCGACAATAAAGGGTGATAGTCCCGTATGTGAAAATTATTGGGTGGTACTAGGCTAGAGACAAGTAGGGCGGGACACGTGAAATCCTGTCTGAATATGGGGGGACCATCCTCCAAGGCTAAATACTCGTAATCGACCGATAGTGAACAAGTACCGTGAGGGAAAGGCGAAAAGAACCCCGGGAGGGGAGTGAAATAGATCCTGAAATTGTGTGCATACAAACAGTAGGAGCCTCGTAAGGGGTGACTGCGTACCTTTTGTATAATGGGTCAGCGACTTACATTCAGTAGCAAGCTTAACCGAATAGGGAAGGCGTAGCGAAAGCGAGTCCGAATAGGGCGCTAGTTGCTGGGTGTAGACCCGAAACCAGTTGATCTATCCATGGCCAGGTTGAAGGTGCGGTAACACGTACTGGAGGACCGAACCCACTAACGTTGAAAAGTTAGGGGATGAGCTGTGGATAGGGGTGAAAGGCTAAACAAAACTGGAAATAGCTGGTTCTCTCCGAAAACTATTTAGGTAGTGCCTCGTGTATCACTGTAGGGGGTAGAGCACTGTCATGGTAGTGGGGTCCATTGCGGATTACTGCGCCATAGCAAACTCCGAATACCTACAAGTGCAAGCACGGGAGACAGACATCGGGTGCTAACGTCCGGTGTCAAGAGGGAAACAACCCAGACCGCCAGCTAAGGTCCCTAATATATGCTAAGTGGGAAACGAAGTGGGAAGGCTAAAACAGTCAGGAGGTTGGCTTAGAAGCAGCCATCCTTTAAAGAAAGCGTAATAGCTCACTGATCGAGTCGTCCTGCGCGGAAGATGTAACGGGGCTAAGCATATAACCGAAGCTGCGGATCACAGTAATGTGATGGTAGGAGAGCGTTCTGTAAGCCTGTGAAGGTGTCTTGTAAAGGATGCTGGAGGTATCAGAAGTGCGAATGCTGACATGAGTAGCGATAAAGGGGGTGAAAAGCCCCCTCGCCGTAAGCCCAAGGTTTCCTGTTCAACGTTCATCGGAACAGGGTGAGTCGGCCCCTAAGGCGAGGCAGAGATGCGTAGCTGATGGGAACAAGGTTAATATTCCTTGACCATTGTTAGATGCGATGGGGGGACGGATCGCGGAAAGTTGTCCGGGTGTTGGAAGTCCCGGTTCTTGCGTTGGAGATGGCTATTAGGTAAATCCGGTAGCGTAATTCAAGGGCGTGAGACGAGCGAATTTATTCGCGAAGCAATTGGAAGTGGTTCCAAGAAAAGCCTCTAAGCTTCAGTCTAACAAGACCGTACCGCAAACCGACACAGGTGGGCGAGATGAGTATTCTAAGGCGCTTGAGAGAACTCAGGAGAAGGAACTCGGCAAATTTGCACCGTAACTTCGGGATAAGGTGCGCCCTGGTAGTTTGACCGTGAACAACGGGAGGACGAAAGGGTTGCAATAAAAAGGTGGCTGCGACTGTTTAATAAAAACACAGCACTCTGCAAACACGAAAGTGGACGTATAGGGTGTGACGCCTGCCCGGTGCTGGAAGATTAAATGATGGGGTGCAAGCTCTTGATTGAAGTCCCAGTAAACGGCGGCCGTAACTATAACGGTCCTAAGGTAGCGAAATTCCTTGTCGGGTAAGTTCCGACCTGCACGAATGGCGTAACGATGGCCACACTGTCTCCTCCTGAGACTCAGCGAAGTTGAAATGTTTGTGATGATGCAATCTACCCGTGGCTAGACGGAAAGACCCCATGAACCTTTACTGTAGCTTTGCATTGGACTTTGAACCGGTCTGTGTAGGATAGGTGGGAGGCGTTGAAAGCGGGATGCTAGTTCCGCTGGAGCCAACCTTGAAATACCACCCTGGTTTGTTTGAGGTTCTAACCTTGGCCCATTATCTGGGTCGGGAACAGTGCATGGTAGGCAGTTTGACTGGGGCGGTCTCCTCCCAAAGTGTAACGGAGGAGTACGAAGGTACGCTTGGTACGGTCGGACATCGTACCTAAAGTGCAATGGCAAAAGCGTGCTTAACTGCGAGACCGACAAGTCGAGCAGGTGCGAAAGCAGGTCATAGTGATCCGGTGGTTCTGTATGGAAGGGCCATCGCTCAACGGATAAAAGGTACTCTGGGGATAACAGGCTGATACCGCCCAAGAGTTCATATCGACGGCGGTGTTTGGCACCTCGATGTCGGCTCATCTCATCCTGGGGCTGTAGCCGGTCCCAAGGGTATGGCTGTTCGCCATTTAAAGAGGTACGTGAGCTGGGTTTAAAACGTCGTGAGACAGTTTGGTCCCTATCTGCCATGGGCGTTGGAGATTTGACGGGGGCTGCTCCTAGTACGAGAGGACCGGAGTGGACGTACCGCTGGTGTACCTGTTGTTTCGCCAGAAGCATCGCAGGGTAGCTATGTACGGAAGAGATAACCGCTGAAAGCATCTAAGCGGGAAACTTGCCTGAAGATGAGATCTCCCGTAGGTTTAACCTACATAAAGGGTCGTTGAAGACCACAACGTTGATAGGTCAGGTGTGGAAGCGCAGTAATGCGTTAAGCTAACTGATACTAATTGCCCGTTAGGCTTGATCCTATAACCAGCACTATTGTGTTGGATGTTTGCCAGATTTAATCTGCATCCTTAATTACATGCTTACTCAAATAGAGTTGTTGATGAATTATCAGCAACTCGACCCTCTACGCCCGGTGACCATAGCAAGTTGGAACCACTCCTTCCCATCCCGAACAGGACAGTGAAACGACTTTACGCCGATGATAGTGCGGATTACCCGTGTGAAAGTAGGTAACTGCCGGGCACCAATGCGACGCCCAGACCCTCTTAGGTCTGGGCGTTTTTACTTGTGCAAAGCGTTTTGAGGTTTTAGAGATTGACAGAAACTCCATTTGGAGTCAGAATATTGGGTTCGCGGAGGGGTGTCCGAGCGGCTAAAGGAGGCAGACTGTAAATCTGTTGGCTATGCCTACGTAGGTTCGAATCCTACCCCCTCCACCAGATGTGCGGGATTAGTTTAATGGTAAAACAGCAGATTTCCAATCTTCGGTCAAGAGTTCGATTCTCTTATCCCGCTCCAGTATTAACAGTATTTGTATTTGCCCATGTGGCTCAGTGGTAGAGCACTCCCTTGGTAAGGGAGAGGTCGGCAGTTCGATCCTGCCCATGGGCACCATGGCTTAAGTAGTAAAAATTTTAATTTCGTGTGTTGGTTTAAGAGTTAACTAAGGGCAGACAAAAAAATGGCAAAAGAAAAGTTTGAGCGGACAAAACCGCACGTAAACGTTGGCACAATCGGTCACGTTGACCACGGTAAAACCACATTGACAGCAGCTATTGCAACTGTGCTTTCAAAAGCATTCGGTGGCGAAGCAAAAGCATACGATCAGATCGATGCTGCTCCAGAAGAAAAAGCACGCGGTATTACTATTAATACAGCACACGTTGAGTATGAGACAGCGAATCGTCACTACGCTCACGTTGATTGCCCAGGACATGCTGACTACGTTAAGAACATGATTACTGGTGCTGCTCAGATGGACGGCGCTATTTTGGTTTGCTCTGCAGCTGACGGCCCAATGCCACAAACTCGTGAGCACATCCTCTTGGCACGCCAAGTTGGTGTTCCATACATCATCGTATTTTTGAACAAGTGCGACATGGTTGATGACGCTGAGTTGTTAGAGCTCGTAGAAATGGAAGTTCGTGAGCTTCTATCTAAGTACGACTTCCCAGGCGATGACACACCAATCGTTCAAGGTTCTGCTAAGTTAGCTCTTGAAGGCGACGAAGGCCCATTGGGTAAAGAAGCCATCATGAAGTTGGCTGAAGCGCTTGACTCATACATCCCAACTCCAGAGCGTGCTGTTGACGGTGCGTTCTTGATGCCAGTAGAGGACGTGTTCTCTATCTCCGGTCGCGGTACTGTTGTTACAGGCCGTATCGAGCGCGGTATCGTTAAGGTTGGTGAAGAGATTGAAATTATTGGTATCAAGCCAACACTCAAGACAACTTGTACTGGTGTTGAAATGTTCCGCAAATTGCTCGACCAAGGTCAAGCAGGCGATAACGTTGGTATCTTGTTACGCGGTACAAAACGTGAAGAAGTTGAGCGCGGCCAAGTATTGGCTAAGCCAGGCTCAATCACCCCACATACTCACTTTACAGCCGAGGTTTACATCTTGGGTAAAGACGAAGGTGGTCGTCATACTCCATTCTTTAACAACTATCGTCCACAGTTCTACTTCCGTACAACGGACGTAACTGGTTCAATCGAGTTGCCAAAAGACAAAGAAATGGTAATGCCTGGTGATAACGTGACTATTACCGTAAAACTCATCGCTCCAATCGCGATGGAAGAAGGTTTACGTTTTGCGATCCGTGAAGGTGGCCGTACTGTTGGCGCCGGCGTGGTTGCAAAGATTTTGGCTTAATAGTTTTAATAAAGGGGTGTAGCTCAATTGGCAGAGCGTTGGTCTCCAAAACCAAAGGTTGGGGGTTCGATGCCCTCCGCCCCTGCCACGATTTGAACTGAAAGTAATATGTCTCAACATACAGCAAGCCATACTGAAGAAAAAAGTAGCTGGGTCTCCGGACTCGCTGCTTTAATCGTCGTTGCAGCGTTAGTTCTTTACTACACGCTGGCAGATCAATCTTTGTTGATCCGTTTAGCTGTTTTGTTTGGCGGTATTGCTGCTGCAGTTTTGATTGTGGCGTTTTCACCTGATGGGCGTCGCTTTATCGCCTATGCAAAAGATTCTTGGTATGAAGTAAAAAAGGTTGTTTGGCCGACTCGCAAAGAGACGACTCAAATGACTCTAGTCGTATTTGGCTTTGTTCTGATCATGTCCCTGTTTTTATGGATTGCAGACAAATTAATTGAATGGCTAGTTTTTTCAGTCTTCTTGGGCTGGAAGTGAGTAAAAAATGATTGATGCTGAATTGGTCTCAAATCCACAAGCTACCGGCAATATGCGCTGGTACGTGATCCATGCTTATTCAGGCATGGAAAAAAGCGTTAAAAGAGGTCTTGAGGAGCGTATTGCACGCTCTGGCATGCCTGAGAAATTTGGCCGTATCTTGGTTCCCTCCGAAGAGGTTGTAGAAATCAAGTCTGGCACTAAGTCTGTATCTGAACGTCGTTTCTTTCCGGGATATGTCCTGATTGAGATGGAAATGACGGACGAGAGCTGGCATTTGGTGAAAAACACTCCAAAAGTGACTGGTTTTGTGGGTGGTGTTCGTAACCGCCCAAGCCCAATTTCTACAGCAGAAGTCACCAAAATCATGGATCAAATGCAGGCTGGGGTTGATAAGCCTAAGCCTAAGACCCTCTTTGAAGTGGGTGAGATGGTTCGCGTAAAAGAAGGCCCGTTTACAGACTTCAATGGAAATGTCGAAGAAGTGAACTACGAGAAGTCAAGATTGCGCGTTTCTGTTACAATTTTTGGCCGCGGTACCCCAGTTGAGCTGGAGTTCGGCCAGGTAGAAAAGATGTAAAAAATACCCAATTTAAGGGTGTTTTGTAGCAAAAGTAGTCGTTTTAAGTGGTTAGCAATAACCGAGGAGCGGATCTAGAAAGCCAAAAACTAGTGAAGCGTTTACTCAACAGCGGTCTTTCCTAATGAGGTCAGGCGCGCTTTTAGGAGCAATCAATGGCAAAGAAGATCATTGGCTTTATCAAGCTGCAGATCCCTGCAGGTAAAGCAAATCCATCACCTCCCGTAGGTCCAGCATTGGGTCAACGTGGCCTCAACATTATGGAATTCTGTAAGGCGTTTAATGCTCAAACTCAGAGCATGGAACCTGGCCTGCCAATTCCGGTCGTGATTACAGCGTTTGCTGATAAGAGCTTCACATTCATCATGAAGACTCCTCCAGCAACCATCATGATTAAGAAGGCTGCAAAGATCGAAAAAGGATCACCACGTCCGCATACCGATAAGGTAGGAAAAATTACACGTGCTCAAGCAGAAGAAATTGCTAAAGCAAAAATGCCAGATTTGACAGCTGCTGATATGGACGCTGCTGTAAGAACAATCGCTGGTAGCGCCCGTTCAATGGGCATCACAGTGGAAGGTCTCTAATCATGACTAAGTTATCTAAGCGTTTAAAAGCAATCGAATCTAAAGTAGATCGCAATAAGTTTTATGCATTAGAAGATGCATTGAACCTCGTTAAAGAGTGTGCAACTGCTAAGTTTGATGAGTCTATCGACGTTGCAGTTCAGTTGGGTATTGATGCTAAGAAATCTGACCAAGTTGTGCGTGGCGCAGTTGTGCTCCCAGCTGGTACAGGTAAGCATGTTCGTGTAGCGGTATTTGCACAAGGCGAAAAAGCTGAACAAGCAAAAGCTGCTGGTGCTGAGATCGTTGGCATGGAAGACCTTGCTGACCAAATCAAAGGCGGCAAAATCGATTTCGATATTTTGATCGCATCCCCAGACACAATGAAGATCGTTGGTACTTTAGGTCAAGTATTGGGCCCACGTGGTTTGATGCCGAATCCAAAAGTTGGAACTGTTACTCCTGACGTTGCTACTGCAGTTAAGAATGCAAAAGCTGGCCAAGTGCAATTCCGTGTGGACAAAGCCGGTATCGTGCACGCAAGCATTGGCCGTCGTTCATTCGAGCCAGCTGCATTGAAATCAAACTTGCTCGCATTGCTTGAGGCTTTGAACAAAGCTAAGCCACCTGCATCTAAGGGCGTTTATTTAAAGAAGGTTGCCGTAAGCAGCACCATGGGTGCAGGCGTACGTGTAGACCAAGCATCGATACAGGCTGCTCAGTAATTAGCCTGTAGCAAAAAGAACTTTGGGTCGACTCCTACTCTTTGAGTGAGAGTCGAACATCAAAGACCGTTGGTGAATTATTTGCTTACTCAGAACTAATTCTTAATCGTTACGAAAGTAATAGCCAGCGCAGATGGCGACCCTGAAAAGATTTCACAAGATTCCCTTGTGACAAATGATCAGACGCTGGTGTGTAACCCCAACTGGAAACAGTTGGTTTTTTAGGAGTTAAACCGTGCCTTTGAATGTACAAGACAAAAAAGCGATTGTTGCTGATGTCGGCGCTCAATTGGCTGGAGCTCAAACAGTCGTGCTCGCTGAATACCGTGGTATTCCAGTAGAGCAGTTGACAAAGCTACGTGCTAGCGCACGTGACCAAGGTGTATATCTTCGCGTTTTGAAGAACACATTGGCACGCCGTGCTGCACAAGGCACACAGTTTGAGCCTCTTGCTGATTCGATGGTTGGCCCCTTGATCTACGGCATTTCTGCTGATCCGATTGCTTCGGCAAAAGTATTGCAGAACTTTGCTAAGACTCAAGACAAGCTAGTCATTACTGCTGGCTTATATAACGGCAAGTTGTTAGATGTTGCAGGCGTTAAAGCTCTTGCAACAATTCCAAGCCGCGACGAGTTGTTATCTCAGTTGCTAGGTGTGATGTTGGCACCAGTATCTGCGATGGCTCGCGTATTGGGCGCAGTAGCAGCGCAAAAATCAGCCGGAGCACCTGCTCCAGTTGCAGCACCTGTAGTTGAAGCAGCAGCCCCAGCAGAAGTAGTTGCTGAAGCCGCCGCTCCAGAAGCAGCTGCTGAGCCTGCAGCCGCAGCCCCAGAAGCTGGAATAGAAACACCGCAAACCCCTGCCGCTGAATAAGCGCAGATTAACTATTAAGTATTAGGAGCTAAAAATGGCGATTACCAAAGAAGAAATCATTGATGCAGTAGGTAGCATGTCCGTAATGGATTTGAACGACTTGGTTAAGGCGTTCGAAGAGAAGTTTGGCGTTTCAGCTGCAGCGATGGCTGTTGCTGGTCCTGCTGGTGGTGGCGCAGCTGCTGCTGGTGAAGAGCAAACAGAATTTACTGTTAACTTGCTCGAAGCTGGTGCAAATAAAGTTTCAGTAATTAAGGCTGTTCGCGAAATCACTGGTCTTGGCTTGAAAGAAGCTAAAGACTTAGTTGATGGCGCACCAAAGCCAATCAAAGAAGCTGTTGATAAGAAGACAGCTGAAGAAGCTAAGAAGAAGCTTGAAGAAGCTGGCGCTAAAGCAGAACTCAAGTAATACAAACTCAGTTAGCGCCCCTCAAAAAGGGGTGCTAGCCATGTTGGGTTTGACCATTAGTGGTCAAACCCGATTTCATTTCTGATTGAAATCGGGTTTGCCTTCTGATACGACTGCAGAATGCAAGTTTGGTCGGACACTAGATCTTTCGATTTAGTGTTGTCCGCCAGTGATTGGTAGTGGCCAATCGCCAAATCTTTGTACAGTCGCTGAATTCGGAGATGAAATGAACTACAGCTTCACCGAACGCAAGCGAGTCCGTAAAAGCTTTGCTAAGCGAGTAAATAATCATCAGGTTCCATACCTGATCGCAACGCAGCTGGAATCCTACGCTAAATTTTTACAGGCTGATAAGCCGGCAATGTCTCGTCTTACAGAGGGACTTCAGGCTGCCTTTACATCAGCATTCCCAATTGTGTCCAACAATGGCTACGCACGTATGGAATACGTGTCATACCAGTTGTCACAGCCACCGTTTGACGTTAAAGAATGTCAACAACGTGGTTACACATACCACTCAGCCTTACGTGCAAAAGTTCGCTTGATTATTTATGATCGCGAAGCGCCTACTAAGGTTAAAGAGGTAAAAGAGAGTGAAGTCTACATGGGTGAAATTCCACTCATGACTGACAACGGCTCTTTTGTGATCAACGGTACTGAGCGCGTTATCGTTTCTCAGTTGCACCGTTCCCCAGGCGTGTTCTTTGAACACGATAAGGGCAAGACACATAGCTCAGGTAAGTTGCTGTTCTCAGCACGCATCATTCCTTACCGTGGTTCATGGCTCGATTTTGAGTTTGATCCAAAAGACATTCTGTATTTCCGCGTTGACCGTCGTCGTAAGATGCCCGTCACCATTTTGCTCAAAGCAATTGGTTTAAACAACGAACAGATTCTTGCAAACTTCTTTAACTTTGATCATTTCTCATTGAGCGCAAATGGCGCATCAATGGAATTTGTTCCAGAGCGTTTGCGTGGTCAGTTAGCTAGCTTTGATGTGCTTGATAAGAATGGCGTTGTTGTCATTCAAAAAGACAAGCGTATCAATGCAAAACATATTCGTGAACTCGAAGCCGCTAAGACTAAAAACATCGTAGTTCCAGATGACTACTTGGTTGGCCGCGTAGTTGCACGCAACATCATTGATCCAGACTCTGGCGAAATCTTGGCTTACGCTAATGATGAAATCACCGAAGAGTTGTTGGCTACATTGCGTGATGCAGGTATTAAGCAATTGGAAACCATCTACACCAATGATTTGGATTCTGGTGCATATATTTCACAGACATTGCGTACTGATGAAACTGCCGATCAAATGGCTGCTCGTATTGCCATCTATCGCATGATGCGTCCTGGCGAGCCTCCAACAGAAGATGCTGTTGAAGCCTTGTTCCAGCGCTTGTTCTACAACGAAGATAGCTACGATTTATCACGCGTTGGCCGTATGAAAGTGAATAGCCGTCTCGGCCGTTCAGAGATGGAAGGCAAAATGGTTTTGTCGGATGAAGATATCCTCGACACCATTAAGTCTTTGGTTGACTTGCGTAACGGTAAAGGCGAAGTCGATGACATCGATCACTTAGGTAATCGTCGCGTACGTTGCGTAGGTGAGTTGGCAGAGAATCAATTCCGTGCTGGTTTGTCACGTGTTGAGCGTGCGGTTAAAGAGCGTCTCGGCCAAGCCGAAACAGAAAACCTCATGCCGCATGATTTGATTAACAGCAAGCCAATCTCTTCAGCAATTCGTGAGTTCTTCGGTTCTTCACAGTTGTCCCAGTTTATGGACCAAACAAATCCATTGTCAGAGATCACGCACAAGCGTCGTATTTCTGCATTGGGACCTGGTGGTTTGACACGTGAGCGCGCAGGCTTCGAAGTGCGTGACGTACATCCAACCCACTACGGACGTGTTTGCCCAATTGAAACTCCAGAGGGACCAAACATTGGTCTGATCAACTCACTCGCGTTGTTTGCGCGTTTGAATGAGCATGGTTTCTTAGAGACTCCATACCGTAAAGTTTCCAATAGCAAAGTAAGCGACGAAGTTGTTTATCTGTCTGCGATTGAAGAAGCGAAATACGTTATTGCTCAGGCAAATGCAACGATCGACAAGAGCGGCAAGTTGGCTGATGAATTGGTTTCAGCACGTCAGGCTGGTGAGACCATGATGGTTAGCCCAGAGCGCATCGATTTCATCGACGTTGCTCCGAGCCAGATCGTTTCTGCCGCTGCTTCATTGGTTCCATTCTTGGAGCATGATGATGCGAACCGTGCGTTGATGGGTGCGAATATGCAACGTCAAGCGGTTCCTTGCTTGCGTCCAGATAAGCCATTGGTTGGTACCGGCTTAGAGCGCATTGTTGCGGTTGACTCAGGTACAGTTATCTTGGCTTCCCGCGGCGGTATCGTTGACTATGTTGACGCAAACCGTGTAGTTATTCGTGTAAACGATGACGAGACAGCGGCTGGTGAAGTTGGTGTGGATATTTATAACCTCATCAAGTACACCCGTTCAAACCAAAACACCAACATCAACCAACGTCCAATCGTTCAGGCTGGTGATCGTGTAGCTCGTGGCGACGTCGTTGCTGATGGCGCATCTACCGATTTGGGTGAGTTGGCTTTGGGTCAAAACATGACTGTGGCATTTATGCCATGGAACGGTTACAACTTCGAAGATTCAATCTTGATCTCTGAGAAAGTTGTTGCTGATGACCGTTACACCTCTATTCATATTGAAGAGTTGTCGGTTGTTGCTCGTGATACCAAGCTTGGTTCAGAAGAAATTACACGCGATATCTCCAATTTGGCTGAGTCACAACTCTCCCGCTTGGATGAGAGCGGTATTGTTTACATCGGTGCTGAAGTTGAAGCTGGTGACGTATTGGTTGGTAAGGTAACTCCAAAGGGTGAGACTACTCTCACGCCAGAAGAGAAGCTCCTCCGTGCGATCTTCGGTGAAAAAGCATCTGACGTTAAAGATACTTCTTTGCGCGTTCCATCTGGAATGATCGGCACCGTTATTGATGTTCAAGTCTTCACCCGTGAAGGCATTGAGCGCGATGCACGTGCACAGTCAATCATTCAAGAAGAATTACAACGCTATCGTTTGGACTTAAACGACCAGTTGCGTATTGTTGAAGGCGATGCCTTCATGCGTTTAGAAAAGCTGTTGATTGGCAAAGTTGCCAATGGCGGTCCACAGAAGTTGGCTAAGGGCACTAAGATCGACAAGGAATACCTTGCTGGTTTAGATAAATACCATTGGTTTGATGTTCGTCCAGCGGATGATGAGGTTGCCACACAAGTTGAGGCAATCAAATCTTCTATCGAAGCGAAGCGTAAGCAATTTGATGAGGCTTTTGAAGAGAAGCGCACAAAACTTACCCAAGGCGATGATTTGCAGCCTGGCGTAACGAAGATGGTTAAGGTGTACCTGGCAGTTAAGCGTCGCTTACAGCCTGGTGACAAGATGGCCGGTCGTCACGGTAACAAAGGTGTGGTTTCTAAAATCGCCCCCGCAGAAGACATGCCATTTATGGCTGACGGACGCCCTGTTGACATCGTCTTGAACCCATTGGGTGTTCCTT
Organism: Polynucleobacter sp. es-MAR-4; assembly: GCF_018882055.1. Classification (GTDB taxonomy): domain Bacteria; phylum Pseudomonadota; class Gammaproteobacteria; order Burkholderiales; family Burkholderiaceae; genus Polynucleobacter. The sequence continues at coordinate 614,450 of NZ_JACVPF010000002.1, read as the reverse complement.
CCCGTATGAACGTAGGTCAGATCTTGGAAACCCACTTAGGTTGGGCAGCTCAAGGTATTGGTAAGCGTATTGATGAGATGGTTCGTCAACAGGCTAAACAAGCTGAACTCCGTAAGTTCATGAAGCAGCTTTACAACGAAACCGGTCGTATCGAAGATATCGATAACTTCACTGATGAGCAGATCACTGTTTTGGCTGAGAATTTACGCCAAGGCTTGCCATTCGCTACTCCAGTGTTTGACGGTGCAACTGAAGCTGAAATCGGACGCATGCTCGAGTTGGCATATCCAGAAGAGGTAGCTACTTCTTTGAAGATGACGCCTTCACGTCAGCAAATGATTTTGTGCGACGGCCGTACTGGCGATCAGTTTGAGCGTCCTGTAACTGTTGGTGTAATGCACGTCTTGAAACTCCACCATTTGGTCGATGACAAGATGCATGCACGTTCAACCGGACCTTACTCGTTAGTAACGCAACAGCCACTGGGCGGTAAAGCTCAGTTTGGTGGTCAGCGCTTTGGTGAGATGGAAGTTTGGGCCCTCGAAGCATACGGTGCTTCATATGTCTTGCAGGAAATGCTGACAGTGAAGTCCGATGACGTCGCAGGCCGTACCAAGGTTTACGAAAACATCGTCAAGGGCGAGCACACAATTGATGCTGGCATGCCCGAATCCTTCAACGTGTTGGTAAAAGAAATCCGCTCGTTGGGTATTGACATTGACATGGAGCGCAACTGATATGAAAGCATTGCTCGATTTATTTAAGCAAACGCAGGGCGATGAGCAGTTTGATGTCATCAAGATTGGTCTTGCATCCCCTGAGAAAATTCGCTCATGGTCTTTTGGTGAAGTACGCAAACCAGAAACTATCAACTACCGGACTTTTAAGCCCGAGCGTGATGGTTTGTTCTGCGCCAAGATTTTTGGACCAACCAAAGACTACGAGTGCTTATGCGGTAAGTACAAGCGTTTAAAGTTCCGTGGCGTTATCTGCGAGAAGTGTGGCGTTGAAGTTACGCTTGCTAAGGTACGTCGTGAGCGCATGGGCCACATTGAGTTGGCAGCCCCTGTAGCGCACATCTGGTTCTTGAAGTCATTGCCATCCCGTTTGGGCATGGTTCTCGATATGACATTGCGTGATATCGAGCGCGTTCTTTACTTTGAAGCATATGTAGTCGTTGATCCTGGCATGACTCCTGAGGGCGCAATGAAGCGTGGTCAGATCATGTCTGAGGACGAGTACATTGCTAAGACTGAAGAGTATGGTGACGGTGCGTTTACTGCCATCATGGGCGCTGAAGGTATTCGTGATCTCTTGCGTTCGATTGATATTGATCGCGAAGTTGAGACTATTCGTGCTGACTTGAAAGCTACTGGTAGCGATGCCAAGATCAAGAAATACGCTAAGCGCTTAAAAGTGCTCGAGGCGTTCCAGACTTCAGGTATCAAGCCTGACTGGATGATCATGGAAGTATTGCCAGTATTGCCACCTGAATTGCGCCCATTGGTGCCATTGGATGGCGGTCGCTTTGCTACTTCAGATTTGAACGATCTCTATCGTCGCGTGATTAACCGTAACAACCGTCTCAAGCGTTTGTTAGAGTTGCGCGCACCAGAGATCATCGTTCGTAACGAAAAACGTATGTTGCAAGAAGCGGTTGACTCATTGCTCGACAACGGTCGTCGCGGTAAGGCTATGACTGGCGCTAACAAGCGTCCTCTTAAGTCCTTGGCTGAGATGATTAAAGGTAAGAGCGGTCGTTTCCGTCAAAACTTGTTGGGTAAACGTGTTGACTACTCAGGTCGTTCAGTCATCGTGGTTGGCCCTACATTGAAATTGCATCAGTGCGGCTTACCAAAATTGATGGCTTTGGAATTGTTCAAGCCATTTATTTTTAACAAGCTTGAGACTTTGGGAATTGCAACCACGATTAAGGCTGCGAAGAAAGAAGTTGAAAGTCAGACTCCAATCGTTTGGGATATTCTTGAAGAAGTGATTCGTGAACATCCAATCATGTTGAACCGTGCGCCTACATTGCACCGTCTAGGTATTCAGGCTTTCGAGCCAATGCTGATTGAAGGTAAAGCAATCCAATTGCACCCATTAGTCTGCGCGGCATTTAACGCCGACTTTGACGGCGACCAAATGGCGGTTCACGTTCCTTTGTCGCTCGAAGCGCAAATGGAAGCACGTACATTGATGTTGGCTTCGAACAACGTATTGTTCCCAGCTAACGGCGAGCCATCCATCGTTCCTTCACAGGACGTGGTGTTGGGTCTGTACTACGCTACTCGTGACAAAATTAACGGTAAAGGCGAAGGCATGGTCTTCGCAAATATCACTGAAGTAATTCGTGCCTACGAGGCTGGCCAGGTTGAATTGGCTTCCCGCGTTGCTGTACGTATTACTGAGTTTGAGATTGTGGACAAAAAGGCAGAGGGCGATGCCCGTTTTGCTGAAAAGACCAAGATCTATCAAACCTCAGTTGGCCGTGCAATCTTGTCAGAAATTTTGCCTAAAGGCATGTCTTTCGAGGAAATCAATAAGCCTCTGAAGAAAAAAGAAATCTCACGTTTGATCAACACTTCATTCCGTAAGTGCGGTCTTCGTGAAACAGTTATTTTTGCTGACCGCCTCTTGCAGTCTGGTTTCCGCCTGGCGACTAACGCCGGTATCTCGGTTGCGATCGACGATATGCTGATTCCAACTTCTAAAGAGCGCATCATCACTGAAGCATCTACCAAGGTTAAGGAATATGACAAGCAGTTCATGTCAGGTCTCGTAACCAATCAAGAGCGTTATAACAACGTGGTTGATATTTGGGGTGCCGCTGGTGACCAAGTTGGTAAAGCAATGATGGATGAGTTGTCACACGTTGACGTACTCGACCGTAACGGTAAAACTGTGCGTCAAGAATCTTTCAACTCCATCTACATGATGGCGGATTCCGGTGCGCGTGGATCTGCAGCCCAGATTCGTCAGTTGGCTGGTATGCGTGGTTTGATGGCGAAGCCTGATGGCTCCATTATTGAAACCCCAATTACTGCGAACTTCCGTGAAGGTTTGAACGTGTTGCAGTACTTCATCTCAACCCACGGTGCTCGTAAAGGTCTGGCTGATACAGCGTTGAAGACAGCGAACTCTGGTTACTTGACACGTCGTTTATGCGACGTAACTCAAGACCTCGTGGTTATTGAAGAAGATTGCGGTGCAACTTCTGGCGTAACGATGAAGGCACTTGTTGAAGGTGGCGAAATTATCGAAGCATTGCGTGACCGTATTTTGGGTCGTGTATGTATCGGTGACATCGTTCATCCTGACACACAAGAGGTCATCGTTCCTAACGACACATTGCTCGATGAAGATCATGTTGATCAAATCGTTGCCTTGGGTATCGACGAAGTTAAAGTTCGCACAGTGTTGTCATGCTTAACTCGCTTTGGCTTGTGCGCTAAGTGCTACGGCCGTGATTTAGGTCGCGGTGGTTTGGTGAACGTTGGTGAGGCGGTTGGTGTTATCGCTGCTCAGTCCATCGGTGAGCCAGGCACACAGTTGACGATGCGTACCTTCCACATTGGTGGTGCAGCGTCACGTGCATTGGTTGCAAGCAATATTGAAGCGAAGTCTAACGGTACTTTGAAGTTCTCCGGCACGATGCGTGTTGTGAAGAACGCGAAGGGCGAGCAGATCGTGATTTCACGTTCAGGCGAAGCCGTGATCATTGACGATAACGGTCGTGAGCGTGAGCGTCATAAGGTGCCTTACGGTGCAACTCTCTTGTTGAAAGAAGATGCAGCAGTCAAAGCCGGCGCAAGCTTGGCAACTTGGGATCCGTTAACACGTCCAATCATTTCTGAGTACGCTGGTATTGCTCGCTTCGACAACGTTGAAGAAGGCGTTACTGTAGCTAAGCAGGTTGACGAAGTAACCGGCCTCTCCACTTTGGTGGTGATTGACGGTAAGCGTCGTAGTGCTGCTAGCAAAGGCGTTCGTCCAATGATCAACTTAGTTGATGACAAGGGCGGCGAAGTGATGATTGCGGGTACGGATCACCCAGTTAACATCGGTTTGCAAGTTGGCGCTTTGATCACTGTTAAAGATGGTCAAAAAGTTGAAGTTGGTGAAGTATTGGCACGTATTCCAATCGAATCACAGAAGACTCGCGACATTACCGGTGGTTTGCCACGCGTTGCTGAATTGTTCGAAGCACGTTCACCAAAAGATGCTGCTGTATTGGCTAAAGTCACTGGAACTGTTTCCTTCGGTAAAGAAACTAAAGGTAAGCAGCGTTTAGTGATTACCGATATGGATGGCGAAGCTAATGAATTCTTGATTCCTAAAGAGAAGCAAGTTCTCGTTCATGACGGTCAAGTTGTGAACAAGGGCGAGATGATTGTGGAAGGCCCTGCCGATCCACATGACATCTTGACACTCAGGGGCATTGAAGAGTTAGCGATCTACATCGTGGACGAAGTTCAAGACGTTTACCGTTTGCAAGGCGTTAAGATTAATGACAAGCACATTGAAGTAATCGTGCGTCAAATGTTGCGTCGTGTGCAAATTACTGATGGTGGCGATACTGCCTACATCACTGGTGAGCAAGTTGAGCGTTCTAAGTTGTATGACGCAAACGATGCCGTGATTGCACAAGGTAAGCGCCCAGCTCAGTTCGAGAATGTATTGCTTGGTATTACTAAGGCATCTTTGTCGACAGATAGCTTCATTTCAGCGGCTTCTTTCCAAGAAACCACCCGTGTATTGACCGAAGCCGCAATTATGGGCAAGACCGATACACTCCGTGGCCTCAAGGAAAACGTCATTATTGGTCGCCTGATCCCTGCTGGTACCGGCTTGTCTTACCGCCGTGCACGCAAGGTCAGAGAGCAATTCGAGCGTGATCGCGCTCAAATGATTGCCGCCGAAGAGGAAGCAATGGCTGATATGCCTGTAGAAATAGAGGCTGAAGTGATTGCTCCTGCTGGGGAGGCTGATCCAAGCTAATTTGGTATTCCTGGCCAAAAATGGCCAGTTTTTTCCCTCGAGGTTGACGGAAAGGGCTGGCCAGGCTAGAATGCTGAGTTCTACTGATTCAGAAGAGGGTCGTTTTGACCTAGGATTTCTCTAAGTCATTGATTTTCTTGAAGAAAGCAACAAAGAAGTACTAACCGAGCTATTTTATGCCAACAATTAATCAATTATTACGTAAGCCAAGAACACGGCTGACCGTTAAAAGCAAGAGCCCTGCGCTGCAAAACAGCCCGCAGCGCCGTGGTGTATGTACACGTGTGTACACAACCACTCCTAAAAAGCCTAACTCTGCGCTACGTAAAGTAGCTAAAGTTCGCTTAACCAATGGTTTTGAAGTCATTTCATACATTGGTGGTGAAGGCCATAACCTCCAGGAACACTCAGTAGTGTTGATTCGTGGTGGTCGTGTAAAGGATTTGCCAGGTGTTCGTTACCACATCGTTCGTGGCTCACTTGACTTGCAAGGTGTTAAAGACCGTAAGCAGTCACGTTCCAAGTACGGTGCTAAGCGCGCTAAGAAAGCTGCTTAATAGCAACTTAAAGTATTTGCAGTAAGTCTTCGTTTGTCAGACTTTAAAGACAAGTAAGTGGCCGTTCCGTCTAGAGATTTCTCCAGATAGTAGGACGGCCGGAGCGGGTGATCCATGTGGGCCACCCCTAACTGAACTGAAGGAGTAGTTATGCCACGTCGTCGTGAAGTTCCCAAACGGGAAATCTTGCCTGATCCAAAATTCGGCAATGTAGAAGTAGCAAAATTCATGAACGTCCTCATGTTGGACGGCAAGAAATCGGTTGCAGAGCGTATCGTTTACGGTGCCTTTGATCACATCGAGAAAAAAGCAAATAAAGAACCACTCGAAGTTTTCTCAACAGCTATGGGCAACGTTAAGCCAATGGTTGAGGTGAAGAGCCGTCGTGTTGGTGGCGCAAACTACCAGGTTCCTGTTGAAGTTCGCCCATCACGCCGTTCTGCTTTGGCAATGCGCTGGGTGCGCGAAGCCGCCAAAAAGCGCGGTGAAAAATCTATGGCCCAACGTTTGGCCAACGAATTATTAGAAGCTGCAGAAGGTCGCGGCGGAGCAATGAAGAAGCGTGAAGAAGTTCACCGTATGGCAGAAGCTAACAAAGCTTTCTCACATTTCCGCTTCTAATCGCACAGCAAAGAAAAGGTACCAACAGTGGCACGTAAAACCCCTATCGACAAATACCGCAATATCGGTATTTCTGCGCACATTGACGCAGGTAAGACAACAACAACAGAACGCGTTTTGTTCTACACCGGTGTTAATCATAAAATCGGTGAAGTGCATGATGGCGCTGCAACCATGGACTGGATGGAGCAAGAGCAAGAGCGTGGTATCACGATTACTTCTGCTGCTACTACAACGTTCTGGAAGGGCATGGCTGGTAATTTCCCAGAGCACCGTATCAACATTATTGATACCCCGGGACACGTAGACTTCACTATTGAGGTTGAGCGTTCAATGCGCGTTTTGGATGGCGCTTGCATGGTTTACTGTGCAGTAGGTGGCGTACAGCCACAATCTGAAACTGTTTGGCGTCAAGCTAACAAGTATCAAGTTCCACGTTTAGCATTCGTAAACAAGATGGACCGTACTGGCGCAAACTTCTTCAAGGTCTATGACCAAATGAAGATGCGTCTTAAAGCAAATCCTATCTTGATCCAAATTCCAATCGGCGCAGAAGAAAACTTCAAAGGCGTTGTGGACTTGGTAAAGATGAAGGCCATCTATTGGGATGAGGCTTCACAAGGTACTAAATTTACATACGAAGATATCCCAGCTGAATTGCAAGCATCTGCTGAAGAGTGGCGCGAGAAAATGCTCGAAGCTGCTGCAGAGAGTTCAGAAGAGTTGATGGAAAAGTATCTCGGCGGCGAAGGCTTGACCGAAGAAGAAATTAAAGCAGCATTGCGTCAACGTACTATCGCCAATGAAATCGTTCCAATGTTGTGCGGAACAGCTTTCAAAAACAAAGGCGTTCAGGCGATGTTGGATGCTGTAGTTGAATTGTTGCCTTCACCATTAGACGTTCCACCAGTTCCATGTGAATTGGAAGATGGCACGCCTACAACACGTGAAGCGTCTGATAGCGCGAAGTTCTCTGCGTTGGCATTTAAGATCATGACTGACCCATTTGTTGGCCAGCTCATCTTCTTCCGTGTTTATTCAGGCGTAATGAAATCTGGCGACACAATCTACAACCCAATTAAGGGTAAGAAAGAACGTGTTGGTCGTTTGTTGCAGATGCACGCAAACGAACGTGAAGAAATCAAAGAAGTATTCGCTGGCGATATCGCAGCTGCAGTTGGTCTGAAAGACGCAACTACTGGCGAAACATTGTGTGATCCAGATAGCATCGTTATTTTGGAGCGCATGGTATTCCCAGAGCCAGTGATCTCTCAAGCTGTAGAGCCAAAGACAAAAGCTGACCAAGAAAAAATGGGTCTTGCTTTGAATCGCTTGGCACAAGAAGATCCTTCTTTCCGCGTGAAGACAGACGAAGAATCTGGCCAAACAATTATTTCCGGTATGGGCGAGCTCCACTTGGAAATTTTGGTTGACCGTATGAAGCGTGAATTCGGTGTTGAAGCAACTGTTGGTAAGCCGCAAGTTGCCTACCGCGAAACAATTCGCAAGGTTTGCGAAGAGATCGAAGGTAAATTCGTTAAGCAGTCAGGTGGTCGTGGTCAATATGGTCACGTGGTATTGAAGTTAGAGCCACAAGCCCCAGGCAAAGGTTTTGAATTCGTTGACGCTATTAAGGGCGGTGTTGTTCCACGTGAATACATTCCTGCGGTAGAAAAAGGAATTATCGAAACATTGAACTCCGGTATTTTGGCTGGCTATCCAGTTGTAGATATCAAAGCAACATTGTTCTTCGGTTCGTACCATGACGTTGACTCCAACGAAAACGCATTTAAGATGGCGGGCTCGATGGCATTCAAAGACGGTATGCGCAAAGCATCACCAGTGTTGTTAGAACCAATGATGGCTGTTGAAGTTGAAACACCAGAAGATTTCATGGGTAACGTAATGGGTGACCTCTCATCACGTCGCGGTATTTTGCAAGGTATGGATGACATTCCAGGGGGCGGTAAGATCGTTCGCGCTGAAGTGCCATTGGCAGAGATGTTTGGTTACTCAACTGGCTTGCGCTCGTTGACCCAAGGTCGCGCTACCTACACCATGGAATTTAAGCATTATTCCGAAGCACCTAAGAACGTTGCTGAAGCAGTTATGGCTGCTAAAGCGAAGTAATTTATCCACATTATTTTGAATATTGACTAGCTAAGAAGGCAGACAAAAAAATGGCAAAAGAAAAGTTTGAGCGGACAAAACCGCACGTAAACGTTGGCACAATCGGTCACGTTGACCACGGTAAAACCACATTGACAGCAGCTATTGCAACTGTGCTTTCAAAAGCATTCGGTGGCGAAGCAAAAGCATACGATCAGATCGATGCTGCTCCAGAAGAAAAAGCACGCGGTATTACTATTAATACAGCACACGTTGAGTATGAGACAGCGAATCGTCACTACGCTCACGTTGATTGCCCAGGACATGCTGACTACGTTAAGAACATGATTACTGGTGCTGCTCAGATGGACGGCGCTATTTTGGTTTGCTCTGCAGCTGACGGCCCAATGCCACAAACTCGTGAGCACATCCTCTTGGCACGCCAAGTTGGTGTTCCATACATCATCGTATTTTTGAACAAGTGCGACATGGTTGATGACGCTGAGTTGTTAGAGCTCGTAGAAATGGAAGTTCGTGAGCTTCTATCTAAGTACGACTTCCCAGGCGATGACACACCAATCGTTCAAGGTTCTGCTAAGTTAGCTCTTGAAGGCGACGAAGGCCCATTGGGTAAAGAAGCCATCATGAAGTTGGCTGAAGCGCTTGACTCATACATCCCAACTCCAGAGCGTGCTGTTGACGGTGCGTTCTTGATGCCAGTAGAGGACGTGTTCTCTATCTCCGGTCGCGGTACTGTTGTTACAGGCCGTATCGAGCGCGGTATCGTTAAGGTTGGTGAAGAGATTGAAATTATTGGTATCAAGCCAACACTCAAGACAACTTGTACTGGTGTTGAAATGTTCCGCAAATTGCTCGACCAAGGTCAAGCAGGCGATAACGTTGGTATCTTGTTACGCGGTACAAAACGTGAAGAAGTTGAGCGCGGCCAAGTATTGGCTAAGCCAGGCTCAATCACCCCACATACTCACTTTACAGCCGAGGTTTACATCTTGGGTAAAGACGAAGGTGGTCGTCATACTCCATTCTTTAACAACTATCGTCCACAGTTCTACTTCCGTACAACGGACGTAACTGGTTCAATCGAGTTGCCAAAAGACAAAGAAATGGTAATGCCTGGTGATAACGTGACTATTACCGTAAAACTCATCGCTCCAATCGCGATGGAAGAAGGTTTACGTTTTGCGATCCGTGAAGGTGGCCGTACTGTTGGCGCCGGCGTGGTTGCAAAGATTTTGGCTTAATAGCAGTAAATTATTTAGCGGTTTGCTAACCGGTGACGTCCGTGCTGCGGATGTCACCGAGCTCTTTAGAAATATAACGTGGCAGCACCACAACGCTCTTTGGAATTAATATGCAAAACCAAAAAATTCGTATTCGTCTTAAAGCATTTGATTACCGTTTGATTGACCAGTCTGCAGCTGAAATCGTTGATACAGCTAAGCGTACTGGTGCAGTTGTTAAGGGTCCAGTGCCTTTGCCAACACGTATTGAGCGCTTTGACATTCTGCGTTCACCACACGTAAATAAGACATCACGTGACCAGTTAGAGATTCGTACCCATCTTCGTTTGATGGATATCGTTGATCCTACAGAGAAAACAGTGGATGCCTTGATGAAATTAGACCTCCCAGCAGGTGTGGACGTCGAAATTAAGTTGCAGTAATTCAGTATTTCCAGTCTTAGCGCTTGCCAAGACTGGCCTTTCGGGATAGAATCTAAGGCTTCGCTCAATTATTTGGGCGGATTTTAAGGTTTTATCAGCATTAAAAACGTTGTAAGTTATTGATTTAGAAGTACTTTTACTTGTAAATCACTTAAATTAATTTTGCCGACCAATCGAAGTCGGCGTGGAGCATGAATATGAGCTTAGGCTTAATCGGTCGCAAGATCGGCATGACCCGTCTATTTACGGACGAAGGGGAAGCAATTCCTGTCACCGTAATTGACGTGAGCGACAACAGAATCGCTCAAATCAAGACCCAGGCAACTGATGGCTATGATGCTATCCAGTTGGCACATGGCACACGTAGAGCTACTCGCGTTACCAAAGCAATGGCTGGTCACTTCGCTAAAGCGGGTGTCATGGCTGGTAACGGTCTCAACGAATTTCATTTAGATTCAGCAAAAATCGCAGAAATGACACCAGGACAAGTAATTCCTGCTGATACTGCATTTGCTGCTGGCCAAAAAGTGGACGTACAAGGTGTAACGATTGGTAAAGGCTATGCCGGTACCATCAAGCGCCATCACTTCGCTTCAGGTCGTGCGTCACACGGTAACTCACGTTCACATAACGTGCCAGGTTCTATCGGTATGGCGCAAGATCCAGGTCGTGTTTTCCCAGGTAAGCGCATGACAGGCCACCTTGGTGATGAAAAACGCACTGTACAAAATTTAGTCATCGCACGCATTGATGCAGAACGCAATCTCATCATGGTTAAAGGCGCTATTCCAGGTGCCCCAGGCGGTAAAGTTATTGTTACTCCAGCGGTGAAGACACCGTTGAAGAAGAAATAAGGAGAGCGAATATGGAACTTAAGCTTCTCCAAGACAACGGAACTTTGGGCGCAGGCGTTCAAGCCTCACCAGAAGTATTCGAGCGCGAATATAACGAAGCATTGGTACACCAAGTTGTTGTGGCTTACCAAGCAAATGCACGTAGCGGTAACCGTGCACAAAAAGACCGTGAGCAAGTTAAGCACACAACCAAAAAACCTTGGCGTCAAAAAGGTACTGGTCGTGCACGTGCTGGTATGAGCTCTTCCCCGCTATGGCGTGGAGGTGGTCGTATATTCCCGAATTCACCTGAAGAAAATTTCAGCCAAAAAGTAAACAAGAAAATGTACCGCGCTGGTATGAGATCAATTTTGTCTCAGTTAGCACGCGAAGGTCGTTTGAATGTTGTTGACCAATTTAATCTTGATGCTCCAAAGACTAAAGTTTTAGCTGACAAAGTTAAAGCAATGGGCTTGGATTCAGTCTTGATCATCGTTGATCAGGTTAGCGAGAATTTGTACTTGGCATCACGCAACTTGCATAAGGTTGCTGTATGTGAGCCACAGCACGCTGATCCATTAGCTTTAGTTCAATACAAAAAAGTATTGGTAAGCAAAGCAGCGATCGCAAAAATTGAGGAGTTGCTGAAATGAGCCAAGTCCGTAAAAACGATCACAGCTTGATGAAGGTTCTGCTTGGACCGGTTATCTCTGAAAAAGCCACTATGGTTGCAGAGAAAAACGAACAAGTAGTATTCCAAGTTACACGCGACGCCAATAAGAGCGATGTGAAACAAGCAGTTGAATTGCTCTTTAAAGTGCAAGTTGACTCTGTTCAAATCGTGAATCAAAAAGGTAAGCCAAAGCGCTATGGCCGTTTTGAAGGTCGTCGTGACCACACTAAGAAGGCCTACGTAAGCTTGAAGCCAGGTCAAGAGATTAACTTTGAAGCGGAGGCGAATTAATCATGCCTTTGATGAAGACAAAACCGACCTCACCAGGTCGTCGCTCAATGGTCAAGGTGGTAAATCCTGACCTGCACAAAGGTAAGCCTTTTGCAGCGTTGGTAGAGCCACAGTTCCAAAAAGCAGGTCGTAACAATAATGGTCACATCACTACCCGTCATAAAGGTGGTGGTCATAAGCATCACTATCGTGTTGTTGATTTCAAACGCAACGACAAAGATGGCATTCCAGCAAAAGTTGAACGCTTGGAATACGATCCAAACCGCAGTGCAAATATTGCATTGATCGTGTTTGCTGATGGTGAGCGTCGCTATATTCTTGCTGCAAAAGGCATGACTGTTGGTCAGGCGTTGATGAGTGGCTCTGAAGCCCCAATCAAGTCTGGTAACAACTTGCCAATTCGCAACATTCCAGTTGGTAGCACGATTCACTGCGTAGAAATGTTGCCAGGAAAAGGTGCTCAAATTGCACGTTCCGCTGGCGGCTCTGCAGTGTTATTGGCTCGTGAAGGTGTGTACGCTCAGGTGCGCTTGCGCTCTGGTGAAGTGCGTCGCATTTTGATCGATTGCCGTGCCACTATTGGTGAAGTTGGAAATGAAGAGCACAGCTTGCGCGTTATCGGTAAAGCTGGTGCAAATCGCTGGCGTGGTATTCGCCCAACCGTTCGCGGTGTGGCAATGAACCCAGTAGATCACCCACACGGTGGTGGTGAAGGTAGAACTGGCGAAGGCCGTGTACCTGTCTCCCCATGGGGCACACCAACCAAAGGTTATCGTACACGTCGCAATAAGCGTACAACTTCGATGATCGTTCAACGTCGTCAAAAACGTTAAGCGATAAGGATAAATAGATATGACACGTTCAGCTAAAAAAGGCCCATTTTGCGAAGCCAGCTTAGTAAATAAAGTTGAAGTCGCACAAGCCAACAAAGACAAAAAGCCGATCAAGACTTGGTCACGCCGTTCAACAATCCTCCCAGACTTTATTGGTCTGACGATTGCTGTGCATAACGGTCGTCAACACGTTCCGGTATATGTATCAGAAAACATGGTGGGTCATAAGTTAGGCGAATTTGCCTTGACCCGTACTTTCAAAGGTCACGCTGCTGACAAGAAAGTAACGAAGAAGTAAGGGGATGATGATGGAAGTTAAAGCTATTCACAAAGGCGCCCGCATTTCTGCGCAAAAGACACGTTTGGTCGCTGACCAAATTCGTGGTTTGCCGATTGCACGCGCATTGAACATTTTGAATTTCAGCCCCAAGAAAGCTGCCTTCATTGTGAAAAAAGTTGTTGAGTCTGCAATGGCCAACGCTGAACACAATAAGGGTGCTGATATTGATGAGCTCAAGGTTTCAACAATTATTGTTGATAAGGGTACTTCCTTGAAGCGCTTCACAGCACGTGCTAAGGGTCGCGGTAATCAAATTGAAAAACAAACATGTCACATCACCGTGACCTTGAGTAACTAAGGGAAGATATGGGACAAAAGATAAACCCAACCGGATTCCGACTCTCGGTAACGAAGAACTGGACATCAAAGTGGTATGCAAACAATACTGATTTTGCGAAGATGCTTAAAGAGGACGTAGATGTCCGCATCTACCTCAAGAAGAAGTTAAAGAATGCATCAGTAAGTAAAGTCATCATCGAGCGTCCTGCAAAGAACGCACGTATCACTATTTACAGCTCACGACCAGGTGTTGTGATCGGTAAAAAAGGTGAAGATATTGAAGTTCTCCGTCGTGAACTCCAGAAGCGTATGGGCGTTCCAGTCCATGTGAACATCGAAGAAATTCGTAAGCCTGAAGTTGATGCTCAATTGATCGCTGACTCTATTACTCAACAGTTAGAGAAGCGCATTATGTTCCGTCGTGCGATGAAGCGTGCAATGCAAAATGCAATGCGCCTTGGTGCACAAGGAATCAAGATCATGTCTTCTGGTCGTTTGAATGGTGCTGAAATTGCACGTCGCGAATGGTACCGTGAAGGTCGTGTTCCACTTCATACATTGAAGGCTGATATTGATTACGCAACTTCAGAAGCGGAAACAACATACGGCATCATCGGTGTAAAAGTTTGGGTATACAAAGGCGATACATTAGGCCGCGGTGCTGATGCTGTAGCAGTAACAGCAGAGCCAGCAGCTGAAGAGAAAAAGCCACGTCGCGCACCAGCTAAAACAACCGCACGCAAACCAGCAGCTGACAGCAAGCCTTTAGTTGCTGCTAAGCCAGCGGTAAAGCGTGCACCGAAAGCCGCTGAAGCCCCAAGTGCTGAAGCGCAGAAGTCAGGAGAGTAAGCATGCTACAACCAAAGCGTCGTAAGTATCGCAAGGAACAAAAGGGACGTAACACTGGCGTGGCAACACGCGGTAGTTCAGTAGCCTTTGGTGACTTTGGATTGAAAGCTATTGGCCGTGGTCGTTTGACTGCACGTCAGATTGAATCTGCACGTCGCGCAATGACACGTCACATTAAGCGTGGTGGTCGTATCTGGATTCGTATTTTCCCAGACAAGCCAATTTCACAGAAGCCAGCTGAAGTACGTATGGGTAACGGTAAAGGTAATCCAGAGTACTACGTAGCAGAAATTCAACCAGGCAAGATTTTGTACGAGATGGATGGTGTGGATGAAGGTTTGGCGCGCGAGGCTTTCAAGCTTGCTGCTGCTAAGTTGCCATTGCAAACCACTTTCGTGATTCGCCACTTGGGTTGATCGGGATAGAGATTATGAAAAAGACAGAATTAGCATCCAAAGATCTGGTTGCCTTGAACGCAGAATTAACAGAGCTCTTGAAGACTAGCTTCAAGCTCCGTATGCAAAAGGGTACTCAGCAACTCACAAATACCAGCCAATTGGGTAAAACTAAGCGTGAAATTGCTCGCGTGAAGACTTTTATTACTCAAAAAACTGCACAGAAATAAGGAAAAAGGGATATGACAGAATTATCTAAACCCTTGCGCCGCACCCTTGTGGGTCGTGTCGTTAGCGATAAAATGCAAAAAACTGTGACTGTGCTAGTTGAGCGCCAAGTAAAACACGCTCTTTATGGCAAATATGTTGGACAGTCCAAAAAATACCACGCTCATGACGAAGCTGGCCAATACAAGATGGGTGATACCGTTGAAATTGCTGAATCTAAGCCAATTTCACGTACTAAATCTTGGGTTGTGACCCGTTTAGTTCAAGAATCCAAGGGTATTTAAAGAAATATTAGGGATTTTGGCGAACTTTCTTGCCAAATCCCTGTTTTGCGTAGTATAATAGAAGGCTTCTCTGGTTTTATTGGGAGAAGCAGTGTTTTTTCATTAATTCCGGGTTTTAACTTTCGTTAAAGCCCATAGACGGAACCAAGACTGTTTGCCTTTGGCTAACAAGTTGGGGATTAAAAAATGATTCAGACCGAAAGTAGATTACAGGTCGCCGATAACACAGGCGCCAGTGAAGTTTTGTGCATCAAGGTATTGGGCGGCTCTAAGCGTCGTTACGCCAGTATCGGTGATGTCATTAAAGTGACTGTAAAGTCCGCTGCTCCACGTGGCCGTGTAAAAAAAGGTGATATTTATAACGCCGTAGTAGTGAGAACTGCTAAGGGTGTTCGCCGTCCAGACGGCTCATTGATTAAGTTCGATGGAAACGCTGCGGTATTGCTCAACGCTAAGTTAGAGCCAATCGGCACACGTATCTTTGGACCAGTTACGCGCGAATTGCGTACTGAGAAGTTCATGAAGATCGTTTCTCTCGCCCCCGAAGTTATTTAAGAGGCTGATATGAAAAAGATTCGTAAAGGTGATTCAGTAGTTCTGTTGACTGGCCGCGATAAGGGCAAGCAAGGAACAGTTACAGCCGTTCTCGAGAACAAATTAGTAATCGAAGGCGTAAATATTTACAAAAAGAGCGTTAAGCCAAATCCAGCAGCCGGTGTTACTGGCGGCATGATTGACAAGACGATGCCTGTTCACATTTCTAATGTGGCTGTGGTTGACGGTAACGGCAAACCATCACGTGTTGGTATCAAACTCGTGGACGGTAAAAAGCAACGTTTCCTCAAAACCACTGGCGCAACTTTAAGCGCATAAGGGGCACGGAGAAATTATGAGCACACGTTTTCAAGAACACTATCAAGCTAAAGTTGTTGCTGATTTGATCGCCAAGTTTGGTTACAAGTCAGTAATGGAAGTTCCACGTATCACTAAGGTAACCCTGAACATGGGCTTGGGCGATGCAGTGAACGACAAGAAAATTATCGAAAATGCAGTTGGTGATTTGACTAAAGTAGCAGGTCAAAAGCCAGTTGTGACAAAAGCGAAAAAAGCGATTGCTGGTTTCAAAATTCGTCAAGGTTACCCAATCGGTGCCATGGTCACATTGCGTGGTGCACGCATGTATGAATTTTTAGATCGTTTCGTGACTGTTGCTTTGCCACGCGTACGTGACTTCCGCGGAATTTCCGGTAAGGCATTCGACGGCCGTGGTAACTACAACATCGGCGTTAAAGAGCAAATCATTTTCCCTGAAATCGAATACGACAAAATTGATGCCCTCCGTGGTCTCAATATCAGTATTACGACGACCGCTAAGACTGACGAAGAAGCAAAAGCTTTGTTAGCAGCGTTCAAATTCCCTTTCCGCAATTAAGAGGCTAACGTGGCAAAACTATCCCTAATTGAGCGCGAGAATAAGCGCACAAAAACTGTAGAGAAGTACGCTGTAAAGCGTGCCGAACTCAAGGCAATCATTGCTGATCAATCACGCAGCGATGAAGAGCGCTATGAAGCTCGCTTGAAGCTACAGGCACTCCCACGTAACGCAAGCCCGATTCGTCAAAGAAATCGTTGTTCATTAACCGGTCGTCCGCGCGGTGTATTCAGCAAGTTTGGTTTAGCGCGTAGCAAAATTCGTGAAATCGCCTTTCGTGGCGAAATCCCCGGTTTAACCAAGGCCAGCTGGTAAGCGGCGAAAGAATTAGGAGAACTCATGAGTATCAGCGATCCAATCGCCGACATGTTGACAAGGATCCGCAATGCGCAAGCAGTGCAGAAACCCGTAGTCTTGATGCCGTCGTCAAAAGTTAAAGTAGCTATTGCAAAAGTCTTGCAGGATGAAGGTTATATCGATAGTTTTGAAATCAAAGGTGAAGCAGCTAAGCCAGTGCTACACATTGAACTCAAATACTACGCAGGCCGCCCTGTTATTGAGCGTATTGACCGTGTTTCAACACCAAGTCTACGTATCTACAAAGGCCGCCATGACATTCCTGAAGTGATGAATGGCTTGGGCATTGCAATTATTTCAACCCCACAAGGCGTAATGACAGACCGCAAAGCTCGTGCAAACGGCGTTGGTGGCGAAGTTATTTGCTACGTCGCGTAAGGAGAGAAATATGTCCCGCGTTGGTAAATCACCTATTCCAGTCCCTAAGGGCGCTGAAATCAGCATTAACGGTGCAAACATTACTGTTAAAGGCCCATTGGGAACTTTGACACATAACTTGCATCCTTCTGTTGGTTTGAAACAAGAAGATGGCGTATTGACAGTTGTTTTAAATAACGACACACCAGAAGCTGGTGCACAGTCCGGCACAGCCCGCGCTTTAGTAAACAACATGGTTGTTGGCGTAACTACTGGCTTTGAGCGCAAGCTCAGCTTGGTAGGCGTTGGATATCGTGCTGCTGCTCAAGGCGAAACATTGAAGTTGCAGTTAGGTTTCTCTCACGACATTATTTACAACCTGCCAAAGGGTGTAAAAGCTGAGACTCCAACTCAAACTGAAATCATTATTAAAGGTTCCAACAAGCAGCAAGTTGGCCAGGTTGCCGCTGAAGTTCGCGCATACCGTTCACCAGAGCCATATAAAGGCAAGGGCGTTCGCTACGTGGATGAGGTTGTACACCTGAAAGAAACTAAGAAGAAGTAAGCGAGATTAAAAAATGAATAAAGACGAATCCAGACAAAGACGCGCTAGGCAGACTCGTATTCGCATTGCCGAAGCATTGGCAAATCGCTTAACAGTTATCCGTAGCAACTCACATATTTCTGCACAGGTTTATAGCCCATGTGGAACCAAAGTTGTAGCAGCTGCTTCAACAATGGAAAAAGATTTGCGCCAAGCGATCAAAAACGGCGGCAACGCCGATGCGGCTAAACAAATCGGCAAATTAGTTGCTGAGCGCGCTGTTAAAGCAGGCGTTGTTGATGTTGCTTTTGATCGTTCCGGTCATCGTTACCACGGCCGTATTAAGGCCTTAGCTGAAGCTGCGCGTGAAGCCGGCCTGAAGTTCTAATAGGGTTTAGGAAAAAACATGGCAAAAATGCAAAACAAGATGCAAAACGAAGAGCGTGATGACGGTCTTCGCGAGAAGATGATTGCTGTTAATCGTGTAACTAAAGTGGTTAAGGGTGGTCGTATTCTCGGCTTCGCTGCACTCACTGTAGTTGGCGATGGCGATGGTCGTATCGGCATGGGCAAAGGCAAATCAAAAGAAGTTCCAGTTGCTGTTCAAAAGGCAATGGACGAAGCACGTCGCAAGATGATCAAAGTTTCCTTACGTAAAGGTACTTTGCAACACACTGTGATTGGTAAGCATGGCGCATCACGCGTGATGATTTCTCCAGCTAAAGACGGTACTGGCGTTATCGCTGGTGGCCCAATGCGCGCAATCTTCGATGTAATGGGTGTAACTAACGTTGTTGCTAAGTCACTTGGCTCAACAAACCCTTACAACATGGTTCGTGCAACGATTGATGGCTTGAGCAAGATGAGCACTCCTTCTGAAATTGCTGCTAAGCGCGGTAAGTCAGTTGAAGAGATTCTCGGCTAAGACCAAAAGATTAGGAATCTATAAATGACAACATCTAACTCCAAAGTCAAACTGCAATTAGTACGCAGCTTGATCGGCACACGCGAAAGCCACCGTGCAACTGTTCGTGGCTTAGGCCTCGGACGTATCAATTCTGTTTCAGAATTGGAAGACACTCCAGCTGTTCGCGGAATGATTAATAAAGTTTCTTATCTAGTTAAAGTCATTGGCTAATAACTAGCAAGTAAATAGGCGAAGAATATGCAACTCAATACACTCAAACCCGCAGAGGGATCCAAGAAAAATCGTCGTCGCGTAGGTCGCGGCATCGGTTCAGGCCTTGGTAAAACTGCAGGCCGCGGTCACAAAGGTCAAAAATCACGTTCCGGCGGATTCCACAAGGTTGGATTCGAAGGCGGACAGATGCCAATGTATCGTCGTTTGCCAAAACGCGGTTTCGTGTCTTTGACACGTCGTCACGTTGGTCAAATCACTTTGAATGACTTAGCAAAAATCAACTTGCCAGAAGTAGACTTGTTAGTTTTGAGAGCTCACGGTTTTGCTGGCGAGCAAATCAATGCAGTCAAAGTCATTAAGACTGGCGAACTGTCAATTGCTGTGACCCTCAAAGGTATTACAGCAACCGCGGGTGCAAAAGCAGCTATTGAAGCGGCTGGCGGCAAATTGGTTGACTTGGTTTAATTAGTTTTTAGTAAACGATGGCACTCGCT
The DNA here is from genome assembly GCF_018882055.1 of Polynucleobacter sp. es-MAR-4. Lineage (GTDB taxonomy): Bacteria > Pseudomonadota > Gammaproteobacteria > Burkholderiales > Burkholderiaceae > Polynucleobacter. The sequence goes on along the minus strand of NZ_JACVPF010000002.1, from coordinate 595,148 downwards.
CCTACCAACACAGCAAATATTGCTCAATCAGGAAACAAGTTTGGCGAATTACGCCAACGCTTGATATTCCTGGTTTTGGCTTTGCTCGTGTTCCGTTTGGGCGCACACATTCCTGTTCCAGGTATTGACCCTGACCAATTGGCTCAATTGTTCTCTGGTCAAAAAGATGGCATCTTAGGTATGTTCAACCTGTTCTCAGGTGGTGCTTTATCGCGCTTTACAGTTTTTGCTTTAGGAATCATGCCGTACATCTCTGCGTCGATCATCATGCAGTTAATGACGATTGTTGTTCCTTCTTTGGAGTCTTTGAAAAAAGAAGGTCAAGCAGGACAGCGTAAGATTACTCAGTACACCCGTTATGGCACTGTGTTCTTAGCAACATTCCAAGCATTGGGTATTTCAGTTGCATTGCAAGCCCAACCAGGCTTAGTTATCAACCCAGGTTTGATGTTTGAATTGAATACAGTGGTAACTTTAGTTACTGGCACGATGTTCTTGATGTGGCTCGGTGAGCAGATCACTGAGCGCGGTCTTGGCAACGGTATCTCTATTATTATTTTCGGCGGCATTGTTTCTGGCTTGCCAACTGCAATCGGTAGCTTGCTTGAATTAGTGCGCACCGGTTCCATGAATATCCTATCCGCATTACTCATCGTAGTGATTTGTATTGCAGTGACTTATTTTGTTGTATTTGTAGAGCGTGGTCAGCGCCGTATTTTGGTGAACTACGCTAAGCGCCAAGTTGGTAATAAGGTATATGGTGGTCAGTCTTCATACTTCCCATTGAAGTTGAACATGGCTGGTGTTATCCCTCCAATTTTTGCTTCATCTATTATTTTGTTCCCTGCAACGATTGCTGGCTGGTTTACATCGGGCGAGCCTACCAATATGTTCAGCAGAATTATTAAAGACTTGGCGGCAACATTAGCCCCAGGCCAACCTGTCTACACAATTTTGTATGCAGCTGCAATTATTTTCTTCTGCTTCTTCTACACAGCTTTGGTTTTCAACAGCCGTGAAACAGCAGATAACTTGAAGAAGAGCGGCGCCTTTGTTCCGGGTATTCGACCTGGCGATCAGACTGGCCGTTATATCGACAAGATCTTGGTTCGTTTGACATTGGCTGGTGCAATTTATATGGTTTTGGTTTGCTTGTTGCCAGAATTCTTAGTGTTGAAGTACAACGTGCCATTCTATTTTGGCGGTACTTCATTGTTGATTATTGTCGTTGTTGCAATGGATTTTATGGCTCAAGTTCAGTCATTCGTAATGCAACAACAATATGGTTCTTTGATGAAAAAAGCTAACTTTAAGATGGGCGCTTAACTGAATGTCTAAAGACGATGTAATTCAGATGGCGGGAGAAATTATTGAGAATTTGCCGAACGCAATGTTTCGCGTGAAGCTAGAGAACGGACATGTGGTTCTAGGGCACATTTCTGGAAAGATGAGGATGCATTACATCCGCATTCTGCCAGGAGATAAGGTGACGGTGGAGATGACTCCATACGACCTGACGCGCGCCAGAATCATTTTCCGAGCGAAGTAAAGATTAAGTAGTACATATTTTTTTAGAGGTGAGTTATGAAAGTTTTGGCATCCGTTAAGTGTATTTGCAGAAATTGCAAGATCATTAAGCGCAAACGCGTTGTGCGCGTGATCTGTTCTTCAGACGCACGTCATAAGCAGCGTCAAGGCTGATCTGGTTAATTAAGAGGAAATCTCATGGCACGTATCGCTGGGGTAAATATCCCAAATCATCAACATACTGTTATCGGTTTAACAGCAATTTTTGGCATCGGCACAACACGTGCTCGCAAAATTTGTGAAACCACAGGTGTTGCTATCGACAAAAAAGTTAAAGATCTTACAGACGGTGACTTGGAAAAGTTGCGTGATGAAGTAGGTAAGTTCATCACTGAAGGTGACCTTCGTCGTGAAGTAACGATGAGCATCAAGCGTTTGATGGACTTAGGCTGCTATCGTGGCGTTCGTCATCGTAAGGGCTTGCCTGTACGTGGTCAACGTACTAAGACTAACGCGCGTACCCGCAAGGGCCCACGTAAGTCTGGCGTGCAACTCAAGAAATAATCAAGAAAGTTTATTGACATGGCAAAACAACAATCCGCTTCTGCAGCTTCACAGCGCGCACGCAAGAAGGTTAAAAAGAACGTTGCTGACGGTATTGCACACGTTCACGCATCTTTTAATAACACCATTATTACGATCACTGATCGCCAAGGTAATGCGCTTTCATGGGCAACATCTGGTGGCCAGGGTTTCAAGGGCTCACGTAAATCAACACCTTTTGCTGCTCAGGTAGCTGCTGAAGTTGCTGGTAAGACAGCCATTGAATGCGGTATCAAGAATTTGGAAGTTCAGATCAAAGGCCCGGGCCCAGGTCGTGAATCAGCAGTTCGCGCATTGAACTCATTGGGTATCAAGATCACTGAGATTCAAGACGTAACTCCAGTTCCACACAATGGTTGCCGTCCTCCTAAGCGTCGTCGTATTTAAGCTTGGATGTTGGCAGTACAACAGTTTTAGTAGTTTTTTATTAAAGCCCACCGTTCATCTGAATTAAAGGGTGAACTCACCGCCGGTCGTAAGACTGCGGCAAAGAAAGGAAAGCATCGTGGCACGTTACTTAGGGCCTAAGGCCAAATTAGCACGTCGGGAAGGTACCGACTTATTTTTAAAGAGCGCACGTCGCGCCCTGTCAGACAAGTGCAAGTTAGATACTAAGCCTGGTCAACATGGCCGTACATCTGGCTCAAGAACATCTGATTACGGTAATCAATTGCGTGAAAAGCAAAAGGTTAAGCGTATCTATGGCGTATTAGAGCGTCAATTCCGTCGTTACTTCGCAGAAGCTGAGCGTCGTAAGGGCAACACTGGTGAAACATTGCTCCAGTTGCTTGAGTCACGTTTAGACAACGTGGTGTATCGCATGGGCTTTGGTTCTACTCGTGCTGAAGCGCGTCAATTGGTTTCTCATTGCGCAATTTTGCTCAATGGCAACCCAGTAAACATTCCATCTATTCAGGTTAAGCCTGGTGATGTAGTGGCGATTCGTGAAAAAGCGAAGAAGCAAGCGCGTATTACAGAATCACTCAATTTGGTTGGACAAATGGCAGCTGTTACTTGGGTTTCAGTTGACGCAGCCAAGCTCGAGGGAACATTTAAGCAAGTGCCTGACCGTGAAGATATTAGCGGCGAAATTAATGAAAGTTTGATCGTCGAATTGTATTCACGCTAATTAGCACTCTCAAGGAAAAAATATGCAAACAAATTTGCTCAAGCCAAAAATTATTTCTGTTGAAGCGCTTACCGCCAACCAAGCTAAGGTTGTTATGGAGCCGTTCGAGCGTGGCTATGGCCACACACTCGGCAATGCATTACGTCGTGTTTTGTTGTCCTCGATGGTTGGTTATGCACCAACTGAAGTAGCAATTGCTGGTGTTGTTCATGAATACTCCACATTAGATGGCGTTCAAGAGGATGTAGTTAACCTTTTGTTGAACCTCAAAGGTATCGTATTTAAGTTGCAGTCACGTGACGAAGTTACTATCAATTTGCGTAAAGAAGGTCCAGGCGTTGTTACTGCAAAAGATATCGACTTGCCACATGATGTAGAAATCATTAACCCTGATCACGTTATCGCTCACTTATCAGCTGGTGGTAAGTTAGATATGCAGATCAAGGTTGAAAAAGGCCGTGGCTATGTACCAGGCAATATGCGTCAGTACCATGACGAAGCTACCAAGATCATTGGTCGCATCGTATTGGATGCCTCATTTAGCCCAGTAAGCCGTGTTAGCTATGCTGTTGAGTCTGCTCGTGTTGAGCAACGTACCGACCTTGATCGTCTCGTAATGACAATCGAAACAAACGGTGTGTTGTCTCCCGAAGAAGCGATTCGTCAAGCCGCTACCATTTTGGTTGATCAGTTAGTTGTATTCGCGGCCCTCGAAAGCAGCGAAGTTTCTGGTGATCTCGCACCAAGCCGCTCTTCAATGGTTGATCCAATGTTGATGCGTCCGGTTGATGATCTCGAACTCACAGTGCGCTCTGCAAACTGCTTGAAGGCTGAGAACATCTACTACATCGGTGACTTGATTCAACGTACAGAGAATGAATTGTTGAAGACGCCTAATTTAGGTCGTAAGTCTTTGAATGAAATCAAAGATGTATTGGCGGCTCGTGGCTTAAGTCTTGGCATGAAACTCGAAAGCTGGCCTCCAGCTAACCTCGAGAAATAATTAGAAAGGAAGCATCATGCGTCACGGAAACGGCTTACGCAAACTAAACAGAACATCATCACATCGCTTGGCGATGCTGCGCAACATGTCCAATTCACTCTTGGAGCACGAAGTGATTAAAACCACTTTGCCAAAAGCAAAAGAATTGCGCATGGTTGTTGAGCCTTTAATTACCTTGGGTAAAAAAGATAACTTAGCAAACCGTCGCTTAGCATTCAATCGCACACGCGATCGCGATATCGTGACCAAACTCTTCACAGAGCTCGGCCCACGTTACGCAACTCGTCCAGGCGGCTACCTTCGTATTTTGAAGTTTGGCTTCCGTCATGGCGACAATGCACCTATGGCTTTGGTTGAGTTGGTAGATCGTCCAGAAGTTGAAGAAACAGCAGTGGCTGAAGAGGCTTAAGCCTTTTAGCAAGATTAAAAGCCAGGCTTCGGTCTGGCTTTTTTCATTTATACGGCTATAAATACATGATGACCCTAGATAAATCTACCGAATTGCTGATTGTTGTTACCAGCTTTGCATCGCTTGAAGATGCAAAGAAGATGGCGCATAAATTGATTGAAAGCCGTCTGGCTGCCTGCGTACAAATACAAGAGGGTGTGCATTCCATCTATCGCTGGGAAGGCAAGATTTGCGAAGCAAGTGAAGTTTTATTGTCAGCAAAGACAGTTGTAGATAAATGGGCGGGTATTTCTAATTTCATTAAAAGTAATCACCCTTATGATTTGCCAGAGGTGATTGCCTACGCTCCTGAAAAATATGAAGCGCTGTATGGCAAGTGGGTGCAGGCCGAGGTAAAGTGAGTGCCATGAGATTGATTAATAAATTCATCCCGGTTCTAGCTACATGCTTATTCTTTGTTGGCAATGCTTTTGCAGCCCAAGAATTCCTGCCGCCTGAGAAGGCATTTCAGGCTGAAGCAACATGGGCAGTTAATACGAATGACATTGAGTTGGAGATTTTTCCAGCCAAGGGTTATTACATCTATCAAGAATCCCTGCATTTCAAGATGGGGTCTGAGCCCAGCAAATTAGGGCCTGTAAAGGCATCGCTCCCTGTCGGGATTGAAAAGTATGACGAGACTTTTCAAAAGAAAATGCAGGTTTATAAGCAGACATTTCTTCTTACGCTAGATAGAAAAGCAGAAATAGGGAAGCCGCTTTACTTAGAATTGGAGTTACAAGGTTGTGCTGAAGCGGGAATTTGTTATCCACCAATGACCCTCAAGTTTTTGCTTGCAGGCCCTGGAGTAAAGGCAGGGCCAATTCCAGAGATATTGGATGGAGCTACTTCAGGCTCGACCCCCAAAAAAGAATTGAGCCTAATAGATGTATGGCGTGAGCGTGATGACGTTAATGCTATTAGTCGCTTCTTAGAAAGCACGCCAACTGGATATCTTTTCCTAGCTTTCTTTATTCTGGGCCTGGCATTAGCTTTCACTCCCTGTGTTCTTCCGATGCTGCCGATTCTCTCGAGCGTGGTATTTGGAACTCAGGGTAAGCAATCCATTAGCAAGGGTCGCGCAAGCTTATTAGCGGTCGCATATGTGCTCGGTATGGCATGCGTATACGCATTAGCGGGAGTCTTGATGGCTGCCTTGGGTGGCAGTGTCCAAAGAGCGCTACAGAGCCCTATAGCGCTGATTGGTTTTGCATTGCTTCTATTAGCCCTATCAGGCAGCCTATTTGGCCTATATGAGCTCAGAATGCCCCAGTCTTGGCAGCAAAAGGTAGACCAATTAGCAGGGCGTCACAAAGGCGGCAGTTTTGCGGGTGCCTTTGCTCTGGGTGGAATTTCTACATTAGTCGCCAGCCCTTGCATTACCGCCCCTTTGGCTGGAGTGCTCGCTTTCATTGCCCAAACAGGCTCAATGAGTTTGGGGGCAGGCCTCCTTTTTGTAATGGCCTTGGGTATGGGCTTACCACTCCTCTTTATTGCTATTGAAGCGCGTATCCTCATTCCATCAACAGGTATCTGGATGGTTTGGTTGCAAAGAACATTAGGTGTTTTATTGGTGGCAACGGCGGCCTGGATTGCATCTCCTTTATTACAAAGCGGTAGTAGTGAAGCCGGCAAGATCATGGCCAATGGTCAGCGCCAGCATCAGATTGGAAGTGTAAGTTTTACTGTGATTGAATCTAGCGCGCAGTTAGAGCAATTCTTAACCCAAGCAAAAGAACAAAAGAAATTAGTGCTCTTAGATTTTTATGCAGACTGGTGCATTTCTTGCAAGGAGATGGAAGTCAATACTTTCGCAAATCCTGAAGTGAATCAAGAGCTGCAGAAGTTTGTTTTGCTGCAAGCCGATGTTACAAAGAATAGCCCTGAGAATCAGGCTTTGTTGAAGCGCTTTGGATTATTTGGCCCGCCCGGAATTTTGATCTTTGATCTCAATTCTGAAGAGTTAAAAGATCAACGTGTAATTGGCTATATGCCGCCACAGCGTTTTGCTGAGCGCTTGAAAAAAGTACTAGCAAATTAAATTACTTGAGACTGAATAAGTTTTTACTTATTCAGTCTTCACCATCAATTTATTTGCTTGCTTTGATAAGACGTGCAGCTTCGAGCGCGAAGTAAGTCAAGATGCCATCTGCGCCAGCACGTTTAAATGCAAGCAAAGATTCCATCATTACAGCGTCGTGATCAAGCCAACCGTTTTGTGCTGCAGCTTTGAGCATGGCGTACTCACCACTGACTTGGTATGCATAAGTAGGGTAATTAAATTCATCACGGACTCTGCGCACGATATCTAGGTAAGGCATGCCAGGTTTGACCATCACCATATCAGCACCTTCGTTGATATCGAGTGCAACCTCCCGCAAAGCCTCATCAGTATTGGCGCAATCCATTTGGTAAGTTTTTTTATCAGCCTTGCCTAAATTTTTTGCCGAACCTACTGCATCACGAAATGGCCCATAAAAAGCAGAAGCATATTTAGCGGAGTAGGCCATGATGCGAGTGTGAATGAGCTTGTTCTGCTCTAGTGCCTCACGAATTTTTCCAATGCGACCATCCATCATGTCTGATGGTGCAACGATATCAACACCAGCTTGCGCTTGAGCAATAGCTTGTTGCACCAAGATTGCCGTGGTCTCATCATTCAGAATGCGACCTTGCTCATCTAAGACACCATCTTGACCATGACTTGTGTAAGGATCAAGTGCAACATCTGTCATGATGCCTAAGTTAGGAAAGCGTTTCTTGAGTTCACGTACTGCAGTCGGAATTAATCCATTGGGATTAAAAGCTTCTTTCCCATCAGGCGTTTTCAGAGATGCATCAATCACCGGAAAGAGTGCCATCACAGGAATGCCTAATGCAACGCATTCTTCGGCTACGCCAAAAAGTAAATCTAATGAAACACGATTTACGCCAGGCATTGAGGCAACAGCTTCTGATTTACCTTGGCCTTCAAGTAGGAACACTGGATAGATCAAGTCATTGGCAGAAACGCTGTTCTCTTGCATCAGGCGACGCGACCAATCATCACGACGCATGCGACGTGGGCGATGCGTCGGAAAGTTCAACAAAGAGTTAGCTTGTGATTTCATCTTCTTGAGTCTCTGCTTCAAATAACCATTTAATAACAATATCGTCGGCCTCTTCAAGACCAATGCGCTTCGTGCTTGAGAATAATTGTGCCGTAAGTTGTTTGGATTCACCATTGCCATCAGGCAGCGCTGGATCATATTGCTGCAACTGTTTGCGCACAGCTTCTAAAGCATGCTTGCACTCACTTTTGTTGAGCTTGTCGCACTTGCTAAGCAAAATATGGATTGGTTTGCCAGTCGGCACAAACCACTGAATCATTTGCTCATCCAGATCGGTGATACCGCGTCTGGAGTCCACGATCAGGACCATGCCTACCAGTTGCTCCCGTTCCTGCAAATAATCGCTTAGAAGGGTATTCCAGTGGTATTTAGTCTCATGATTGACTGCTGCATAGCCATATCCCGGTAAATCCACTAAATAGGCTAAAAGATCATCTTTTGCAAAAAGCCCAAAATAGTTAATGTGTTGGGTACGTCCTGGCGTTTTACTGGCAAAAGCGAGGCGTTTTTGGTTGCAAAGCACGTTAATTGCGCTGGATTTGCCTGCATTTGAGCGGCCAGCAAAGGCCACCTCTCGGAGTGGTGTGGCAGGCAGGCAATGGGTGTCATTGACTGTGGTCGCGAATCGGGCTTGAAAGAGTTTAGACATGTTCAGAAGCTATTGTAAAATCACGCAAAATCATGAAATATCTCATGGTGTTGGGTAAAAGGTTGTAAAAGTAGGGCCCAAACACTTTTAGGAATTTTTGCCAAGGTAAACATAATGCGTCAAACCTCTCAAATCTCCAAATTAACTAGCGTAAGCGCTAGCCTAGCCGCCGGCTTATTTCTGGCGATGTCTAGTTTCTCTGGCGTTGTAAGCGCTGCAGATCCAGCCCCAGCTGCCGCCCCGATGGCAGAAACCGCTGCCAAGCCAGTTGTTCCAGGCAAACCTAAAGTCGATCCTGCCGTTGGTGAAGCGCTTTACTCTAACGGCGATGCTAGCCGTGGCGTGACCGCCTGCTTGACTTGCCACGGTCCTAAGGGCCAGAGCGCTACCGCTACTTGGCCTAAATTGTCTGCTCAGCATGCTGCTTACACCACTAAGCAGCTCAAGAACTTTAAAGATGGTTCACGCGCTAATCCAGTCATGATGGGTATGGCCGCCACCCTAACTGAGCAAGATATGAATAATATTTCTGCTTACTTGGCCAGTCAGCCAGTTTCACAAGGTGTTGCTCAAAATAAAGACACGATTGAATTGGGTCAAAGCATTTATCGTGGTGGTATTGCCGCTAAAGGTGTTCCAGCATGCGCGGCATGCCATAGCCCAACTGGTGCCGGTATCCCATCACAGTACCCACGCATGGGTGGCCAATGGGCTGAGTACAACACTGCGCAGTTGATCGCTTTCCGTGAAGGCACTCGTAAAAATAGCACTCAGATGACAACGATTGCAACTAAGCTTTCTGATCAAGAAATGAAAGCTGTTGCTGATTACATGGCTGGCTTGCATTAATAGTTACGTTCAGTACAAAACAAAAACCCCGCTGAAGTAGCGGGGTTTTTTATTACCTAGAAATTTACCTAAATGCGTTATTAATTAAATTTAGTTCGGCAGGATAGTTTCACTAGCAAAGAGATCGGCAACATTTTCTCGTGCACGAATGACATACGCATTTTTTCCGTCAACCATAATCTCTGCAGGTTTAGGTCTGGTGTTGTAATTGGATGCCATTACAAAACCATATGCACCAGCAGACAGAATGGCAAGTAGATCACCTTCCTCAACTGCTAGCGTGCGATCTCTTCCAAGCCAGTCACCAGATTCGCATACAGGTCCGACGATGTCATAAGTGGAGCTTGCGACTTGTTTTGTTTGGGCTGGAACAATGCTGTGATAAGCCTCATAGAGAGCGGGACGCATCAACTCTGTCATTGCCGCATCCACAATGCAAAAGTTTTTCTCAGCACCAGGCTTGAGATATTCCACTTGGGTCAAAAGCACGCCAGCATTGCCCACCAGGGATCTGCCGGGCTCCAACACTACATCGAGATGCGCAAAGCCGCGCTCAGCAACACGGTTGAGTAAGGTATTGGTGAACTCAGTGATGTCAGGCGGATTGTCATCTCCATAAGAGATGCCAAGGCCTCCACCTAGATCGAGATGATGGATCTCAATGCCTTCTTTTTTCAATTGAGTCACTAACTCCAATACCTTATCAAGTGCATCTAGATACGGTGCGGTAGTTGTGATTTGTGAGCCAATATGGCAATCAATACCCACCACATCAATTTGTGAAAGTAATGCAGCTTCACGATATGTATTGAGAACCTCGTGATAAGCGATGCCAAATTTATTGCCTTTTAATCCAGTGGAAATATAGGGATGTGTTTGTGCATCAACATCAGGATTCACGCGCAAAGAAATTGGGGCACGGCAATTGAGTTTTGTAGCAACTCGATTAATTTGATGCAGCTCAGCAATTGATTCCACATTGATGCATTTAACACCTGCTTGCAATGCCTGAGCGATTTCATGGGCAGATTTACCAACACCTGCAAATACCAAACTTTTTGGATCTGCGCCAACTGCAAGGGCGCGAGCCAATTCGCCACCGCTAACTAAGTCAAAGCCGGAGCCTAATTGTTTAAAGCAATCAATCACCGCTAGATTGCTATTGGCCTTCATTGCATAGTGGACACGAGCACGTCTTTTGCCAGAGGAGTCGACGCATGCTTTGTCATAGGCTTGATACGCCTCGGTTAACGCTTTTTTGCTATAGACATATAAAGGCGTGCCAAACTCTTTTGCCAAATCGGACAAAGGAATTTCTTCTGCATACCAATTTCCATTGCGCTCTGTAAATCCAGCTAAGTCGGGGAGTGGAATCGCTTTACTTGTCATTGCTTGGTCGGTGTTGGGTTGGTAGTAGCAGGGCTTTGGGGCGGATAGAGCTTGCCTTTGGGCTCTGGCTCAGAGGGAGGGCTAGGTGCTGGCGGCACATTTGGCAAATATAAGGGCCCTCTTACCCCACACCCAACAAGGGATATTAGAAGGCTAATGCCGAGAGTTCTTTTAAGAATCGCTATCATGAATGTCTCTAAAACGAATGATTGAATATAGCATGCAGGACTCGAATACGAAGCCAAGTAATTTGACTGTGGAAACCATTGACGATAAGCAATTTCATCAGTTGGGCAGCAATTTATTGCAGTCCATTGAGGTGGCATTAGAGGCTGCAGATGATGCTCTGGATCTGGACTTAGATGTGGAGCGCCAGGGTGGTAACGTCATCAATATTCGATTTAGGGATCGTAGCGTGATTGTGGTCAATACCCAACCGCCTTTACATGAAATCTGGGTAGCAGCTAAATCTGGCGGTTATCACTATCGCTGGGCGGGAACTTTGGCTTCCCCACTCTGGCTAGATACTAAAACGGGGCGCGAACTATTGGGCGATTTATCAGAATTTGCTAGCGCCCAAGCTGGAAAATCGATTGTTATTGGCTTGCTTCAGAAATAAAGATCGAATCTCTATAGAAATTAAACTGCACCAGTTGCCGCCAGGGTCTCGATGACCTGAGCATCGGGAACACTTTTAATTTGAGCTTTGCCAATTTTTTCTAAAACGACGTAACGGATTTGACCGCCTTCAGTCTTTTTATCTACTTGCATTAATTCCATATAGCGTTGGGCGCCAAACTTGGGAGGCGCAATCGGCAGATTCATAGACTGAATAATTTGAGTTAAGCGATTAACCTCATCTTGGGTGATGAAGTTCAGGCGGCGTGAGAGGTCTGCGCCCATGACCATGCCGCAACCTACAGCTTCACCATGTAACCACTCGCCGTAACCCATGCCGGCTTCGATTGCATGACCAAAGGTATGCCCGAAATTGAGGGTTGCACGAATGCCACCTTCTCTCTCATCCGCTGAAACAACGGCCGATTTAATTTCACAAGAACGTAATACGGCATGTGCCATTGCATTGGTATCGCATGCCAATAAAGATTTTGCATTGGCCTCTATCCAGCTTAAGAACTCGGCATCGGCAATTGCACCATGTTTCACTACTTCAGCTAAGCCAGCAGAGAGTTCGCGTGCAGGTAATGTTTTTAAGGTGTTGAGATCTGCAATGACTGCGGCTGGCTGATGAAACGCCCCAATCATATTTTTTCCGAGCGGGTGGTTAATACCGGTCTTGCCGCCGACAGAGGAGTCCACTTGAGCTAATAGGGTTGTTGGTACTTGAATGAAACGAATGCCGCGCATAAAGCTGGCAGCAGCAAAGCCAGTCATATCGCCAATGACACCACCACCCAATGCTACCAACATGGTTTGACGATCAGCCCCAAACTTAAGGAGGTCATCAAAAATCAATTGAAGATTTTTCCAATCCTTATAAGACTCTCCATCAGGCAGCACAATCGTTCTAACGGGCTTACCGAACTTCTCTAAAGTCTTGGTGAGACGATCTGCATATAAAGGCCCAACTGTCGTATTAGTAACGATATAAATCGATGTAGATTTTTCGCAGGCATTAAATAATTCTGGCTGATCTATTAAATCTGTACCAATATGAATGGGGTAGCTACGATTGCCTAGATCAACTTCTAATGTTTTCATGGATAAATTTATGCGGAGAGTTCGAGTTGCATGATGAGGGTGTTGACTAGTTGATTGACGCTGGGTTTTCCAGTCTCAATGACATAGTCGGCGATTTCGCGATACAGGGGATCACGGATAGCGTAGAGGTTTTCTAGAATCTTTTTTGCATCACCATTTTTAAGTAGCGGTCTACCTTCGCCACCTTTGGTGCGATGCCAAAGCTCCATCGGATTAGCATGGAGATAAATTACGGTTCCTCTTTCGCTGAGGAATTGACGATTTTCAGGAAGGAGCACAGCGCCGCCACCGGTTGCCAAAATGACATCGTGCTCTGCTGTAATGTCTTTGATGGCCTGCGCTTCGCGCTTACGAAATCCATCTTCACCTTCCATTTCAAAGATGACAGGAATTTTGACTCCGCAACGATCTTCAATCACATGGTCGGCATCTAAAAAACGGCGACCTAATTTCTTGGCCAACAATTTACCGACGGTCGACTTCCCGGCGCCCATGAGGCCAATCAGAAAAATATTGTTGGATGAAGAGTTCACCCTTCGATTTTATTAGTGTTTGTCCAGCACGGTGGGGGTTAAGAAGACCAATAACTCAGTTTTATCGGCTAATTTGGATTTATGGCGGAATAAATGCCCAATCAAGGGAATATCGCCTAGCAGCGGAACCTTGACCTCATCATCGCGTTCAGTGGTTTGAAAGATGCCGCCAATGATTGCCGTGCCACCATTTTCCACTGTGACCTCAGAACTGAGGTTTTTGGTGTCAATCGCATAACCTTGCTCAGTTTTCATGCCAATAGTGTCTTTATTGATCCCTACTAACATTGAGATCTTCCCATCTGGATGTATTTTGGGTAATACCTCTAGGCGCAAATTGGCTTTGCGAAACTGTAATTTGCTCCCGCTTTGAGAGCTGACTTGATAGGGGAGCTCAGTTCCCTGCTCAATCGTAGCCTTAACTTGATCGCCAGTCATGATGCGGGGATTGGAGAGAATTTTGCCTTGACCATCAGATTCCAGTGCTGAGAGCTCCATTTGTAGTTGCCTGGCGGAATTCCTAGAAACCAGGGTAGCAGCTAGTGTGGCGGGATTAAAGCCAGCCAAGCCAGCTCCTGCAAGATCGAGATTGGCGCTAGCGTTTTGGTCTGGGTGATTGCCAATACCTTTGGCTTGGTATCCGAGTTTGACGCCGAGCTCACGTGCAAAGCGCTGATCAGCCTCGACGATGCGAGCCTCAATCAGGATCTGGCGTGGGCTATTAATATGATCGCCCCCAAAAGGCAGGGCAGCATCTTCCCGCCGAAACTTTTGAAAACTTTGAATTTCAGCGTGAGGACCAATCCAGTAAATGTCCCCGTTGCGAACAAGCCGTAAACCCCGGCTGGCAAGAATGGAGTGGAGAGCAGTTTGCCAAGGAGTGTCCTTAAGGTCTACTGAGATCTTGCCTTGAATGGATTCACTCAGGAGGAAGTTTGTATTCCCCATTTTTGCTAAAACCTGCAAAAGCTCAGTCATTTCAATTTGGCTAAATTGCAGACTAATACGACTATCTTTTGGCCCGCTCGAGGGGTTTGCTTCAGGATGCTTTCCTAAGGCTAGATTGAAGCAAAAAGCTGTTACTAGGAGGAGTGATTTGATGGGGGTTTTTAGTAAGATCTTCAATAGAGTCACTCTGGTTGGTTTGACTTAAAAGTGATGGACTTGCCCCTGGGATGGTTCAAGACAGCGAGCTCTTTGTCGACTTGAGTCAGGCGCCAATCCCCTAAAACTAGATCTTGTTTGGCAACCATCCTTGTGGATTTGCCAGTGTGAAAAAAGGCTTGCTCGGCTGCCCCCATGCTGGCGATACCCAAATACCTCCATCGACGTAGATCAGCCTCATACGGGATGGCTGCCAGATTGCTTTGAGCCGTCTGAATTGGCGGTTTTGTGTTAATTGAGTGAATACTTACTTCCATTTCATCTATTGCCTCATATAGATCATCTCGCTCAGAGTGCCATTCACTTTGAGAAAACTCAAAATCTTCTTTAAGTGCCAACAGTTGATTCTGTAGGCTGCTTGTTTCCTCTTCAGCTACAAATTTAGTGTGCTCAAAATAGAAAAAGAGGCTTCCCCCGCAGAGCAATAAGATCCCGCCTAAGATCCAAAGTGGGCTGAAAGTAAGGTTGTTGAACTCAAGGGATTTCGGAAAAAAGGTGGTCTTTGGATGCTTATTTTGAGGTGGTGTCTCAGCTCTGGGCAAGGTAGATGTTTTGCGAATTCCATGGGGATCTGGAATGGCGGGGTCATCCCCCAGCTCACTCAGAATGTCATCAAAAGACTGGGGGGAAATATGGCGTGGAGGCATGCCATATTGTTTGCCTTAGGGATAGTAAAGGCGATCAGGGAAAGTAGAAATCGGCGTCAGAAAAATGAACCCCAAAATCTTCCAAACAAGGGTTTTGGAGCTTTCAGGAAAAATACGTAAGCACCCTATAATTTAGAACTATGGCTCTACCCCCAAAAGACAAACCGCCCTTGAATCGGCGGTTTAACCGACAGCCTGATAGACGTCCTGGTCAGCCAAGAGCGGAGCATTTCTCATCTAGAAAATCAGGAAGTAACCCCCTTATTAAGGCACTGCTCATTATCAGCATGGTCTTTGCTGTGGTGGTTACCTTGTTGTTGGGATATGCCTTTTTAATAGCAAAGCCAAATTTACCGAAGATCTCGGCATTGGTGGATTACAACCCCAAAACGCCATTGCGCATCTATACGGCTGACAAAGTCCTGATTGGTGAGTTTGGGGAGGAGCGCCGCAAGGTGATTCCTTTAAATGAAATCCCAATGAGTATGCGTAATGCCGTCTTAGCCATTGAGGATGATCGCTTTTACTCCCATGGTGGCGTAGATTATGTTGGCATCTTAAGAGCCACTCTCACCAATTTGCGTGGCAATCTCTCTCAGGGCGCCTCAACTATTACGATGCAGGTAGCCAGGAATTTCTTCCTCAGCAATGAGAAGACCTTTAGCCGCAAGATTTACGAAGTTCTCCTATCCTGGGAAATTGAGTCTCAATTAAGCAAAGATAAGATTCTGGAGATTTATATGAATCAGATCTTTTTGGGACAAAGGGCCTATGGATTTTCAAGTGCAGCCCAAATCTATTTCGGCAAAGAACTAAAAGACATCACGATTGCTGAGTCAGCGATGTTGGCTGGTTTGCCAAAGGCACCATCAGCATATAACCCTGTCAGCAATTTCCGTCGCGCCAAAATTCGTCAGGAATATATCTTGCAGCGGATGCGTGACTTGTCATACATCACACCTGAGCAGTATCAAATTGCCATGGCAGAAGAATTGCATATTCGCGGTCTTGGAAATGAATTCAGCACCCGTGCCGATTTTGCTGCAGAGATGGTGCGTCAATTGTTATTCACGCAATACGGCGAAGCAATTTATTCCCAGGGTATCGATGTCTACACTACGATCCTGAAGGCAGATCAAGATGCTGCCTATAGGGCAGTTCGCCGCGGTATCTTTGAATATGATTTGCGTCACGCATATCGTGGTCCAGAAGGATTTATTGATTTACCCGAGGAGACTGTGAAGCGTCAGCGAGCGATTGATGAAGCTTTGTTGGCATACCCCCAGCTAGATGATTTGCAGTCTGGGGTAGTGCTTGATATCAAGCCAAAAGAAATGCAAGTCATGATTTCAACAGGGGATACGATTACGCTCAAAGGTGAGGGTATGAAGTTGGCTGCCGCTTCTTTAACAGATAGCACTCAACCCAAAAAACGATTACGCCCTGGCGCTATTGTGAGATTGCTTTCTGATGGAGGTGTTTGGAAGCTGGCTCAACTGCCACAAGTTGAAGCAGCTTTTGTTTCTATGAATGCCGAGACGGGCGCGATCCTCTCCTTGGTAGGTGGTTTTGATTTCCGTCGCAATCAATTTAATCATGTGACTCAAGCTCAACGCCAGCCAGGATCTTCATTCAAGCCATTTATTTATGCTGCCGGAATTGAAAAAGGTTTTTCTCCGAGCACGATGGTGAACGATGCGCCTCTATCCATTGGCAGCATGGAAACTGGTAGCCAAGCTTGGGAGCCAAAGAATTACGATGGTAAGTATGAGGGCATGATGCGCTTGCGTACTGCTTTAGCCAAATCAAAAAACTTAGTCTCAGTTCGACTAATTCGCGCTATCGGCCCATCCTATGCGCAAGAATATATTCAGCGTTTTGGCTTTGAGAAGGAGAAGCATCCGCCTTACTTAACTATGGCTTTGGGTGCAGGCTCTGTGACGCCTTTGCAAATGGCATCTGCCTATAGCGTGTTTGCGAATGGTGGCTATCGCGTAGACCCATTCTTAATTAATAAGATGACGGATTCAAAAGGCACTATTCTTTTTGAAGCCAAACCTACTCGTGCGCATGAAGATGCCCCCCGAGTATTGGATGCAAGAACCGCCTTTGTAATGGATAGCATGTTGCAAGAGGTTACAAAAACTGGAACTGCAGGAAGTGCGAGAGCCAAATTAGGGCGCAGTGACATAGCCGGTAAAACGGGCACAACGAACGATTCACATGATGCTTGGTTTGCTGGATATAACCCAAAGGTAGTAGCTATTGCCTGGATTGGATTTGATAAACCATCAAGTTTGGGTGATCGTGAAACTGGCGGTGGCCTTGCTTTACCAATGTGGATTTCTTATATGAGCACCGCTTTAAAGGATGAACCACAACAAGGTCGCGAAGTTCCTGCAGGAGTAACCCAAGTTGATGGTGATTGGTTTATTCCCGAATTTTCTAATAATGGTGGTGTGCGCGAACTTCAGTAGTTCGTTTTAGCAATGGCAAGGCAAGCTCGCACCATTATTCCCGGCCAAGCAATGCATGTCATGGTTCGCGGCAATAATCGGGAAATTCTTTTTCTGAATGATGCGGATCGCCGCACCTATTTAGATTGGCTACGAGAAGCAGCAAAGCAATTTGGCAGTGCAGTACACGCGTATGCCTTAATGCCAAATCATGTTCATCTCTTGATGACTCCCCAAAACGTAGATTCGCTTGCTAAGACGATGCAATCTCTTGGTAGGCGTTATGCCCAGTATTTCAATCAACAACACCACCGTTCAGGAACGATTTGGGAGGGACGTTATCGTTCCTCACTCATAGACCCTGATTATTTTTTACGCTGTCAGCGCTATATAGAGCTCAATCCAGTAAGGGCGGGATTTGAATCTAGCCCCCAAGATTCCACTTGGACCAGTTTTGCATCCCATATTGGTGGAAATGCCGAGCCCTGGTTGGTTGATCACCAGCACTTTTGGAAACTGGGTAATACTCCTTTTGAACGTCAAATGACCTGGGCGACCTTTGTGAGGGAGGGGGCGCCCCACTGGGAGGATCGTCAAATTACCGAAGCATTAGTGAGATCAAAGCCCTGGGTAAGTGATATTTACGCTAAAAAGCTATTTAAAGATAATCCCGAGCAGACATTGATTCGCCATCGTGGGCGCCCTAAGAAATTAACTTCAATTAATTCAATAAGTTAGAGAGTTTTTTGAGGTTATGCTGCTATACCGAGGCGCCTTAAAAATATGACTCTGTCCCTTTTATACCAATTCATTTTAGTGCTGACCTAATTTAAACGGGACAGAGTCATTTTATTTCTATTGCATCAGCATGGGTATTCACCTATATTTGATCCTCCAAAAGTAATCAGGCCTCAAGGGCACACGGAAATACCATGACTACACAAATGAATACAGACCTTCGTCCAATCGCGCAGGGTCTATACGATCCGCAAAATGAGCATGACGCATGCGGCGTAGGATTCGTCGCGCACATTAAGGGTAAGAAGTCACATGAGATTGTTGCTCAAGGGTTGAAAATTCTTGAGAACTTAGACCATCGGGGCGCAGTTGGTGCTGATCCATTGATGGGTGACGGTGCTGGAATTTTGATTCAGGTCCCAGATACTTTGTATCGCGAAGAAATGGCTAAGCAAGGTATTGAGTTGCCGCCATTCGGTGAGTACGGCGTCGGTATGATTTTCTTGCCTAAGGAGCATGCCTCCCGTTTGGCTTGCGAACAAGAGTTGGAGCGTACCGTTCGCTTAGAAGGCCAGGTTGTTTTGGGTTGGAGAGATGTGCCTATCGATGTGAAGTTACCCATGTCTCCAACTGTACAAATGACAGAGCCATTTATCCGTCAAATTTTTATCGGACGTGGCCGTGACATCATGACAACCGATGCGCTAGAGCGTAAGTTGTACGTGATTCGCAAAACTGCAAGTCATGCAATCCAAGATTTACATTTAAAGCACGGCAAAGAATATTTTGTTGCATCCATGTCTGCTCGCACCATTGTTTACAAGGGCTTGCTGTTGGCGAATCAAGTGGGCGCGTACTACAAAGATTTGCAAGATCCACGCACTGTCTCTGCATTGGCATTGGTGCATCAACGCTTCTCAACAAATACTTTCCCTGCATGGGAGTTAGCTCACCCATACCGCATGATTGCGCACAACGGAGAGATTAATACCGTTAAAGGTAACGTGAACTGGGTGAATGCACGTGAAGGCGCGATCAGTTCCCCGGTGTTGGGTGATGACCTCAAAAAATTATGGCCACTGATTTATCCGGGCCAATCTGACACTGCCTGTTTTGATAACTGTTTAGAGTTATTGGTAATGTCAGGATATCCATTGGCACAAGCCATGATGATGATGATCCCAGAAGCATGGGAACAGCATTCATTGATGGATGAAAATCGCCGCGCATTCTATGAATACCATGCAGCAATGATGGAGCCATGGGATGGCCCTGCTGCGATGGCGTTTACAGACGGCCGACAGATTGGCGCCACCTTGGACCGCAATGGTTTGCGTCCAGCGCGCTACTACGTGACTGATGATGACCTGGTCATCATGGGCTCAGAAGCTGGCGTATTGCCAATTCCAGAAAGCAAGATTGTTCAAAAGTGGCGCTTGCAACCAGGCAAGATGTTCATGATTGATATGGAGCAGGGCCGCATTATTGATGACATCGAATTAAAAGATGCTGTCTCTAAAGCGAAGCCATATAAGAGCTGGATCGATGCAGTACGCGTCAAGCTTGATGAGGTTGATGCAAGCAAAGATGATTTGGTTGATGAAAAAACAACCATTCGCCCAGCAGCAAAATTATTAGATCGTCAGCAAGCTTTTGGTTATACCCAAGAAGATATTAAGTACCTCATGGCACCAATGGCCATGAATGGCGAAGAGGCCATTGGATCAATGGGTAACGATAGCCCATTAGCGGTGCTCTCTAACAAGAACAAGCCGCTCTATAACTACTTCAAGCAATTGTTTGCGCAGGTGACCAACCCTCCGATTGACTCCATCCGTGAAAACATGGTGATGTCTTTGGTGTCCTTCATTGGACCTAAGCCGAATTTGTTGGATACCAACAATATCAACCCACCAATGCGCTTGGAAGTAAGTCAGCCGATTTTAGATTTTGACGACATGACCAAAATTCGTCACATTGGTCATTACACAAATGGTAAGTTCCGCTCATATGAGTTGGATATTTGCTACCCAGCTTCTTGGGGCAAAGCAGGTATTGAAGCTCGCTTAGCATCGTTGTGTGCCGAAGCGGCTGATGCGGTTCGCTCTGGTTACAACATCCTGATCGTAAGTGATCGTCAGGTTGATGAGCAGCATGTGGCAATTCCCGCATTGCTGGCAACTTCAGCGATTCACCAGCACTTGGTGGAAAAAGGTTTGCGTACTAGCGTTGGTCTCGTTGTAGAAACAGGTAGCGCGAGAGAGACGCATCACTTTGCTCTCCTAGCTGGCTATGGTGCAGAAGCAGTTCATCCGTACTTAGCAATGGAAACTTTAGCTGAAATGGCTAAAGGTCTATCGGGTGATCTATCAGCAGAAAAAGCTGTAAAGAATTTTGTCAAAGCGGTTGGTAAGGGCTTGCAAAAAGTGATGTCCAAAATGGGTATCTCTACTTACATGTCTTACACCGGTTCACAGATTTTTGAAGCGATTGGTTTAAATAAAGACGTTATTGACCATTACTTCAAAGGCACTCCATCTAACGTGGGTGGTATTGGCGTATTTGAAGTGGCTGAAGAGGCATTACGCATGCATCAGTCCGCATTTGGTAATGATCCAGTCTTGACCAATATGCTCGATGCAGGTGGTGAGTATGCATTCCGTATTCGTGGTGAGAACCATATGTGGACTCCGGATACGATTGCTAAATTACAGCACTCCACTCGTATTGGTATCGATAAGGGTTATCAGACCTATAAAGAGTACGCCAACATCATCAATGATCAAACTAAGCGTCAGATGACATTGCGCGGCTTGTTTGAGTTCAAGATTGATCCAGCTAAAGCAATTCCTTTGGATGAAGTCGAATCAGCAAAAGAAATCGTCAAACGTTTTGCAACGGGCGCGATGTCTTTAGGCTCCATCTCTACTGAAGCACATGCTACTTTGGCAATTGCAATGAACCGTATTGGCGGTAAGTCCAATACTGGCGAGGGTGGTGAAGATCCAAATCGTTATGTCAATGAACTCAAAGGCATTCCTATTAAGAAGGGCGAAACCCTAGCCAGCATTTTGGGTGATGATGTAGTTGAAGCAAATATTCCTTTGCTTGATGGTGATTCTTTGCGCTCCAGAATTAAGCAGGTTGCCTCAGGCCGTTTCGGTGTTACTACTGAATACTTGCGCTCTGCTGATCAGATTCAGATCAAGATGGCTCAAGGCGCTAAGCCAGGCGAAGGTGGTCAATTGCCGGGGGGCAAAGTTTCCGATTACATCGGTAAGCTGCGTTTCTCCGTGCCAGGCGTTGGTTTGATTTCTCCTCCTCCGCACCACGATATTTACTCTATTGAGGATATCGCCCAGTTGATTCACGACTTGAAGAACGTGAACCCAGCAGCTGATGTATCTGTGAAGTTGGTTTCTGAAGTCGGTGTTGGCACGATTGCTGCCGGTGTTGCTAAAGCGAAAGCAGATCACGTTGTGATCGCTGGGCATGACGGCGGTACAGGCGCATCACCACTATCTTCTATTAAGCACGCTGGTTCCCCATGGGAATTGGGCTTGGCTGAAACTCAACAAACGTTAGTGCTCAACGGTTTGCGTAGCCGTATTCGTGTGCAAGCCGACGGTCAAATGAAAACAGGTCGCGATGTTGTGATCGGTGCGTTGTTGGGTGCAGATGAGTTTGGTTTTGCAACAGCACCATTAGTTGTTGAGGGTTGCATCATGATGCGTAAGTGTCATTTGAATACTTGCCCAGTTGGCGTTGCTACACAAGATCCAGAGTTGCGTAAAAAGTTCTCCGGTAAGCCAGAGCATGTTGTGAACTTCTTCTTCTTTATTGCCGAAGAGGTACGCGAGATCATGGCACAACTTGGTATTCGTAAGTTTGATGATTTGATCGGTCGCGTTGATTTCTTGGATACACGCAAAGGTATTGAGAACTGGAAAGTGCATGGTTTAGATTTCAGCAAGATTTTTGCTGAGCCTAATGTGGCTAAAGATGCGCCTCGTTATCAGATCCTGACCCAAGATCATGGTTTAGATAGCGCCCTAGATAATATTCTGATTGAGAAGAGTGAGCCTGCATTACAGCGTGGCGAGAAAGTCTCTTTCATTGTTCCCGTGAAGAACGTCAACCGTACTGTTGGCGCAATGCTCTCCGGAGAAATTGCTCAACGCTATGGCCATGCTGGCTTGCCTGATGACACCATTCATATTCAATTGAACGGTACTGCTGGTCAAAGTTTCGCCGCCTTCTTGGCGCGTGGCATCACCTTAGATTTAGTGGGCGATGGCAATGACTACGTCGGTAAGGGCTTGTCTGGCGGACGTGTAATTGTGCGTGCTCCGCATGAGTTCCGCGGCGATACAGCGAAAAATATTATTGTTGGTAACACTGTTCTTTATGGTGCAATCGGCGGTGAAGCATTCTTCAACGGCGTTGCTGGCGAGCGTTTTGCAGTTCGTAACTCTGGCGCAACAACGGTAGTTGAAGGTACCGGCGATCATGGTTGCGAATATATGACTGGCGGCACTGTAGTTGTGTTGGGTGCAACTGGCCGTAACTTTGCAGCAGGTATGAGCGGCGGCATTGCCTATGTCTATGACGAAGATGGTCTCTTTGAGAAGCGTTGCAATACCAGCATGGCGACTTTGGAAAAAGTATTGCCTTCAGCTGAACAGATTGCCAAGATGCCTCAATCACAGTGGCATGCCCCTGTTGACGTGAAGGACGGTGGCGAGCGCATGACCGATGAGCAAATTCTGAAAGGCTTGATCGAGCGTCATTTCCGCCACACCGGTTCAGAGCGTGCAAAAGCGCTCTTGGCTGACTGGGAAAATGCCCGCGGTCGTTTTGTGAAAGTGCTGCCTACTGAGTACAAACGTGCTCTAGGTGAGTTGTGGGAAAAAGCGCAAAACAAAACTGTTGCAGCTTAATCAATATAGACATTAAGAAAAGATACTAAGGATTCGATATGGGTAAGGTCACTGGATTTATGGAGTTTGAGCGCGTAGATGAAACCTACGAAGCTCCCGTTAAGCGCCTACATCACTACAAAGAGTTTGTTGCTGCATTGACGGATGAAGAAGCAAAAGTACAGGGTGCACGTTGCATGGATTGTGGTATTCCATTTTGCAATAATGGTTGCCCTGTAAACAACATCATTCCTGACTTCAATGATTTGGTATTTCATGATGACTGGAAGAATGCACTGGATGTTTTGCAATCTACTAATAACTTCCCCGAATTCACTGGCCGTATTTGTCCTGCGCCTTGTGAGGCTGCCTGTACCTTAGGAATTAATAGTGATGCGGTTGGCATTAAGTCTATCGAGCACGCCATTATTGATAAGGGTTGGGAAAATGGTTGGGTGAAGCCGCAGCCATCTAAAGCTAAAACAGGTAAAAAAGTAGCCGTTGTTGGTGGTGGCCCTGCTGGTATGGCGACTGCGCAGCAATTGGCGCGTGTTGGTCATGACGTTACCGTATTTGAAAAGAATGATCGTGTTGGCGGATTGTTACGCTATGGCATTCCTGATTTCAAAATGGAAAAATGGTTGATCGACCGTCGTGTCGAACAGATGCAAGCAGAAGGCGTGAAGTTTGAGACTGGCGTATTTGTTGGTAAAGAAGCGATTGGTGCTGAAGTAAAAAATTACTCAACTAAAACTGTTTCACCTGATCAGTTGATGAAAGATTTTGACGCTGTTGTTATTAGCGGTGGATCTGAGCAGCCACGTGACTTGCCAGTACCTGGTCGCGAATTGAAGGGCGTTCACTACGCTCTAGAATTCTTGATTCCACAGAACAAAGAAAACGCAGGCGATTTCAAAAATGAAATTTCTGCAGCCGGTAAGCATGTAGTAGTCATTGGTGGTGGTGACACTGGATCTGATTGCGTGGGAACATCCAATCGTCATGGCGCTGCCAAGATCACGCAATTTGAATTGCTTCCACAGCCACCAGAAGTAGAAAACAAGCCTTTGGTATGGCCTTATTGGCCAACTAAGTTGCGAACATCCTCTTCGCATGAAGAAGGTTGTGAGCGCGATTGGTCTGTTGCAACTAAGCGTTTTGAAGGCAAAGACGGCAAACTTGAAAAGTTGATTTGCGTGCGCCTGGAATGGAAAGACGGCAAAATGACAGAAATGCCAAATTCTGAATTTGAGATTAAGGCGGATCTCGTGTTCTTGGCGATGGGCTTTGTGTCTCCTGCAGCTCAGGTTCTCAATGCTTTTGGTGTTGAAAAAGATGCTCGCGGTAACGCAAAAGCCACTGTCGATGGCCAAAATGCCTATCAAACTAATATTCCTAAGGTATTTGCTGCTGGCGATATGCGTCGCGGACAATCTTTGGTGGTTTGGGCGATCCGTGAAGGCCGTCAGGCTGCCCGTGCAGTGGATGAGTATTTAATGGGGTCTTCTGTTCTGCCGCGATAATATCGAGGATATGAACAGTAGCCACTCCAACTTGATGGAAAAGAAGCAGCAAACCTCTAGTGGTGGCCATGGCGAAGTTGTCGTTGCAATTAAGGATGTCAACTTTTCCTATGCTCCCGGGGAGCGGCAAATTCTTTCGGGACTCAATATGGAGTTCCGTCGTGGGCAGGTGGTTGCCGTCATGGGTGGTTCCGGTTGTGGCAAGACTACTATTCTGAGACTCATTGGCGGTCAATTCGCTGCACAGTCTGGACAGGTTTTGTTTGAAGGCCAAGATATTGGCAAAATGAATGGCGCCGAGTTAATGGCCGCCCGTCGTCGTATGGGAATGCTTTTTCAGTTTGGCGCACTCTTTACTGATCTCAGTGTTTTTGAAAACGTCGCTTTTCCTTTGCGTGAACATACCAACTTAAGTGAAGAGTTACTGCGCTCATTAGTGCTCATGAAACTTAATGCTGTTGGCTTGCGTGGCGCACGTGATTTGATGCCAGCACAAATTTCTGGTGGCATGGCGCGTCGTGTTGCATTGGCAAGAGCGATTGCGCTTGATCCACCTTTGATCATGTATGACGAGCCCTTTGCAGGCTTAGACCCTATTTCTTTAGGAATTACTGCACGCTTGATTCGCGATCTAAACCAAGCCTTGGGTGCAACCAGCTTATTGGTTACTCACGATGTCGAAGAAACTTTTGAAATTGCCGATTACGTTTATTTCATTGCTAATGGCCGCATTGGTGCAGAAGGCACTCCAGAGGAATTAAGTCGCTCAAGTGATCCATTTGTGCGTCAATTTTTGGATGCCTCCCCTGATGGCCCCGTACCGTTTCATTACCCTGGTCAAAGCCTTGCAGAGGATTTTGGAGTGAGCTTGAAATGAGCATACTTCATAAGACCATGGATCTTTTCGGCGACCTCGGATTTTTTATTCGTCGCAATTTAACGAGTCTTGGGCTTGCAGCGCGCATGTTTGCTGCCGTAATCTGGCGCTCTGGATTTTTATTAAAGAGACCCCGTTTAGTTTCTGATCAAATTCTTTTTGTGGGTAATCACTCTTTTGTGATCATCGCAGTATCTGGTTTATTTGTTGGCTTCGTTTTGGGTCTGCAGGGTTATTACACCCTCAATCGTTATGGTTCAGAGCAGGCTTTGGGTTTATTGGTTGCGCTTTCACTGACCCGAGAATTAGGTCCAGTGATTACGGCTTTGTTGTTTGCTGGCCGTGCTGGTACCTCGTTAACTGCTGAAATTGGCCTGATGAAAGCCGGTGAACAATTGAGTGCTATGGAAATGATGGCTGTAGATCCATTAAGCCGTGTGATTGCACCGCGCTTATGGGCTGGCATTATTGCGATGCCGATTTTGGCTACGATTTTTACTGCTGTTGGTGTGATGGGTGGTTACTTTGTTGGCGTTCCTTTAATTGGGGTTGATTCTGGAGCCTTCTGGTCTCAGATGCAGGGCGGAGTAGATCTCTTTTCCGACATTGGGAATGGCCTAATTAAAAGTTTGGTATTTGGTGTGGCAGTGACTTTTATTGCCTTGTATCAAGGTTATGAGGCTAAGCCGACACCAGAGGGTGTGTCGCAAGCAACCACAAGAACTGTGGTGATTTCCTCCTTATCGGTTTTAGCATTGGACTTCTTGCTTACCGCGATGATGTTCTCGAATTAGAAAGAATAAACTGGGACTCTTATGAGAAAAAGTGCAATTGATGTTTGGGTTGGAATCTTTGTAGCCATTGGATTATTGGCTGCCTTGTTTCTTGCATTAAAAGTCGGCAATATGAATGCTGTTTCTTTTGCACCTACTTACAAAATTTCTGCGCGTTTTGATAATATCGGTGGACTTAAGCCACGTGCACCCGTTAAAAGTGCTGGTGTAGTTGTTGGCAGAATTGCCAACATCTCTTTTGATGACAAGACTTATCAGGCAACCGTCACCATGACGATTGAGGATACCTATAAGTTTCCAAAAGATTCTGCAGCAAAGATTTTGACATCGGGTTTGCTGGGTGAGCAGTATATCGGCCTTGAAGCAGGCGGATCAGACGATATGCTAACTAACGGCGAGAAGATTTCTCAAACACAGTCAGCGATTGTTTTGGAAAATCTGATCAGTCAATTTCTTTACAACAAAGCAGCAGACAGCGGCCAAGAAAAGGGCGCAGCGAAATGACGTTGTTTGTTTTGCGAAAGATCAGGACAGCAATTTTGCTTGGTCTGATTGCTGCCACAGTTGGTTGCGCATCGATTCCTGCTGGCGCAGAGCGATCACCTCAAGATCCGTGGGAGCCATTTAATCGCTCAGTATTTGAGTTTAATGAAGGCTTAGATGCTTATGTTTTAAAGCCAGTAGTTGCTGGCTATCGCTTTGTATTGCCCGAGTTTGTGCGCGATGGAATTTACAACTTCTTTAGTAATTACAACGATATCTACACTGCGCTCTTTAACTTGCTACAAGGTAAGCCGGGTTATGCATTCAATGATTTCATGCGGGTAGTGGTCAATACAACCATGGGTTTGGGCGGACTGTTAGATCTGGCAACACCTGGTGGCTTGGAAAAGCATAAAGAGGATTGGGGTCAAACTTTGGGTGTTTGGGGTGTGCCTTCTGGCCCATATGTTGTTTTGCCCTTCTTTGGGCCAAGCAATGTGCGCGATACCTTTGGTACTGTGGCCGATTTAGAGTCTGACTACCTTTTCACTTACGTGAAAGATATTGGCTTAAGAAATAGCATTACCGGTTTGCGCGTAGTAAATGCTCGCAACACGTATTACGAAGCTGGTGATTTGTTGGATGGCGCTGCAATTGATAAGTACAGCTTTATGCGCGATGCTTATATTCAAAGACGGGCATATCAAATTAATGAGGGTCGTAATGATGAAGAGCCCCTCATGCCGGTTTACGAAAATCCCTATGAATAAGCAGTTCATCAATTCGATTTGAAGTGACTAAAATGAGTCTCAATATAGATAAAGATTGTGGGCGTGGAATATGAAAATTTTTAAAAAAATCAGCAGTTTTATTTTTGCAGGCTTGCTGTTTGCGGTCGGCACTGCTTTTGCTCAGACCCCTGATCAATCCACTCCGCCAGACGCTTTAATCAAGATGGTTGTTACGGATGTAATGGCAAGCGTCAAGGCTGATCCTGATATTCAGAAGGGCAACATTCCGAAGATTGTGGAATTGGTAGAAAAGAAAATTGTTCCTTATACCGATATGCGTCGCACAACAGAAATGGCGATGGGACCTAATTGGAAAAAAGCAACACCAGAGCAGCAAGCGCAACTTTCGATGGAATTTAAAAATTTACTGATTCGTACCTACTCAGGTGCTTTGAGTCAATTGCGCGACCAAACTGTGCAATTCAAAGCTTTGCGCGCGGCGCCAGACGATAAAGAGGTGGTTGTGAAAACGGTTGTAATTGGCCGTGGTGACCCAGTGCCCTTGGACTATCGCCTTGAGAAAACAGCCAATGGCTGGAAGGTTTATGACATGAACATCATGGGCGTTTGGTTGGTTGAAGCCTACCGCAACCAGTTTTCTAATCAAATTAGTCAAAATGGCATTGAGGGTTTGGTGAAGTTCTTGCAAGACCGTAATAAACAATTGGCTACCGCTAAGCCAAGTAATTAATTGTTAAATAAAGACACCATGCCTTTTCTTTTGCCGAAAAACGTTACGCAAGAAAATGCCTTGCAGTTGCAAAAAGAGGGCTTGTTAAATATCCCCAGTTTGCAGTCGATCGATTGCTCTGCGCTAAAAGATTTTGACTCGACAGTATTGACTGTTTTGTTGGCATGGCAAAAAAATCTCTTTTCTGAAGGTAAGTCTATTTCGATAGAGCATGCGCCAGAGAAGCTAAAAGTTCTAGCTGGCGTATATGGCGTTGCTGAGTTGCTAGGCTTGTCATAGCATGCACTCTGCAATATCGATTAAAAACGTATCAAAAAATTATGGCGCACTCCAAGCGCTAGACGATGTTTCCTTATCAATTGAGCAAGGCGAGTTCTTTGGCTTACTTGGCCCTAATGGTGCAGGCAAGACAACACTGATTTCTATTCTGGCTGGTTTAGTTACTGCTGATAGGGGTCATGCTGCAATCATGGGGGCTGATGTTCAAAGTCAATTCCGTGATGCTCGCCGGATGTTAGGAGTCGTGCCGCAGGAGTTGGTATTTGATCCTTTCTTTACCGTTAGAGAGACGCTGCAATTTCAGTCTGGTTATTTTGGGATTCGTCATAACGATGCCTGGATTGACGAGATCATGGCTAATCTAGATCTCACGAATAAAGCTGATAGCAATATGCGTTCTTTATCTGGTGGTATGAAGCGCCGGGTATTGGTGGCTCAAGCTTTGGTTCACAGGCCGCCTGTAATTATTTTGGATGAGCCTACTGCTGGCGTTGATGTAGAGCTACGTCAATCCCTCTGGCAATTTATCAGTCGCCTAAATCAAGATGGGCACACGATTGTATTAACAACTCATTACCTTGAAGAGGCTGAGGCATTGTGTCAGCGTATTGCTATGCTTAAACAAGGCAAGATTGTTGCTTTAGATACCACGGCCAATTTATTGAGTCAGTATGGCTCGGTGAAAAAAGATGGCGAGGGCAAGACGGATCTCGAAGATGTATTTGTCAACATCATGTCGGGA
This sequence comes from Polynucleobacter sp. es-MAR-4, assembly GCF_018882055.1. Taxonomy (GTDB): domain Bacteria; phylum Pseudomonadota; class Gammaproteobacteria; order Burkholderiales; family Burkholderiaceae; genus Polynucleobacter. The sequence continues at coordinate 566,082 of NZ_JACVPF010000002.1, read as the reverse complement.
GGTGTGCGATGAAGTCTACTTTGAATAAATTACCCATCTCTTATGGCAGCGGTTTCCCAACACTACTCCGTAAAGAAATTAAGCGTTTTTATAAGGTTGCGTTCCAGACTGTTGCTGCGCCAGTACTGACTGCTGTCTTGTATTTAATGATTTTTGGTCATGTCCTTGAGGGCAAAGAAGTTTATGGTCGACTGAATTACACGGCCTTCCTGATTCCGGGCTTAGTGATGATGAGCGTGTTGCAGAACGCATTTGCCAATACTTCTTCATCACTCATTCAATCCAAGGTAACTGGCAATCTTGTTTTTGTTTTGCTTGCCCCTTTTAGTCATCTAGAGTTTTATGCTGCCTATGTCTTAGCTGCAGTGTTCCGTGGAATCGTGGTGGGCTCAGGCGTGTTGCTAATCACGGCATGGTTTGCAATGCCATCCTTTGAGTACCCACTATGGATCATGGCATTCGCACTGTTGGGTGCTGCAATTTTAGGAAGCATGGGTTTAATTGCTGGCATTTGGGCTGATAAATACGATCAATTGGCTGCTTTTCAGAATTTCATCATCATGCCGGCGACTATGCTGTCTGGTGTGTTCTATTCCATTCATTCTCTGCCTTCAGCATGGCAAGTGGTGTCGCATTTCAATCCATTCTTCTACATGATTGATGGCTTTCGTTACGGTTTCTTTGGGGTATCAGATATATCGCCTTGGAATAGTTTGGCGATTGTTGCTTGTTTCTTTTTTTTGGTTTCTGCTATTGCTTTGCGTTTACTCCAAAAAGGTTACAAGCTAAGAAACTAGCAGCAGATGCTCGTGCTTAAAAATACGTATTAAAGAATGATTAAGAAATTAGGAGATTGTGATGTTGCCAACCCCAGAACAAATTGAAGGCTATATTCAGCAAGGCCTGGCATGTACTCATGTCAAGGTAGAGGGTGATGGACAACATTTCTTTGCGACGATTGTGAGTCCGGAGTTTGAAGGCAAGCGTTTGATTCAGCGTCATCAGCTGGTGTATGGCGCTATGGGTGATCGCATGAAGGCAGAGGTACATGCTTTATCAATTAAGGCGTTTACTCCTGCAGAGTTCTCGCAAAATAGCCCAACTTAAATTACGACATTAGATTTTTACTGGAATAGATTCATGGACAAATTACGAATGGTTGGCGGCACTCCGCTCAAGGGCGAGGTAGTGATTGCTGGCGCTAAGAATGCAGCACTTCCTATTTTGTGCGCCTGCTTGCTTACTGATCAACCTATCACCCTGCGTAATGTTCCAGACTTGCAAGATGTGCGGACGATGCTCAAGCTCCTGCAGGAGATTGGCGTAACAGTCACTTTTCCAGATGTGAATGATCGTAATTGCGTGGTACTAAACGCGGCAAATATTAAAAGCTCTGAAGCAACTTACGAAATGGTGAAAACCATGCGCGCCTCCATTTTGGTTCTGGGCCCATTGCTTGCCAGAATGCATAGCGCCAAGGTTTCTTTACCTGGTGGTTGCGCCATTGGTGCCCGTCCAGTCGATCAGCACATTAAGGGCTTAAAGGCCATGGGTGCCACCATCAAGATCAAGAGTGGTTATATTCAAGCAGAAACTAAATCTGCCACGGGCCGCTTGCAAGGCGCTTCGATTTTGACTGACATGATTACTGTGACTGGCACAGAAAATTTACTGATGGCCGCTACCTTGGCATCTGGCACAACGATTTTAGAGAATGCCGCCCGTGAGCCTGAAGTAGGGGACTTGGCTGAGTTACTTGTCAAAATGGGTGCGAAGATTACCGGTATTGGAACTGATCGCTTGGTTATTGAAGGCGTTGAAAAGCTCCACAGTGCAGAACATGCCGTCATTGCTGATCGTATTGAGGCGGGTACATTCTTATGTGCAGTCGCTGCTGCTGGTGGTGAAGTGTTGGTAAAACACTGTCGCCCAGACACATTGGATGCTGTGATCGTCAAACTCAAAGAAGCTGGCTTAGAAATGGAAGTGGGCACTGATTGGATCAAAGCCTCTATGAAAAGTCGCCCTAAGGCTGTTAGTTTCCGCACTTCTGAGTACCCAGCCTTCCCGACAGATATGCAGGCTCAGCTCATGGCGGTGAATGCGATTGCCCAGGGCAATGCCACCATTACTGAAACTATCTTTGAAAATCGCTTTATGCACGTTCAAGAGATGAACCGCCTTGGTGCTGATATCGCCATTGAGGGTAATACCGCTATTGCCCAAGGTGTGGAGAAGCTATCCGGCGCCATTGTGATGGCTACCGATTTGCGTGCATCTGCTAGCTTGGTGATTGCAGGTTTGGCCGCCCAAGGCGAAACCCAGGTAGATCGGATTTATCACTTAGATCGCGGATATGACCGCATGGAGCAAAAGTTGACCCTCTTGGGCGCCAACATTCAGCGAATCAAGTAAGCCTGATAGATAATTAGTCCATGAAGTTAACTTTAGCCCTCTCGAAGGGGCGTATCTTCGAAGAAACCGCCGAGATCTTATCCAAGATCGGTATCCGTCCGCTTGAGGACCCAGAAAAGTCACGCAAACTGATTATTGAGACCTCCAATCCGGATGTTCGCCTGATCATTGTTCGTGCTTCGGATGTGCCAACCTATGTTCAGTTTGGTGGCGCAGACTTCGGTGTTGCAGGTTTGGATGTATTGATGGAAAACGGTACCGACGGTCTATATGTTCCTTTTGATTTGAACATTGCTAAATGTCGTATGTCAGTTGCCGTCAAAGAAGGTTTTGATTACGCCGCTGCTGTAAAGCAGGGGTCACGTTTAAAAGTTGCCACCAAGTATGTCAATTGCGCACGTGAACACTTTGCTAATAAAGGCGTGCACATCGACACCATTCATTTGTATGGCTCCATGGAGTTAGCCCCTTTAGTTGGTTTGGCGGATGCGATTGTAGATTTGGTGTCTACAGGTAATACCTTGCGTGCTAATGGCTTGGTTGAGGTTGAGCCTATCGCTGACATCAGTGCACGCTTGGTTGTCAATCAGGCATCCTACAAGCGTAAGCGCACGCAATTACAGCCATTCTTTGAATTGTTGAAGTAAAGAAAATTCTCATGTCAGCAGAAGTCAAAGTCAAACGCCTTAATAGTAAAGATGCAGGGTTTAAAGAAACTCTGCTCTCTAGCCTTTCTTTGCCAATGGCAGATGATGAAGCGATTGATGCTGCGGTAGTAAAAATTCTGGCCCAAGTCAAAAGTGAAGGTGATGCAGCTGTACGCTCCTTTACAAAGCAGTTTGATCGCTTAAATGTGGCTAGCGTTACTGAGTTAGAGATTTCTCAAGAAGAATTAAAAATAGCTTACGAAGGTTTATCAGCTGAACAAAAAAATGCTTTGGATATTGCCGCGCAAAGAGTGCGCGCGTATCACGAGAAGCAAAAGATTGAAGCAGGTTGCCACTCTTGGGAATATGAAGAGGCCGATGGCACACGCTTAGGTCAGAAGGTTACAGCCTTAGATCGCGTGGGTATTTATGTTCCAGGCGGTAAAGCGGCTTACCCATCTTCCGTATTAATGAATGCGATTCCCGCAAAAGTGGCTGGCGTCAAAGAAGTCATCATGGTGGTGCCAACCCCCGATGGCGCTCGTAATCCTTTGGTCTTGGCTGCCGCCTATTTATCTGGCGTTGATCGTGTCTTTACAATTGGTGGCGCCCAAGCTGTTGGCGCCTTGGCTTATGGCACACAAACTATTCCGCCAGTGGACAAAATTGTTGGCCCTGGTAATGCCTATGTAGCCGCTGCCAAGCGCAGAGTGTTTGGCACTGTTGGTATCGACATGATCGCTGGCCCTTCAGAAATTTTGGTTCTCTGTGATGGCTCTAGCAATCCCGATTGGATTGCGATGGATTTATTTTCGCAAGCTGAACACGATGAGTTGGCTCAATCTATTTTGCTTTGCCCAGATGAGAAATTTATTGAGCAAGTGCAAGCAAGTATTAACAAGTTACTGCCTGAGATGCCGAGAAAAAAAGTGATCGAAGCATCGCTTGCTAATCGCGCTTTATTAATTCATGTCAATAATATGAGTGAGGCTTGTGAAATCGCTAATGCGATCGCTGCTGAGCATTTAGAAGTTTGTGCAACTGAGCCACGTAAATGGGCTGAGTTGATTCGTCATGCTGGCGCTATCTTTATGGGTAACTACACCAGCGAATCTCTGGGTGATTATTGCGCAGGTCCAAACCACGTTTTACCAACAGCGCGTACTGCGCGCTTCTCTTCGCCTTTAGGTGTCTATGACTTCATCAAGCGCTCAAGCATGATTGAAGTGAGTGAGGCAGGCGCTCAAACCCTGGGTGCTGTGGCCAGCACGCTTGCACACGGTGAAGGTCTGACGGCTCATGCTCGTGCAGCTGAGATGCGCCTGAAAAAATAAACTCAATCGCGGTTGAGAAAAAATTGCAGTACAACTTAAGCGCTAGCTAGAATCTCTTTCAGGGCAGCAATCAATTCGTTGGTTTGATCATCGGTACCAATGGTGATGCGCAGGAATTCTTCAATGCGTGGTGATTTGAAGTGACGCACGATAATTCCACGATCGCGTAATGCTTGATACAGCTTCGCTCCGGCATGTTCTGGGTGACGTGTAAAAATAAAGTTGGCTGTTGATGGCAGCGTATTAAAACCCAATGTGCTTAATTCAGTGACTAAGCGTTCGCGAGTTTGAGCTACTTTTTTGCTGGTAGATTCCAAATGGGCTTGATCTTGAATTGCAGCAATTGCTCCAGCTTGCGCCAAACGTCCTAGTGGGTAGGAGTTAAAACTGTTCTTCACTCGCTCTAGGCCTTCAATCAATGCTGGGTGGCCCACTGCAAATCCAACGCGAAGTCCTGCTAGGGCACGTGACTTCGATAGGGTATGAACGACCAAGAGGTTTTCTGGGCACGCATTTCCGCGAAGCAGGGGGATGCAAGACTCAGTCCCGTAATCGACATAGGCCTCATCAATCACCACGACTGAATCTGTATTTCTGCTCAACAGAGCTTCGATATCTGATCGCGGAATGGCTCGACCAGTAGGGGCATTGGGATTGGGGAAAATGATTCCACCATTGGGGGTTTTGAAATCCTCTACCCGAATCTCAAAATCAGGGCCCAGGGCCACTGTTTGATGGTTAATGCCAAATAACTTGCAATAGACTGGGTAGAAGCTATAGGTGATATCTGGAAATTGAACTGGTTTTGCTTGTTTGAGCAGACCTAAAAATACGTGGGCTAGGACCTCATCAGAGCCATTCCCTAAAAACACCTGTTTCGGGTTCAGTCCATGTAAATCGGCAATGGCTTTTTTCAGTGCCACCCCTTCAGGGTCGGGATAGAGCCTTAAATCATCCGTATTTTGTTGATTTATGGCGGCTAGAGCCTTGGGGGATGGACCATAAGGGCTCTCATTCGTATTGAGCTTTACCAACCGCTCCATTTGCGGTTGCTCCCCAGGAACGTAAGGGGTGAGGGTCTGAACAACGGGGCTCCAAAAGCGGCTCATGTGGGACTCTAGTCAAAAATCAGCAAAAGTGAATAAACGCTAGTAATCAAAATCGGCATTTATATCTGTATTAGGAATGATATTATGAGGCTTCAATCAACACTTCGCCTCGCGGCGCACTGAAGCATGCGGCAAGCCGACGTTACCCGAAACACTTCGGAAACCAAAATTCAAATTGCTATCAATTTAGATGGCACAGGTAAAGCTGAGCTAGCCTCTGGCGTACCCTTCCTAGACCATATGTTGGATCAAATTGCCCGTCACGGCATGATCGACCTTAAAGTGGTCGCTAAGGGCGATACCCATATTGATGATCACCACACTGTTGAGGATGTGGGTATTACCTTGGGTCAGGCGTTTGCTAAAGCAGTAGGTGACAAAGCCGGTATCACTCGTTACGGCCATTCTTACGTGCCTTTAGATGAAACCCTTTCTCGCGTAGTAATCGACTTTTCTGGTCGACCAGGACTGGAATTTAACGTGCCATTTACCCGCGCACGCGTAGGTGACTTTGATGTTGATCTCAGCATTGAGTTCTTCCGTGGTTTTGTAAACCATGCAGGAGTGACTTTGCACATCGATAATTTACGTGGCATTAATGCTCACCACCAGATTGAGACTGTGTTCAAGGCCTTTGGCCGTGCATTGCGCATGGCTTTGGAGTTGGATCCACGTGCTTCTGGTGTTGTTCCTTCTACTAAGGGCAGCCTCTAATCTAGAAAATTTCTAGTGTTGAGTAGAAGACTGTCAAAAAACCACAGAACATAGGCTAACAATTGGCGCAAACTATTGCGATCGTTGACTACGGAATGGGGAATCTACGTTCCGTATATCAGGCCTTTCATCATGTGGCTCCCGATGCCAATGTTTTGATTGCGCACACCCCTGAAGAAATTCTCTCCGCAGAGCGGGTAGTGCTCCCAGGGCAGGGTGCTATGCCAGATTGCATGAAACATCTAGAGGAGTCTGGTTTATTGGAGGCGTTGCTAGATGCCGCTAAAAATAAACCGCTCTTGGGTGTTTGTGTGGGCGAACAGATGCTGTTTGATCAAAGTGCCGAAGTGCGAGCCAATTCCAATGCTGCTTGGACACCTTGCTTGGGATTAATTCCTGGTGAGGTGCGACGCTTTGAATTGGCTGGCAAATTGCAGCCAGATGGATCAGCTTACAAGGTTCCCCATATGGGCTGGAACCAAGTACGCCAAGATCGCCAGCATCCACTTTGGGATGGCATTCCAGACTTGGCCAGTTTTTATTTTGTTCATAGTTACTATGTTGTGCCGCAGCGCAAGGAAGATATTGCGGGCTCTACCGAATATGGTGATTGGTTTACTTCTGCAGTTGCAAGGGATAATATTTTTGCAACGCAATTTCATCCAGAAAAAAGTGCAGAATACGGATTAAAGCTCTACAAAAATTTTGTTTCTTGGCAACCTTAATACTTATCTAAGCTAACGCTATGCTGCTGATACCCGCGATTGATTTAAAAGATGGCCACTGTGTTCGACTCGAGCAAGGTGACATGGATAAAGCCACTGTATTTTCCGAAGATCCAGGCGCCATGGCTGCGCATTGGATTGGTAAAGGCGCGCGTCGTTTACATCTCGTCGATCTGAATGGTGCATTTGCTGGCAAGCTGAAAAATGAGTCTGCGATTAAGTCGATCCTCAAGGCGGTTGGTGACGAGATTCCGGTTCAACTGGGTGGCGGTATTCGCGATCTTGAAACAATTGAACGTTTATTAGATGACGGTATTAGTACAGTGATTATTGGTACTGCTGCAGTCAAGAGCCCTGGTTTTGTTCAGGATGCCTGCACAGCTTTCCCTGGCCACATCATGGTTGGCTTGGATGCGCGTGATGGCAAAGTGGCAACAGATGGTTGGAGCAAGATCACGGGTCATGAAGTAATCGACCTTGCTAAGAAGTTTGAAGATTACGGCGTTGAAGCAATCATCTATACCGACATTGGTCGCGATGGCATGATGAAGGGCATCAACATGGATGCCACAGTTAAGTTGGCTCAGGCTATTCGGATTCCGGTGATTGCCAGCGGCGGTTTATCTAACAATCAAGATATTGAAGCGCTCTGCGAAGCAGAGGCTGAGGGTGTGATGGGTGTAATTGCTGGGCGCTCAATTTATGCTGGCGACTTAGATTTAACTGCTGCGCAAAAATATGCCGATGAGTTAACGCTTAAGTTCGCCAAGAAAATTATTTAGATTGCTCAATAGTGCTCACTAAACGAATTATTCCTTGTCTTGATGTGACGGCAGGGCGCGTTGTGAAAGGCGTGAACTTTGTTGGTTTGCGCGACGCAGGTGATCCTGTTGAGATTGCTAAGCGCTACGACACACAAGGTGCAGATGAGCTTACCTTCTTGGATATCACCGCCACCTCAGATGGTCGTGATCTGATATTGCACATCATTGAAGATGTTGCTTCTCAAGTATTTATTCCTTTAACAGTTGGCGGTGGTGTGCGCGCAGTTGCTGATGTTCGCCGCTTGCTGAATGCGGGCGCTGACAAAGTGAGTATGAATTCTTCTGCAGTGGCGAATCCAGATTTAGTTTCGGATGCGGCTGCTTATTACGGTTCGCAATGCATTGTTGTAGCGATTGATGCCAAGAAGACTGAGGCAGGAAACTGGGAAGTCTTCACTCATGGCGGCAGAACTGCGACTGGCATGGATGTCGTTACATGGGCTTCTGAAGTTGCTCAGCGTGGTGCCGGAGAAATTCTTCTCACTAGTATGAATCGCGATGGTAGTAAAGACGGTTTTGATCTTGAGTTAACTGCAGCCGTTAGTGATGCGGTTAGCGTTCCGGTGATCGCATCTGGTGGCGTCGGCAATTTGCAGCACTTAGTCGATGGCATTACTAAAGGTCATGCTGATGCAGTGCTTGCGGCAAGTATTTTTCATTATGGTGAATACACTGTTGGTCAAGCAAAAGAATATATGGCGAGCCAGGGTATTCCCATCCGCATTTAAGTGCAGACGATCCACTAAGAAAATAATTCGAAGATGAGCATGAAAAATACCTTCACTCCAATTGAGTCTTTAGAGGCTGGAGCATGGCTAGATGCCGTTACTTGGAATGAGCAAGGTTTGGTTCCAGTGATTACTCAGGAAGTGGGTAGTAAAGATATTTTGATGATGGCCTGGATGAATCGCGACGCTTTGTTGGCCACTTTGCGCTTAGGCGAGGCTGTGTATTGGACTCGCTCCAGACAAAAACTATGGCACAAGGGTGAAGAATCTGGCCATACTCAAAAGGTAAAAGAAATCCGACTCGATTGCGATGGCGATACCATTTTGCTGATGGTTGAGCAAAAAGACGGTATTGCTTGTCACACTGGCGAACATAGTTGTTTCTTTATGCGATGGGATTCGGCTAAATCTGCCTGGGATGACGAGTCTAAGGACCCTAAATAACCCATCCCTCGTCTTCCTAGCAATAAAAGACATAAAATCACCTGATGACTAGTTCAGCACAAAATCCTTCTAATTTAGACTCCGCCTTGGCTCATCTGGCCAATGTGGTTGACCAGCGTCGAGATGCATTTAAGGCTGGCCAGGCCGATCCCAAGACCTCTTACACCGCCTTACTCTTTTCTAAGGGTGATGATGGGATCTTGAAAAAGATTGGCGAGGAAGCCACAGAGGCGGTGATGGCGGCCAAAGATGCGCGTAACTCCAATCTGGCTCCAGAACAACAAAAGCTCTTGGTGGGTGAGATGGCTGACCTTTGGTTTCATTGTCTTATTGCCTTGTCACAGTTTGGTTTGAGGCCTGAAGACGTGATTTCTGAGTTGGAGCGTCGCCTAGGCACTTCTGGCATCGAAGAAAAAGCTGCCAGAAAAGCTGCAAGCAAGGAGTAATTCATGTCCCACGATCCAAATTGCCTGTTTTGCAAGATTTCTCAAGGCTTAATACCATCCCAGAAGGTCTATGAGGATGAAGAAATCTATGCTTTTAAAGATATCAACCCAGCTGCGCCAATCCATTTTTTGATGATTCCCAAAAAGCATATTCCTATGCTGGAGTCTGCGGAAGTGGTGGATGCGCCATTGCTAGGTAGAATGATGGAATTAGCACCGCGTCTCGCCAAAGAGCAAGGCTGTCGTCCCGGAAAGGATGGTGGTTTTAGATTAGTGGTGAACAATGGTGCAGATGGTGGGCAAGAGGTTTATCACTTGCACTTGCATGTGATGGGCGGTCCGCGCCCCTGGAAAAAATAGTCCAAGGAGATTAAAAATGGGTTCATTTAGCATTTGGCATTGGTTGATTGTTTTGGTGATCGTGATGTTGGTATTCGGTACCAAAAAATTGCGCAATATCGGCTCTGACTTAGGTGGCGCTGTTAAAGGCTTCAAAGATGGTATGAAAGCCCCTGAGGGAGCTGAAGAGCCAAAAGAACAAATTCAGAGCGCTGCTGCATCAACAGAAAAAACTGTAGATGTACAAGCAAAAGACGTAAACAAGTAATTCAGATTTAAATAATGCGCAGCTGCAATGATTGATCTCGGAGTTTCAAAGCTTGCACTCATTGCAGTAGTTGCATTGGTGGTGGTTGGTCCCGAGCGTCTTCCTAAGATCGCCCGCATGGCAGGTAATTTATTTGGGCGCGCTCAACGCTATATGGCTGAGGTCAAGTCTGAGGTGAGTCGACAGATGGATGTTGAGGAGTTTAAGAAACTCCGTGAAGAAAGCGTTTCCGCATTTAAAGATGTTGAGAACTCTATTCAGTCTACTGTTCAAGAGGCTGGTGCGAATCTCAGCGATCAAGCTGATATTTATGAGAATAATTTCACGAGAGCCCCTCTTGATGAAAAAGAAGTATTTCGTAAGTCTATGCGCCAGGGTCGTAAAAGTTGGGGTGTGAGACGTGCCGCTAGGCCGGTATGGTTTAAGCATTCCACTGGCATGCGTACTAGAGTCCAATCAGGCGCTGCACGCATGAAGCGCTTTCATCACAGTGCTGGTAAATAAACCAGCCCAAATAAAAGCAAATACGAATAGTAATGACGCAAAATAATTCAACAGAAGATTCAGGCTTACAAGAATCTTTCTTGTCTCATTTATTTGAGTTGCGTGATCGCATCATTAAGTCAGCCTTAGCAATCATTGTGGTGTTCGTTTGCTTGGTTTATTGGGCGCCTGATATTTTTCATTTGTTTGCCCAACCATTGCTTCAGGCATTGCCCGCTGGCGGAAAGATGATCGTTACTGATGTGACGGGTTCATTCTTTGTACCTATGAAAGTCACGATGTTGGTTGCTTTCTTAATTGCCCTGCCGGTAGTGATGTATCAGTTATGGGCGTTTATTGCCCCGGGTTTATATCAACACGAGAGAAAGTTGATCGTGCCCCTGGTTATAAGTAGCTACAGCCTTTTCATTTTTGGTATGGCGTTTGCTTACTTCCTGGTGTTCCCTACCGTGTTTCAATTCATGGCAAGTTACAACGCACCTTTAGGCGCAGAGATGTCGACAGATATTGATAACTATCTTAGCTTTGCGATGACTACCTTCTTGGCGTTTGGCATTACCTTTGAGGTACCAGTAGTTGTCGTGGTGCTTGTGCGCATGGGTATCGTGCCACTAGCTAAGCTCAGAGAAATTCGTCCATACGTCATTGTTGGTGCATTTGTAATTTCAGCGATCGTGACGCCACCAGATGTGCTCTCGCAATTGTTGTTGGCAGTGCCAATGAGCTTGCTCTATGAGCTGGGATTGTTGATAGCGCGTTTCTATGTTCCCAAACCATCAGAGGATGATGGAGATACAACCGACACCAAATCAAAAGACATCGACCCTCAAGCCACTGCTTGATCTTGTGAGAAGGTGGTTTTAAGCCACTCGCTTACTCTATCAAAGCGATAACGTCGTTGTCGCAAATTACCCTCTTGGTCTGCTTCACTGCCTGCAAAAGCCTTGCCTGCTGCTAAGAGTGAGCGACGTTGTTGGGTGGTATCAATTTGGATCAATCTAGGTAGAATTTTTGGCAACTCATGCCGAATATCTACTACGACACAATGCTCATGCTGCAGTTCGCCAACATCACATAAAAGCAATTCAGCTTTGCTGAAGTTAAATTGATTCGCGATGATGAGTCTATGGCACAGCAAGATCCACTCATGATCAAGCTTATATTCCGCATGATGATTTAATGCTTCTTCTGCGAATGTTGCTAACTCATGCCAATCATTTTCTTTCGGGTTAGAAACATTCTCCAAAATCTTCCCTAGCAATTCTTTTGCCTCAGGCACTCCTTGCTGGTGTGCTTGCCAAATCCAATAAGAGGCTTGAAGACCCCGAATTTTCTCTTCTACTTTTTCACGCTTGCGCCATAAGTTTGCGCCTCTTCTAAATTGTGCTTGCGCATGACCTAGATCTGCGGCACGATCAAAACACCGATCACTTTCAGCAGCGTTATATCCGGAGAACTGAGGACGGCGATAAATTTCTCCTAATGCAAACCAAGCATCGCGATCACCATCTTTGGCAGCCAGCTCTAACCAATAGGCTGCTTTCTTGAGGGAGGCATTGGATTTACCTACAGGCTCATTCACAAGCTTGCCAGCAGGTTCATTCTCATTAAATTGCGCTAGACGTAAACCTAGCGTGAGTTTGGCAATCGTCAATCCCAGCTCAGCTGCTTGCATGAGTGCTGCTTCGTTCTTGTCGGAGATCCAAGCATTCCAAAGAGAGGAAAGTGCCTCATCTTTTGGTTGCAGCTGAATTAATAGTTCTTTCGCAGAATTGGTAAACGCCGTATCTGAGTCAGCTAGCCCTAGAAGAAATTCCTTTGCCGTCTTTTGCAAAGAAAAAAAATCAGCTCCATCATTTCCTTGCTTCAAAAGCCACGCTGAAAGCTCTTCCTGTAAATCTTTTTTATTGGGGTTGAGTAAAAGTTCTGCAAGTTGCCATTGGGCTGCATAGCTGGCATCAATATCAGATTGGGCAATCCTCCAAAATGATTCCCAGCCAAAAGAAAATGCCGGTGAATTAAAGGTTCCCTCCAAAGGCACGGCCGAGATTTGCTCTAGGATTTCTAAAATTTCTGGTGAATAGCCACCCAAATCAGAAATTTCAGTATTACTTAAGCTTAACTGGCTAACTATCTGATTCTGAAGGGATAAGTAGGCTTTTTCCAGCCAAATCAATGCGTTAGCTGGTTGAATTGGAGTTTTCAAGGCGCCAGTCAAATAGGCATATGCCAAATTTTGTTGTGCGGATACATCACCTAATCGTGCAGATTGGAGGATTTTTAAGAATTCACGACTTGCCATGTGACAATTTTGGCATTCCAGGCCTTAAAAGAACAGAAATCAAAGCTCTTGTTGCCCTGATACAACGAAGAAAGCCAAAAAACTGCCTTTTGACAAGCAAAAAGAGCTCCTAATTGCCCTTAACCCCAGTCTAGCGGGGCAAAACAAGCAAAATTCATAGGTCCCAGTTTTATTCGGGCATTACTTTCAATTTATGGAGATTTAAAGAATGAAAAAATCGCTATTAGCAGTTGCAGCAATCGGCGCGTTTGCGTCAGCAGCTCAAGCTCAGTCATCTGTGACTGTTTACGGTATTTTGGACGTTGGTTATGTTGGTGGCAATGCAAAAGCTTCCACAGTTAACGCTACTGGTGGACAAATTACACCAGCTGAAAACGTTAGCTTGTTTGGCCAATCTGCTCAAACAACTAGCCGTTTAGGCTTCAAAGGTACTGAAGATTTGGGCGGCGGTTTGTCAGCTCTTTTCACATTTGAAACAGGTCTTCAGCCACAACAAACTTCACTCTCTTCCTTTAATAACCGTCAAGCATTTGTTGGCTTGGCTAAAAAAGGTGCGGGTAATGCACGTATCGGTACTCAGTACACTCCAATTCACGAAGCTGTAGGCGCTACTGGTGCTAACCAACAGAACAACTTAGTTGGTGACGTAATCTACCCACAAAATACTGGCCTCACAAACCGCGACGGTAGCGCAAGCAACGCCAACGCTGGTTACACAGTACGTTCAAACAACATGTTGCGCTTTGAGTCAGAGTCTTTTGCTGGTTTCACTGGTAAGGCTTTCATGGTTCAAAATGCACGTAATGAGAACCAAACTTCATACGCTACAAATTCAACATCTACTGCAACTGCTGCTTACACAAGTGGTCTAGGTTACGTTGGTGGCAACACAAATAGCAATGGTTGGGGTCTTGGCGTTAACTACACATGGCAAAAATTGTTGGTTTCAGCTAACTACCAGTCATTCACTACAGAAAACGCATGGAATCAACAAACTAATCAAGTTGCTGTAGGCGTTGCTGGAACTACTCCTGTGACACGTACTCAAGCTGCTCAAACTGGCATCTTGACTAACATGAAAGACAACCAAGTTTACGCTGGTGCAACTTATGACTTCGGTATCTTGAAGGCTTACGCTCAGTACGTAAACCGTAAAGAGACTTCTGGTCTTGATTCAAATGCATACGCTAAGCGTTCAGCTCAGCAAATCGGTGTACGTAGCTTCGTAACACCAACTGTTGAAGTTTGGGCATCTGGTGGTATGGGCCGTTACACAGCATTCGGTTACGCTAACCCAACAACTGACTTTACTGGTTACCAGTTGGGTGCTAACTACTGGTTGAGCAAGCGTACAAACTTGTACACAATCTTTGGTGCAACTAATACATCACAAAGCTCTGGCCAAGTTGTTCTGTCAAACGGAACTACTTCTATGGCTCGTTCATTCAGCGCAAATGCTAATAACTACGCTGTTGGTGTACGTCACACTTTCTAATTGGATGCTAGCTTAGGCTAGTTGAAAGTTAGTTTGGTATTAAATGAACCCACTGTGGAAACACAGTGGGTTTTTTCTTGGGGATAGAAATTGAAGCGCCAGTACTGCTATAGATTGGTGATTGCTACAATGACTGAAAAAGCGGAGTTAAATTCCGTCATAAGAAAAGCTTGAGCAATGCTTTAAATGGTGGGGCTTGAAGAAGACCCACGAAGTTTATCTATTAGGAAGTATTCTAGGGCTCTGACAACGCTAGTATCCTCGTAGAGTAAATGCTTCATTTCATGCATTTGCTTTCTTACTTCCCCGGAGAATTGTTGATCTTGAGCTAACTTAACAGCTAACTCAATGTACTCAACATCATCGGATGCAATTAGTCGAGATAGCCCAATTCGTCTTAGTAGACCAACGGCAAGACGGCCCCGCATAAATCGATCATCTTTTGTCACGATTGGTAGCGTGCATTCAATGGCCTGTATTGCAGTATTAAACCCAGAAAAACCTATCGTGTCTAAAAAAACACTGGATTTACCCATCAACCCATAAAATTGGCTCGAATTAAGCCAAGGAATGAAGACAACGAATTCATCAATAGATAGGTTCGCAGCATTAAATTTTGCTGTGAGGCGCAGTTTCACTTTATGAGATAGATCTTCATGGTGATGAAAGAAGACTAGCTTGCATTTCCCCAGGCGCTTTGCAATTTCAACCAAAATCCAATCATTTTTAGGATCATATTTATAGGGCGTTCCAGGGCATAGCAAAATCGGCGTTTCTTCATCAAAAGAGACTCCCTCGAGCACAGGCTGAACCGGCGTTATAGGAATCCGGTAGTAGCAACTGGCTAAATTGGGAAGTTGAATAAGGGTTTCCGTATAAGCATCAATGCCTTGTGGCTCATATAATTCCCCCGATAAATAGTAGTCAATAGTTGGCAGGCCAGTCGTTTCTGGGTGCCCCCAGGCCACCATTTGTAGATCACTCAGCCGAAGGCTTGCAAGTTGAGCGGTTAATTGATGCATTCCAATTTCTGGATAAATTAATGCATCAATATTTTTTTCAGAAATTAATTTAGCCCACGAAAGAAGCGAAGACTCGCCATTTGAGAAGGAGGTGGATTTTAGTTTTGCGAAGTTTGTTTCTTCATCAAGCACAGCCCCCAAATAAAATAGATGCACTTCAAATCGATTTGGATCTAAGTTACTTAAAAAACCTTTTGTGATTGCATGCCAAACTGAGTGGTCATAAATATGACTACTAACAATGCCAATCTTAATTTTGCTGTATTCAATCTTTTTTGATGGACCTATTTGATTTGTCAGCTGCCAATGATGCATGAATCGATCGCAAATCAGTCCGTACTCTTTAAGCAGTTCCTTATTATTCAAATTTTGGTAAGCCAAATAGAATGGCTGGTGCATTCCAACTACTTTGTGTAGGCCATCTAATTTGTTATCAGAGATCGATTCATTCAATAGCTTTAGTTCAAGTAAAAATTGATTTCTTAAAAATTCAAGATCTTCATCTTCACTCAAAAGAGTGGGGATATAAGTAAAAGCTTTAGTCCATCTTGCAGGATAAAAATCAGGATTTAAATCTAACGCTTTTTGAAAATGTGATCTGGCTTCAAGTGCTTGCGATAACTCTAGATAGGTGGCACCCATGCTGAACCAGTAGTCTGGTTTATTGGGATCAATCTCAAGTGCTTTCTTAAACTCAACTATGGCCTGCCTGTAGCGCTTTGTTTGGCTTAGTGCAACGCCCTTATGATAATAGGAGTCAGCAAAATGAGGGTTAAGCTCAATAGCCTTGTTGTATTCGTATAGGGCATCGGAGGGTCGATGCAGCTTATGGAGAGCAACTCCCTTCCCATAAAAATTTTCATACAAATTCGGATTGAGATGAGTTGCTTTGTCAAAATGAATGAGCGCTTGGTTATATTGCCCAAGCTCATTAAGGGTAATGGCCTTATTGGAATGAGCTTTGTCAGATAGGGGCTGGAGTCGCAATGCTTCATCACAGGCAACCAGGGCTTCATGATGTTTCCCCAGTTTATTGAGGGGTAGACTTTGATTTAGCCAAGCCTCAAATAAATGTGGATTTAGTCTACACGCTTCTTGATAGGATTTAATTGAATCGTCAAATAAATTGAGACTGCAAAGAGAACTTCCTCTGTTTATCCAGGCCTCTGGGATTTGAGGGTTAACTTTAATTGCTTGGTCTGCATTGTTTAAGGCGTGTTGATATTCTTTTAATTCGTTATAGGCTGAGCTGACATTGATCAGTGTGTCTGCATCATTAGGGTCAATCTTTAACGCTAATTCATAGGCCTTAATTGCTTCTTGATTGTTACCACTCAATGAATAAACTAAACCTAGGTTGTAATAAATTTTTATTTGATCAGTTATTTTTGAGCTTAAGCTTTTTAGTATGAGTAGGGCGTCTGGCAGTTTGCTGTGTTGTGCGCACGAAATACTTAATTCAAGTAAGTAGTTGATGTTTGCTGCGCCCTGCTCTACAGCAGTAAAAATTAAAGCTTCCTGATTTACAAGCGTGTTATTTCGTATGCGATCAATGATTTCTAAAATGATCTGTGGCGGATTTGCATTCATTACTAATCTTATTAAATAACTCTTGTTCTAAGTTAATGAATTTACGCCCCATCAATGTAGCCTGATTTATAACCCGCAAAAGTAAGGGCTATCGGCGATGGGCTGCCACACATTAAACGGGGGAGTGCTTATTTTTTAAGGCTGTCACGAATTTCACGCAAAAGCATAATATCTTCCGGTGTTGGTGGTGCTGGTGGAGCATCCATGACCCGAATCTTATTAACAACTTTCACCATCTGAAAGATCACAAAGGCCAGTAGGATGAAGTTAATGGAGATGGTGATGAAGTTGCCATAGGCAAAAATGGGCACCCCAGCTTTCTTAAGAGCATCAAAAGTTCTTGGAACGCCCTCTGGAATCTTGCCCAGCACCAAAAATAGGTTGGTAAAGTCAATATGACCCCCTAAAAGGGTGGAAATGACCGGCATCACGATGTCATTGACTAATGAGTCCACAATCTTTCCAAATGCTCCGCCGATGATTACACCCACGGCTAGGTCAATCACATTGCCTTTAACTGCAAAGTCCCGAAATTCCTTTAAAACAGCCATAAATCCCCCTCTTTTCTAATTCATTGGGATTATCTCAAGATTAACCCCATAACTTTGTTGCATACCCCATTTTTTACTTTAAAATCTTACCTTTAAGCAATTTCCACCTATAAATGCTCTTCCGAGGAATTTTGTAAATGAGTGACAAGCCCTGTATGGACAAGGATCGCCGCAATTGGTTGATCGCTACTTCAGCGGTTGGCGGCGTAGGCGCAGCCGCAGCCCTTTACCCTTTTGTTGATAGTTTTGAGCCTTCTGAGCGAGCTAAAGCCGCTGGGGCTGCGGTAGAGATCGATATTGCTGGCATGCAGCCAGATGAGATGAGAATGGTTGAGTGGCGCGGTAAGCCTGTATGGGTTGTCCGTCGCACTCCTGAGCAGGTTGCAGAGCTATCTAAAATTGATTCAGAGCTCGCAGACCCTGATTCTTTAAGGGATCCAGCCCAATTTACACCTCCTTATGCCCAAAATCAATGGCGCTCTATTAAGCCTGAGTACCTCGTAGTTGTGGGTATTTGCACCCATTTAGGCTGCTCCCCAACGGCGAAGTTTGAATCGGGCCCACAGCCATCATTGCCAAATACTTGGCCAGGTGGCTTCCTTTGCCCATGCCACGGCTCTACATTTGATATGGCAGGCCGCGTATTTAAGAACAAACCAGCCCCAGACAATATGGAAGTGCCGCCACATATGTATTTGAGCGATACCAAGATTCTGGTTGGCGAAGATAAGAAGGCCTAAGGAGAGATAAATGGCATTTCACGAAAAAGAAGTCCCTGCGGATGCTTCCGGCGCACAAAAGCTCATGGCTTGGGTGGATTCACGCCTACCAGTAACAGAAGCGTTTAAGCGTCACATGAGCGAGTACTACGCTCCAAAGAACCTCAATTTTTTCTATATTTTTGGTGCATTAGCTATTGTTGTTTTGGCTATTCAGATCATTACCGGCATTTTCTTGGTAATGAACTACAAACCAGATGCTGCTAAAGCGTTTGAGTCTGTTGAATACATCATGCGTGAGGTTCCATGGGGCTGGCTGATTCGCTACATGCATTCCACTGGCGCTTCGATGTTCTTTGTAGTGGTTTACATGCACATGTTCCGTGGCTTGATCTACGGCTCTTATCGCAAGCCGCGTGAACTGATTTGGATTTTCGGTTGCGCGATTTTCTTGTGTCTGATGGGTGAAGCATTCTTCGGTTACTTGCTCCCATGGGGTCAGATGTCTTACTGGGGTGCTCAGGTTATCGTGAATTTATTCTCTGCGATTCCATTGATTGGGCCAGACCTGTCTTTATGGTTGCGTGGCGATTACGTAGTTGGTGATGCAACATTGAATCGCTTCTTCGCATTCCACGTAATTGCTATTCCATTGGTCCTCATTGGATTGGTTGCTGCCCATATTCTTGCCTTGCATGAAGTTGGCTCAAACAATCCGGATGGTGTAGAAATTAAAGATACGCTGGATGCTAATGGCCATCCAGTTGACGGAATTCCTTTCCACCCTTATTACAGCGTTCATGATGTCATGTACTTGGGTGGATTCTTGATGGTGTTTGCTTGCATCGTGTTCTTTGCCCCAGAGATGGGCGGTTACTTCTTAGAGGCAAATAACTTCATTCCTGCAAACCCATTTGTTACTCCAACACACATTGCACCGGTTTGGTATTTCACGCCGTTCTACTCAATGTTGCGTGCAACTACTTCAAACTTCTTATTGCCTTTGTGGATCTTCTTAGCAGTGATTTTGGGTATGTTTGCCCTCAAGTCCAAAGACATTAAAGTGAAGGGCGCATGTGCAGCAATTGCATTGGTGCTCGCCGCTGGCTTCTATGCATTTGATGCCAAATTCTGGGGAGTTGTGATCATGGGTGGTTCAGTAGTGATCATGTTCTTCTTGCCTTGGTTAGATCACTCTCCAGTGAAATCGATTCGTTACCGTCCTGAATTCCATAAATATATCTACGGTGTATTTATTGTTAGCTTCGTGATTTTGGGTTACTTGGGTATCGAGCCACCATCACCTGTATTTGAAAAGATTTCTCAGATTTGCACTATTTATTATCTGGGCTTCTTCTTGGCAATGCCATTCTGGAGCAAGCTTGGTACGTTCAAGCCAGTCCCAAATCGCGTTACTTTTAAGTCCCATTAATTCAGATACCCGAGAAATTAGGAACTAGTATGAAACGAATTCTGCAAACTTTGATGGGCGTCTGCCAAGCAACTGTTTTAGTTGCTGCCCTAGGCTTTGGCGTGAGTGCTAATGCCAATGAAGGTGGCTTCCCATTAGATACTGCACCAAACCGCGTAAGCAATAACGCTTCATTGCAAAACGGTGCCAAGTTATTTGTGAACTATTGCTTGAACTGTCATGCAGCCTCAAGCATGCGCTACAACCGCATGCGTGATATTGGTTTGACAGATCAACAAATCAAAGATAACTTGATTTTGACTGATGCCAAAGTTGGCGATCTCATGACGATCTCCATGACGCCAAAAGAAGGCAAGGCGTTCTTTGGTAAAACTCCTCCTGACTTATCTGTAGAGGCGCGAGCACGTGGTACTGACTGGCTCTATACCTACTTCCGTACTTTCTACAAAGATGACACCACCCAAACTGGCTGGAATAACTTGGTATATCCAAACGTAGGTATGCCACACGTTCTCTGGCAGTTACAGGGTGAGCGCGCTGCGAAGTTTGAAGAGCGCAAAGACCCGCATGACGAAAGTCGTATGGAGAAGGTATTTGTTGGTTTTGAGCAGCTAACACCTGGAACTATGAAGCCACAAGAGTATGACGACAATATTGCTGACTTAGTTGCATTTATGTCCTGGATGGCAGAGCCTGTTCAGCTTCAGCGTAAGCGTCTTGGTGTTGTTGTGCTGCTCTTCTTGGCGATTTTCACTCTGTTGGCCTGGCGTTTGAACAAGGCTTACTGGAAAGATATTCACTAAGTCAAAATTGCAATGGATTTAAAGTCGCATTAGTTTGTGCGTTTGTTGTATTGAAGTAGATATTTAAGGAAATAAATTTATGATGGTGTTGTACTCGGGTACTAACTGCCCATTCTCGCAACGCTGCCGTTTGGTGCTTTTCGAAAAAGGCATGGATTTTGAGATCCGTGATGTTGACTTGTTTAACAAGCCAGAAGACATCTCGGTTATGAACCCTTATGGCCAAGTTCCAATCTTGGTTGAGCGTGACTTAATTTTGTATGAGTCAAACATCATCAATGAATATATTGATGAGCGTTTTCCTCACCCGCAATTGATGCCGCCTGATCCTGTAGCTCGTGCACGTGCGCGCCTTTTCCTCTTTAATTTTGAGAAAGAGTTATTTGTGCATGTGGCTGCCTTAGAGAATGAAAAGGGCAAGGCCGCAGAGAAGGTTCACGAAAAAGCGCGTTTAGCGATTCGTGATCGCTTGACTCAGTTGGCTCCAATTTTCGTGAAGAATAAGTACATGTTGGGCGAAGAGTTCTCCATGCTTGATGTTGCTATTGCTCCTTTATTGTGGCGTTTAGAGCATTACGGTATTGACCTCTCTCGAAATGCGGCTGCTTTGTTGAAATACGCCGAGCGCATTTTCAGCAGACCCGCTTATATCGAGGCTTTGACCCCTTCTGAAAAGGTAATGCGCCGCTAAGCGGTTCATTACTCAGGCGGCTAACAGCATGTCTGATATTCCAAGCAATAAACCCTACCTAATCCGTGCGCTACATCAGTGGTGTACGGATTTTCGTTTTACCCCCTTTATCGCTGTTTTTGTAGATGAAAATGTAGAGGTGCCTATGGAGTTTGTTAAGAATGATGAAATCGTTCTTAATTTGTCTCTTGAGGCCTGCCATCAGCTGAATTTAGATAATGACTGGATTAGCTTTCAGGCTAGATTTGGTGGGGTTCCTAGAAAGATCATGGTTCCCGTTACACATGTACTGGCGATTTATGCCCGAGAAAATGGCCAGGGAATGTCCTTCCCATTTGACGCTTCAAAGCTGCCGGCTCCTAGCCCTCAGGAAAATGAGCCTGCTGAAAAGTCAAAGATAAACAGACCTTCCTTGACGATTGTGAAATAGGTTAAAATATTATCCGTTGCCCCTTTAGCTCATCTGGTAGAGCAACTGATTTGTAATCAGTAGGTGGTCTGTTCGAGTCGGACAAGGGGCACCAAATTCAAAGGCTCACAGATATATTATTTGTGGGCCTTTTCTTTGGTCTTCCCGGAAAAAATACCTGCTTTGCCCATATTCCCATTGCTGTTAGACTAGTTGGCACCCCCTCAATCGCATTGCAATCAATGAATCAACAATTAATATTTTTTCTTAATCAAGCGATCCAATACATTAGAGCTGGAAATTTTGATTCTGCGGAGTTGATGTTGAGACAGGCCCTCAAGTTGCCCGGTAAAAATCCTGAAGTATTGCGTTTATTAGGCGTAATAGAGGCTAAAAAAGAAAATTACGAAGCTGCTTTAGGTTATTTAAGTGATGCATCTAGATTGGCGCCTAAGAGCGGAATTATTTATAGCAACAAAGGAAATGCCCTGCAAGGATTAAAGCGCTATGAAGAAGCAATTAAAGCCTATGATCAAGCAATCATGATTGAGCCTAATTATGCAGAGGCTTATAGCAACAAAGGAAATGCCCTGCAAGGATTAAAGCGCTATGAAGAAGCAATTGGGGTCTATGATCAAGCAATCATGATTGAGCCTAATTATGCAGAGGCTTATAGCAACAAAGGAAATGCCCTGCAAGGATTAAAGCGCTATGAAGAAGCAATTGGGGTCTATGATCAAGCAATCTTGATTGAGCCTAATTATGCGGAGGCATATAACAATAAAGGAAATGCCCTGCAAGGATTAAAGCGCTATGAAGAAGCAATTGGGGTCTATGATCAAGCAATCATGATGGAGCCTAATTATGCGGAGGCATATAACAGCAAAGGAAGCGCTCTTGTAAAGCAAGCACTATACAGCGAAGGTTTATCCCTGTTTGAGAAAGCGACCACGATAAATCCAGAATTTGGTGACGCAAACTTTAATATTGCAGTGCTAAATTTAAAGTTTTTTCAGTTTGGAGTTGGCTGGGAAAAATATATCTGGCGATGGAATTCCAGAAATTTTAACTCTTTGCCACTCATCTCGAGCAAGGGAGATTGGAGTGGCCAGGAGTCCCACAAAAAAATATTGGTGTGGGCAGAGCAGGGGATCGGCGACCAAATTCTTTTTGGAAGCATGTTTAGCGAATTAAAAAAAATGGCCCCTAACCTTACAATTTCGGTCGATAGAAAATTACTAACTATTTTTAGAAGGTCATTTCCACAGATTGAATTTATTGATAGTTCTTATCCTATCCCTGAAGACTCCTATGATGAGCAAATTTCAATGGGTGCTTTGGGAGGGGTGCTTAGGGGCAGTATTGAAAGTTTTAAAAAATCAACAGTCCCTTATTTGGTCGCCGATGAAGAAAAGACTGCGAAACTCAAAAGTCAAATTCATCCCCCTGGGAAAAGTCTGTGTGGAATTTCATGGCGCAGTGCAAATAAAGACATTGGGGAAGATAAAAGCATACCAATTAGTGATCTAGCCCCGTTGTTAATGACTGAAAAATTTAAATTTATAAATTTACAGTACGGAGATGTGGAAGAGGATCTGAAGATTATCGGTGAGATGGTTGAAAATAAAGTTAACTTCATCAAAGAAGTGGATTTGTATGGCGATGTTGATTCTGCACTTTCGCTTATTGACTCATGCGATCTAATTGTCACTTCCAGCAACTCCACTGCCCATATGGCTGGAGCCTTAAGTAAAAAAACCATCCTCATTCTCCCATTTGAGTCCGGAAAAATATGGTATTGGCATGTGAATGACGGGGATAGTCTTTGGTATCCTTCAGTGAAAATTTTTAGTCAGACTCGGCAGGGAGATTGGACTGAAGTGATTGAGAGGGTAAAAATTTACATGGAGTCATTGTCTTTTGAATAAATCAATTTCCTTGGCAGTTGGCTTTGATCAAAGAGAAGCTATTGCTTACCATGTCTTTTGTCAAAGTGTTATAGATCGATCAACTGTACCAGTTCAGTTCATGCCGCTTGCTGAAAATACTTTGAATGAGTACAAAGAGATGCACACTGATGGCAGCAATAAATTTATTTACTCAAGATTTCTAACTCCGTATTTGATGGGATTTTCTGGTTGGGCAATCTTTGCAGATGGCGACATGGTTTGTCAGGCTGATATTTCTGAATTATGGGCTTTGCGTGATAAGACGAAAGCTGTCCAGGTAGTAAAGCATGATTATCAAACCAAGGCCAATACGAAATACCTCGGCAATAAGAATGAAAACTATCCGAGAAAAAATTGGTCTAGTGTAATTTTATGGAATTGCGCTCACCCGTCTAATGCGGTTCTCACTCCTGAGTTCATTCAAAATCAGCCAGGCTCCTACCTTCATAGATTCTCATGGCTCAGTGATAATTTGATTGGAGATCTTCCAATTGAGTGGAATTGGCTTGCGATCGAGTATCCAGAAAACCCCAACGCAAAGTTAATTCATTACACACTAGGAACCCCTTGTTTTAAAAATTATGCCAACGAATCTATGTCGGAACAATGGAAAAAAATGCACGACAGATGTGTTGAGGGTTTTGATTATTGATTGGCAGGCTGAGAATTAATGCCGTTTTTTTAGAAGATAATAGAAGCTAGCAAATTTAAGTTATGAATCTTAGTTTCCTTATATATGTAGTTCTGTTAAGAAAAACTATGAGTTAATTTTCTATTTTTATAGAAATAGTGACTCTGACACCTCTCTGATTGTTTATATGTATAGAATTGCATTCTTCTGGGTAGGCGGCGATATAAGCATTCCAAAATGTTATGTCGAATCTATTCGCATGATTTATGGTGATGGTATTGAAATTTTGCAGTTAAGTGATGAGAATACGGAGTCGATTTCTGGTGTTGATGCCGTGATAAGAAAAAATTTGCCTGCTTCTATTATGTTGGCGCGTCTTGAGGCATATAGCCAGGTTAGGATGGACGACAGATATACGTTTTTTACTGATGCAGACAGTTTGCTCATTAATCGGCTGAATATTAAAGCAGGAAACGATATTCTTCTTACTCCGCGGATTCTAGATTTCCCTATCAATCCAAATTATCCCGAGTACTACGAGGAGTTCGTGGGCAAAATGATAGGAGAGGTGATGCCATTTTTATTTGGAGCTATTGCGCTTAAGGGTAATAATGAATTTTTTAAAACCCTATTAGCAATTTGTGAAAAATTACCCACTCGTTTTCATCGATGGTATGGTGATCAATATGCATTGCATAAGGCAATAAAAAATCAGCTATTTTCATATGATTTATTGGATCCCAATATCCATTTGCGAATTACAAAAACTGCCCCAACAATTTGGGAGTTAACTCAATTGCGAAATGATGGTGTCCAGTTGATTACGTTTAAGGGGCCGGATAGTAACAAATCAGAAAACATGCCAATTGCACTTAAAAATTTACGTCAATTAGTCCAGTAGCGTAAAAATCAATTTCATCAACTAAATACTTAAATTATTTTTTTTGGTCTCTGGTAAAAAGATTAATCCTACAACTGCTCCACTGGCTAAGAAAATAGTCGGATACCAAAGCCCTGCAATATTGCTTTCCCAATATTGATTTAACCAGGTAACAATCAGAGGTAGCAGTCCGCCTATCCAACCTGCAGCAAGATTGTGTGGAAGTGTTGCTGCACTATTTCTGGTTTTTGCGGGAAACAGTTCTGCTAGTAATGCTGTTTGTGGGCCAACTACAAGCGCGAGAATGGCTGATAGGGTAATTAGTACCCCAATAGTTGCGATCGTTGAGTTATTGCTCAAATTTTGCAGTAAGTTAAATGCTGGCAAAATGAATATTGCTCCTAAGGCCAAGCCGCTCAGGACTACAGGCTTTCTGCCGATTTTGTCTGAGAGCCATCCTGCCAGCACAGTGAGCGGTAGAAGCGCTACTGTTGCAAAAGCGCTGAGCTGGTCTACAAGCTGTGGCGCAAGCATGACGGAAGTTTTCAGAAAGATCGATGTGTAAACCTGAACACAGAAAAAAAGTACCGCACCGCCAGCAGAGATGCAAAAGAAGAGAAGAAACATTCGTTTGCGAGTTTCTGGATCCCTGAGGTTGTCTCGAAGTGGATTCTTAGATTGCCCCTCTTCTTTGCTGAGTTGCAAATAGATGGGTGTTTCCTCTAAAGCCATGCGCGCTTTGAATGCCACCAATAACAAGATTAGCGATACCCAGAAAGGTACGCGCCAGCCCCAGGATAGAAATTCTTCTGGGGTGAGATAGCTTTGCAATAGAGCGATCTGCAAAGTTGAAACTAAAATTCCTAGTGGCCCCATTAATTGCAGAAAGCTAGTCTTAAAACCGCGATTAGAGTTGCCGGAATGCTCGGTAAGGTAAACAGCGCTACCACCAATTTCACCACCAGCTGAGAGGCCCTGAAGCAGTCTTAAGCCAACTAAAAGAATGGGGGCCCAAATCCCGACTTGAGCATAGGTTGGTAAAAAACCTACGCAGACTGTAGCAATCCCCATGAGGGTGATAGTAATCATGAAAACGGGGCGACGACCAATACGATCGCCAATGCTGCCGAATATGGCGGCGCCAATAGGGCGTACAACCATTCCAACCCCAAAGGTGGCCAAGCTTGCTAAAAGTCCGGTACTTGGGTCGCTTGATGGGAAAAATAAAGGCCCAAAAACTACTGCCAAGGTGGCGAATGTTAAAAAGTCATACCACTCTAAAAAGGTCCCAAAACAGGCGGCGATAGCAACTCGTCTGTAGGAATGAGATGAGGCTTGCATTGCTGACGGGCTGATTGCAGTTAACTTTTATTCTGAATCTGAGGAGGATTCAATGAGGGGGGCAGATAAATTTTTACTTGGTTTAACACCAAGTTCACGCACTTTCTCTGCCGTGCGAATGAGATTGCCTTTGCCTGATTTAAGTTTATTAAAGGCATCGTGATAACTGGTTTGAGCCTGATCTAGGCGTTGACCAAGTTTTTCTAGATCATCCACAAAGCCAACAAACTTATCGTAGAGCGTGCCACATTGCTTAGCAATCTCAAGCGCATTACGGTTTTGTGAATCTTGACGCCACAGATGCGCAACAGTTCTCAGTGTTGCCATCAATGTGCTTGGGCATACCAACACAATATTTTTCGCTAAAGCTTCTTGATAAAGATTTGGTGCAGTTTTGAGGGCTAACAAGAAGGCGGGCTCGATGGGGACAAACATGAGTACAAAGTCGACTGAACCAATACCATACAAAGAACTGTAGTTTTTACTTGAGAGCCCTTGAATGTGTTGACGCAAGGATTGAATGTGAGCAGCAAGTTCTTGCTCCGCAACCACTGGATCTGATGACTCGGCATGGCGTGAGTAGGCGGTAATGGAAACCTTGCTATCAACTACCAGGCTTCTACCCTCAGGAAGTTTTACGACAACGTCTGGCTGCAGACGTGAACCGTCTATTTGGGTATGGCTATCTTGGACTAAATACTCTTCACCTTTGCGCAGGCCAGAAGATTCCAGGATGGATTCGAGCACTAATTCGCCCCAATTACCCTGTACCTTCGAGTCGCCCTTGAGTGCTTGGGTGAGCGAGCGAGTTTCATCTGACATGCGCAGATTCAGATTGGCAAGTCGTTCGATCTCACTTTTGAGGGCAAAGCGTTCGCGCGCTTCGTTGCCGTAAGAGGTATTTACCTGCTCCTTAAATTCGGACAACTTTGTTTGAAGGGGTTTAAGTAGAGCATCTAAATTGGCGACATTTTGCTCGGTAAAGCGCTTTGACTTGTCTTCTAAAATTTCATTAGCCAGATTCTTGAACTGACTAGTCAGGGCTTCTTTGGCTTCGTTGAGCGACTCAATTCTGCCAAGACCTTGTTTGCGTTCGGAGTCCAGAGCCGCCTCAAGTCGAATGGCATTTTGCATTGCCTGATCACGCTCTGCGCGCAGGCTAATAGCCAGTGCGGCTTCAGTTTGGGCCTGCTGCTCAACGCGAGAAAGTGTTGAGCGTAAGTTTAGTACGTAGACTAAAAGGCCTGCACATAAACCGAATGGCAGGCCAAATAGAAGAAGGGAGCTTAAGTCAAAGGTCACTGATGGTTGCTTCTGGTTTTACTCGCTGAGTAATTAAGCCTTTACTAGACTTTGCAATTCACCGCTTTGGAACATCTCCGTCATGATGTCTGAGCCACCAATGAACTCACCATTGATGTAGAGCTGTGGAATAGTTGGCCAGTTAGCAAATTCTTTAATGCCCTGACGAATTTCTGCATCTTCCAATACATTGACGGTATGCAGTTTTTCTACGCCACATGAGCGCAAGATATTGACCGCATTTCCGGAAAAGCCGCATTGTGGAAACTGGGCATTGCCCTTCATAAACAATACAACGGGATGACTAGAAACGATTTCTTGAATTCTTGCTTGGGTATCCATAATTTTTTCCTGAATTTGTGCTGTGAGGCAATGTTAGTTTGAGACTAACAATAGTGATAATTTTAAGGCTATCTGGAGAAAAAGGTTAATTCTATCTATTACTGCTAAGGTCTCTTCGCCCAGATGCCGCGCGACTGTGGCCCGCTAAATCAAGGTGAACCTGAATATCTATTAGGCCTGCAGTTTCCATGAGCCCAACCACTGCTTCAGATTGATCAAACCCATGCTCTACAACAATCAGGCCACCAGGTTTTAGGTGTTTATCCGCACCGGAGATGATGATCTCTAAACAGCTTAACCCGCTGGCATGGTCGGTTAGCGCTGAAGGCGGCTCAAATCGAAGGTCTCCTTGGATGAGATGGGGGTCCTCGGCGGCAATATAGGGTGGGTTGCTGACAATCACATCAAAGTGCTTTTGTGGGACCGCCGCTTCATACCAATTTCCTTGTGAAAACTGGACTTGCTCTGCCAGATTCAGAAATTGAGCATTGTGCTTTGCAATACCTAAAGCCTCTGATGATCGATCTGTTGCGATTAGGGTGGCTAATGGAGTTGCGCTTGCGATAGCTAGTGCGATAGCGCCAGAGCCTGTACCCAGGTCCAGGATTGTGCAGGGTTTGTTGAGTTTGGCAATTTCAGCTAGTGCAATCTCTACCAGCAGCTCAGTTTCTGGACGAGGAATTAGTACTCCAGGCCCTATCTGTAGCTCAATATTATGAAAGCCCTTCTTACCCAAGATATAAGCGATTGGCTCACCATTTACTCTTCTGGAGACTAGGCTTTCCCATTCCTGAAAAGCTTGCCCACTCAGATTCATATCGTCACGAGATAGCAGAGCAGAGCGTGGGAGTTGGTAGTGTTTCTCTAGTAGGTGGGCTAGCAATATCCGCGCTTCATTGGCTGGCAATGCGCAGTGGCTAATTAATTCACGTAAAGATTGGCCGTCACTCATTCCGCTTGTATTAACTGTCACCAAGAGCTGCAAGAAGTTCAGCTTGATGTTCTGATGCCAGCGCATTGCATAGATCATCTAAATCACCATCCATCATGGCATCAATTTTGTACAGCGTGAGATTAATGCGGTGATCAGTGATCCGACCTTGAGGGAAGTTGTAAGTACGAATACGATCACTACGATCACCAGAGCCAATGAGGGATTTACGGGTTTGCGCTTCCAGTTGGTGTTTTTCACGTTCACGCGCATCCATGATGCGTGAGACTAGCACCTTCATCGCTTGTTCACGGTTGCGATGTTGGCTGCGATCATCTTGACACTCGACTACTGTGCCAGTTGGCAGATGGGTAATACGCACGGCAGAATCTGTTTTATTAATATGCTGACCGCCAGCACCAGAGGCGCGGAAAGTATCAATCCTTAATTCTGCAGGATTAATTTTGACTGCTTCTAGCTCATCAGCCTCGGGCATCACTGCTACCGTGCAGGCTGAAGTATGAATTCGACCCTGAGTCTCTGTTTGAGGTACACGCTGTACGCGGTGACCGCCGGATTCAAACTTGAGTCGTGAGTAAACCGATTGACCGACTAAACGCAGAACAACTTCTTTATATCCACCCAGGTCGGATTCGGCAGCATTCACTATCTCGACTTTCCAGCCCTGACGCTCTGCAAAGCGTGTGTACATGCGGAGCAAATCACCAGCAAAGAGGGCGCTCTCATCACCACCGGTGCCCGCACGAATCTCCAAGAAGACATTGCGTTCATCATTCACATCTTTAGGTAGTAAAAGTTTTTGTAGGATGCCTTCAAGCTCTTCCATGGTGGCTTGAGCTTGCTTTTGTTCTTCATCAGCAAAGTCCTTCATCTCAGGATCTTTGCGCATCTCTTCCGCAGCTTGAGCATCGGCTTCAGCCTGCTTATATAAGCCAAATTGCTCTACTACCATCGCAATATCAGAATGCTCACGTGTGAGCTTCCGATAGTTGTCCATGTCTTTTGTGGACTCTTCGGTAGTTAATAAGGAATTGAGTTCGGCTAAGCGCGTGTCTAGGTGGTCTAGCTTAGCCCGCATGCTGGGCTTCATCTAATGGTCTTCTGGCTTGGAGTGCGAGGCGAATAATTTGGGGAGCAACTTAATCAGGGCGTCACGCTCAGCGCCATTAGAGTGTTGTAAAGCATGCAATGAGCCGTGTAAGAACTTATTGGTTAAACCTTGCGCCATTGCATTGAGAACTTCTTGGGGATCTTCACCGCGCATTAATCGTTTCATGGCACGATCTAACTCTAGCTGCCTTAGGTGTTCACCTTGTTGTTGAATATCCTGAATGAGTGGAACAGTTTTCCGGCCCTGCATCCAGTGCATAAAATTACCAACGCGATCTTCAATGATCGCTTCGGCTTGACTTACTGCTGCCTGACGAAGAGAGGCGCCGGTTTGAATCATTACACCTAAATCATCTACCGTATAAAGATAGATGTCGTTTAAGCGAGCAATCTCTGGCTCAAAATCGCGAGGTACTGCTAAGTCGATCATCACCATCGGTTTATGACGGCGTTGCTTCAGTGCGCTCTCCACCATGCCCAGGCCAATAATCGGAAGTGAAGATGCTGTGCTCGAAACGATGATGTCAAATTCGTGAAGGCGAGAAGGTAGCTCAGAAAGCTTAAAGGACTCCGCTTCAACATCTTGAATAGAAATCGAGTCTGCTAATTCTTGGCCGCGTTCAATAGTGCGATTGGCAATCGCGACTGCTTTCGGTTTTCGTGCGACGAAATGGGTGGCACATAAAGTGATCATGTCGCCAGCACCAATAAAGAGTACGCGTTGATCAGCAATGCTTTCGAAGATGCGTTCAGCTAGCCGAACAGAGGCTGCTGCCATTGAAATCGAATGTGCACCAATTTCCGTTGAACCACGAACCTCTTTTGCAACGGCAAACGTTTTCTGAAAGAGTTGGTTGAGATAAGTGCCAAGAACGCCTGCATCATTTGCAGTGCGCACAGCATCTTTCATCTGGCCCAAGATTTGGGTTTCACCAATCACCATTGAATCCAATCCACAGGCAACTCTGAAAGCGTGACGTACTGCATCCGATTGCGGTAGTGAATAAATGTGCGGCTCTAAGCTGCTTGGAGCAAGTTGTTGAGTTTTTGCCAACCAATCAAAAGTCGCTTCATGCAAGAGACTGGCTGCATCTGCATCATTAGCGGCGCAATAGACTTCGGTGCGATTGCATGTGGATAAGATGGTGGCTTCTGGCAGCCCGGCCTGATTCGCGCCAACGAGATGTTGGCGAAGATCGTGCAACGCTTCTTGAAGAAATTCAGGGTCAAAGGCGACCTTTTCCCGAATGGCGACCGGCGCTGTGTGATGATTGATGCCGAGTGTCAACAACTTCATAATGGTGATTATAGATTTGATGGCAGCAACAATGGGGGTGGCAATGGGGTTTTTAGCTTTTCTAGTGATCGGCGGCTTAACGGGCGTATTTGCCCTGGTTTTTTACCCGGGACAGCGTCAATTCAAGCCTAAAGCTAAGCAATTCCTCATTGCCATGGGTATTGGCTTCTTGGCTGCCCTAGCCAGCTCCTATATCGGACAATTTACAGGCTTATTTCAGTCGGGTCAGATGCTTGAGTGGCTCAGCGCCATAGTGGCTTCTTGCCTTGTGGGTTGCCTTTATACGGCAGTAAAGAGCTAGTTAAATAGGGCGGTCTGGGGGCTGGTATTGGTGTTTTGCCCATTTAGGGCATTCCAGCGAATCGGGGTTTCATGGTGCGCCACTAGCCATTCATTTGTTTTGGTGAAATGCCCACAGCTTGTCACTCCACCAGGCTTCAGAAATGGCCGATCTGTTTTATAGACCCCAAGCCCAGAGGGGTGGGAGGATTGCAAGATCAATTGATCTGAGCCTACCTCAATGAAAGGTAGCTTCGACTGGGCATGGCCGCCCCAAAGCATCCAGACTAGATGCGGTTTTTGCTTTGCCAGGCCGCCAATAAGTCTATCAACAAGGGATCTCCATCCAAGATTGGCATGGCTAGCCGCTTCACCTAATTTAACGCTCAGAGCAGTATTCAGCAGTAGTACACCTTGCTCAGCCCAGTCGTGTAGATCACCATTGGGAAGGGAGCCAAAACCCTCCAAGCTTAGTGCTTTGCTGATATTGCGCAAGGAGCTGGGAAATTGTCGAGAGTTGGTAGGAATATCGCTTGGGATGGAGAAGGCTAGGCCTTGAGCTAGTCCAGGTGAGTGATACGGATCCTGCCCCAAGATGATGACCCTGACTTTCGCGAGCGGGGTTAATTTCAGCGCTTTGAAGAAATTCTGTGGCTCAGGGCGAATTTCCACTGCATCTTTGCTCAGCTCAGCTCTGAGATTAGTCTGAAGTACTTGCCATTCTGGGGATTCAAAATAATCGCCGAGTAGGACGCGCCAGTCCTCGGGAATGTCAGCTGCAGAAAACGAATGCATTACTCGGTTGGAGTGAGTGTGTACTGGCTTGGAATTTGATCATCCTCAAGAATGGTCATGCACTCATGCTCCAAATCATCTCGATAAAAGCAAATTTGGATTGATTGTCCTGAAATTAAGCTAGACAAGACTTTATCCCAGCGAGCGGGAGTAATGCGCTCACCATTAATGCTGGCTAAAAGGTCTCCAGCGGCTAGACCTGCTAATTGCGCAGCTCCACCATCAAGTACATGGGTTACCTTTAACCAACCATTGCTATCGCTATGACGCAAGCCGAATTGCAGCTTGATCTTCTCAATTTTGGAATGGGTTTTCTGTTTAACCAAAATCGCTTCGGAATCAATCCATTTCTGAATTGGAATATCTTCAACGCCAAAGATGTAACGTGACTTAAACTCATTCCAAGTTTTATTAAAGCCCGCACCCAGAAGTGTTTGCATTAAGTCATCTAGACCATCTTCGGTAATCCCATCAAGCGTAACTCCATGTGTTTGCCAGATGAGACGCATCAAATCATCTAAGGATTGACGGTTGCTTGTGAATGCACGAATCTTGAGATCTAAACCTAAGGCAAGCAAAGCGCCCTTACCGTAATAACTTACGACCGCATTCGGCGTATTTTCATCTGCTTGGTAGTACTTAGTCCAGGCATCAAAAGAACTATCTGCAAGGCTTTGCTTCAATCTACCTGGCCCGCGCAAAATACCATTCCAATTATTCGCAACTAGCTTGAGATAGGTTTTGAGGTCAATACGTTTGCTGCGGAATAATTGCAAGTCATCGTAGTAGCTAGTGAAGCCCTCGAATAACCACAGTAAGCGCGTATGGTTTCTACGATCGAGTTGATAGGGTTGGAACGCCTTGGGTTGAATGCGTTTGACTAGCCAGGCATGAAAATACTCATGACTACAAAGACCTAAAAACTCACGATAGGATGCTTCATCCAAAGGAGTATTGACTTGAGGAATCTGATCGCGACGGCATAGCAATGCAGTGCTATTGCGATGCTCAAGTCCACCGTATCCAGAAAGAACTGCATTGACCAAAAATAGGTAGTTCTGAAAAGGAGCTTTCTTGGTCTTGGGTTCAAAGAGGTTGATGGTGCAAGTACAGATAGCCTGAAGATCTGTCGCCAAGCGCTCTAAATCAACTTCATGAATACAGCCCTGAATTGCCATGCTATGGGATACACCATTGGATTTCCAATGAGCAATCTGAAACTCACCCATAGCAATCGGATGATCCAGTAGATCGTCATAATTTTTGGCGAGATAAAAGCCGTAACCTTGGTTATCTACTTTGGCTGCTTGCAGGCCGGTCTGCACAGTCCAAGAATTCGTGCAAGTATCTTTAGGTGGAATTAATACTAAGGCGCATGGCAAAGACTCTTGACCTTTGACTGCCAAACATAAGCTACTTGGATTGATAAACGCACGCTCGGTGTCTAGATAAGCGGCGCGCACCGAAGTATCAAATGCATATACTGTTGTGAGGATCTCTACTGCGCCACCTACCTTAGGCAAGCGCCACTGATCGTTATCAATTCGCTCTAGCAGGAGTGCTTCATGTGGGTTATTGACTGCGAAGGCTTCAATGGATTCAATTTGTTTGCTGAAGTCTCGTATTAAATAACTGCCCGGAATCCAGGCGGGCATTTGCACAATCTGCCCATTTGGTAATGGGTTCTCAATACGCAATTTCACATGAAATCGGTGGCCGTGTAAATCTGCCGACCAAATCGTGTACTGGATTGCAGGCAGATCAGAGATATTCAAGGTGTGCATAAGTATGAGTAATTACTTCAAGCTGCTAAATTTCTTTTCAATATCAGTGATTTGAACGGCACCCGGGAAGCGACTACCATCAGTAAAGAAAATAGTCGGAGTGCCTGTAATGCCATAGGTTTTGGCAAACGCCATATTCTTGTCCAAAGGAGTAGCGCAGTCGCCTTTGCCGCTCGGAGTAATACCATTGATCATCCAGTCAACATAAGCCTTTTGCGGGTCAGCAGAGCACCAAATTTGTTTAGATTTTTGTGCAGAGTCGGCGGAAAGAATTGGAATTAAGTAGGTGTAGACAGTAACATTATCTAATTGCTGCAAAGATTTTTCCAAACGCTTGCAGTAACCGCAATTCGGGTCAGAGAAAATAGCCAGCTGTCGACTGCCATTTCCACGTACTGCTTTTAGTGCATTGGATGGGTTCAGTTCGGACCATTTAATGCGATTCAGGTCTGCCTGTTTTTGTTCAGTAATATTTTTCCCTGTTGCAATCTCAATGATTTCACCCTGAATTAAATACTTGCTACTCGCATCGGTATAAAACACATCGTTTCCAACCAACACTTCGTATATGCCTGGAATGGGTGATGGAGAAACACTTTTAATTTTGGTGTTGGCGCCAATCTTCTTTTGCAATTCAGCTCGGACCTGTTGTTCTGATTGTGCGTTGACTATTCCCGCCAGAAGGCTGAGGGAGAGTGCTAACGCAAAAGTAGAAAATAATTTATTCAAAATCAGAATCTCCGAGGGCGCGCTCAATGAGGCGTCGTTTAATAAAGTGACTACGATTGACCATGCCTAGTCCCCAGTTACGTAATTGCATTTCAGTGCCGCTGCTTGCTGAGAATAGCTTCTTCAGTTTGTCTGTCACCCAGAGCAAGGCGCTGGTGTCGCCTTGACGCTGACGTTCGTAACGGCGTAGCAATACTTTATCGCTCGGCAAGCGGAAGGACTCCCGCTTACTCAAAATATTTAACAGTGTTGCCACATCTCTCAATCCTAAGTTCAAGCCTTGTCCAGCGAGGGGATGCATCACATGAGCAGCATCACCAATTAGCGCAACCTTGGGATTGTCATCTGGCCCGATAAAGCGACTTGCACGAATTCTCCTTAATGGAAAAGCGGCTGGCGTCGAATTGAGCGTAAGCGATCCAAGTTGCTCGATGATTGCCCCATTAGCAATTGAGGAAAATTTTTCATTCCAGCCGGATTGATCAAGCTTTAAAAGTTCAGCAGCATTTTCAGGCGAGGTTGACCACACCATAGAGACTTGCTTATTTGGCAATGGCAACATCGCCACAATATCGCCACCTGGCAAAAACCATTGGTAGGCGGTTTCTAAATGCGCATTACTGCAAATCCAATTGGCTACTACGGCGCTTTGTGAATAGCTTTCTTCTTTTATTGAAATTCCTAGCTCAGTTCGAATGGGTGAATTAGCTCCATCAGCAGCAATGATGAGTTGAGCACGCAGAGTAGATCCATTTGTGAGGTGAAGGGTTGCCCCGTCGGAATCTACTTGAATGTTTGTTACTGCGTCATTGATGCGCTCCAATTTATTTTGGAAGCGTGAGGCTTGATCTAGGGTGTGTTCGATCACATTTGCTTCGCCAATCCAGGCCAACTGGGGCGTGCCTGCTTCAAAAGCAGATAGATGCAGTCGATCATGTTTTTCTCCGCGATCGCCATAAATTCGCATATCTCGAACAGGCTGCATACGACTGTGATCAATTGCATCCCAAATCTGTAGATGGGACAGTAATTTTTGGGTGCTCGGAGAAAAAGCGTAAATACGTTGTCCCCATTGATCCCCTTGGGGGGCAGGAATAGCGTGCCCAAGGTCGGGAGCAATTTGAATGGTTTGTAGACCAAGTTGAGCTAGGCCTAGTGCACAAGCCTTGCCTGCTATGCCTGCGCCTACTACGACAACATCAACCGTCCGCATTTGGGGGGTATTTTTAGGCAAACTAGCGTGGGTATTTTGGCGAACTTCTGACATATCTCGATGATATCGAAACTAGCCCTTTACAATACGGCTATGTCTTTGAAATGTGGCATCGTCGGCCTGCCTAACGTCGGCAAATCTACCCTCTTTAACGCGCTTACCAAGGCTGGAATCGCGGCGGAAAACTATCCTTTCTGCACGATCGAGCCTAATGTGGGTGTGGTCGAGGTTCCTGACCCCCGTCTAGCCGCTCTGGCTGAGATTGTGAAGCCTGAGCGCATCCTGCCTGCTGCTGTCGAATTTGTCGATATTGCGGGTTTGGTGGCTGGCGCCTCTAAAGGTGAGGGCCTGGGAAATCAATTCTTGGCCAACATTCGTGAAACAGACGCGATTACCCATGTGGTTCGTTGTTTCGAGGATGCTAACGTGATTCACGTGGCTGGAAAGATCGATCCAATTTCCGATATCGCGGTGATTGATACCGAGTTGGCTTTGTCAGACTTAACTACCGTTGAAAAGACCCTACAGCGTTCAAGTAAGGCGGCTAAGTCAGGGAATGATAAGGATGCGGCAGCCCTAGTTGCCGTTCTGACTAAGGTGCAGGCGCATTTGGATCAAGCTCAGCCTGTACGAAGCTTGAAGTTAACCGAAGAAGAAAACCTACTCTTAAAGCCGTTGTGCTTAATTACTGCAAAGCCTGCGATGTATATCGCTAACGTTAAAGAAGATGGCTTTGCTAACAATCCGCATTTAGAAGCAGTGATTCAGCATGCAGCTAAGGAGGGCGCACCGGTGGTTGCCGTATGTGCAGCAATCGAGGCTGAGATCGCCGATTTAGACGATGCTGACAAAGCAGAGTTCTTGGCAGACCTCGGTATGGAGGAATCTGGATTAGATCGCGTGATTCGTGCGGGTTATAAGTTATTGGGTCTACAGACTTACTTCACGGCTGGCGTCAAAGAGGTGCGTGCATGGACTATTCATCAAGGTGATACTGCTCCGCAGGCTGCCGGAGTGATTCATACAGACTTTGAGCGTGGCTTTATTCGTGCGCAAACCATTGCTTTTGAAGACTTTATTCAATTCAAGGGTGAGTCTGGCGCCAAAGAAGCCGGAAAGATGCGTGCTGAGGGCAAGGAGTATGTTGTTAAAGATGGTGATGTCTTGAACTTCCTTTTCAACGTTTAAATCAGCAGCTCAAAAGCAAAAAGCCCTTAATAAATAAGGGCTTTTTGCTCTATTTGGACCTGAATTAGCTTGCTTTAACAGCTTTTTCTAAACACTTGGAGATTTCTTCGTAGCGTTTGATGGCTATCTTGCTGGGCACCACTTCTTTTTTGCGCCCATCTTCATTTGCAGCCATCTTGATATAACCCATGGCACTGAGATTTTTGAGTCGCCCATGAAGGGTTGCTTGGGAGCCGAGATCAGATAAAGAAATAAGATCGCCAACCAAAATGGACTTCTTGTCATGAAAGCTCAAAATAATTTTATCTAAAAGACTTTCTTCAATAGAGTCGAGCTTTTTCCCAGGATTGATGCGGTCAAGCACATCAATCAGGTTTAAAAATCGAATGTAGCAAGAAGATTTGACGGTGGACATGGCTTTATATTGGTGTTGTTAGAGGCTATTAGCCTCAGGGTTAGTCTCAGTATATTCCCTAATTCATGGGCTGGTAGTATGAGCCAATAATTCATAAATAACCATGCTGATAGTCATGAAAAGAATATTCTCGGAATCGATGACAGGCTTTTTGGTTAGTATTTTCTCCTATTCAATTCTGTTTTATCTCAACGATTGGCTTACAAGCCATCTAGCTTATGGGTTGGGTGTGAATTGGATTTACCTTCCCGCCGGCTTACGTTTATTCCTGACGCTCGTTTTTGGCTTATCCGGCGCTGTTGGAATTGCGCTCGCATCTTTCATGATTTGTTATTTTGGGCAATTTCCACCAGAGCTCACTACCTGCATAGGAATTGGCTTGATATCTGGATTTGCTCCTTATCTAGCAAGAATTTTTGTAGTGAGCAATGTAAATGTCTCGCCCGACCTCAGTAATTTGAGCTTACCAAAATTAGCACTATGTATTTTGATCTACGCCCTATTAAGTGCAGGCTTGCATCAATGGTGGTTTGCGGTCAGGGGTCTTGATGAGACTGGAAGCTTTAATCACTTCCTTGTGATGCTGCTTGGTGATGTATTGGGAACAGTGCTACTAGTTGGTCTTATTAAAGCTGGGCTTGATTTACTCAAGCGTTCTCAGCGCGCTTAATTAAATAGTTCGCTTAAAGCCGCGCCCGGATCATTCGCGCGCATAAATGCCTCGCCCACCAAGAATGCATTGATCTGATGATCACGCATCAACTGCACATCAGCACGACTCATGATGCCCGATTCAGTAACCAGTGTTTTTCCAGTAGGCACCATCGATAGTAAAGATAAGGTTGTTTGAAGGGTAACTTCGAAAGTCTTTAGATTACGATTGTTGATACCGAGTAACGGCGTCTTTAACTCGAGGGCCTGCTCCAATTCTGGAGCGTTATGAACCTCAACCAATACGTCGAGACCAAGTTCATGAGCACAAGCTTCCAACTCTTTCATTTGATTGAGCTCTAAGCACGCCACAATTAATAAAATAGCATCGGCACCGATTGCTCTAGCTTCATAGACTTGATAGGGATCAATCGTAAAGTCTTTACGTAGTACGGGAATTCCACAAGCGGCTCTAGCAGCCTGAAGATAAGCATTAGATCCTTGGAAATAATCCTTGTCTGTGAGAACGGATAAGCAGGCCGCACCGTTTTTTTCATAGGATTGTGCAATCTCAGCAGGCTGAAAGTGCTCGCGTAAGATTCCTTTGCTAGGGCTAGCTTTTTTAATCTCCGTAATCACTCCAGCTTTGCCTGCAACAATCTTTTTCTCGATAGATTGAATAAAGCCCCGTGGTTTTAACGCTGCGTCACGATTATTTTCTTCGGCTTGATCGCGTTGGTTGGCTAAGGAGATTTTTTTTGAATCAGCGGCAACCTCAATTTTTTTGGTGGCAACAATTTTATCGAGGATATCGCTCATGAAGTTCTTAATTAATTTTGGGTTGCAGCTACAAATTGGTTTAACTTTTGCAGGGCGGCGCCAGATGCAATAGCAGCTTGCGCCATCTGAATGCCGCTG
This sequence comes from Polynucleobacter sp. es-MAR-4, assembly GCF_018882055.1. Lineage (GTDB taxonomy): Bacteria > Pseudomonadota > Gammaproteobacteria > Burkholderiales > Burkholderiaceae > Polynucleobacter. The sequence goes on along the minus strand of NZ_JACVPF010000002.1, from coordinate 526,795 downwards.
GCAATACTCGGCGCTACATCCGCTACATACAGCACTGCGCCAGCATTGAGGCAAACGATGTCGCTCGCTGGGCCAGGTGTTTTGTTGAGGACATCCAAAACAATGGCTTTAGATTCTTCGGCATCAGCTACCTTAAAGCTATTGGTCGGTGCAGTATTTAGACCAAAGTCTTGCGGATGAATTTCATATTCACGGACCTGACCATCCTTTAATTCGCCTACGAGAGTAGGGCCCTCGAGGGAGATCTCATCCAAACCATCGCGGCCATAGACTACCAGTGCGTGATCCATACCCATAGCTTGTAGAACGCGTGCTTGAATGCCAACTAAGTCAGCATGGAATACGCCCATCAGAATGCGCTTGGCATCTGCCGGGTTAGTGAGTGGCCCTAAGATGTTGAATATCGTGCGCACGCCCAAATCTTTACGAATTGGCACAACATTTTTCATTGCAGGATGATGATTTGGTGCAAACATAAAGCCTGCCCCAACCTCTGAAATGCACTTTGCCACTTGCTCTGGGGAAAGTGATAACTTCACACCTAGAGACTCCAGAATATCTGCGCTTCCGGATTTACTGCTGACGCTACGATTGCCGTGCTTAGCAATTTTGGCCCCGGCAGCTGCCGCCACAAACATTGCTGCGGTAGAAATATTAAAGGTATGGGCACCATCACCCCCAGTACCAACTACGTCAACTAAATTTTTTCTATCCGCTACATGAACTGGTGTCGCAAATTCGCGCATGACTTGTGCGGCTGCGGCAATTTCACCAACAGTCTCCTTTTTAGTGCGTAGGGCAACTAGTAGGCCGGCAACTAAAGTGGGTGGCATCTCACCACTCATAATCAGACGCATCATGGCTGTCATTTCATCATGAAAGAGTTCGCGATGTTCAATGCAACGTTGTAATGCTTGCTGAGGAGTAATAGGCATAGAGCTTCTTGGAGTACTTTTAGTTATTTTGCTTGTAGAAAATTCTTCAGCAGCGCATGGCCATGCTCAGAAAGAATCGATTCTGGATGAAATTGCACACCCTCAACTGCCAATTCTTTATGGCGCACACCCATGATTTCACCATCGGATGATGTAGCTGTAACTTCAAGAGCTGCTGGCAATGAACTCTTCTCAATCGCAAGAGAGTGATAACGCGTCACCTTAAATGGGTTGGGCAGGTCTTTGAAAACGCCAACACCAGTGTGATGAATGTCATCCGTTTTGCCATGCATCACTTTTTGGGCGCGAATAATCTTGCCACCAAAAGCTTCGCCGATAGCTTGATGCCCAAGACAGACCCCAAGAATCGGAATCTGTCCAGCATAGCGTTGAATAGTCGCTACTGAGATGCCTGCCTCCGCAGGACTGCAAGGCCCTGGTGAAATACAAATACGCGCAGGATTGATTTTGGCAATCTCTTCAACCGAAATTTCATCATTACGGAAAACTTTTACCTCCTCACCAAGCTCTGCAAAGTATTGAACCAGGTTGTAGGTAAATGAATCGTAGTTATCAATCATGAGGAGCATCAAGACCTCCTTGAACTAAGTCTGCTGCCATTAATACTGCGCGTGCCTTGGCTTCGGTTTCTTTCCATTCAGCAGTGGGGTCCGAGTCCGCAACTACGCCAGCACCCGCCTGAGAATGTAATACGCCATCACGAATCACGCCGGTGCGAATAGCGATTGCTACATCCATATCTCCAGAGAAGGAGAGGTAGCCTACCGCACCACCATAGACGCCACGTTTCACAATTTCCATCTCATCAATAATTTCCATCGCCCGAATTTTTGGGGCGCCCGATAAAGTGCCGGCCGGGAAGGTTGCCCTCAAGACATCCATATTGCTCATATTGTCTAGCAGCTCACCCTCAACCGAACTAACAATGTGTTGTACGTGAGAATACTTTTCAATTGACATTGAATCGGTTACCTTGACGGTACCCGTCTTTGCAATGCGGCCCACATCGTTACGCGCTAAGTCAATCAACATGACATGCTCAGCAATTTCTTTTGGGTCGGCAAGTAATTCTGTAGCAAGGCGTTCATCTTCTTCAGGCGTGGCACCACGAGGACGTGTGCCAGCTAGAGGGCGAATTGTCACAATCTTCTGGCTTTCACGTTGCTCTTGGCGTACCAGGATCTCTGGAGAAGAGCCCACCACTTGCAAGTCACCAAAGTCGTAGAAGTACATGTAAGGCGATGGATTCAAAGATCGCAAAGCGCGGTATAGAGCGAGAGGTGAGTCTGTAAATGGTTTGCTGATGCGTTGACCAATTACCACCTGCATGCAATCACCAGCCAAAATATATTCTTTGGTTTTGAGAACAGCATTTTCAAAATCAGTCGCTTTGAATTTACGTACCAATTCAGTTTTAGTGCTTGGTAGAGAGGCTGGCATGCTCACCGGTTTGCTTAGGCAAGCAAGCAATTCTTTTAATCGAGCCTGGCCTTTTTCAAAGCTATCAGTAACACTGGGGTCTGCATAGACGATTAAATAAATACGACCTGCGACGTTATCAACCACTGCCAACTCTTCGGTGAGCATCAGTTGAATATCAGGCACACCCAATTCATCTGGCAGATTGTGTTTCGCTAAACGCGATTCAATATAGCGAACTGTGTCATACCCAAAGTATCCCGCAAGGCCGCCGCAGAAGCGGGGTAGACCAGGCTGTACCGCTACTTTGAAGCGCTTGAAATAAGCATCTACAAAATCTAATGGGTTGTCATGATTAGTTTCAATCACTTTGTCATTAAAAAGTATTTCAGTCTTTGGTGAATCTGGCGTACCCACTGTTCTCAATACAGTTTTTGCGGGCAGGCCAATAAAGGAGAAGCGACCAAAGCGCTCGCCACCTAAAACAGATTCCAGAAGGTATGTATTCTTTTGTCCAAAGGCTTGTGTGAGTTTGACGTAAAGCGAGAGAGGTGTCTCCAAGTCGGCTAAAACTTCTTTTACCAATGGAATGCGATTGAAGCCCTGTTTTGCTAGAGCAAGAAATTCTTCGTGCTGCATTACGCTTTTCCTGACGTCGCTAGTTCTGCACGCATCGCCTTAATTACATCAGCATAATTTTCTTTGCCAAAGATTGCGGAGCCTGCAACGAATGTATCTGCACCAGCTTTGGCTACTTCTGCAATATTGTCGACTTTAATTCCACCATCAACTTCAAGTCGAATATGGCGACCAGTTTCTTGTTGATGGCGATCTAAGCGTGCACGCACCTGAGCAATTTTATTGAGAGTGCTTGGAATGAATGACTGACCGCCAAAGCCTGGGTTCACTGACATCAACAAAACTAGATCGAGCAATTCAAGGGTGTGATCGAGGTGATCAAGTGGAGTGGCTGGATTTAAAACTAAGCCAGCCTGACAACCTTGATCGCGAATCAAATTAATTGTGCGGTTCACATGAGGGCTTGCTTCTGGATGAAAGCTAATAAGGTTTGCTCCTGCCTTCGCAAAATCTGGGACGATGCGATCTACTGGCTCGATCATTAAATGCACATCGATCATGGCCGGTTTGGCATTCTTAGTCGCATGCGGGCGAATTGCTTCACAAACCAAGGGCCCAATAGTGAGGTTTGGAACGTAATGGTTGTCCATCACATCAAAGTGAATCCAGTCTGCGCCCGCTAAGAGAACATCTTGAACTTCTTTGCCTAGGCAGGCAAAGTCAGCTGACAAAATGGAGGGGGCGATGACAAACTGGGTATTTGAGGGTGATTTCTGGCTATCCATCCCTAGATTCTAGCTTGCAGTTGGCCTTAGGATGGAGCAGAATTCGAGCATGAATCCTCATGAAATCAGCATTACGGTCAAAACCCAGTATTTGCCCGACCAGTCCGACCCTGATAACCGCCAGTTTGCGTTTGCCTATACGGTCACTATCAGAAACACTGGTACGGCAAGTATTCAGCTCATTGCCCGTCATTGGTTTATTACGGATGGGGACAATGATGTCCAGGAGGTCCGCGGCTTAGGGGTTGTAGGTCAACAACCCCTCTTAAGGGCGGGGGAGCAATTTGAGTACACCAGCTGGGCCACTTTACCGACGCCAGCCGGTACGATGCGTGGAGAGTATTTCTGCGTAACTGAAGAGGCCCAGTTTTTCCAGGCTCCGATCCCTGAATTCGCCTTGGTAATGCCTAGAACCCTGCATTAGGCTCCCAAAGCACTACTTTTTCCCCTTACCGGTCCAAAGGACAATAAAGAGTAGGAGCGCTAAAGCGATCCCTCCCTCTACCGCAAATAGGATCATTGGGTATTCATCGAGTAAATTGGCAATCATGATTTCTATATCCAAATTAATAAGTCGCGAGACTACTTCACGAATTCTTCTCTGCAGTGTATTCGCTATCACCCTTGCTAGTCTCTTGGCGGCTTGCTCCACACCTCCTACCCGAGGATCTGGCTACCGCTCTAGCGGTGGCGCCCCATCCTCCTATAGCTCCTCAATTGCTAGCTTTCGATCAGCGTCATGGCAAGACTTGCCTGGCTGGCAAGGGGATGATTTAACGCAAGCATGGCCGGCTTGGCTCAAGAGTTGTGATGCCTTGCGTAAGCGCAATAGTGAGGTTAACTGGCGTCAGGTATGCGCTCAAGCCAGTAGCGTTTCAGGTCGAGATGGACGTGCGATTCGCCAATATTTTGAGGAGAATTTTCAGGTCTATGAGGTGAGTAACAGTGCTACTGGGAAAGAGTCTGGACTAATCACAGGTTATTACGAGCCTGTTATGAGTGGCTCTCAGACCCGGACGTCCACTTATACCGTTCCCTTGTATGGCCTGCCCAATGCGTGGAAGGGCGCCAAGCCAAGCCCTGCACCAACGCGTGCAGAGCTGATGAGTTCTGGGGTGCTGCGGGGCTCAGAAATTGCCTGGGTGCAAGATCCTGTGGCTGCTGCCTTCATGCAAATTCAGGGCTCTGGAAAAATTCGTTTGGAAGATGGGCGCGTATTACGACTTGGTTATGCCGGTACCAATGATCAGCCCTTTAAGTCGTTTGCACAGTGGCTATTGGATCGTAAAGAAATTTCCCGCAGTCAGGCGACCATGCAAGGCATTAGTGCGTGGGCTAAACGTAACCCAGGCCAAGTGGAAGAGATGCTAAATGCCAATCCGCGCTTTGTATTCTTCAAGGAGTTGCCAGGTAATGTCAGCGCCGATTTAGGCCCTAACGGTGCTTTGGGAGTGCCTTTAACAGCAGAACGCAGTATTGCTATTGATCTGAAGGCGATGCCTTTGGGTGCCCCGGTATTTTTGAGTACGACTAGACCATTGAGTAGTCAAGCCCTGCAAAAATTGGTGATGGCCCAAGATACAGGTAAAGCCATTGTGGGTGGGGTACGAGCGGATTACTATTGGGGATCAGGAGATGCGGCCGGAGAATTGGCGGGGCGCATGAAGCAAGATGGCAAGATGTGGTTATTGTTGCCACGCTAAACAAATCACTTTTGAAAGAGATCGATGACTTACAACACCATATTGACTGAAGTAGATGGCAAGGTTGCCGTCATTACTCTTAACCGCCCGCAAGTATTAAACGCCCTGAACGATGAGCTGATGGATGAGTTGGGCAAAGCCCTGTTAAGTTTTGATGCTGATGACAATATTGGATGCATTATTGTCACCGGCAGTGAAAAAGCATTTGCCGCTGGCGCAGATATTGCAACGATGGCGAAGTATGGATTCGCTGATGTGTATCGCGGTGACTTTATCTCTCGCAACTGGGAGCAAATTAGAAAAGTACGTAAGCCAGTGATTGCGGCAGTATCTGGATATGCTCTTGGTGGCGGATGTGAATTGGCGATGATGTGCGACACCATCATGGCCGCTGACAGTGCTAAGTTTGCACAACCCGAAGTAAAGCTGGGGATCATTCCAGGTGCTGGTGGTACGCAGCGATTACCGCGCGCAGTTTCCAAAGCAAAAGCAATGGACTTAGCATTGACGGGCCGTATGATGGATGCTGCCGAAGCTGAGCGCTCGGGCCTGGTCGCTCGCATCTTCCCTCAAGCTGATTTGCTAAAAGAAGTCAAAGCGATTGCAAAGACAATTGCAGACATGCCATTACTTACTGCAATGATGGTGAAAGAGGCAATTAATACCGCTTATGAAACTACGCTCTCAGAAGGCATTCATTTTGAGCGTCGTTTATTTCATTCTTGCTTTGCGACCAAGGATCAAAAAGAAGGTATGGCAGCTTTTATGGAAAAGCGCCCAGCTAAATTTACGAACTCGTAAAACTTCAGTACTCAGAGTAATTATTTTTCTAAGTAGCGTTGAGCTAGCTTGACCCAGTAGTTCACGCCAACAGGAATCAATGCATCATTGAAGTCATAAGAAGGATTGTGAAGATGGCATGGACCCATGCCATGTCCTACTGCGCGGTGATCGCCATCACCATTTCCCAGGAACACATAGCAACCAGGTTTCTCCAGCAACATGAATGCAAAGTCTTCGGCGCCCATCGTGGGATCAATTGAGGTATTGACATTTTGTGCTCCGACGAGCTCCCCCATCACTTCACTAGCAAACTCTACTTCTTTATCGTGATTAATGAGTGGGGGGTAGTTGCGAGCAAAACTCACTTCTGCTTGACAGTCAAAGGCACTAGATACGTTGTGTGAGATTTCTCGTAAACGCTGTTCAATTAAGTCCAAAACTTCTATTGTGAATGTGCGAACGGTTCCGCCGATAAACGCGCTGTCAGGAATAACATTGCTCGTCTCGCCTGCATGAAACTGCGTTACTGATAAGACAGCTGCATCCACTGGACGCTTGTTTCGGGTAATGATGCTTTGTAGTGCTTGGACAACTTGAGCTCCGGCCAGTACGGGGTCAGCACTATTGTGTGGCAAAGCAGCGTGCCCACCTTTACCGCGGATAGTGATTTCGAAAGTATTGCTTGAGGCCATCATCGGGCCGGAAGTCACGCCAAAATGGCCTTCGGCAAGTCCTGGCCAGTTGTGTAAACCAAAGACAGCATCGCAAGGAAATTGTTTAAATAATCCATCGTTAATCATTTCTTGCGCACCAGCACCGCCTTCTTCTGCAGGCTGAAAAATAAAAATCACCGAGCCTTTGAAGTCGCGATGATTGGATAGGTATTGAGCAGCACCTAAGAGCATTGCTGTATGGCCATCATGACCACAAGCATGCATTTTCCCGGGATTCTTTGAGGTATGTTCAAAGGTGTTGTGTTCTTGCAATGGCAGTGCATCCATGTCGGCACGCAAACCAATCATCTTGCCTGGACCTAAGTCACCATCAAGCTTGCCGACGACCCCAGTTTTTCCAAGGCCACGATAAACCGTGATTCCCCAGCTCGAAAGTGCTTCCGCTACAAGATCAGAGGTGCGGTTTTCTTCAAAACGCAATTCTGGGTGCGCATGAATATTGCGGCGAATCTCTTGAATGGCTGATGCGGAGTCGATGATTTCTGGAAGTAATCGCATAGCTTCATCTTATCTGAATTTACTCAGGCAGCTTTATATGCCCTGCAGCAAATCGTAAGGCCTCTATGGAGTAGGGGGTATTCTCGGGTTTCTGAAGCTGCTGCGGAAGGGTGGGGATGACACCTAAAAATGGCGCAAAAATTCGATCTTTTAAGGTTTGAATGTTCTCTTCTAAAAAAGGCATTTCCTCTGAAAGCGTATTCGCTACCCAGCCGGCAATCGTTAATTGACGCGACTGAATTGCTTCGCAAGTGAGAAGGGCGTGATTAATGCATCCCAAGCGCATACCCACTACGAGGATGACTGGTAAATCGATTGCCTGAGCTAGGTCACCTAAATCTTCTTGTTCATTCAAGGGAACTAAAAATCCGCCCGCACCCTCAACAATGACCACTTCAAATTGTTGATTCAGAGAATGCAAATCACCCAAGATGATGGTGGAATCAAGATAGATATCATTTGTCTGGGCAACAAGATGTGGGGCTGCCGCCTGATCAAGAACGTAAGGACAAAGACTTTGTTCATGAGGATTTAATCCTGCGGCAATCCTCAATGTCTCCAAATCTTCATTCAATTGATGACCGCTCGCGTCAATATAGGTGCCGGCAACCACAGGCTTAAAGCCAATTGCACGTGTACCCGCTTCCTTTAACTTGAGAATCAGGGCGCCACTAGCTAAAGTCTTCCCAACCTCAGTATCCGTGCCCGTTACAAAATAACCAGTAGATGTATTCAATGTCATGAATTACTTTCTACTGTTTGTTCAATGATTTTCAATACCTGAATCAACTCGCGTACGTCATCAACAGTATGGTTTGCAGAAAAAGTAATGCGTAAACGCGAACTACCAACTGGAACGGTGGGCGGGCGGATTGCTGGAATCCAATAGCCTGCTTCATCCAAGAGCTTAGCTACTGCTAATGCGTTGGCATTGCTTCCTAAAATGACGGGCTGAATTGGAGTAGATGAAGGAGTTTTTTTCCAGCCTGAGAATGTCATTTCATCGCGCCAAATCTGAATGAGTTCATTAAGTTGTTTGCGACGAGCAATGCCTTCAGCACCTTCGATCAACTTAAGGCTGCTAAGTAAGGTGTGAGCAATCGCTGGGGGTGTAGCTGTACTGTAAATGTAGGGCCGCCCCTTTTGAATGAGCCATTCAATAAAGAATTCAGTTGCGCAAATAAATGCACCACTAACCCCGGCTGCTTTACCTAGCGTGCCGACATAAATGATTCGTTCGGAATGCACGCCTGCTTGTTCCAAAATACCGTGACCTTGCTCACCAAGCACGCCAAATCCATGCGCATCATCTACCATCAACAAGGCGTCATATTGTTCGGCAAGGTGAAGGAGTTTTTCTACGGGCGCGATATCCCCATCCATGCTGAATACACCATCGACCACAATTAACTTGAGGGGGTGGGTATCTTGCTTTAGGGATTCTTCCAGTGAGTCAAGATTTTGGTGATCAAACAATGCCACCTTAGCTTTAGTTTGTGCGCTAGCTAGACGGACACCGTCAATCAAAGAGGCGTGATTGAGTTTGGCTGAATAAATACTTGCTTTACCTTGTTCCGCTAATCTAGCTAGGCCAGTAATCGCATTGATATTGGCAAGATAGCCAGTGCTAAAGAACAGTGCCCTTGCATTGGGAATATGTTTACTCTCGCAGGCAGCTAATTTTTTTTCAAGCAAGTCATGCGCAATGCTGTGACCGCTAATTAAGTGCGATGCGCCGCTACCAACCCCATATAGTTTTCCACCTTCCGCAAGTGCGGCAATCAATTCAGGATGGTTGGCTAGACCTAAGTAATCGTTACTACAAAATGCTTTAAGTTCTCGCTGATCAACATAGACTTTGGTGTCGCAGGGTGATTCATTGGTACGCAGTTTACGTCTCAGTAATTGCGTATCTAAGTCGGCAATCTGGTGTTCTGCCATATTGCGAGCTGTAAATAGTTTACTCATGCCAGCACCTGATTTAGAGCTCTTTGTACGGAGGCACCCATTTGCATTGCTTCCTCAGTGGTGAGGATGTACGGCGGCATCACATAAATCGTATTGCCAATTGGTCGGATGAGAATGCCCTCTGCCATGCTTGCTGAAAACATGTCACGTGAAAACGTCGCAGAATTTTTTAGTGATTCAGGTTTGATATCAAAGGCCAGGATCATGCCTTGCTGGCGGAAATGTTCAATATGAACATCTTCCTTTGCCCAAGAAAATGCACTTGCGAGATCTTTACTACGCCCAATATTTTTTTCAAGAACAGATTCAGTTTCAAAAATTTCTAAACACGCAAGTGCAGCGGCGCACGCTAATGGATTCCCTGTATAGGAATGCGAGTGTAAAAAGCCTTGTTGCATTTGATCGCCATAGAAGGCTTTATAAATTTCATCAGTTGTCATGGAGAGTGACAAGGGCAGGTAGCCGCCGCTAATGCCTTTAGATAATGTTAAAAAGTCTGGCCAAATTCCTGCGTGCTCACAAGCAAAAAATTTTCCTGAACGACCGCAGCCTACGGCAATCTCATCGGCGATGAGGTGAACGCTATAGCGATCGCAGAGCGAGCGCACTAAGCGTAAATATTCTGGTGAGTACATCGCCATTTGCCCTGCGCATTGAACGAGTGGTTCAATGATGATGGCCGCAATATAGCGATGCTCTGCTTCTAGCAACAACTCTAATTTTTTGGCAGCTTGCCTAGCAACATCATCAGCACTTTCACCAGGCTTTGCTTTTCGCGCATCAGGTGAAGGTACGGTGAAAACATCTTGCAAAAGTGAGCCGTAGGCTTCACGAAAAATCGCAACATCTGTAACTGCTAATGCACCTAAGGTTTCTCCGTGATAACCATTTTCTAGGCAGACAAATTTTTTCTTTTGCGGTAGATTGTTTAGACGCCAAAAGTGATGACTCATCTTCAAAGCAATCTCTACTGCAGAGGCGCCATCAGACGCAAAAAAAACGTGACCCAAATGACCTTGAGTTAAGGCGGACAGTTTCTCGGAAAGCTCCACTACAGGTGGGTGAGTAAATCCGGCGAGCATGACGTGCTCAATTTTTTCTAGTTGACTGCTAATGGCTTGATTGATGCGCGGATTGGAGTGACCAAACAGATTCGTCCACCAAGAGCTAATGCAATCGAGTAGCGCATTTTCCTTGTCATCAAATAACCAAGCACCCTTACCCTTAGTAATGGCAATCAAGGGCAATGACTCGTGATGCTTCATCTGAGTGCAGGGATGCCAAACGGCATCTAGGCTGCGATCAACCAGGGTGGTTTGATTTGGATCAGAAATAGGCTTCATGTTTGGTATTTGACCACTAGTTTTTCCTAATTTAGGCCTGTATCTGTTATGTTTATGCCTTGAATTGATCTATTTTCTGGAATTCGACCATGCAGGCCACCCAAACTACTGAAAAACCCCTCACCCAAGTCAAGTCCCAAAAGGATTTGCATAAAGAGGTCGACGCATCAGGCGCTTGGTCGGTGGCTCAAATTGAGGCTCTATTTGCCCTTCCATTTAGCGAATTGATGTTTAAAGCGCAAGAGACCCATCGCGCTAACTTCCCTGATGGCGATGTGGAATTAGCTACGCTCTTATCAATTAAGACTGGTGGGTGCCCTGAAGATTGTGGCTATTGCCCCCAGGCAGCCCGTTACGACACTGACGTGAAGGCTAATAAGTTGATGGATCTGGACGAGGTGCTTGAGGCTGCTAAGGCTGCCAAGGCCGCCGGATCTAACCGTTTTTGTATGGGCGCCGCCTGGCGGGAGCCCAAAGACCGAGATATTGAAAAAGTCACTGCCATGATTAAGGGTGTGAAGGCCTTAGGCCTTGAAACCTGTGCCACTCTAGGGATGCTGGAAGCCAATCAGGCCCAAGCCCTTCAAGAGGCTGGCTTGGACTTCTATAACCACAATTTGGATACCAGCGAGGACTTCTATCGCTCAGTCATCTCTACTCGGGGATATCAAGACCGTTTAGACACGATTTCTAATGTGCGTGCAGCAGGCATGTCAGTGTGTTGCGGCGGTATTGTGGGCATGGGTGAGTCCCGTGAACAGCGCGCAGCTTTCCTAGCGCGTTTGGCCAATTTAAGCCCGTATCCAGAATCAGTTCCAATTAACCACCTGGTTCCTGTTGCAGGCACTCCACTGGAAGATCAGAAGCCCTTGGATCCTCTGGAATTCGTGAGAACTATTGCTGTAGCTCGGATTACGATGCCGCGTGCACGAGTACGTTTATCGGCTGGTCGGCAGGAGCTCGGCAGGGCAGTTCAGGCCATGTGCTTCCAGGCCGGTGCGAATTCTATTTTCTATGGTGAGCAACTACTTACTACCGGCAATCCCGAGGCAGAACAAGACCGTGAGCTATTGGCTGAGCTGGGCTTGAAGACCAAACAAAGCTGCAAAGCAGAGGTTTTAGTCTAGTTTTGGCAAGCCTATGGCGCTAATCGACCGCTTCATTATTGAGTTTGATACAGCCTTACGTTCAGTCGTGGGGGGTGCTCATGCTCATCGTCCAACTCCGGGCTCAGATAAGCAATCTACTGCTTTGTTAGATCCGATAGAGCGAGAGCATGCTGCTGGATTAATGCGCGTTAATCATGTGGGTGAGGTTTGTGCTCAAGCGCTCTATCAATCGCAAAAATTAGTTGCTCGCAATCCTGAAATTCGACAGATGTTGGATCACTCTGGACAGGAAGAAATGGATCATTTAGCTTGGTGCGAAACACGCCTTCAAGAGCTAGGTTCGCACACGAGTTATCTCAACCCAATTTGGTATGCAGGATCCTTTGCAATCGGCTTGGCTGCTGGCTTAGCGGGCGATAAGTGGAGCCTGGGATTTGTGGCGGAAACAGAAAAGCAGGTTGAAAATCATCTCGAGAGTCATCTCAAAAAATTACCTGTAGAAGATGAGCGTTCTCGTGCCATTGTTGACCAAATGCGAATGGATGAAATTGAGCATGGACAGGCCGCAATTTCTGCTGGTGGTGCGGTCTTGCCCGAACCAATTCAGAAGCTCATGCAAGCGATGTCAAAAGTCATGACAAGCACTGCTTACAAAATTTAGTTCTAAATTAATTATTTTGCATATTTTTATTTGTAATACTGTTTATTAATACAGTATATTTATCCATTATTAGGCTAAATAGCTAAGACCTATTCTTAAGTATATTTTCCAAGCCGTTGTTTCAAGTAGCATTTTTATAGTCACCATTTTATCAAGACATGACGCTAAGTGTTTGTAATCACTAGGAAATTTCCTAAAAAATTACCCAAAAACACTTGACCCTCTTATTGCGATCCTCTAAAGTGGGAGGAAGTGTGAAAAAGTGGGGTAAATGGTGTTTCAAGGTGCGTCAGCTCTCAATTTAGATGCAAAAGGCCGCATGTCTGTGCCGGCAAAGCATCGTGACGCCTTGTTAGTTCAAGGTGAGGGTCGAATTACGCTTACAAAACACCCTGATGGATGCCTCCTGTTGTTCCCACGTCCTGAGTGGGAAACCTTCCGCTCACGTGTAGCTCAATTGCCGATGGATGCCCATTGGTGGCGCCGAATCTTCCTTGGTAATGCCGCGGAAGTGGATTTAGATAGCGCAGGAAGAATTTTGGTGAGCCCAGAGTTGCGATCAGCTGCAAACATTGAAAAAGAAGTGATGCTACTCGGCATGGGTAGTCATCTAGAGTTGTGGGACGCCGCTACTTACGCTGCAAAAGAACAGGCTGCCATTGCACAAGGTATGCCTGAAGCCCTGAAGCAATTTAATTTTTGATGACAGGGTGCCATGAACATAACTCATCGCCCAGTATTACTGGCCGAGGCGGTGACGGCGCTGATCAGTGGCCCACGCATCACCTCTCCCGAAGCATCAAAAAATCTACTCTTGATCGATGGAACCTTTGGGCGTGGCGGTCATACGCAAGCACTGCTTTCGCGATTACCTCCGAGCGCGCGAATGATTTCTTTCGACAAGGATTTAGATGCGATCGCAGTAGCGGAAAAAATCAACGATTCACGTTTACGAATCGTGCACGACAGTTTTGCGCAGATGGATCAGTATGCGGAGCCAGAATCAGTCGATGGCATTTTGCTAGATCTCGGCATCAGCTCTCCACAGGTGGACGAAGCACATCGTGGCTTTTCCTTTCGCAAGGATGGCCCGCTCGATATGCGCATGAACACAGATCATGGTTTGACGGCAGCAGAATGGTTAGAGCAAGCATCACAAGAGGACATCACGCGCGTGATTAAGACTTATGGCGAAGAACGTTTTGCATTTCAGATCGCTAAAGCTATTGTGGCAAAGCGAGAAGAAGGCTTGTCTCCAAAAACCACTTTGCAATTAGCGAGCTTAGTAGCCAGCGTTGTTCGTACAAGAGAAGTTGGGCAAGACCCAGCCACTAGAACTTTCCAGGCCTTACGCATTTTTATTAATCGTGAATTGGAAGATTTGGAGCTCGGGTTAAAAGCAGCCCTGAATTTATTAAAGCCAGGTGCGCGCTTAGCGGTGATTAGCTTCCATTCCTTAGAAGACCGAATTGTGAAGCAGTTTCTACAGTCACATGCGAAGGTTGAAGTGCCGCGTGGATTGCCTGTTCGTGATCGAGATCTACCGCAGAGTGCTTTGGAAATTATTGGACGTATTAAGCCAAGCGATGAAGAGGTTCGAGAAAATCCTCGTGCTCGTTCGGCAATCATGCGCGTTGCTGAAAAACGTCCAGGGGTGATGGCTTGAATCGCGCAACGCTTACCTTGCTTGTACTGCTATTAGTCTGCGCCCTATCCTTGGTTGCAGCACAGCAGCGTGCACGTAAATTATTTATCTCTTTAGAGCGTGCGCAAATTGAAGAGCGCAAACTCAATCAAGACTGGTTACGTTTGGAGTATGAGCAGCGCAATCTCTCTAAATCTGCGCGGATTCGTGATGTTGCCCGCAATCAGTTGCACATGGTTCCCATATCTCCAGAGCGTACTTTGTACTTGAAGGAGGCTAGATGAGGCCAGTAGGTTTTTCAACTACGCCCAATTTAGTATTGCGTCTGCCAATGTGGCGGTCACGCCTCATGCTGTTCATGTTGTTCTTCGTATTCATGTTGCTATTGATCCGCGCCTTCTGGATCCAAGGTCCAGGAAATGCCTTCTATGAAGCTAAAGGCGTACGTGGTACTCAGCGTGAATTAGAGTTACCTGCTTCGCGCGGAAAAATATTGGATCGCAATGGCCAGGTGATTGCCACCAGCCTTGAGGCAAAGTCGGTCATCGCCTATAACGATACCGTGCCTGATGATTTGGCTGCAGATAAGGTGCAGAAGTTAGCGGGCTTATTGCAGATGAGCGAATCAGAGTTGCGCAAAAAACTGAAAGAGGAACGTAAGCAGATTTTCCTAAAGCGCCAAGTAGATCCAGAAGTGGCGCAACAGATTAAGCAGTTAGAAATTCCAGGCATTGGCTTGAATAACGAATATCGTCGCTTTTATCCAGAAGGTGAAGCAATGGCGCACGTCGTTGGGTTCACTAATGTGGAAGATCGCGGTCAAGAGGGCATGGAGCTCTCGAGGGAAAAAGACCTGGCTGGACATCCAGGTGCTCGCCGAGTGGTTGTGGATCGACTTGGTCGTGTTGTTGAGGATGTTGCGATTTTGCAGTTACCTCAAAACGGCAAGGATTTACAACTTTCGATTGATAGCAAGATTCAGTTTCTGGCATATAACGCTGTCAAGAGTGCTGTTGAGCAACATCGTGCAAGCGCTGGCGGCGCTGTAGTGTTGGATACACATACCGGCGAGATCTTGGCTTTGGCAAATTACCCAAGCTATAACCCAAATGATCGTAAGAAGTTGACGGGTGAGCAGTTACGTAATCGCGTATTAACCGATACTTTTGAGCCTGGCTCAACTATGAAGCCCTTAACGGTAGCGATTGCTTTAGAGAAGGGTGTAATCACTCCTAATACCAATATGGCAATTGGTGCTAAATATTTGGTGGGCCCAAAACCGATTACAGATACCCATCCTTATGGCAACTTGACTGTTGCTCAAATTATTCAGAAATCTAGCAATATTGGTACAGCCAAAATTGCGATGAATAATTTAAGCGCAGAAGAGATGTGGAATTTTTATACATCCGTTGGCTTAGGTCAGGCGCCAAAGATTGGTTTTCCTGGGGCAGTGGCTGGAACAGTGCATCCCTTTAAAAAGTGGATGCCAACCGATCAGGCGCGGATTGCATTTGGCTACGGTATTTCAGGTTCACTATTTCAGGTAGCTCGTGCTTACACGATCTTTGCGCGCGATGGCGAATTAGTCCCGCTCACGATCGAACGTAGTCCAGAGTTCAAGCCTGGCACACATATTATTTCTGCTAAGACTGCGCTTGAGATGCGCAGCATGATGGAGTCGGTAACAGAACCTGGTGGTACTGCAATCAAAGCACAGGCTGAGGGTTACCGGGTTGGTGGAAAAACAGGTACAGCGCATAAATTAGTGGGTAAGGGCTACGGTAATAAATACCGTGCTTACTTTGCAGGTCTTGCGCCAATTAGTGCGCCTCGCATTGTGGTTGCCGTGATGATTGATGAGCCGACAGGTGGCAGTCACTATGGCGGTGATGTTGCCGCCCCTGTTTTCTCTACTATTGTGAGTGAGACTCTGCGTACTTTAAATGTGTTGCCAGATAGCCCCATTAAGCAGAAAGCAATGCAGGATCAAAGTCCTGTAGAAATTCAGAGTGCTGCAGTTAAAACAAATGCTGTGGTTTTAAAGAGATGATGGCAATGGTAAATATTGAACCTCATCTTTTGATCTCGAATTTGCGCGATCTCACATCTGCAGATGCAAAAGTAACTGCTGATAGTCGTCAAATCCAATCTGGCGATATATTCTTTGCATACCCCGTTGGTCATGGCAATGCCCTACGTGATGGTCGTGATTACATCGCAGCTGCCTTAGCAAATGGTGCGGCAGCAGTGGTATTTGATCCTGCGGATGGTGTTGCTAATGAATACTTAGACCGACCAGAGTGTTTTGCTATTGAAAATTTATCCAGCTTGGCTGGAGCACTTTGTTCTGAGTGGTATGACTTCCCAAGTGAAAAGCTTAATGTCATTGGTGTTACAGGCACTAATGGCAAGACCAGTATTACGCAGTGGCTGGCACAGGCATTAGATCAACCCAATCATCGTGCTGCAGTTTTGGGTACGTTGGGTACCGGTTTTCCGGGCGCATTGATCGAGACTGGTTACACCACCCCAGATGCACCTCGATTACAAACCCAATTAAAAGAATTGCTTGATGCGGGTGCTGAGCAAGTGGCCATAGAGATTTCCTCTCATGCACTTGATCAAGATCGTATTGCTGGGCTAAATGTGCGCAGTGCGGTATTTACCAATTTAACTCAAGATCACTTGGATTATCACGGCACGATGGGTGAGTATGCTGAGGCAAAAGCGAAACTATTTCAGCTGCCGCAAGTTGAAAATGCCATCATCAATTTTGATGATGCATTTGGTCGCGAATTAGCAATGAAGCTCCTCGCTGTCGATGGTCCTCAAGTATGGGGCTACGCATTGTGCAGCAATGCCTTTGCTGGATTTGAAAAATTTGGCGATCGATTGAAGCGGGTGTATGCAGAAAATACTGAATTCACACCTACTGGTTATGCATCTCAATTTAATTGTGATGCTCTAGGCTCAAGCCTTGTTCAGCTTGCGGTATTGGGTGAATTTAATTTGAGTAATTGTCTTGCTGTTTGGGCAATTCTATTGGCGCAAGGCATAAGTCCAGCTGAGGCCGCTAAGCGCATGAGTAATTTGAGACCTGTTTCTGGTCGTATGGAGCTTGTTCGCGTTCATAAATCTCAGAAGAGTGATGGGCCATTGATTGTTGTGGATTATGCGCACACACCCGATGCC
The DNA here is from genome assembly GCF_018882055.1 of Polynucleobacter sp. es-MAR-4. Lineage (GTDB taxonomy): Bacteria > Pseudomonadota > Gammaproteobacteria > Burkholderiales > Burkholderiaceae > Polynucleobacter. Next base: position 509,417 of record NZ_JACVPF010000002.1, on the reverse strand, counting down.
CTTACTAAGGCATTGACGGCATTACGCCCTATTGCAAATCAACGCGATGGAAAAGTGTGGTGCGTCTTTGGTTGTGGCGGCGATCGAGATGTAGGTAAGCGCCCGCAAATGGGTAAGGCTGCTCAAGACTTTGCTGATCATGTTGTGATTACAAGCGATAACCCAAGATCTGAAGACCCAGCATCCATAATCGCCATGATTCAAGCTGGCATGTCGGGTGATTTGGTCAATATTCAAGCTCTGCCTGATAGAGCGGCTGCCATTATGGCTGCAGTACGGCATGCTGATATCAAGGATATTGTTTTGGTTGCCGGCAAAGGGCATGAGTCCACTCAAGAAATCAATGGCAAGAAATTTGATTTTTCAGATCAAGAGCATATTCGTTTGGCGGCAGGGGGAAGCGTATGAGTGCACCCATGACTACCCTTGCTCAAGTGCATGCCATGTTGCCAGGCAGTCAGTTGATTCATGCTGATGCAAAGTCTGTTGAAGCAATTTCTATTTCTCGTGTTGGCAGCGATAGTCGTCAGATTCAGGCTGATGAATTATTTATTGCTTTATCGGGCGATCGTTTCGATGCGCATGATTTCTTGGGTGATGTGGCAACGGCAGGCGCAAGTGCGGCACTGATTAGCCATAAAGAAAAATGCCCTACAAACTTACCTGCAGTATGTGTCCAGGATGTTAGACAGGGTTTGGGTGAGCTGGCAAAAGCATGGCGTGCACAGTTTTCCATCCCAGTGGCTTTAGTAACGGGCTCTAATGGCAAGACCACTGTAAAAGAGATGATTGCTTCGATCTTCAAGTCGGTTGCTGGTGAAGAGTGCACCCTGGTTACTAAAGGTAACTTCAATAATGATATTGGCTTACCTTTAACCTTGCTACGCATGCGATCAACCGATCGCTTAGCTGTGATTGAGTTGGGAATGAATCATCCTGGTGAAACTGCAGAGTTAGCTCATATTGCCCAAGCAAATATTGCCTTGATCAATAATGCGCAGCGCGAGCATCAAGAATTTATGGCGACTGTCGAAGCAGTTGCAAAAGAACATGCAACTGCTTTGAGCGCTCTTCCTGCAGACGGTGTTGCAGTATTCCCAGCAGATTCTGAATTTTCTGATGTTTGGTATCAAGCTGCCGCAGGACGTAAGGTCATTGACTTCGCCTTATCTTCGGGCCCTGTTTTAGCTAAGGCTTCAGTGACCGGTAAGTTATTGGCTAGTGGAAGAGTTGAAATTACAACCGAACTAGGCAAGATCGAGGTACAGCTCAATACCTTAGGAAGTCACAATGTGCGCAATGCTTTAGCAGCTAGCGCAGTTGCTTTGGGCGCCGGTTTAAGGCTCGAACAAATTAAAGCTGGTCTGGAATCTTTTGTCCCGGTCAATGGCCGCATGCAATCAAAGCCTTTAAATGCGGTTCGCACCTTGATTGACGATAGTTACAACGCGAACCCTGATTCTGTAAGGGCTGCTATTGATGCGCTTAAACAGTCTGGCAATACTGCTTGGTTGGTATTGGGTGATATGGGTGAGGTAGGTGATCAAGGCCCTGCGTTCCACGAGGAAGTTGGAGCCTATGCTGCTGAACAGGGAATTAGTAAGTTATTTGCCCTCGGAGAGCAGTGCAAATTTGCGGTGCAGGGTTTTAATGATTCAGGAAAGACTGAGCTTGCTAGCGGTGCTACACATTTCACCACACTAGATCAGTTGCTTGACGAGCTCAATGTGGCACTGGCGGATGAAGAGTCAGGCAAACGGCAGCACTTAGATATTTTGGTTAAGGGATCTCGTTTTATGCGCATGGAGCGTGTAGTACAGGCCTTGTTAGAGGAGGCTAAAACATGCTCTTAATATTGGCGCAATGGTTACAGGATGATTTTGGATTTTTCCGAGTCTTCAATTACATTACTTTTAGAGCGGTAATGGCAACAGTGACTGCTTTGTTGATCGGCTTAGTGTCTGGCCCATGGGTTATTCGCAAGTTGACTGCATTGAAGATGGGTCAAGCGGTTCGTACCGATGGCCCACAAACCCATTTAGTGAAATCAGGCACCCCAACAATGGGTGGTGTACTGATTCTGTTGGGTATTTTTATCTCCTGCATGCTGTGGGCCGATCTAAGTAATCGCTTTATATGGATTGTGATGATTGTGACTTTTGGATTTGGGTTGGTAGGCTGGGTTGATGATTACCGTAAAGTGGCGCGTAAAGATCCTAAGGGAATGGCCTCTAGAGAAAAGTTTTTTTGGCAGACTTTGATTGGATTATTTGCTGCTATCTATTTAGCTTTCTCGGTATCTGAAGTGAATAACCTCAAGGTCTTGCAGTTGTTCTTTGATTGGCTTAAGAGCGGCTTTGCTTTAGATTTACCTGCCAAATCAAACTTACTCATTCCATTTATGAAAGAAGTGAGTTATCCCTTAGGTGTGATGGGCTTCATCATTTTGAGTTACTTGGTGATTGTTGGTAGCAGCAATGCTGTGAATCTCACCGATGGACTCGATGGTCTGGTCATCATGCCAGTGATATTAGTTGGTGCTGCTCTGGGTGCTTTTGCTTATGTGATGGGAAATGCAATTTACGCAAAGTATTTATTGTTCCCATATATCCCTGGTGCAGGTGAGCTCATGATTTTCTGTGGTGCTATGGGTGGCGCAGGCTTAGCATTCCTTTGGTACAACACCCATCCTGCTCAAGTGTTCATGGGTGACGTTGGTGCGCTTGCATTAGGTGGTGCACTTGGAACAATCGCTGTGATTGTTCGTCAAGAAATCGTGCTCTTTGTCATGGGCGGAATCTTTGTGGCAGAAACACTGTCAGTAATGCTGCAAGTGTTCTGGTTCAAATTTACCAAGAAGCGTTTTGGTGAGGGCCGTCGTATTTTTAGGATGGCACCACTGCATCACCATTTCGAATTAGGTGGCTGGCGCGAAACACAGGTAGTCGTTCGCTTCTGGATCATCACCATTTTATTAGTCCTCATTGGCCTCTCCAGCCTGAAATTAAGGTAAGCCAAAGAATATGCATAACTTAGACCAAGCCTTCTCTAACCCAGCGCTCATTGCAGATGAGGGCTATCAAGCACCTCAACATTTCTTGATTTTAGGATTGGGTGAGTCTGGCTATGCCATGGCAAAGTGGTGTTTACGGAATGCCGCAAAGGTCAGTTTGGCTGATACGCGTGATCGCGAAAATCTGAATGAGCGACAAAGGGCCTGGTTAGCTGAGCTTGAATTTGCAGGACTTCAAGCAGCCTTCTTTGGGCCCCTTGATAACATTGATTTAAAGAAGATGGATGTCATCGGAATTAGTCCTGGTTTATCTCCGCTTCAAGAGCCAATCGCCTCATTCTTGGTTAAGGCGCAAGAATCCAATATTGATATCTGGGGAGAGTTGGAATTCTTTGCGAGAGCGATTGCTGCATTGGATCGCATGGCTCAGGTTGAAGAATCTCAATATAAACCAGCTCTATTGGCTATTACCGGAACAAATGGAAAGACAACAACGACGGCACTGACTGGGCAGCTGTGTGAGCGTGCCGGTAAGAGGGTTGCTGTTGCAGGAAATATCAGCCCAGCAGCTCTAGATAAGTTGATGTCTTGCCTGGATGAATCCGATCAAGTTGCCGATATGCCTGAGATTTGGGTGCTTGAACTCTCTAGCTTCCAATTGGTTTACACAAGCACCTTTAATGCTACAGCAGCAACTGTATTAAATATTACGCAAGATCATTTGGATTGGCACGGTGATATGCAGGCATATGTTGATGCAAAAGCGAATATTTTTGGGCAAGACACTATCTGCATTCTGAATCGTGATGATTCACTAGTAATGAATCTGTTGACTGACGAGCAAAAAGCAAATAAATCAGTTATTACTTTTGGCGCAAGTCGTCCTGATGAGCAGGGAGCTTTTGGCATTGAGCATGATCTACGTGCCGGTGGAATTGATTGGTTAGTCTGGGCAGAAGTGGATGAAGATCTTGAGCCTCAACCAAAACGCCGTCGTAAAGCAGCAGTTGTAGAGGAAGAGCCATTAAGACTTAAGCGTTTAATACCTGCCGATGCTTTACGTATTCGTGGTCGCCACAATGCTTTGAATGCTTTGGCTGCGTTAGCTCTGGCACGAGCAGCTGGTTTGCCAATGAATATGCTCTTGCATGGTTTACGCGACTACCATGGTGAGCCTCATCGTGTTCAAAGTGTTTCCATCGTATCGAATGTTGAATATGTAGATGACAGTAAAGGTACCAATGTAGGGGCAACAGTTGCGGCATTAAATGGCCTGAGCGCTAATGAGGCTGGTAAACGCATTTGGTTGATTGCTGGTGGTGAAGGTAAGGGTCAGGACTTTAGCCCTTTACGTGATCCGGCATTACGTTTTGTAAAAGGCGTTTTCTTAATTGGCAAAGATGGGCCAATCATTGCTGAAGCTTTGGCTGATTCAGTGCCATGCGTCATGAGTGAGACTCTGCAAAATGCAGTTACCGAAGCTGCAAAGCGGGCGCAGTCTGGCGACATCGTTTTACTGTCTCCCGCTTGCGCTAGCTTTGATCAGTTCAGTGATTACGTTGCGCGTGCTGAAGCATTTGTTGCGGAAGTTCAAGAATTGGGAATGCAATTCGAAGGAGCTAATGCATGAGTTTGAAGGAAAAACTTTTTCCTGAGAATCGTTTGGGTCTTGGCCGCTTCTGGAATTTCTCCAGAGGTGGGATAGATAATTTCCGCAGCGGCTTAAGAGATGCGGTTTCTGGTGTTGAGCAAACGCGCTCACGCATGATGGACTATGACCAGTTGCTAGTTTGGGCAGTACTGTCTTTAGCCTTGATTGGTTTGGTGATGGTCTACTCCGCATCTATTACTTTGGCTGATGGCCCTAAGTATGCAAATTACAGCAGCAACTTCTTCCTCATTCGGCATTGCATTTCATTGGCTATTGCCATTGGGGTTGCTATTTGGGTATTTAAGATCCCAACTCATGTATGGGATCGTTATTCACCAGTAATTTTTGGTTTCACGGTCTTGCTATTAATTGCTGTACTCATCCCTGGTGTTGGTAAAGGTGTAAATGGTGCAAAGCGTTGGATTCCATTGGGCCTGATGAATTTTCAGCCATCTGAATTAATGAAGTTTGCTGCAGTGATATTTGCTGCAAGCTACACAGTACAGCGCCAAGAATATCTGCACTCATTTGTGAAGGGTATGTTGCCGATGGGTATCGCTGTTGCCTTAGTCGGCGGCTTACTTATGGCCGAACCTGACATGGGTGCATTTGTGGTGGTTGCTTTAATTGCATTTGGAATTTTGTTTTTAGGCGGAATTAATGCCAAGCTATTTGGCGGCCTAATCTTGGTTGGTTTAATGAGTGGCGCAACCATGATTGCACTTTCACCATTCCGTCGCGGTCGCATGCTGGCCTTTATGGATCCATGGCAAGTCGACAATGCAGCAAATAAAGGATATCAATTAACCCATTCGCTCATGGCATTTGGTCGTGGTGAATGGTTTGGGTTAGGTTTAGGTGGTAGCGTTGAAAAATTACATTACCTGCCTGAGGCACATACCGATTTCATCATGGCCGTGATAGGTGAAGAGCTTGGATTTGTTGGTGTAGTGGTGATGATCTTTTTGTTCTATTGGATCGTACGTCGGGCATTCCTCATTGGCCGTACCGCCTTGCAGTTAGATCGCAGTTTTGCTGGACTTGCCGCTAAAGGTGTGGCTATATGGATTGGTTGGCAAGCATTTATCAACATGGGTGTGAACTTGGGCTTACTTCCTACTAAAGGGTTGACTCTTCCTTTAGTTAGTTATGGCGGCTCAGGGATTTTAATGAATGCAGTTGCAATAGCCATGCTGCTTCGTATCGATTATGAAAACCGTATCTTGATGCGGGGTGGCAAATTATGACCAAGCCATCCATTTTGATTATGGCCGGCGGTACTGGGGGGCATATTTTCCCAGGCCTAGCTGTCGCTGAATATTTACGCATCTGTGGCTGGAAGGTATTTTGGCTGGGTAATCAAAGCGGCATGGAATATCGCTTGGTAAAAGCTTGCGACTTCCCATTTGAAGCGGTCGAGTTTGGCGGCTTGCGCGGCAAAGGTATAAAAGCAAAATTGATGTTGCCATTTAATCTTGCAAGGGCGAGTTTTCAGAGTTTGAAAATCATGCGCCGTATCAAGCCAAATGTTGTTCTAGGAATGGGTGGATACATCACATTTCCTGGTGGCTTAATGACTAAGTTTTTGAAGAAGCCATTAGTTCTACATGAAGCTAATTCTGTAGCAGGAAGTGCTAATCGTGCTCTGGCCAAAATTGCCATGCGCACCTTAACTGGTTTTCCAGACACGATGACTCACGCTGAGTGGGTGGGAAATCCAATTCGCGAAGAGTTCGAAGTCGTAGGTCCGCCAGCAAAACGATATGAAATGCGAACTGGACCTTTGTCGATTTTGGTAGTTGGTGGCAGCTTAGGTGCGGCCGCCTTAAATGAAGCGATTCCAGCAGCCTTGGCATTGATGGATAAAGATGCGCGTCCGAATGTGATTCACCAAGCGGGCGATAAGCATCTCGTAGATTTACAGCAGCGTTATGCCGACTTGGGTGTATCCGCAGATATTCGCCCTTTCATTGACGACATGCCAGCTGCTTATGCTCAAGCAGATTTGGTGATCTGTCGCTCTGGCGCAATGACCGTATCAGAAATTGCAGCATGTGGCGTTGCATCTTGCTTGATCCCATTTCCATATGCAATTGATGATCACCAAACTGCAAACGCACGTTTTTTGTCGGATGCAGATGCGGCCATTCTATTGCCGCAACAAGATCTAAATCCACAGGATTTGGCATCTATGATTCAAAACTTTAGTCGCCAAGATTTACAAGTGATGGCTGAGCGGGCTCATGCTTTAGCTAAACCTCATGCAACTCAGCGCGTGGCTGAAGTATGTGCAGACTGTGCAGGAGTGGGTATATGAAACATATTGTTCAGCAAATACATTTTGTTGGCATCGGCGGTGCGGGTATGAGCGGTATTGCCGAAGTCTTATTGAATCTAGGTTATCAGGTATCTGGATCCGATTTGACTGAAGGTGTTACAACTAAGCGCCTAAAAGATTTGGGCGCGGTAATTCATATTGGACATGATCCTAAAAATATTGGTACTGCAGAGGCGGTGGTGATTTCTACTGCGGTTGCAGGCAATAACCCAGAGGTGCTGGCTGCTCGTGCGGCCAAGGTTCCTGTTATTCAGCGCGCAGTCATGCTTGGTGAACTCATGCGTTTAAAGCAGGGTATTGCGATTGCGGGTACTCATGGAAAAACAACTACAACTAGTTTAGTTGCCTCAGTCTTAGCTGAAGGTGGTTTAGATCCAACCTTTGTGATCGGTGGAAAGTTAAATTCTGCCGGCGCCAATGCACGATTAGGTCAGGGTGACTTCATTGTGGTTGAGGCTGATGAGTCTGACGCTTCTTTCTTGCAATTATTCCCGGCTATGGAAGTAGTTACCAATATCGATGCGGATCATATGGATACGTATCAACATGACATGGCGAGATTGAAGCAAGCATTTGTCCAGTTCATCCAACGTATGCCTTTTTATGGTGTTGCAGTGCTGTGCATTGATGATGCTAACGTTCGAGACATTATCCCGTTTGTATCTCAGCCAGTACTGCGCTATGGCTTATCTGAAGATGCGGATATTCGTGCAAGTAATGTGCGCGCTGAAGGTACTCGTATGCACTTTACGGTAGATCGTAAAACTGTGCGACGTCACGGCAATAAGCCGGGGCGTCTTGAGGTGCAATTAAATTTACCAGGCTTGCATAACGTTCGTAATGCCTTAGCGGCAATTGGTATTGCAACGGAATTGGGTGTTGGCGATGAAGCCATCATGAAGGCTTTATCTGAATTTAGTGGTGTTGGTCGTCGCTTCCAAAGATATGGGGATATCCCGCTCGCATCTGGTGGAAGCTTCACATTGATAGATGATTACGGACATCATCCTGTTGAGATGGCAGCTACCTTATCTGCTGCGCGTGGGGCTTACCCTGATCGTCGTTTGGTATTGGCATTTCAACCCCATCGTTTCACAAGAACGCGTGATTGCTTTGGTGAATTTGTGCAAGTGCTGAAAAACTTTGATGCGCTGGTGTTAACTGAGGTGTATCCAGCTGGTGAAGCTAAGATTCCAGGCGCTGATGGTCAAAGCCTCATGAAGGCAGCGCTTGCAGCTGATAAAAATTTGACTGGCTCCTTAGACAGCAGGGCTGTGGCCTTTGCGCCAAGCGTTGCTGACATGCCAGAAAAACTCAGAGCCTTATTGCGTGATGGCGATGTTTTAATCACGATGGGCGCAGGCTCGATTTCAGGATTGCCTCATGTGTTGGTGGAGGCAAAAAATGTCTAATCAAACTATGGCTTTGAGTTCTTGGGGTCAGCGAGTAAAGCAAGAGCTCGCAAACTTAGATGTCAAATCTCTTGGTCGGGTGGGCGTACTGCTTGGTGGTCGATCTGGTGAGCGTGAGATTTCGCTAATGTCTGGCGGAGGTGTTTTAGAAGCTTTGCTTTCCAAAGGGGTAGATGCACATCCATTTGATCCAGGCTTACGCTGCCCAACTGAAATAGCAAATGAAAAATTTGACCATGTGTTTATCTCCTTGCATGGACGTTATGGTGAGGATGGCACGATTCAGGGCTTACTAGATCTCTTAGGTTTACCGTATACCGGTAGCGGTGTACTAGCATCTGCGCTGGCGATCGATAAAATTGCGACTAAGCTTGTTTGGCTCAGTAGCGGTCTTTCAACCCCAGAGTTTGAGGAATTGAAGGCTGATAGCGACTGGAATGCAGTGGTGAAGCACCTGGGTCTGCCATTGATTGTTAAACCCGCACATGAAGGATCTTCACTTGGTTTGACTAAAGTGAAATCTGTCGATGAGTTGCCCGCAGCTTATACCTTAGCTGCCGCAATGGATAAGAAGGTGATTGCTGAGACTTGTATTGTTGGTGATGAGCTCACTTGCCCATTAGTTGGATTTGGAGCAGATGCTGAGGCTTTACCAGTAATCAAAATTATTCCACCAGAAGCCAATTACGATTTTCATAATAAGTATTTCTCTGATGAGACCAAATACTTGTGCCCAACTGATCTAGCGCCAGAAGTAAATAAAGCGGTTCAAGAGTTGGCATTAGCCGCTTATCGCGCGCTCGGCTGCAGAACTTGGGGTCGGGCTGATGTGATGCTTGATCAAAAAACGGGTAAACCTTATCTGCTTGAGATGAATACCTCTCCAGGAATGACCTCGCATTCTTTGGTTCCAATGGCTGCAAAAGCGGCCGGTATTGAATATGCAGAACTAGTTCTCTGGGTTATTAGTCAGACCTTAAACGGTAAGAGAGCTGCGCAAATATGAGTCGAATGAGCGCCTTCTTAAACGGCTTCGGTGAAGTCTTTGTTTCATTGGCATCCCCAATTTGGAATCATCCAGAGCGGATGCAGAAGTTGAGCCGTTTCTTGATGCGCTGTTTTGCAGTCATGGTGTGCGTTGGAGTTCTGGTATGGCTAAGTCAGCGACCTGTCTTTGCCTTACGACAAGTTGTCATTGAGCCGGTAGCTGGGCAAACGCTCAAACATATTAATAAGCCGGTCGTGAAGCAGCAGGTCTTAGAAACAGTCCAGGGAAATTTCTTTAGCGTGAGATTGGAAGATGTGAAGCGTGGATTTGAGTCTATGCCTTGGGTTCGTCACGCTAACGTCCGCAGAGTCTGGCCCAATGGATTGATTGTAAGCATTGAAGAGCAGAAGCCTTTCGGTACTTGGGGTGGGGCTGATAGTCATACCTTAATGAATACCCATGGAGAACTCTTTGCTGGGCGCGTTTCTGATGTCGGTGATGGTATTCAGTTAATCGACTTCTCGGGACCGGAAGATGCCAGCAAAGAAGTGATGCGTTTATATGAGAAAGCGAACGCGTGGTTTAAGCCCTGGAGTGCGGAGGTAAAAAGCTTAACGCTCTCCGAACGCTATGCCTGGCATGTGAAGTTATCCAATGGCATGAAGGTAGAGTTCGGTCGAGATGAAGAGAATTCGGACAAAACGTTAACCGAGGACCGCGTCGCGCGCCTCTTTAAATATTGGCCGCAGGTTCAAGAAAAGTGGGCTAATCGTGTAGATGCAATTGATCTGCGATATGCAAATGGTTTTGCGGTACATCTTGCTTCGGCAAGTTTGAAAAAAAATGAAGCAGATGGCAAAAAAAGTGAGCAGAAGCAATGAGGAATGAGAATGAGTAAAGACAACCGCGATTTATTGGTCGGATTAGATATTGGGACCTCCAAGGTGGTTGCTTTGGTTGCTGAATTGGCACCAGATGGCCAATTTAATGTTGTTGGCGTTGGTCAAACTGCGTCCAAAGGCTTGAAGAAGGGTGTGGTTGTCAATATTGAAGCTACTGTCCAGTCCATTCAAAAAGCGCTTGAAGAAGCTGAGGTCATGGCAGATCGCCAGATCGTACAAGTCTTTACTGGCATCGCTGGAAACCATATTGTCAGTTTTAACTCTAGCGGTATGGTGGCTATTCGCGATAAAGAAGTCAGTGCTGGTGATGTTGAGCGTGTTCTAGAAACAGCAAAAGCAATCAATATTCCAACAGATCAGCAAATCCTTCACATTCTTGTTCAAGAATTCATTATTGATGGACAAGAAGATGTGCGCGAGCCAATTGGCATGAGCGGTTTACGCCTAGAAGTAAAGGTGCATATTGTTACTGGCGCTGTTAGTGCTGCACAAAATATTGTGAAGTGTGTACGCCGTTGTGGCTTAGAAGTAAACGATCTCATCTTGCAACCACTTGCATCCAGTTTGGCTGTACTGACAGAAGATGAAAAAGAGTTAGGCGTTGTCTTGGTTGATATTGGTGGCGGTACAACTGATATTGCGATCTATTGCCAGGGCTCTATTCGTCATACTGCTGTAATTCCGATTGCGGGCGATCAAATTACCAATGACATAGCGATGGCATTGCGTACGCCGACGATTGATGCTGAAGATCTCAAGATTCAATATGGTATTGCTCGCCAAGACATGGCCGACCCAACCACCATGATTGATGTACCTGGAGTTGGAGATCGCGAACCGCGCCCAATGTCTAAGCAAGCCTTAGCAGCAGTCATTGAGCCGCGTGTAGAAGAGTTATTTACCTTGGTGCGTGGCGTAGTTCGAGATTCAGGTTACGAAGATATGGTGTCTTCAGGAATCGTACTGACTGGTGGAACTTCTTTAATGCCAGGCATGGTTGAGCTTGCTGAGCAAGTGTTCTTGCGCCCGGCACGTATCGGTACTCCTGAGTACCGTGGCCACTTACATGAAGTGTTGCGTAGCCCTCGTTTTGCTACCAGCATCGGTTTATTAATGGAAGGTCAGGCGCAGTTGTTGCGTGGCCGTCGAGTATCTCAGTCAGGCGCGTTGCAAAGTGTGATTTCGCGCATGAAGGAATGGTTCGCAGGAAATTTTTAAGTTTTTCGTCGTCGTCAATGTAGTACTTATTACCTAGGAGGGTATATGGAATTTGAAATGTTAGATCAAGAAACAGCCGGCAAAACCATTATTAAAGTGGTTGGAGTTGGTGGTGCAGGTGGTAATGCAGTTCAGCATATGATTCGTCGCGGTGTTAACGGCGTAGAGTTTATTTGCATGAACACCGATGCTGGCGCTTTACAGCGTTCTGAGGCATCTGTGAATTTGCAACTAGGCTCTAGCGGACTCGGTGCTGGCGCAAAACCTGAAATCGGTGCAGCTTCTGCTGAAGAGGCTCGTGCACGTATTGCGGATACATTGCAAGGTGCACATATGGTATTCATCACAGCCGGTATGGGTGGTGGTACAGGTACTGGTGCAGCTCCAATCGTTGCTCAAGTTGCTAAAGAGATGGGTATCTTAACTGTTGGTGTTATCAGCAAGCCATTTGACTTTGAAGGTGTGAAGCGTCTCAAGGTTGCAGAGAATGGCGCCACCGAACTCGAAGCCTATGTTGATTCATTGATCGTTGTTCTCAACGAAAAACTCTTTGAAGTGATGGGTGAAGATGCTGAGTTTGATAAGGCATTTGCATGCGCTGATGATGTATTACATAACGCCGTTTCAGGTATTGCTGAAATCATTAACGTACAAGGTTTGATCAACGTCGACTTTGAGGACGTGAAAACAGTGATGGGTGAACAAGGTAAGGCGATGATGGGAACTGCAACAGTTTCTGGTATGGATCGCGCACGTTTGGCTGCTGAAGCTGCAGTTGCCTCACCATTGCTCGAAGGAGTTGATTTGTCTGGTGCACGCGGCGTATTGGTAAACATCACCGCTAGCCGTTCATTGAAATTGTCTGAGACTCGTGAAGTGATGGCGGCAATCCGTGGCTATGCTGCAGATGATGCTACTGTAATCTTCGGTACTGTCTATGACGAGAGCTTGGGTGATGCCTTGCGCGTTACTGTGGTGGCTACTGGCTTGAATAATCCACAAGCACGTCAACATCATCAACCGGAAGTAGTTTGGAGACAAGCTACTGGTACGCATGATGCGATGCCAACAATGGCTGACTTGAATAGCTTTGCTCCAGCAAGCGCTTCGGCAGCAATGAGCAAGGTAAGCCTTGATTCAGCTTTGAGCACTAGCGCTGGTTTGGCAATGACAGGTGCGGGTAGTGCGCCTTCGATGGCCGCTCAACCAGCAACAAGCGGAGTTGATTACAGTCAATATGATTTGCCACGTGTATTCCGTAGTTCACGTGAAGCGACACCAGCCCCTACATTAGGTGCTGATAGCTCACCGCAGGCAAAAACCATGTTGGATAAAGGGGCTGATTACTATGAAATCCCAGCTTTTTTGCGTAAGCAAGCAGATTAATTAACTGCTTAATACAATAGGTAATGCAGAATGCCAGCGCGGCGCCCCTCCGGACGACGAATCCCGCGCTTGCGTTGGCATGCTAAATAACAATTACTTATTGGAGATGTCATGATTGCTGTTGGACAAAAATTACCAAACGCTACTCTTTACGAGTTTCTAGATGAAGCGAGCGAAGGTTGCGCTATTGGACCAAATGCATTTGAAGTTGAGAAATTGACTGCTGGAAAAAAAGTAGTGATCTTTGCATTGCCTGGTGCATTTACACCAACTTGTTCTGCTAAGCACGTTCCTAGTTATGTTGAGCACTTTGATGCAATCAAAGCAAAAGGCGTTGATGAGATTTGGTGTATTTCAGTAAATGATCCATTTGTAATGGGCGCTTGGGGTCGCGATCAAAAAGTAGGTAAAAAGATTCGCATGCTGGGTGATGGTAGCGCTGAATTCACTAAGAAACTTGGCCTCGAATTAGATTTGACTGCTCGTGGTTTGGGTGTTCGTTCAGATCGCTATGCCATGATTGTTGAAAATGGTGTGGTAACAACCTTAGATCGTGAAGCGCCTGGTAAGTTTGAAGTCAGTGATGCTGCTTCAATTTTGAAAAAGCTTTAAGAAATTATTCCTGAATTTATAAAAACTATGATGAAGCAACGCACAATCGCTACTCCGATTAAAACCGTGGGGATTGGCTTGCACTCTGGGCGCAAGGTGACCCTATCTATCAAGCCTGCGCCAGTAAATTCAGGAATCTTATTTGTACGTGTAGATACCCCAGAGCAATCGGTTGTGCCGGCTACCGCTCTGGCGGTTTGCGATACCCGCCTGGCATCCGTGATTCAAAAAGATGGGGTACGTGTTTCCACGGTGGAGCATTTACTTTCAGCATGTGCGGGCCTAGGTCTAGATAATTTATTGATTGAGCTTGATGGTGAAGAAGTTCCCATCATGGATGGCAGCGCCGCTTCATTTTTGTTCTTAATGGAATCGGCTGGTATTGCTGAGCAAGAGGCTCCAAGACAGTTTGTAGTAATTAAAAAACCTGTAGAAGTGAGGGAAGGCGATAAGCTCGCACGTCTAGAGCCTTTCTTTGGGTTTAAGTTGGACTTCACAATTGACTTTAAACATCCGGCGGTAGATAAGACTGGACAGCGTTTTGTAGTGGACTTTGCAGAACATGCGTATCGAAGTGAGATTGGCCGTGCCCGCACTTTTGGCTTTGCTCATGAAGTTGAGGCATTGCGAGAAATGGGGTTGGCGCGTGGTGGCAGTTTAGATAACGCGATTGTGCTCGATGAACATCGCATCCTTAATAACGAAGAGTTACGTTATGAAGATGAGTTTGTGCGTCATAAAATCCTAGATGCTATCGGTGACCTCTATTTAGTTGGGCATCCCATTATTGGCTCTTATGTGGCCGAAAAATCAGGCCATGCCCTCAATAACGCACTCTTGCGTAAGCTTTTGGAAGATCCTAGCTCTTACGAAATCAGCGGCTTTCAAGAAAATAAGGCTCCAGCGGCCTATTCCAAAGAGAGTCAACCCCTCTTTTTCTAGGTTTATTTGGGTTTGTTTTGAAGTAGGCGCTCAACCGCCTTGCGTAAATCAGAATCTGGCGCCAATTTCTCCAATAAAGATTCCCAGGAAGCTCTCGCTGCAGCATTAAACCCTTTTGGCCTCTGACTAAGCTGGCCTACTTCGCGAGGCTTAATTTCCCAGGCTGGTGGAGCTGGCTTAAGGCGTACCTTAATACTGGTGCAGATTACCCCTTTTTTTGCTAACCCATTGATTAGGCTAGGTAAAACTTGCTGAAGGCGGGTGGCAACACTGGCTCCGGTGACCAATAGAAAGAGCTCATTTTGACTACCAGTGCGCCATCCAGCCTCAATTTTGGGCGCTAAGTTATCCAAATCTAACTCAAATAGAGCCGCTTTGAGGGCAATTTTGAGTTTGGCTAGATCTTCTGTTTTTGCCAAAATTCCACCCAAGCCCTCAGAGTCGCGCAAATAATCCAGCCATTCATGGGCGGCTTTCGTGCGGATGGGTTTAGGGGCAAAGTTCATATAAAAAAGAGGGTGCGGGTGATAAACTCAAGGTCTTAATTTACTTCAATATCCCATGGTAATCGGTCTTCTTAAAACCCTGGTCGGCAGTCGTAACGACCGCCTCTTAAAACAGTATCGCAAAGTGGTTGCCAAAGTTAGCGCTTTCGAGTCTAGCCTGCAAGCTTTGGATGATGCCGCATTGCAAGCAAAAACTGCTGAGTTCAAGTCACGTTTGGCTGCTGGCGAGTCATTAGATGATATTGCTCCAGAGGCTTTTGCTGTAGTTCGTGAGGCGAGCTCACGGGTGATGAAGATGCGCCATTTTGATGCACAGATGATGGGTGGTCTTGCATTACATCAAGGAAAAATTGCTGAAATGGGGACCGGTGAAGGTAAGACCTTAACCGCTACGCTGCCCGTATATTTAAATGCCTTAACCGGTAAGGGCGTTCACGTCATTACAGTAAATGATTACTTGGCTCAGCGAGATGCTGAGTGGATGTCAACGCTCTATAACTTCTTAGGCATGAAGGTCGGTGTCAATCTATCCCAGATGGATCACAACACTAAGCAAGAAGCTTATGCGGCAGATATCACCTACGGTACTAATAATGAGTTTGGCTTTGATTACCTCCGTGACAACATGGTGCAAGATTTGGGCCAACGTGTTCAACGTGGTTTAGCTTATGCGATTGTTGACGAGGTTGACTCTATTCTCATTGATGAGGCGCGTACGCCATTAATCATTTCTGGTCAGGCTGAAGACCACACTGATTTATATATCAAGATCAATGCATTGCCTGCTTACTTGGAACGTCAAATCGGCGAAGAAAAAGCAGATGGTACTGGCGTTGAAAAGCCAGGCGATTACTGGGTTGATGAAAAGTCTCAGCAGGTTTATTTAACAGAGCGTGGTCATGACAAAGCTGAGACAGTTTTAGTTGAGCTTGGTGCATTGAATGACGGCGACTCCTTGTATGCCCCACAAAATATTACCTTGATGCATCACGTGTATGCAGCATTGCGCGCGCATACTCTGTACAACCGTGATCAACAGTATGTTGTTCAGAATGGCGAAGTCATTATTGTTGATGAGTTCACAGGCCGCTTAATGCAGGGTCGCCGTTGGTCCGATGGCTTACATCAGGCTGTTGAAGCTAAAGAAGGTGTGCAGATTCAGAATGAGAATCAAACTTTAGCCACAATTACTTTCCAGAACTACTTCCGTATGTACGGCAAGTTGGCTGGTATGACTGGTACCGCTGATACTGAAGCTTATGAGTTCAAGGAGATTTATAACCTTGAAACGGTGGTCATCCCTCCAAATCGGATCAGCCAAAGAAAAGATCGCCAAGATCAGATCTATAAGACATCACGTGAGCGTTATGACGCAGTGATCAAGGATATTGAGGATTGCTACAAGCGCGGTCAGCCTGTATTGGTTGGTACAACCTCAATTGAGAACTCAGAATTAATTGCTGGTTTACTGGATCAACGTCAATTACCTCATCAGGTTTTGAATGCGAAGCAACATGCTCGCGAAGCAGAAATCATTGCGCAGGCTGGCAGACCAAAGATGATTACCATTGCTACCAATATGGCTGGTCGTGGAACAGATATTGTTTTAGGTGGCAACGTTGGTAAACAATCCTCTTTAATTGAGGCAGATGCTGCCCTTTCAGATGCAGAAAAAGCAGCCAAGATTAAGACTTTGCAGGACGAGTGGCAAAGCCTGCATGATCAAGTATTGACTGCTGGCGGTTTGCACATTATTGGTACAGAGCGCCACGAGAGCCGACGTATTGATAATCAGCTTCGTGGTCGCGCTGGTCGTCAAGGTGACTCAGGTTCTTCTCGCTTCTATCTTTCTTTAGATGACTCTCTCTTGCGCATCTTTGCTGGCGATCGTCTGCGCGCAGTTATGGATCGTCTCAAGATGCCTGATGGCGAGCCGATTGAAGCTGGTATGGTGACTCGTTCGATTGAGTCCGCTCAGCGTAAGGTTGAGGGTCGTAACTTTGATATTCGTAAGCAATTGTTGGAATACGACGACGTTGCCAATGATCAGCGTAAAGAAACCTATCGCTTAAGAAATGAAGTTCTCGAAAGTGCCGATGTTGGTGAGCTGATTGCCAATTTACGTGAAGATGTGTTGCGTGGCATTTGTACTGTATATGTCCCTATGCAATCGATGGAAGAGCAATGGGATTTAGTTGGCCTAGAGAATGTATTAGCTAGCGACTGGGGTTTAGCTGTTGACCTGAAAAATTGGGTTGAAAATGCCGAGTCTATGGACGATGAGCAGATTGTTGATCGTGTATTAGAGGCTGCAAAAGAAACCTACGATGCAAAAGTAGAGCTTTCTGGACGTGCATCTTTTGCTGGCTTTGAGCGCTCAGTCTTGCTCTATAGCTTAGATACCCATTGGCGCGAACATTTAGCTGCTTTGGACCATTTGCGTCAGGGTATCCATTTGCGTGGCTATGCTCAGAAAGATCCAAAACAAGAATACCGCCGCGAAGCATTCGAGCTTTATGGTGAGTTGCTTAACGTGATCAAGAATGATGTTGTGAAAAGCATCATGACAGTACAGATTCGTAGCGCTAGTGAGTTAGACGAAGCCTCTGAGTCCATGAATGAAGATTTGGCTAAGCTCTCAGATGTGCAATATCAGCATGCCGATGCAGACCTTGAGTTGGCTGGATCAACCGGTGATCGTGGTGCGGCTATTGAAATTGCTCCAGCACCTATGCGCTCTGGGCCTAAGGTTGGTCGTAATGACCCCTGCACCTGCGGCAGCGGCAAGAAGTATAAGAACTGCTGCGGCGCATTAAGCTAAACAGAGTTTAAAAAGAGCTGCCAGACCCGGCAGCTCTGCAGTGCCTCATCTACAATTGTCAGATCATGACAGTTAATCTACCACTCCCCCAAAAAGACCAACTTAAACCTGTAAAAGGTTTTCAGATGGGTATCTGTGAAGCTGGAATTAAAAAAGCCAATCGCAAGGATTTATTGGTGATGACTTTAGCTCCCGGCTCCCAAGTTGCCGGAGTTTTTACTTTAAATCGATTCTGCGCTGCGCCGGTTCAGGTTTGTAAAGAGCATTTGGCCCTCGATGGTGCTAGAGGGGAGATTCGTGCTTTGGTCGTGAATACTGGAAATGCCAATGCGGGAACTGGTGAGCTGGGCATGAAAGATGCTTTAGCAACTTGTGCTGAGTTAGCGAAAGAACTTAAGATCAATCCAGAACAAGTTCTGCCGTTTTCAACGGGCGTAATTCTTGAGCCACTTCCAATTGATAAATTGATATCTGGATTACCTAAGGCGGTTGCTAGCCTAGGCGAAGACCACTGGCTTGATGCTGCAGAAGCCATTATGACTACGGATACGCAGCCTAAGGCTACATCCATGACTGTACAGACTCCATCTGGACTTGTGACCATCACCGGAATTTGCAAAGGTGCTGGCATGATTCATCCGAATATGGCGACTATGTTGGGGTTCATTGCAACCGATGCTGGTTTTGCTCCAGGCTTGCTTACTCAGCTGACTCGGGAAATTGCTGATCTCTCATTTAACGCAATTACGATTGATGGCGATACCTCGACGAACGATTCATTCATCATCATGGCAACTGGCCAGTCAGCAGTGCAGATCCAATCTACTGGCGATGCTAGTTATGGTTTAGTTCGGTCCGCATTAATTGATCTCTCGCGCAAGCTTGCTCAAATGATTGTGAGAGACGGCGAGGGAGCAACAAAATTTATTACGATTGATGTACATGGCGGCAAGACTGAAGAAGAATGCCGCTTGGTTGCAGAGGCAATCGCCCACTCCCCGCTTGTTAAAACTGCTTTCTTTGCTAGTGACCCCAACTTAGGCCGAATTCTGGCTGCAATTGGCTATGCAGGCATTGCCGACCTTGATGTTAATCAGGTGCAAATGTGGCTTGGTGATGTGTGGGTTGCCAAGAATGGTGGCCGCCACCCTGATTACCAAGAGGCTGATGGACAGAGAGTGATGCAGGCTCCAGAAATTACCATCAAGATTGACTTGGGGCGCGGATCAGCGCAACAGACAATGTGGACTTGTGACTTATCGCATGACTACGTTTCCATTAATGCTGATTACCGTTCATAGGAATTCATCAAATGAATGAAAAATTAGAGCAGCTCTTAAGCCATCTTGAAACTTTTTTACCAAAGCAGCTAACTGAAGAGCAGTGGAAATCCTCTACTGCATTTAGATGGCGTCGTCGCGATAGCATCTTCGGCAGTATTGGATTTTTGCAGCCAGTAAAGCATGTTGCAGATATTACTTTCGAAGATCTAAAAAATATTGATCGTCAACGTGATGCGATCCGTGACAATACGAAAAACTTTATTCAGGGTAAGCCTGCGAATAATATTTTATTAACCGGCGCACGCGGTACGGGGAAGTCATCGCTCATTAAAGCCAGTTTGCATGAGTTTGCTGGCCAGGGCTTGCGTTTAGTTGAAGTAGAAAAAGAACATTTGGCAGACTTGGCTGATATCACGGATTTATTGGCTGATCGCCCAGAACGCTTCATTATTTTTTGCGATGATCTTTCGTTTGAGGATGGCGAGTCTGGTTATAAGGCCATGAAGTCTGCTTTGGATGGTTCTGTATCAGCTCAAGTCGACAATATCTTAATTTATGCCACCTCCAACCGTCGTCACCTCTTGCCTGAATATATGAAGGACAACGAGGGTTATGTCCATGGTGATGATGGAGAGATTCATCCAGGTGAGGTGGTTGAGGAAAAGATTTCTCTTTCAGAGCGTTTTGGTTTGTGGCTTTCTTTCTATCCACCAAAGCAAGATGAGTACCTGGAAATTGTTGCTCATTGGTTACGTCACTTTGGCTTGAGTGATGCCCAGATTGAGAGCGCTCGAGCTGAAGCTTTGGTTTGGGCTTTGGAGCGTGGCTCACGCTCTGGCCGTGTAGCTTGGCAGTTTGCCAAGCACTGGGCTGGCTCGCATGCCGCTTAATTATTCATGAGTGATGCCAATCGCCCTGTAACAGAGGTAGCTGCTGGAGTCCTGCTGGATTCAGAGGGGCGTTATCTTCTGGGCCAGCGTCCAGAAGGCAAGCCTTATGCAGGTTACTGGGAAGTTCCGGGTGGAAAGATAGAGGCTGGTGAATCAGTTTTCATGGCACTGAAACGCGAATTACAAGAAGAGCTTGGAATTGATATTGAGTCTAGCGAAGAGTTGGTTGTTTTAGAGCATGACTATCCACACGCTTATGTCCGTTTGCATGTCAGCATCATTCGAAAATGGAATGGAGTACCTAAGGGCTGTGAAGGTCAGGCCTTATCTTGGCAATTACTGAGTGATGCACTTCCAACAGTAGAGCCTTTATTGCCGGCTGCATGGCCAATGCTGGAAAAGCTGAGGATGCTAATAAAGACTTAGAGCTGGCAGAGAGTGAGTCTGAATGGCACATCATCATTCATAATCTGCGGTTTTTTATCTTGATCAATCTTCAGAAAGCGAATCGACAATAGATATTTATTGGCGCTAATTTCTGAGAAGAGGCTATCGTCTTCAACGGCGATGCGCATCAATTGATATACCTTGCCAGATGGCGCTTGTTGATATGAGCCTTGGTGTGCAACAACATCTTTGGCTTCCCCGGATTGACGCAGCAATCTCAAGAAAATTTGGCAAGCTTCATGCCAAGGTAAAAGTGGTGCAATATATTTTTCTAATAACTCCCTACGTTGAGTGGAGGGAGTATTTTTCCAAGCATGGTAGCTGGGCAAATCAATCGGACTTGTTCCGCCTGGAATATTTAATCGAGTGCGAATGGCATTAAGCCATTCACTTTCAGTAATTGCAGAATTTGGCTTGCCCATCGATTGATTGATGTTCATGGCAGCTTTGTCAATTTCAGATAGCGTTTGTGTCAACGCTTCTTGGTCCACCTTCTGGGAAGACTTTAAACCATTTAGAGCGTATTTTTGACGTTCGAATTCTTTGAGTAGCAGAGACTTGATATCGCCTCGAGAGCCAATATCACCCAAGTCAAATAACATCGCAATAGCATTGTGGTGTAACTCAGGATCATCGGATCGGAGAAAGTGATTGAAACGGGCGAACAAGTACTCCAGTCGAAGCATGCTTCGAACTAATTCATTGAAGGGGTATTCGTAGACAATCACAAGCCTATATTCTATGACGAACTTAGGGGCTCTTCCTAAATTTTGAGTAATTGTTGGTGCAGACTGAGAACCTCTGATTTGAGTGTATCCATGCTACCCTGATTTTCAATAACTGCATTAGCAGCTGCTAACCGGGCATTTCTGCTGGTTTGCGCTTTAAGGATATTTTCCACTTCTGAGCGGGCTATATTGTTGCGGTGCATCACTCTTTGGATTTGGGTTTCTTCCGAGCAATCTACGACCACGAGATAGTCAATTAGCTTGATCCAAGATCCGGACTCAATGAGAAGTGGCACCACAAAAACGAGGTAGGGCACTCCAGATTTAGCCAGCCCAAAGGCTTGTTTAGCAGTTTCCTGCTGAATCAAAGGGTGCGTGATTTGCTCTAAAGCCTGACGAGCACTGGAGTCTTCGAAGACTAGGGTCCTCATTTTGGAGCGGATAAGCGCGCCCTCGGGGTCAATAAAGTCAACCCCAAATGCCTTTTCAATCAACGGGATGGCTTTTCCACCGGGGGCGGTAATTTGGTGAGAAATTAAATCTGTGTCGATAATCCCGGCCCCAAACTCGCCTAGCAAATCACTAACTGCCGTCTTGCCAGATCCAATTCCACCAGTTAGGCCAATTAAAGGAATTTCTCCCTTCAAGGCTTTTAGATTGACTTGGACAGAATGAAGGTTGGAATGAGTTGAGGCCATAACAACTCAATGATGCCAGCAATAACTAAAAAGGGGCCAAAAGGAAAGGCTTGCTGTAGCTGATGGCCGCGCCATTGAAGCCAGGCGAGGCCACCCAATATTCCCGTGATGGTAGCAATGAGGAGGATGCCTGGTAGAGAGTTCCAGCCCAACCAGGCGCCCAGAGCCGCTAGGAGCTTGGCATCACCCATGCCAATGCCATTACGGTTTTTTAGAAGACGATAGCCAGCATTTAATGTCCACAGCACTGTATATCCTAGGAATGCACCAACGAATGCCAAGCTTGGTGTGGTCAGGCGCAGATCAGAGGCCCAGTTAAATGAAAGGCCTAAAAAAATTAGGGGAAGCGTAATGGCATTTGGAAGGCGGAGAGTGCGCCAATCGATATAGGCTAGATAAATCAAGGCCAGTATTAGTGGAGATTTAATTATCCAGATGCTTGCTATGGGGTCCACTAAACGATTTGCCCTAAATTAAAGATTGGTAGATATAGGATTATGACTAAGCTGCCAATGATGGCGCCAACAAAAAGAATAAGCATGGGCTCGAAACTTTGACTGAGTGCATTGAGTTGATTGCTTAGCTGTGAGCTTAGGGTGTTGGCGCGTTTATTTAGCATTTCGGCTAAGACACCACTTTCTGCGCCGATATGAAGTAGTAGTAATGTTTCTGCATCCATCAATAGAGATCTCGGGTCTGCCCGTTTGAGTGAATCTCCCAAAGGCCAGCCACGGGTGAGGTGTTTAAATATCTCTGCACTAAAGTCATGGCTCACCCAGTGATTGGAGGATTGCGCAGTAACTCGGAGTGCATCTGGGAGTGGTAAACCAGTCTCTAACAAATGGCCTAGGGTTCGACACCAATGACCAAGTGTTGCTAGTCTAAATAGGTTTCCAAAAAATGGAATGCGAAATAAGAATGCGTCGCAGTATTTTTGTAGCGTGCAGGATTTGAGCCAAGCGTATCCAAATCCTGCACTCATCACAAACATGCCTAAGCATATCTCTAGAAAGTAATTTAGGGTGGTAGTGGAAATGGTGATAAGGATTCTGGTTGGTGCTGGAAGCTCAGCCTGAAAATTCCCAAAAACCTCTTTAAATACTGGGACAACCCAAATCATCATTACTAGTACAAGCAAAAATGAAGTGAGTAAAGTGATTGTGGGGTAGGTTAGCGATTGCTGCACTTTTCTTTTTAACTCAATTTGAGCTTCTAGTTGCTGTGAAATTGTGTGCAGTGCCAAACTGAGGTCTCCTGTTCTTTCGCTTACTCTAATGAGGTTGAAAAACTCTGGGGAAAACCTTCCGTCTTGTGTGCTGAGGCAAAAAGATAGGCTATTACCGTTTTGGAGCTGAATGCGAATATCTTCTAGCCAAATTTTCCAGGATTTTGGCGCAGACTGAATTAATAGCTGGATAGCATTAAGTAAGGGAAGTCCGGCCTGAAGGAGGGTGAGCAACTGCTGGGCAAAATGTAGTTGCGCAGAATTGCTAAGTTTTCTATTAAAAATCATTAAGGCTAATGCCAAGTACCAAGTTCAGAATCCAGCGACGCCTGATCCACTAAATCAGACTTCAGTAATTGCAATCCTGCTGAGTAAATATCTAAGGCCTGATCTGGTGCCAATAACTGCTTGCTTCCCAAAACCTCGTGGACGCCAATGCGACCAAAATAGCCAGATCCCTTACAAAGTTCGCAAGGTGTTTCGCTGGGTATGGGGTTGCAATGTTTGCAGCGTTTTGGAATCAACCTTTGCGAGCTGACGCAACGAAGACAAGATTCAATAGACTCTTGATTTATCCCTAGGCTTTTTAGTCGGCTTAATGCGCCAAGAGCATTTCGTGTATGCAAGGTGCTTAGAACTAAGTGTCCCGTTTGTGCTGCTTGAATGGCAAGTTGTGCACTTGCAGTGTCGCGTATTTCACCAATCATGATGACATCCGGGTCTTGGCGAAGAAGTGCACGAATAATGGTTGGAAAGTCTAATCCTGCTTTTGGGTGATAAGCCACTTGATTTACTCCGGGAAGACGAATTTCAATAGGATCTTCGACGGTACAAAGATTGCGTTGCACTTGGTTCAATTCGCTTAAACAGCTATACAGGGTGCGAGTCTTTCCGCTCCCGGTAGGCCCTGTTACCAGAATTAATCCATTAGTTTGACTAATGGATTCTTGAAAAATTTCAAGTTGCTCTGGCAATAGTCCAATTTGATCTAGTGCTAACTCCTCTAGGTGGCTTGGCAAAATACGAACAACAGCTTTTTCACCATGTAAGGTTGGAAGAATCGATACACGACAATCAATGTTGGGATGACTAAAGTCATGGCCAATCACAAGACGTCCATCTTGAGGTAAACGCTTTTCTGCAATATCAAGGCGTGCCAGTATTTTGATGCGTGTGATCAAGCGCTCATGTAATCCAATTGGGTATTGGTTTTGCAGCGTGAGGCGACCATCTATTCTCGTACGTACTACTGTTTCTTGAGATCTCGCCTCAATATGAATATCCGTTGCCCGATGATTTAATGCATTAACAGTGATGTCGTGCCAGGTTCGAATAATGTGAGAGTCATGCTGTATGTCAATCAATCTTGATTTGATTGATTGAGGGGTTGGTATAGCTTGACTGTCTTTACTCCATGCTCATCGAACTGCACAATTTCCATCACTACGCCAGCAATTCGAATGCTGACATCATAGTCAGGAATCGCTTCGAGTTTTTCTAGAATGAGGCCATTCAATGTGCGCGGTCCATCAAGAGGGAGGTCTAATTTCAGCAGGCGATTTAAATCGCGCAATGAGGCGGTACCGCTAGCAAGATAAGTACCATCAGCCAGCCAATGAGGGTCATTCGAGAGATTGGAGAATGAGGTGGTGAACTCGCCAATCAGCTCTTCAACAATGTCTTCAAAAGTCACTAAACCAAGCACTTCACCATACTCATTCACAACCAGACTCAAGCGTTGTTGATTGTCTTGGAAAAATTGCATCTGCTGCAAAACAGGTGTTCCACTCGGAATGAAATAGGGCTCATTTAGTAAGCATCTGAAGTCTTCGTGATGAAGCTCTGCGTTACCTAGTAAGGAGAGGGCTTTTTTAACGGAAAGAATGCCTACGATACGTTCAGAGTCACCATCACATACCGGTAGTTTGTTGTGATAACAAGTTTCTAATTGCTCGACTACTTCATTAATGGGCCTTGAGAGATCCAGTACTTCAATCTTGGAGCGAGGTGTCATCACATCATCAACCAAGATATTTTCAAGATTGAAAAGATTGAGCAAGATATTGCGATGATGAGCAGAAACAAAGCGATTCGATTCTAAAACTAAGCTACGCAACTCCTCTTTACTCATAACTCGATTTTCAGTCGAGGTTTGCAAGCCGGAGACTTTCATTAATCCTGATACAAAGCTATTAATGAACCAAAGCAATGGTTTGAGAATATAAGTCAGAGGCAGGATGAACCAGCCAACATTGCTGGCAATCTTTTCGGGGAAGGCTGCGCCGATCACTTTCGGGGTGATCTCACTAAAGATGATGATGAGTAGTGCAACTACCAAGGTGGCAATTGATAGCACTAAGCCGCTATCGCCAAAAATATGTAAGGCAATACCAGTAACCAAGATTGGCAGGATGGTGTTGATGAGATTGTTGGAAATCAGCAGCACTGAAAGGAGTGAGTCAATGCGCTTCAATAGCCTTTCAGCAAGTGCAGCCCCAGCATTCCCGCTATTAGCCATTGCACGCAGTCGATGGCGATTGGAGGAAAGCATGCTGGTTTCGGCCATCGAAAAGACGCCCGATAGTGCTAGTAAAAATAGGACTAATGCGACTTGGCCAATAAAGGGCCAATCATCAAAAAAAGTGTCCATCAGTTGTGCCTGCAAAGAATAAGGAACAATCAATATAGCAAAGTGCCATTTCACTAGCTATAGCCACCTCGGAATCCTGCCTGAATTTATCCTTCAATATGTGTCAGAATCCTCCTCATGCCCACCCCTATATCAATCGAGTATTGCGTGATAGCTGCCCCTTTTGGACGGCTAGGCGTAAAAACGGAGTTGGTGGACGGCAGCTTGATGATCTCGAAAATCGATTATTTGCCCCTGGGTACTGCTTTAATCGCCCCGAGAAATGCACTGGCTAAAGCATTCTCAAAACAGTGCGATGGGTATTTCAAAGACGCTTTATCAGTGTTTGATGTTCCACTAAAGCCTGCTGGAACGACCCATCAACAAAAGGTATGGAATGCCGCTCAAGGTATTGGAGTGGGGAAGACAAATACCTATGGTGAGATAGCAAAAATTATCAAGAGCGGACCACGTGCAGTTGGGACGGCTTGTGGTGCCAATCCATATCCTTTAGTGACTCCCTGCCATAGGGTGGTCTCCGCACAAGGTCTTGGGGGTTTTATGAAGGAAGATGCGCCCGGTTTTTATCGCCAGGTCAAAATTTGGCTCTTAAAGCATGAGGGTGTACTTTAAGAATTCTTTACAGACAGTTTTCTCAGTTGCTTGGATGCGACATAAAAGAATGATTTCATCAGCAATGCATTGCTGGCTGCAAGTTTGGTGAATGTATAAAAAATCCAAACAGCATTTCTGGATAGTTTCACTTCGGACTTATTGCTAAATTCTTTTCTAGTAGCAATTTTTTCCAGCGTCATAACTGCAAGTCCAAAGGCTAGAAAGCAGAAGCGTCTTATACCCATTTCATTTTCAGGAATCAGAAGAATGTAACTCATGGAGTCTTGCAGCTTTTCATAGGCAATCTGGAGTAGCTCGGCTTGAGTCATATCTGCTGGTTTCCAGGAAACCCCGCGCTCACGATCTTCCGGTGAGTCTTTCAAAATATTAGTCATTTGCAAAGCTTGCCCAAAGGCGATGGCTAGATGCTCATGACCTTCAATTCTTTTTGCAAAACCGGGGGAGTAGTTACTAAAGATGCTTGTGAGTAACTCTCCCACCACGCCAGCTACTACATAGCAATACTCTTCAAATTCTGCGAGATCTCGTAATCCCTTTTGTGTTTGCCGGTCATGGAAATGGGACATACCATCAGACATGATTGAAACGCAACGACTAATGGCTACCTGATCTTTGTCGGGGAAGGTATGCAGAATGCGAAGAATGGTGGGGGTGTGCGCAATTAAATCGAGCTCATCGATGTTGGAGTAACCCTTCAGTGCATCTAGGCAGGGGGTTACAAAATCCTCCACTGGAATCGCGCCTAGAACTGCTTTTAAGAATAGTTTGGATAAGCCTTGCTTTTCTATTGGGCTGAGTTCGGCCGCATCTTCGATGGTATCGACAATTCGACACAGTAAATAGGTGTTGCCAACCACGACCTCAATTGCCGGAGGCAGGAGGGGGATGGTGAGTGCAAAAGTACGCGATACGGAACCTAAAATCGTTTTTTGATAGGCTAGATCCCTATTGGGGTTCTCTGTGGGGTGTATAGCAGAATTCACCCATGAATTATGTCAGACAAGACCGCTCAAATTGAAGCCTGACTGATTAAATGTCATAAGTAACAAGGTCATATAATTTGTCCAAATTCCTGAAGGAGAAATTGGGCGATGTTGATTTGGTTTGTCATCATCTATTGGGTGGTATCTGTAGGTATCGGTCTTTGGGCTGCGCTACGGGTCAAAAACACGGCTGACTTTGCAGCAGCAGGCCATAGCCTTCCTTTGCCTATCGTTACCGCCACAGTCTTTGCCACCTGGTTTGGCTCCGAAGCGGTATTGGGTATTCCAGCCACCTTTCTAAAGGAGGGGCTTGGCGGGATTGTTTCTGATCCTTTTGGATCTTCCTTATGCCTGATCTTAGTCGGACTCTTTTTTGCTCGTCATCTCTACAACCGCCGGATGCTCACCATCGGTGATTTCTTTCGGGAGAAATATGGCCGTACCGTAGAGGTTTTGGTAACTCTCTGTATTGTGGTTTCCTATTTGGGGTGGGTGGCTGCGCAGATTAAAGCTTTAGGACTTGTCTTTAATGTTGTATCTGAAGGCAGCATCACACAAACGGCCGGCATGTTAATTGGCGCTGGTAGCGTTCTGATTTATACACTTTTTGGTGGCATGTGGTCGGTTGCAATTACCGACTTTATCCAGATGATCATCATTGTGGTGGGCATGCTTTATATCGGCGGCGAGATAACAGCTCAAACTGGGGGTGTTGGTGTAGTGTTTGAGCATGCTGCCGCTGCCGGCCAGTTTTCCAACTTCTGGCCCGAGATGAATCTCGCCTCTATCCTTGGCTTTACAGCCGCCTTATGCACGATGATGTTAGGTTCTATTCCACAGCAAGATGTGTTTCAGCGGATCACATCTTCTAAGAATGTGAACATTGCAGTGCAAGCTGCTTTGCTGGGTGGAGTGCTGTATTTCGTTTTCGCATTTGTTCCACTGTATTTGGCTTACTCTGCAACCATCATTAGTCCGGATCTAGTGAAGCAGTATCTATATACAGACCCACAAATGATTTTGCCAAAACTCATTTTGAATCATGCACCACTCATTGCTCAGGTAATGTTTTTTGGTGCCCTGCTATCAGCCATCAAGAGTTGTGCCAGCGCTACGTTGCTCGCGCCATCCGTCACTTTTGCGGAGAACATTGTGCGCGGCTTCTTTAAGCATTTATCCGATCAGGACTTGCTAAAAGTCATGCGCATTACGGTTCTCTGTTTTACAGCGGTAGTTACCTTTTTTGCTATCAACTCTAATTTATCGATTTTTAAGATGGTTGAGAACGCCTACAAAGTCACTTTGGTCGCAGCTTTTGTACCACTAGCTTTTGGGGTGTATTGGTCCAAGGCAAATTCTTTGGGGGGGTTGTTATCGGTGGTCTGTGGTCTTGTAGTTTGGATCAGCTGTGAAGTACTTGCCCCTGAGGCTATTCTCCCCCCTCAATTGGCAGGTCTTTTAGCTAGCATCATCGGCATGCTTTTAGGTGGGCTAGTGCCCAGAGCGAGATTGATCGCAAGTTAACTAAAATTGCTTAAATATTAGGCACAATATTTTGTTGCACCGCAAAATATTCGCCTCTAAAATGGCATTAATTCAAAATTTTTTATCTTTATGGAGTTCTTATGAAAATCTGTGTGATCGGTGGAGGGGGCGCAATTGGCGGTTACCTTGCTGTCATGTTGGCGCGAGCTGGCAATGATGTCACGGTTGTTGCTCGAGGCGCTACATTGGCTGCGATTAAAGAGCGTGGCCTCGCATTAATTATGGATGACCAGCCTGAGCCTTTAGTGGCACAGGTAAAAGCAGTTGAAAAAATCCGAGATGCTGAGACTCCAGACGTAGTTATTTTGGCGGTGAAGGCGCATCAGGTTGAGCCGATCATCGAGGATCTTGCTGCAATCATGGGGCCGGAAACCATTTTGATTCCGATGCAAAACGGAATTCCTTGGTGGTACTTCCAGAAGCTAGGTGGCGACTATCAAGATCACTCAGTTGAAACGGTCGATGCTGGTGGTGTTGCGAAGAATGC
This sequence comes from Polynucleobacter sp. es-MAR-4, assembly GCF_018882055.1. Lineage (GTDB taxonomy): Bacteria > Pseudomonadota > Gammaproteobacteria > Burkholderiales > Burkholderiaceae > Polynucleobacter. The sequence goes on along the minus strand of NZ_JACVPF010000002.1, from coordinate 480,077 downwards.
AATTAATCCAAATAACATCATTGGATGTGTTGTGTATCCAGCAACCTTTACTCAGGCTCCTGGCGTCATTCGCCACGTTGAAGGCAATCGCTTCCCATTGGGCGAGTTGGATGGCAAGCAGACCGAGCGTATTCAGAAGATGTCTGAGATGATGTCTGCAGCAGGATTTAAGTCACCAATCTTGGAAGACATTCGTTCTGAGATTTGGTTGAAGTTGTGGGGCAATATGACATTCAATCCAATCAGCTCTCTGACCCATGGAACATTAGAAGGCATTTGCCAGTATCCACTCACTAAAGAGTTGGCTCGCAACATGATGGCTGAAGCGCAAACTATTGCCGAGAAGTTAGGCGTTACTTTCCGTGTCGATATTGAGCGTCGTATTGCTGGTGCTGAGAAAGTCGGAAAACATAAAACATCGATGTTGCAAGACTTAGAGGCGGGCCGTAGTTTAGAGATTGATGCCTTACTGGGCTCGGTGATTGAGCTTGGCAAGATTACCGAAACACCAACGCCTTGCCTCAATACAGTCTTTGCATTGACAAAGTACCTTGATGAAAATGTTCAAGCCTCCAAAGGAAGTCTGGCATTGCCATCTGTTTCTGGATATTAAGAGTCTGCAGAAATAAGTAGACTAGCGTCTGAAGTGTTCAAGTATTAAAAAACCCTCACCACTAAACATGGTGAGGGTTTTTATTTTGAAGCTTTCGTTTTAAATCAACTGTTCAGGTAATTATTCAAAACGATTATCTAGGCGTCCAACCCCATCAATGATGATGCTGACATTGCTGCCGGGCTTCATAGAGCCAACGCCAACAGAAGTGCCGCAAGCGATGATGTCGCCAGCTTGCAGTGGTACATCCTGAGAAATTAAGCTGACCAATTTTGCTGGCGGGAAAATCATGTCGGCGATGGGGTAGTTCTGACGCTCTTGATCGTTCAAGATCGTTTTAATAGTGAGCTTGCTTGGGTCTACATCGGTAGTGATGTAAGGGCCAAAGACGCCAAAGGTATTGAAACTCTTGGAACGCGTCCATTGTGCGTATCCAGGATCGCGATTCAAAATCTCAATAGCAGTGACATCATTAATACAGGTATAGCCAAAAATTGCAGCAGCTGCTTGAGCTTCGTCAACCTCATGACACGCTTTGCCAATGACAATGCCGAGCTCTCCTTCGTAAACGACTTTTCCAGAATATGACTTTGGAGTGCGAATGGTTTGATTGGCTGCCAGGAAAGAATTATTGCCTTTCAGAAAATACAAAGGTTCTACTGGCACGGCATGCTCAAGTTTTGTGACTAGCGCATGAAAGTTATCCACCATAGCAACCATCTTAGATGGGGTGCATGGGATATCGAGCGTGACATCGGATAGCTTTAATGTTTCGCCAGTGGCTTGAGGATTATTAAATAAATCGCCAGTGAACACGGCAATCAGATCGCCCTGTACTTGACCTAAACCAGATTTGCCTTGATGTTGAAATCTGAGCCATTGAGCCATAATGAATTCTCCTGATAATTAAATTTGATAAGCAATATCTTACAGGGATGGACTGATGACCAAGAATTCTGAATTGCTATTTGCACCCGAAATAGATCAGCCGGTTCGCTACATTGAGCGCACCCGTAATTACTATCTAGGTTTGGGGTATGAAACACCCTATGTTTGGGCGCATTACATTAATGTGCCGTTTACCCCACTGCAAAAGCCACTTAATCAATCAACCCTCGGTTTAGTGACTACTGCCGTCCCCTTTGATGCGAGTAAAGGTCCGCAAGGACCGGGCGCACCCTACAATGCGGCTGCTAAGTTTTATGATCCCTATACACGTTCGATTGATGCAGATGTGGACTTGCGTATTGCCCATGTCGGGATTGATAGGCGCAATGCCAATATGCAGGATAGTAATTGCTGGTTTCCATTGGATGCGGCGAAACGGGCTGCTGCAAGTGGGCGTATTCAATCCCTAGCTAAGCATTTTTATGGACTACCAACCAATCGTAGTCAACGTCATACCCTAGAGATTGATGCACCCTTGATCCTCGGCAAGATGCGCGCAGATCATGTTGACGTTGCTGTACTGATTCCGAATTGCCCAATCTGTCATCAAAGTCAAAGTTTGTTGGCGCGCTATCTAGAGGCTGCCGGCATCCCAACAGTCATCATGGGCGCAGCGAAAGATATTGTGGAGTATTGCGGTGTACCACGTCTGCTCTTTAGTGACTTTCCGCTAGGCAACGCGGCTGCACTCCCCAATAATTTGCAATCGCAAGACTCCAATTTTGAATTGGCTCTGCGTTTGCTTGAGGGTGCACCCGGACCGCGCACAACAGTGCAGTCGCCTTTAGTGTGGGCTTCAGACCCTGCTTGGAAATTGGACTATTCCAATTTAGAAAAGCTTAGCGCACAAGAGATCGAACGCCTGCGTGATGAGGCTGAGAAAGCGCGCATTACTGCGCGCGATATCAGAGTAAAAAGTGTTGGCGCTTAAGTTTGCCGAGACAAAGAGTATTTGCACAAGGCATGTAGAGCTGTTGTCGCCTCATTTTGAGGAAAGTCTTTGAGGCATTCGAGGGCGAGATCAACCTCTCGTTTTGCAGCGGCTTGGGTGTAATCCAAGGCGCCAGAATTTTGGACTGCATTCAGAATCTGTTGAAAGACATCATCGGGCAAATCTTGATTTTGTTCGATTGCTGCTCGAACTAATAAGCGTTCTTCTGTGCTGCCATTTTCAAGAAGATAAATGAGTGGCAGCGTCGGCTTTCCTTCCCTCAAATCATCGCCGGCATTTTTTCCCATTTGGGATGCATCAGCGGTGTAATCCAAAAGGTCATCCATTAATTGGAAGGCGGTGCCAATATGGCGTCCAAAAGCGGCAGATTGTTCCCGTTGCTTGGCATCAGTGCCAGCCAAAATTGCCCCAAGCTCGGTGGATGCTTCAAATAACTTGGCGGTTTTATAGCGAATCACCTGCAAATAGCTCTCTTCGTCTACTTCAGGGTCGTTCATGTTGAGGAGTTGCAAAACCTCCCCCTCGGCAATCGTATTGGTTGCATCAGACAGGATTTCCATTACCCGCAGATCATTGGGGCCCACCATCATCTGAAAGGCCCTGGAATACAGAAAATCGCCTACCAGCACACTTGCAGCATTGCCAAAAGCGGCATTCGCAGTCTCGCGACCCCTTCTCAGAGTGGATTCATCGACAACATCGTCATGGAGTAGGGTGGCTGTGTGGATAAATTCCACCACGGCTGCCAGCTCTAGGGCATGAGGAGTTTCTCTACCATTGGCTAAGGCCTTGCTAACTAGCAGCAAAAGGGCTGGTCGAACCCGTTTTCCACCTGCTTGGATGATGTAAGTCGAGATTTGGTCAATTAAAGCCACTTTTGAGGCTAAGCGTAGGCGAATAACCTCATCTAAGGCCTTGAAATCTAAGGCAATTGGGGCCAAAATTTGGCTTAATTCATTGATTTTGACAGTGCTCGTCATGCAAGATATAATAATCGGCTTAGCTCATCCAGGGTGGATTAGCTTAAATGTAGATATTAATTGAGGTTTCAAACCATGTACGCGGTCATAAAAACCGGTGGCAAACAGTATAAAGTTGCTGCAGGCGAAAAATTGAAAATAGAACAGATACCAGCGGAAATCGGCAGCGAAATCACTCTTGACCAAGTCTTAGCCGTAGGCGAAGGCGCTTCACTCAAATTGGGTGATCCATTGGTTAATGGTGCAGCTGTGATGGCCACTGTCGTCTCCCAGGGACGTCACGATAAAGTGACAATCTTTAAGATGCGCCGTCGCAAGCATTATCAAAAGCACCAAGGCCATCGTCAGAATTACACAGAAATTCTGATTAACACGATTAAAGCCTAATTTAGGCTAACGGCTAAATAGCAGGAGAAAGATATGGCACAGAAAAAAGGCGGCGGCTCGACACGAAATGGCCGCGACTCAGAATCGAAACGCTTAGGCGTTAAAGTTTTTGGCGGCGAGCAAATCAACGCTGGCAGCATCATCATTCGTCAACGTGGTACACGAGTACATCCGGGTATGAACGTTGGTATTGGTAAAGATCACACTTTGTTTGCCTTAATTGACGGACAAGTGGAATTTGGCGTTAAGGGTGCTTTGAAGAAGGCCCAGGTTTCAGTTCTCCCGCGTTCATAAGACGCCTGACTGAGACACGTTTGATTCAGATTTATTCCGAATTTAACTCTTAGGAACAGGCCTCGCTAAGCGAGGCCTTTTTTATTCATGAAATTTATAGACGAAGCTCGTATTGAAGTCATAGCTGGCCAAGGTGGCGCCGGGAGTGCCTCCATGCGCCGCGAAAAGTTTATCGAATTCGGTGGACCCGATGGTGGTGATGGCGGTAAAGGCGGAAGCGTTTGGGCTACTGCTGACCGCAATATCAACACCTTGATTGACTATCGCTACGCTAAAACGCACACCGCAAAAAATGGTGAGCCTGGCCGTGGCGCTGATTGTTATGGTCGCGCAGGCGATGATATCGAGTTGCGTATGCCAGTTGGCACCATCATTTCTGATTATGAAACTGGTGAGCCGATTGCCGACTTAACTACCCATGGCGAGCGTCTTTGCTTAGCCCAAGGTGGCGTTGGTGGTTGGGGAAATATTCACTTTAAGAGTAGTACAAACCGCGCTCCTCGCCAAAAGACAAATGGCAAAGAGGGTGAGCGTCGTAAGCTCAAGCTCGAATTAAAAGTATTGGCTGACGTTGGTTTGTTGGGTATGCCCAATGCAGGTAAATCGACTTTGATTACCGCTGTATCTAATGCGCGCCCAAAGATTGCAGACTATCCATTTACAACGCTGCACCCGAATTTAGGTGTGGTACGCGTAGGTGCTGAGCGTAGCTTTGTGATTGCTGATATCCCAGGATTGATTGAGGGTGCTGCGGAGGGTGCTGGCTTGGGTCACCGCTTCTTAAGACACTTGCAACGTACAGGCGTGCTCTTGCATTTAGTCGACATTGCACCATTTGATGACAACATTGATCCAGTGGCAGATGCTGTAGCCATCGTGAATGAATTACGTAAGTACGATGAAGCTCTGGTTGAAAAACCACGCTGGTTAGTGCTAAACAAAGTGGATATGATTCCCGAGGAAGATCGCAAAAAAGTAGTTGCAGACTTTATTAAGCGGTTTAAGTGGAAGGGCCCTGTATTTGAGATCTCTGCTTTAACAGGTTTGGGTTGCGATAAGCTGTGCTACTCATTGCAAGATTATCTAGACTCTATTCGTAAGGATAGGGATGATGAGGATGAGCGCGCTGCTGACCCACGTTATCAAGAGCAAACTCAACCAGAAGATAAAGCCCCAGATTAATCAACAGTCATTTGAGCACCGCATTTGATATGAACACTCAGAAAGCGAAGCGAATCGTAGTGAAGGTAGGCTCAAGCCTAGTCACCAATAATGGTGAGGGTTTGGACCGTGCTGCAATTGGTATGTGGGCTGAACAAATGGCTGCGTTATTAGCTGCTGGACACGAAGTGCTAATGGTAAGTTCGGGCGCGATTGCTGAGGGCATGCAACGTCTAGGCTGGGCTAAGCGCCCGACAGAAATTCATCAGCTACAAGCTGCAGCTGCTGTTGGTCAAATGGGTTTGGTACAGGTTTACGAAAGTTGTTTTGCGCGCTTTAATTTACGTAGTGCCCAAGTGTTGTTGACTAATGCTGATTTAGCGCATGCAGAACGTAATGCAAATGCCAAAGCAACTTTGGATACTTTGCTAAAACTCGGCGTTGTTCCAATCATCAATGAAAACGATACCGTAGTTACTGATGAAATTAAATTTGGTGACAACGATAGCTTGGCTGCTTTAGTGACCAATTTAATTCATGCAGATTTACTGGTGATCTTGACCGATCAAGGCGGCTTATTTACAGCCGATCCACGACAAGATACTTCCGCTATTTTGTTGAGTGATGCTACTGCTGGTGATCCTGCTTTAGAAAAAATGGCTGGGGGTGCTGCTAGTGAACTCAGCAAGGGAGGCATGCTGACCAAAGTATTGGCTGCGAAAGTTGCCGCTCAAACAGGCGCTGCAACTGTCATTGCCTCTGGGCGAGAGCCTCAGGTTCTCACGCGCTTAATGAGTGGCGAAAAAATCGGTACCCGCCTGACCGCTGCTTAAGTTTTAAAACTCAAACAATACTTACTTTAATTAATTACGCCAAACGAGTTGGTAGGTTTTGTGCCGCCAGTAAACCCATTTGGGTTTAGCGATTGAATGATGTTTTTGATGTTCTTCTCTTGTGAGTTGAAGTTACAGAATGCGCCTTGCGCTAATGCAGCTTGGTAGCGATTTGGTACGTGAGTTTGGATAGTTCTCCAACTTGAGAGTGGATTTTCTTTCCAAACACCGTTTTCAAATGTCCCATATAGACGCCACTGATATGAATCACAACGAATACCTTCATATTGAGCTTGGCTGTTGCCATTGGGACTCGTCAAAATAACGATATATCTAGTAATACCATCGTTACCAATCAAAATAGAGTCGGTGTCCACAGCGAACTTAAAAATAGTTTGCTGTGAGACATAAAAAGGTTGAATAGTTGCTTTATTGGGGGGATTCAGAGGCATTGCTGTCGCACCCTCTTTGAAGACCATCGGCGCAAAAGGATCAACCCCGCTTTCCAGGGGATCACCTGCACATCCTGCTAGGGCTAAGCTGAGAACTAGGCCAAGAGTTGAAAGTCGAAGACTGGAATTAGAGAGTTTCATCATGGCTTATCAGTGGGTTTTGCTTCTTTGGACTCATCTTCATCGCCCCCATACAGGGATTGAAATAGGTCTAGCGGGGATCCCCAGGCAAGCTGCTGCATGCGCATGCCGCGGGACAAATAGCGTGCAAGCTCAGAAAGGGCTAATTGATAGACCTCGCGCTTGAAATCAATGACGGAATCGAGTTGAATCCAAAAAGGTACCCAGCGCCAAGCATCAAATTCAGGATGTTCTGAAGCGCGCAGATGAATATCGCTGTCTAAACCCACCAAACGCAGCAAAAACCAGATTTGTTTTTGGCCGCGATAGCTGGCCCGATGAGTTTTAGAGGCATGTTGACGACGCAAGAACTCCTCCGGGACGTCATAACGAAGCCAGTCCCTGGTTCGTCCAATAATTTGGACATGTTCCGGCAGCAAGCCAACTTCCTCATGCAATTCGCGGTACATGGCTTGCTCTGGGCTCTCACCATGCTGAATCCCGCCCTGCGGGAACTGCCACGAATGCTGCCCAACGCGTTTTCCCCAGAAAACCTCGTTATGGCTATTGAGGAGGACTATGCCGACATTGGGTCGATACCCTTCACGGTCAAGCATGAGATCGTGCCTCAAATCCTTTAAAATCAATGATTTGATTATATCCATACATGAAAGCTTCACAGTCATTTCTCGCCACGCTAAAAGAAGCCCCCTCTGACGCTGAGGTGGTTTCGCACAAGCTCATGGTGCGCGCCGGTTTAATTCGCAAGCTGAGCGCTGGCATCTACAACTATTTGCCTTTGGGTTTGAAGTCTATTCGCAAGGTTGAGAACATCATCCGTGAGGAAATGAATCGCGCAGGTGCAATTGAATTACTCATGCCCATGATTCAGCCTGCCGAGTTATGGCAAGAGACGGGTCGCTGGGAAAAGATGGGGCCAGAGTTACTCCGCATCAAAGATCGTCATGATCGTGACTTTTTAATTCAGCCAACCTCTGAAGAGGTGGTGACTGATTTGGCGCGCAATGAAATCAAGAGCTACAAACAGTTGCCGGTGAACTTCTATCAAATTCAGACGAAGTTCCGTGATGAGCGCCGACCACGTTTTGGAATCATGCGTGGGCGCGAGTTCAGTATGAAGGATGCTTATTCATTCGATCGTGATACCGAGGGATTGAAGAAGTCTTACCAAATCATGTTTGATGCTTACACCCGCATCTTCAAGCGCATGGGCTTGAAGTTCCGTGCAGTAACGGCTGACAACGGAGCTATTGGTGGATCAGGCAGTCAAGAGTTCCACGTCATTGCAGATACCGGTGAAGATGCGATTGTGTATTGCCCCAACTCAGATTACGCTGCCAATTTAGAGGCTGCTGAGTCAGCCTCATTAATTGCGGTACGTGGTGTTGCAACGCAAGCAATGACAAAACTTGCGACGCCAAATCAAACAAATTGTGTAGAGGTTGCCAAGTTTTTAAAATTGCCACTAGAGCAGACTGTGAAGTCCTTACTATTTGCTGCCGATCAGGAAGCTGGCCCAGCTAAATTATTTATGGTGCTAGTGCGTGGTGATCATGAGCTCAATGAGATCAAGGCTAGCAAGATTCCTGGAATGGCAGAGTCACGCTTTGCTAGTGAAGCCGAAATCAAACAAGCCTGTAATGCACCAGCAGGTTATTTAGGCCCCGTTGGAATTGCTGCAGATGTGACTGTAGTCGCAGATCGTACCGTTGCCAATATGGCTGATTTTGTATGCGGTGCGAATGATGCTGGTCATCACTTAACCGGTGTGAACTGGGGTCGTGATTTACCAGAGCCTTTGGTAATGGATTTGCGTAATGCTGTCATTGGCGATCCCTCGCCTGATGGTAAAGGTGTTGTGGATATTTGTCGTGGCATTGAAGTGGGCCATGTATTTCAGTTGGGTACACGCTATTCCGAGGCAATGGGTTGCACTTACTTAGATCAGCAAGGCAAAGCGCAGCCCATGGTGATGGGTTGTTACGGCATCGGTGTAACGCGTTTGCTTGGCGCTGCAATTGAGCAGGGCAATGATGAGCGTGGCATTATTTGGCCGATTTCGATGGCGCCATTTGAAGTGGTGATCTGTCCAATGGGCTACGATAAATCAGAAGCTGTGAAAGCGGCTGCCGATCAGTTGCATGATGAGTTGCTTGCTGCTGGGGTGGATGTAGTGCTGGATGATCGTGGCGAAAGACCGGGCGCCATGTTTGCTGACTGGGAATTGATCGGCGTTCCATTCCGCGTAGTGATCGGTGATCGTGGTTTGGCAGATGCTCAAGTGGAATTTAAAGGCCGTACTGATGCTGAATCAGAGAATATTCCACTGCCGGAAATTAAAGCAAAAGTGATTGCTGCGGTTGATGCGGCTAAGAAACTCGTTTCTTAAACTGATCCGTTTTTAACTATTATTTTTTGAAGAGTCCGCCAATACCCTTGGCGGCTCCTTTGGCTGCCATGGATGCCATGGTGCGCGCCATTTTGCCGCCCTTAAACTGCTTCATCATAGTTTGCATTTGCTCAAACTGCGCCAGCAGACGATTAACTTCTTGAACCTCGACGCCTGCACCAGCTGCAATGCGACGTTTGCGAGTTGCTTTTAGTAACTCCGGTTTCGCACGCTCTTTTGGTGTCATGCTATCGATAATGCCGCGCATGCGCCGTGTTTGTTTATCAGCCGCACTTAAATTGGTTTTGGAGGCTGCTTGCGCCATGTGATTTGGTAGCTTATCCATCAAGCTAGCCATACCTCCCATTTGCTGCATCTGCGCCAGTTGATCTCGGAAGTCGCCTAAATCAAATCCACCTTTAGAAATCTTAGTCGCCAGTTTCTCTGCTTTAGCAACGTCGACATTTTGTTGGGCTTGCTCAACTAAGGCAAGAATATCGCCCATACCCAAAATACGGTTTGCCATGCGGTCGGCATCGAATGCTTCAAGGCCGTCCATTTTTTCGGCAACACCAATGAACTTGAGCGGCACACCGGTAACTTGGCGTACTGACAGCGCAGCACCACCACGTGAATCACCATCTAACTTAGTGAGGATGACACCAGTGAGCGGGAGTGCTTCATGGAATGCTTTGGCTGTGTTGACAGCGTCTTGACCCAACATGGCATCAACCACAAACAGTGTTTCAACCGGATTGAGATTGGCATGCAAGGTTTTGATTTCTTGCATGAGCGCCTCATCAATACCAAGACGACCGGCTGTGTCGACTAAGAGCACATCAAAATAATGACGACGCGCCCAATCAAGGGCAGCAGCGGCAATTTCACTGGGTTTTTGATTGATATTGCTTGGGAAGAATTCAGCGCCAACTTGTTTGCTGACAGTTTCTAGTTGCTCTATAGCTGCAGGGCGATATACGTCACAAGAAACTGTGAGGACTTTCTTTTTCTTTTTTTCTTGCAGAAACTTGGCCAACTTACCTACTGAGGTAGTTTTACCTGCGCCCTGTAAGCCCGCCATCAAGATTACTGCTGGAGGTTGAGTAGCTAAGTTGAGTTCGCCACTTTGAGAAGTGTCCCCACGCATGACCTGGGCTAATTCACGCTGTACTACTCCGACTAGTGCTTGGCCTGGGCTCAGGCTTCCAACCACTTCTTCGCCAAGGGCTTTAAATTTAATTTGCTCAAGTAAAGACTTCACCACGGGAAGCGCAACATCGGCCTCCAGTAAGGCTAGGCGGATCTCTCGTAGCATTTCTGCTGTATTGGCTTCGGTCAGGCGAGCTTGACCCCGCATTGTTTTAACAACGCGAGATAGGCGGTCGGTGAGATTCTCTAGCATTTATCGATTAGACTTTCCAGATGGATATTTTAGGTTACTCAGGCTCTGGATGGCTTCCATCTGCACTTTATTTGCTTCTTTTGGTCTTTTTAAGTTTGCGACCTAAGGGGAAGATTGAGTCCCCGGCTTTTACAGGCCTGGTTCAGGCCTTCATTCTCTTGATTTTGTTGGTGCACGGGATCGTGTTGCACGACTCGGTCTTTACGCCTGAAGGGTTTGTGTTTGGTTTCGCCCAGGATCTTTCTCTGATTGCTTGGGTTGGCCTTGCCTTTTATTGGTTTCAGTCTTGGTTTTTGCCAATTTCTAGCTTGCGCTGGCTGGTTTTGTGTTTTGCGCTGATCTGTTCGGTATTGCCCGCCATTTTCTCTGGCACCCTGATTTCTCCAAAGGCTGTCTCTGACCCTTGGTTTAAGGGGCACTTTATTGTTGCCACTATCTCAGTGGGATTATTGAGTTTGGCTGCAATGCACGCCATGTTGATGAGTATTCAGGATCGAGCATTGCATCGTCAGCTGGCGATCATCCCAAACAGTCGAGTAGCCCACTGGTTGGAAGATTTGCCGCCCTTGATGACAATGGAAAGCCTGCTTTTTAATTTGCTTTATGTGGGCGTGGCACTGTTGAGTTTGACCGTGTTTTCCGGCCTACTCTTTTCCCAAACCTTATTTGGTAAGCCGCTAGTTTTTGACCATAAGACTATTTTTGCTCTGATTTCCTGGGTTTTGTTTTCTGGACTCCTGATCGCCCGTTGGCGTGTCGGCTTACGAGGCCGCGTCGCTGTGCGTTGGGTCTTGAGTGCTTATACCGCCTTGCTCCTAGCCTACGTTGGCAGCAGATTTGTTTTGGAAGTCATTCTTCAGAGAGCATGACGTTTTGATTAAGTGGCTTCTACTATTTGCTGGCGCAGGCGCCTTGTACCTTTGGATAAAAGGGAAAAAACAAACGAAGCTCAATAAAGATGAGGCTGCCAAGATCAAGGCTGAGCGAAGTAAAGCTGCTGAGTCAGAAGTGATTGTTCAGTGCACCCATTGTTCAGTGCACCTTCCAAAGTCTGAGGCAATCAAGCGAGAGGATCGCTTCTATTGCTCGCAACAGCACCTCAACAGTATGGATGATCGCGGCTGGCTGGGTTCTGCTGCCTGGCGAATCTCACCCAATCAAGACGCTCGACCAGTGGGCATTGCGCCAGATTTGGTGGTGATTCATCACATTAGCCTACCGCCGAGCGGTTTTGTGGACGGAAATTCCACCGAATTTATTGTGGATTTTTTTCTGAATAAGTTAGATTCTTCATTACACCCTTACTTTGAAGAGATTGCGGATCAAAAGGTATCAAGTCATTTCTTGATTTCACGCAGTGGTGAGGTGTATCAGTTTGTCTCCACTCAAAACAAAGCCTGGCATGCTGGCGTTTCATCCTTCATGGGTCGTGAAAAGTGCAATGATTTCTCCATTGGGATCGAGTTAGAAGGCGATAGTGAGCATCCTTTTGAGGATATTCAATATTTGGTTCTCGCTAAATTAAGCGCTCAACTCAATGCCACCTACCCGAATCTTCACTTTGCCGGGCACAGCGATATTGCCCCAGGAAGAAAGGCTGACCCAGGCGTGCAATTTGATTGGAAAAGGTTTCAGAGTAAAAACAACATTCCCGTCGAAAAATTACCGTTTGGTTTAGACCCGCGTTAGGTCTCTAAATTAGTATGTGAGCACACGCTCACTTTCTTGCCCTTTGGCTAAAAAGGGCTGCAAAAATTGCACCAAAATGAGCCCTAATTTATTGAAAATATAGGGAAAAATACTTATAAATATTCGTCAGAAATATCTTACTAAATTCCGAATATTTCCCTATACTTAGTATCAAATGCACTTCGAGACACTAGATGTAGTGTTTGAATACAGCAATACCCTATTGTTTTTTAACGATTTTTTGTCCAAATAACTATATAAAAGCAGGAAAAATATGACATATGCCAACCCCCAGACAGCAGGACAGACTGCAGGCACAAATAATCCAGGAATGAACCCCTCCGAAGCCATGAACCAAGCCCCTTCTGCTGGCTTTGTTGCTGGCGGTGTTGGCGGTGGTCAAGCAACCCAATTATCTGATTACAAAATCATTCGCCGTAATGGTTCGGTGGTGGCGTTTGAGCCATCCAAGATCGCGATCGCGGTTACTAAAGCATTTTTAGCGGTTAATGGTGGTCAAGGCGCGGCTTCTGCACGCGTTCGTGAGCAAGTAGAGCAATTAACCCACGCAGTAGTGCGCGCCTTGTTGCGCAGCCGCCCAAACGGTGGCACTTTCCATATTGAAGATATTCAAGACCAGGTTGAGTTGGCATTGATGCGTAGTGGTGAGCACAACGTTGCTCGTGCCTATGTTCTGTATCGCGAGAAGCGCAATCAAGAGCGTGCAACACAGCAAGGCATTACTCAAGAGACGCAAGCTGCAACTCAAGTTGGTGAGTCTGGTATCAAGGTAACTGACAACGGTGTAGAGAAGTGGTTGGATATGGCCGCTTTGCGCACTATTATTGGCGCGGCATGCGAAGGTCTTGGCAACAATATTGATGCAAGCCCAATCATCACTGAAACCATCAAGAATTTGTACGATGGCGTACCAATGGCTCAGGTGTATGACTCAGCAATTTTGGCATCACGTACATTGATTGAAAAAGATCCCGCGTACAGTCAAGTCACTGCACGCATCTTAATGCACGTGATTCGTAAAGAAATTTTAGGTCGCGAAGTATTGCAAGGCGATATGCAAGCGGAATACAGCACTTACTTTGCTAAGTATATTAACGAAGGTATTTCTGCTGAGCTCTTAGATCCGCGTATGCGTGAGTTTGACCTGCCACGTCTGGCTGCCGCTTTGAATGCTAGCCGTGACTTGCAGTTCAACTACCTCGGTCTGCAAACTTTGTATGACCGCTACTTCTTGCATATTGAAGATCGTCGTATTGAAATGCCACAGGCTTTCTTTATGCGCGTTGCAATGGGCTTATCTTTGAATGAGTTAGATCGTGAGCGTCGTGCAATCGAGTTCTATGAAATCCTCTCTACATTTGATTTCATGTCCAGCACACCAACTTTGTTTAACTCAGCAACAACACGCCCACAGTTATCCAGCTGCTACTTAACGACAGTGGATGATGACCTTGATGGCATTTACGAAGCCTTGAAAGAGAATGCACTCCTATCCAAGTTTGCCGGTGGTTTGGGTAACGACTGGACAAACGTGCGTGCTTTGGGCAGTCACATCAAAGGCACTAACGGTAAGTCACAAGGTGTGGTCCCATTCTTAAAAGTGGTGAACGACACAGCGGTTGCTGTGAACCAAGGTGGTAAGCGTAAGGGTGCGGTTTGTGCGTACCTAGAAACATGGCACTTAGATATTGAAGAGTTCCTCGAGCTGCGTAAGAACACCGGCGATGATCGTCGCCGTACGCATGACATGAATACTTCGAACTGGATTCCAGATTTGTTCATGAAGCGCGTGATGGAGGGTGGTGAGTGGACATTGTTCTCGCCTTCAAATACACCAGACTTGCATGACAAATTCGGCAAGGCATTTGAAGAGGCTTATGTTGCCTATGAGAAAAAAGCGGATGCTGGCGACTTGAAACCATTCCGTCGTATTCCTGCGCAACAATTGTGGCGCAAGATGTTGGGCATGTTGTTTGAAACTGGTCACCCATGGATCACATTTAAAGATCCATGCAACATTCGCAGCCCACAACAACACATCGGCGTAGTTCACTCTTCTAACTTGTGCACAGAAATTACCCTGAACACAAACGAGAGCGAAATCGCAGTATGTAACTTGGGTTCTGTGAACTTGACAGCACACATGACTACCGATGCTTCCGGCAAGATGATTTTGGATCACGAGAAGCTCCAGAAAACAATTCGCACTGCAATGCGCATGTTGGATAACGTGATTGATATCAACTACTACGCTGTTGCTAAAGCGCGTAATTCCAACTTGAAGCATCGTCCAGTGGGTATGGGCATTATGGGCTTCCAGGATTGCTTGCATATGCAGCGTATTCCGTATGCTAGTGATGAGGCAGTGAAGTTTGCAGATTCTTCAATGGAGGCAGTGTGCTATTACGCCTACCAAGCATCTAATGAGTTGGCTGAAGAGCGCGGCGTTTACAGCACATACAAAGGATCTTTGTGGGATCGCGGCATTCTTCCGCAAGACTCAGTTGCATTGTTGGCAGCAGAGCGTGGTGGCTACCTTGAAGTAGATGGCTCTTCCACAATGAATTGGGATGGCTTGCGTGCCCGCATCAAGCAGCACGGCATGCGCAACTCCAACTGTGTGGCGATCGCACCAACTGCAACAATTTCTAATATTATTGGTGTGTCAGCTTGTATCGAGCCAACTTTCCAGAACTTGTTTGTGAAATCCAACCTTTCAGGTGAGTTCACCGTAGTAAACGAGTACTTGGTTCGTGATTTGAAAGATCGTGGCCTCTGGGATGAAGTCATGATTGCTGACTTGAAGTACTTTGATGGCACTTTGTCCAAGATTGACCGTGTTCCACAAGACTTACGTGACTTATATGCCACGGCATTCGAAGTGGAGCCAAGTTGGCTGGTTGAAGCTGCCTCACGTCGTCAGAAGTGGATTGACCAGGCGCAGTCACTCAATATTTACATGGGTGGCGCATCCGGTAAGAAATTGGATGACACTTACAAGTTGGCATGGTTGCGCGGTTTGAAGACTACTTATTACCTCCGCACAATGGCTGCAACACACGTTGAGAAGTCTACTGTTGCAAGCGGCCAGCTAAATGCAGTGTCTAGTGGTGGTGGTGTGAATGGTACGGATGCATCAGCAGCACAGGAATTAGATGGTCCTGCCTGCACAATGCGCCCGGGTGACGCTGGATTTGAAGAATGTGAAGCATGTCAGTAAGCTATTTGCTAACTGATCTAGAAAAATAAGAATTAGGAGAGAGTTATGTTGAATTGGGAAGAAGAAGTTGCACCGGCACTAGCGAAAGCAGGTCTCGCGCAGCAACCAGTTGTGGCTGAGCCGCAACGCCCACAAGCTGACGAGGTCGCAATTGCACCTCAAGTTGCGGCACCTGCAGCAACTGCGAGTGCAGCTTTATCTGGTGGCGCAGCTTTGCGCGTCAATGCCGCCGATAAGCGTGTGATTAATGCCAAGACTGACGTAAATCAGTTGGTTCCATTTAAATATAAGTGGGCTTGGGAGAAATACCTCGCTGGTTGCGCAAACCATTGGATGCCGCAAGAGATCAATATGAATCGCGATATCGCGCTTTGGAAAGATCCGAATGGCTTAACCGAAGATGAGCGTCGCATCATTAAGCGCAACCTTGGTTTCTTCACAACTGCGGATTCTTTGGCGGCCAACAACATTGTTTTGGGTACTTATCGCCATATTACTGCCCCAGAATGCCGTCAATATCTACTGCGCCAGGCATTTGAGGAGGCAATTCATACTCACGCCTACCAATATATTGTGGAATCTTTGGGCTTAGACCAGAGTGAAATCTTTAATGCGTACAACGAAATTGAGTCAATTCGCGCTAAAGATGAGTTCTTGATTCCTTACATTGACGTATTAACGAACCCTAATTTCAAAACTGGAACATTAGAAACTGACCAAACTTTGCTGAGATCACTCATTGTTTTTGCTTGCGTGATGGAAGGTTTGTTCTTTTATGTTGGTTTTACGCAAATACTTGCAATGGGTCGTCAAAACAAAATGACGGGTGCTGCTGAGCAGTATCAATACATCCTTCGCGATGAGTCAATGCACTGCAATTTTGGTATCGATTTGATTAACCAAATCAAGCTGGAGAACCCGCAGTTATGGACTTCTGCGTTCAAAGATGAGATCAAAGCGATCTTCGAAAAAGCAGTCGAATTAGAGTACCGTTATGCAGAGGATACGATGCCTCGCGGAGTACTCGGATTGAATGCGCCGATGTTCAAAGGTTACCTAAGATACATCTGTAATCGCAGATGTTTGCAAATAGGACTTGACGCGATGTTCCCAAATGAAGAGAATCCATTCCCATGGATGTCAGAAATGATTGATCTGAAAAAAGAGAGAAACTTTTTTGAGACACGCGTTATTGAGTATCAAACTGGCGGTGCGCTGAGTTGGGAATAAGTAGTGAATTAAAAAGCGCATGGCCGGCTAAATAGGAGATTAGACGGTTGGATAGTTTTAAAAGTCAGCAAAACCAGACTCAAATCCGAAAACCCTTGTCCAAGGGTGTCTGGGCTATTCTCTCTATTTTTTCCAGCAAATTTAAGAAGCCGTTGTCCTTTGGGGCCACGGCTTTTTTTCCAGGATTCATTAGCGTGCAGCACTTAGTATCAAGCCGCGCGCCGATGAATGGCTCGCTCGTCGGCTCCAATCGGTTGCAAAACCAGGCGGAAATGAATGGTCGGGTCTTCTTAATCGGTAGTTTGTATTAATCCTCACGTGAAGGAGCATTACTATGGCAATCGCCAAGAAAAAAGTTGCTGCAAAGAAACCAGCTGCGAAGAAAAAAGTAGCTGCTAAGAAGCCTGCTGCTAAAAAAGTAGCTGCTAAGAAGCCTGCTGCGAAGAAAAAAGTAGCTGCTAAGAAGCCTGCTGCTAAAAAAGTAGCTAAAAAGAAGCCAGCTGCTAAAAAAGTAGCTGCTAAAAAGCCAGCTGCTAAAAAAGTAGCTAAAAAGAAGCCAGCTGCTAAAAAAGTAGCTAAAAAAGCTGTTGCTAAGAAGCCTGCTGCTAAAAAAGCTGCAAAAAAGCGCGTAGCAAAAAAAAAGTAAGTAAGCCTGCTGCGAAGAAAGCGGGCAAAGCTGTAAAAAAGCCCGTGGCTAAGAAAGTTGCTGCTTCAACCACGTTGAATCCAGCTGCTGCCTGGCCCTTCCCAACTGGCACACGCCCATAAGCTCTGCTTGTAGACGTGTGAAGTTCAAAGGGATCTCTCACGAGATCCCTTTTTTATTGCTAATTTAGAAAATTGGTGGCTTTAGAGTGCAAATCCAAATGCGGATTTGAATTGACCGGCGATTTCATCTTTGCTCATTTGATGATTTTGTGGTCCCTGGTGGGTAATTTTGATTGAACCCATTAAGCTGGCTAATCGGCCAGTAGTTTCCCAGTCCATGCCATTTTCCAATCCAAATAGCAGTCCACCGCGGAATGCGTCACCGCAACCAGTCGGATCAACCACTTTTGCTGCTGGCACCGGCGGAATTGCGATACATTTGCCTTCAAAGTAGATATCCGCACCTTCAGCACCCTTGGTAACAATCAAAGCTTTCACTCTTTCGGCTACTTTTGCCAAGCTCAGACCTGTTCTTTGGGAGAGCATTTCGCCTTCGTAGTCATTCACGGCAAGGTAGCTTGCAATATCTACGAGTTCTAGCAGCTCTGGACCATTGAACATAGGCAAACCCTGGCCCGGATCAAATACAAATGGAATACCTGCTTCAGCCAGTTGATGGCAGTGCTCCCACATTCCTTGGCGACCATCTGGAGCAACGATGCCAAACTTGGCTGCGCCCTTGGCATTTTTGCTGCGTTCGGCAACCACAGTAGAAACTTGGTTTAGGTGGGATTCGCCCATTGCGCCAGGGTGAAAAGCAGTAATTTGATTATTAGCTTGATCGGTGGTGATCATTGCTTGAGCAGTGAATGACTGCTCAATTTGACGGATGTGCGTTGCATCAATATTCAGTTGCTTAAGGCGATCAAGATATGGGGCGGCATCACCGCCTACCGTTGCCATGATGATGGGGTCTCCACCAAGCAGGCTTAGGTTGTAAGCAATATTGCCTGCACAGCCACCAAATTCACGGCGCATTGTAGGGACTAGGAAGGCGACATTGAGAATATGAATCTGCTCCGGGAGGATTTGATCGGCAAATTTGCCTTCAAAGTTCATGATGGTGTCGTAAGCGATAGAACCGCAGATCAAGCTGGCCATAAATAATTACTTTCTAATAAAAATCAATTGGAATGAGGGTGCAGTAGATTTTGAAGTCTACTTTTCAGGGTAAAAAACTCGCACGCGATAGCCTGCAGCATTTTGTGGGAGGGAAATTGGCAGTACAGAGTGAAAAATTTCACCAGAAGGTGCGCCTTGACGTAAAAAATCCGGATGCGACTCTTGCCAAGTGGCGGGCAACCATTCTTGCGGAGCAAATTGAATCGTTTTGATTTCCGTTTCTTCTGCATCAGTGAGTGAAATTTCTAAATTTGGGAATAAAACAGGAAGCGCAAGGCGATTTTGTATTTCAACTTGAAGTACAGATTGATTTAAAACGTTTTTAAGGCCCTCTCGCGCATTTTCAGGTGAAAGGGTGACCGAAGTTATTTTCCAAGCAGCAAAATCGCTTACAGCGCGATTTACGCACCCTAGTGCGCGACACAATTGCTCATCTAACTTCTGTAAAAGAGAAAAACTTCTTGTTGCAATCGCAGAAGAGCTGCCGTCAACACGTGTTGCTAAGGTTGGCAGTAGAGAATTTCTAGAAAGATGCTCGCCAAAAATAATGAGCAAGAGGAAAAAAAGACCAAGAAGGATTAATTTAGGACTTTTTTTTTGAGCCGGCGCCGAAGTGTCTGTGTTTTTGACGTTCATGCTGGCTTTATCGCCTTGCGCAGGTAGCGTGCCATGCAAGCAGACCCAGCCTTCACTTTCCTTCCAAACAGAAAGAGTTAGCCACTGGCTGTACGTTTCAATAACCTCCTCTGCTTGGCGAGCAAGTACGCCTGAGAGAACAATTTTTCCCCCTGGACGCATCTTGTTTACCAAGGCAGGCGCTAAAACCTGCAGTGGATTGGCCAAAATATTAGCCATCACGATGTCGTATTTGGTTTCTGCGGCGAGTTCCGGTGCATTTTCATTGGGCAGAACAAAACGAATGGTCGTATTGTTGATTTCTGCATTGCTGCGTGCGGCAACCATGGCTTGTGGATCAATATCGGTACCAACAACCGGTTTACATCCCAGTTTTGCAGCTGCTATAGCCAGAATTCCAGAGCCGCAGCCGTAATCGAGCAAACTTTGATTTGCAAGTTGTGTATTTTGCTCAAGCCAAAGTAGGCAAAGATGCGTGGTTGGATGGCTGCCAGTGCCAAATGCCAGGCCTGGATCTACTGCTAAGCAAATTGCATTCGGGTCAGTAGGCGCTTCATGCCAAGAGGGCACCACCCAAATACGCTCACCAATTTGAATTGGGGCAAATTGACTTTGGGTTAAGCGAACCCAATCTTGCTCTTCAACTATCTTTTCTTGCGGGGCTGGAAGATTGAATCCCACGTCCTTGAGGGATGCGAGGAGCTCAGGGATGAAGCTCACTGCATCCGAATCATCAATCTCTGGATTAAAAAGCGCAGTTACTGAAGAGCGATCCCAAGCTTGAACTTCAGGTGAGAGTCCTGGCTCGCCATACAGTGGGTTTTCATCGTAACCACCCGCAGCATCGTCTTCAACGGTAACGGAGAGTGCGCCTAGTTCCAGCAGGGCATCGCCCAAAGGTTCTGCGATCTCTGCAGGTACCGTGAAAACGAGCTCACGATAGGACATGTTGACTCCAAACGGACATCAAGCGACCTAAGACTTCGGGTTGCCGCGACTAGCGGCTTGCTCTTCGAGGCGATGCTCTAGATAGTGAATGCTGGTTCCGCCTTCCATGAAGTTCGGATCGAGCATGAGTTCACGATGTAGAGGTACGTTCGTTGTAATGCCATCAATCACCATTTCAGATAGCGCAATTTGCATACGACGAATCGCTTGTTCGCGAGTATTGCCGTAAGAAATCAACTTGCCAATCATGGAGTCGTAATTGGATGGCACTACATAACCACTGTAGGCATGTGAGTCAACGCGAATGCCAGGGCCACCTGGCATGTGGAATGAACCAATTTTGCCTGGGCTTGGTGTGAACTTGAATGGATCTTCTGCATTCAGACGACATTCAATGGCGTGGCCACGGAAAACAATGTCTTTTTGGCGATAGCTCAGTTTTAAGCCCGCAGCAATACGAATTTGTTCCTGAACGATATCGACACCGGTAATCATTTCAGTAACTGGATGCTCTACCTGAACGCGGGTATTCATCTCAATAAAGAAGAATTCACCATCTTCATACAAGAATTCAAACGTACCAGCACCACGGTAACCAATTTTTCTACAGGCTTCTGCACAGCGTTCACCAATTTTGGCAATTAAGCGACGATCAATGCCTGGTGCCGGAGCTTCTTCAATCACTTTTTGGTGACGACGTTGCATTGAGCAATCACGCTCGCCTAACCAAATAGCGTTGCCGTGGGTATCGGCCAAAATCTGAATCTCTACGTGGCGAGGCTTTTCTAAAAACTTCTCCATATAGACTTCTGGATTACCAAAGGCGCGACCAGCTTCCTCTTTAGTCATATTGACTGCATTAAGAAGGGCGGCTTCGGTATGCACTACGCGCATACCGCGGCCACCACCGCCACCAGCAGCTTTGATGATGACCGGATAGCCAACACGCTTTGCTGTAGTAATAATTTCTTTTGGATTGTCAGGTAATGCCCCTTCAGATCCAGGAACGCAAGGAACACCCGCTTTAATCATGGCGCGCTTGGCTGAAACCTTATCGCCCATCAGACGAATTGAAGCTGCAGTAGGTCCAATGAATGCAAAGCCTGATTTCTCAACCCGTTCAGCAAAGTCGGCATTCTCAGAGAGAAACCCGTAGCCAGGGTGTATCGCTTCAGCATCTGTCACTTCAGCTGCTGAAATGATGGCAGGCATATTGAGATAGCTCAGCGGTGATGGGGCAGGCCCAATACAGACGGCTTCGTCTGCAAGCTTCACATATTTAGCCTCTTTGTCTGCGGTCGAGTAGACCACCACAGTTTTAATTCCCAACTCGCGACATGCGCGTTGGATACGGAGAGCAATTTCTCCGCGATTGGCAATCAGAATCTTATCGAACATGTCGGCTCTGAGTTAAGTAACGGTGGATTGGAATAGATCTAAGAAAGATCTATTAAGCGATGATGAACAGCGGCTGGTCAAACTCAACGCCTTGGCCGTTTTCACACAGAATTTGCTTAATAACGCCAGCTTGCTCAGATTCGATCTCATTTAGCAGCTTCATCGCTTCAATAATGCACAGCGTTTGACCTACTTTTACTGTGTCACCCACTTTGACGAAATCTGGAGATTCTGGATTTGGTGCGCGATAGAAAGTACCCACCATCGGTGAGCGAGCTACAAAACCAGTTTCAGCAGGCGCTTCTTCAGCAGCTGGTGCAGCTGCGGGAGCAGCTGCGGGAGCAGCTTGCATTGCCTGAGCCGGTGCTGGATTGGCGTAAACCACTTGACCAGCAGGAGCTGGAGATCCAGCATTCACGATGCGAACACGATCTTCACCTTCATTCACTTCTAATTCAGAAATTCCTGATTCAGAAACGAGGTCGATTAGGGTTTTTAGTTTTCTCAAGTCCATGGAAAGGCTTCCTCTCTTGTAATTCTTAATTAATCTTTATTTATGTAAACGTGCGATTGCAGCTTGAAGCGCTAATTCATAACCAATGGCACCCAAACCGCAGATAACACCAGTGGCAATATCGGAAAGGTAGGAGTGTTTGCGGAATTCTTCCCGCTGATGAATATTGGATAAATGAACTTCAGTAAATGGGATGGCAACACCAGCTAGCGCATCACGCAACGCAACGCTGGTATGAGTAAAGGCGCCTGGATTGATGATGATGAATTCCACCCCATCTTGTTTAGCTTTCTGAACTCGGTCAATCAGTTCACCCTCATGGTTGCTTTGGAAGGTGGATAAGTCGACGGAGTTGGCCTTGGCGATTGCGCCAAGCCTTGTATGTATATCTTCTAGGGTAGTTTTGCCGTAAACCTCTGGCTCACGGGTTCCCAGTAGATTGAGATTAGGGCCCTGAATTACGAGAATTGAAGTATTTTTCGACATAGATCGATATTTTTAGAGGCAGTTAGGTTTAATTACGTTAATAAAGCTTTTCTCTAAAACTGCTTACTTCATGAAGAATTCGCCTCACCAAGCACAGGGAAAGTATACCCCTAGAACCAGATGGGAAGCCCAAAAAATGGCCTAAAAACTAGCTATTTTTTATGAATTTAAGTGAAGATATTGCAAGATTCAGGTAAAAAGCACCCAATTCTTGCCTGAATTGGAATTTCTAACTGTATTTAAAATGGCTTATAAAGCTGATTTAATTGATTTTCTGAGCTCTTCTTCGCTTATCTTTCCCAGTTTGCTGCTAATTGCTTTACCTTGAGCATTAATGATGATGGTGTATGGAAGTGCGCCTTGGCTGTTGCCCATTTGTTTAGATAAATTACTGCCCTCTAGTCCGCCAATCACGATGGGGTAAGAAACGGGGGTCATTTCTAGGAATTGACGAATATTAGAGGGCGAATCAATGCCAATGCCGACAAATAAGACATTTTGATCCTTGAACTCTCCCTGTAATGCATCCAAAGTAGGCATTTCTTCGACACAAGGGGGGCACCATGAGGCCCAAAAGTTCACAACGAGGACTTTCCCGCGCCATTTTTCTGTATCCACTGGTTTGCCATCAGCCGCTTGCCATGGGTTGGCAAAAAAGGCTTTGATAGCGGGATCGCTTGCTAAGCTAGTTTTGTAAATCCATTGCGAAGTCAACACTCCTGCAAGCAGGGCTGCAAGACTAATTCCGGCGATGCTAATCCACTGTCTGCGGTTCATTGCTACTCCTTAGCTAAAATTCCCCAATGCATATTCATATCTTGGGCATTTGCGGTACTTTCATGGGCGGCATTGCCGCAATCGCTCGGCAGGCCGGACATCGCGTCACTGGCTGTGATGCCAATGTGTATCCGCCAATGAGCACGCAACTTGAGGCGCAGGGCATTGAGCTCATCGAGGGATTTTCGCCCGATCAATTATTACAGTTTGAAACGATGCCAGATTTATTTGTGATCGGCAACGTCGTTTCACGTGGTAATCCGCTGATGGAGGCCATTCTCAATCAAGGCCTTCCTTACACCTCTGGACCCCAATGGCTGGGTGAGCAAGTTTTATTTGGTCGCCATGTATTGGCTGTTGCTGGCACGCACGGCAAAACAACCACGTCCGCCATGTTGGCATGGATTTTGGAATTTAATGATTACAAGCCGGGCTATTTAATTGGCGGAGTGCCATTGAATTTCAAGGTGTCAGCTCGCTTAGGTGAGAGTAAATACTTTGTGATCGAAGCAGATGAATACGACACAGCGTTTTTTGATAAACGTAGTAAGTTTGTGCACTATCGTCCGCGTACCGCTTTATTAAATAATCTAGAGTTTGATCACGCCGATATCTTTGCTGATCTTGCTGCAATCGAAACGCAGTTTCATCATTTAGTTCGCACAGTGCCAGGCAATGGTCTTGTTGTGGTGAATGGTGAGGAGCCTGCTTTAGAGAGAGTCATCGCACGAGGTGCTTGGGCGCCTGTTGAAAAGTTTGGTCAAGATAAACACAATGTGTGGTCTTTGGTTTCTCAAGCAGCGGATGGCTTCATTGTTCTGCATGATGGTAAAGAAGTTGCAACGGTGACCTGGGCCCCAGACTCTGGTGTTATGGGTCGACATAATCAACTCAATGCATTGGCAGCAATTGCTTCCGCAAACCATATTGGCATTTCTCCTGCTAATGCAGCACGCGCTCTTGCTGAGTTTAAGAATGTGAAGCGTCGTTTAGAAACAATTGGTGTAGCAAATGAAGTAACGGTCTACGATGATTTTGCACACCATCCCACAGCAATTATTACCACTGTAGATGGCTTACGTCGCCGTGTAGGGCAGTCTCGAATTTTGGCGGTCTTGGAGCCTCGTTCCAACACCATGAAACTCGGAGTGATGAAGGCGCAACTACCAAGTAGCCTAGAGGCAGCCGATAAGATTTTTGCTTATGGTGCAAGTGCCGGTAAAGATTCTTTAGGGTGGGATTTAAATGAAGTCTTAGCCCCATTAAATGTAAAGAGTGACAATCGTGCCGCAGCCTTTGATGACCTATCTGCTTTGGTTAAGGCTGTTGCAAATGAAGCAAAGCCTGGCGATCACATTTTGGTGATGAGCAATGGTGGTTTTGGTGGCGTGCATCAAAAAATATTGACTGCAATACAAGAGAAAGCAAAGTAATGAGTATGAGACTAAAAGATAAAGTAGCCATCATTACTGGTGCTGCAAAAGGGATTGGCTTTGCGACCGCAAAACGGTTTGCGCAAGAAGGCGCCAAGGTCATGATTGCAGATGTGAATCCTGAGGCAGTGAAGGCTGCGGTTGACCTTATTCCGGGTTCGGAAGCTTTTGTCATGAATGTGACCGATCGCGCGAGCATTGAAGCAGCTGTTGATCAAATCATGCAGCGTCACGGGCGCATTGATATCTTGATTAATAATGCTGGCATCACACAAGATGCACGTTTAGTCAAAATGACTGAAGCACAATTTGATACGGTGATTGATGTTAATTTGAAGGGTGTATTCAATTGCACGCAATTAGTGGTGCCGCACATGTTGGAGGCGGGCAAAGGTGCCGTCGTGAATGCCTCAAGTGTTGTCGGTATCTATGGAAACTTTGGCCAGACAAATTACTCCGCCACTAAATTTGGCGTCATTGGTTTTACTAAAACTTGGGCGCGTGAATTGGGTGCAAAAGGTATTCGAGTAAATGCAGTTTGCCCAGGCTTTATTGCTACTGAAATGGTCAAAGCCATGCCAGAAAACATCCTGAAGGATATTGAAAAGCGCAGCTGGCTTGGTCGCTTAGGTACTCCCGAAGAAATGGCGAACGTGTACTTATTCTTAGCAAGCGATGAAGCCAGTTATATCAATGGCGTAGCACTTGAGGCCAGCGGCGGGATCTCACTCTAAGCATGCATCTTTTATACGAAGAGGGTGGAGACATCAAGGTCGCCACGGTCCAGTCTGCCTCGGGCGCTGGGGATGCTGAATCTTGGCAGGCGACGAGCTTGTCTGGGAAAAAGATCAAACTAAAAGCCAAAGAAGTTTGGCTGCGTTTTGAAAAACCAGAACCGCAAGCCTTAATGGATGAGGCAAATACTTTATCTAAAGAGATTGATCTACAGTTCTTATGGGACTGTGCGCCTGACGAAGAATTTGGTTTAGTGGATGTTGCTCAAGAATACTTTGGAGCACAAGCCACCATCCCGCAACAGACGGCATTAGCCATTGCCTTACAAGGTGCGCCGGTATTTTTCCGTCGTAAAGGGCGCGGACGTTTTCAAAGAGCGCCACTAGAGCAGTTGCAAGCTGGTCTGGCTGCACTCGAGCGTAAGCAAAAAGAATTAGAGCAGCAGGCCGCATGGCAAAAAGAGTTGGTGGCCGGTGTGTTTCCAGAAACGCTCCAGTCTCAAGCAAATCAATTATTGTTTTCTCCGGATAAAAATACCTCTGCCTATAAAGCTTTAATTGCGGCGTGTACCGAATCAGGTGAATCTCCTGCGCAGTTGATGATTCGCTGTGGTGCGATTGATTCGCCTTTGCAATATCACCAAGGGATGTTCTTAAAGACTCATTTCCCGCGAGGTGCTGCGCATGACCCAAGTTTGGTTGTTGACCAAGCCGCACTAGATGCTGCCATCTCAGAATTGCCCCTAGCTGAAGTCACCGCCTTCTCGATTGATGATTCAGGTACTACTGAAATTGATGACGCTTTATCAGTGACTGCGCTTGAGGGTGGTGGGCATCGGATTGGTATTCATATTGCAGCACCTGGTTTGGTGATTGCTAAGGATGATGATTTGGATATGGTCGCTCGTACCCGGATGTCCACGGTGTATTTTCCTGGCGACAAGATCACGATGTTGCCTGACACAGTGATTTCGCAGTTCTCATTGGATGAGGGTGCCGCTCGCCCAGCTTTATCGATTTATGTGGATATCGATGCTGCTGGAGTTGTAGATAAGGAGACTCTGCAGTTACGCGCCGAGATGGTTCCTATGGGAGCAAATCTGCGTCTAGAGAATTTGGAGCACCTGGTAACGGAAGAAAGTTTGGCTGATGCATCTGCTAAGTATTCGTATCGCGAAGAGTTAAGTATTTTGTGGTCAGCGGCAAAGCTATTGCATGCAGGCCGTCAAGAGCAGCGCGTAGCCAATGGATTGCGCGCTGAGCAATTAGGAGTTTTGGATCCTAACGCCTTAGCAAGAGACTTTCATTTTCAAATTAGGGAACTTAATGGCGCACAGCGAGTAGACATTACTCCGCGTCAACGCGGCTCGATTTTGGATACGATCGTTGCTGAATGGATGATTTATTGCAATAGTGCGTCAGGACGTTTGCTGGCTGACCATGGAGTACCTGGCTTATTTCGTACTCAAAAGGGCTGGGGTCCTTTGCGCACGCGTATGCAGACCACACCTGGTCCTCATGAAGGATTGGGTCTGGATTACTACGCCTGGTGTACTTCACCACTGCGCCGTTATTCGGATTTAGTGAATCAGTGGCAGTTAATTGCAATAGCCAAGCATGGCATCACTGCCAAGATGGTGGCGCCATTTCCACCACGAGATGCCGCCTTGATGGGGATCGCTGCTGACTTTGAGGCTTGTTATTCGGCCTATGCAGAATATCAAGATCGTCTTGAGAAATATTGGTGTTTGCGCTGGGCTGCTCAGGATGAAGTTCCTAAACAGGTTTTCGTACGACACCTTAAAGAGGGAATGTCCCGAGTGGAGCCTGTCCCATTGCATTTGCCGGTCCCGGAGTTGGCGACGCACCCTCGCATGACTCGAGCTGAAGTGATTATTGCTGACGTAGATCTTTTGCAACTTACCGCGGGAGTGCGCGTGCTGCATATAGAAACACCAGAAGTTCCTGAGAGTGATGCAAGTCCCACCTAAGTTTGCTAAGTTAGTGGAGCGCCTAGATGGTAGTTGGCGCCGCTATCCATTTGGATATGCCCTTGGCCTCTCTATTCTGGCTCATCTGATCTTCTTATCATTTCGCTGGGGCATGGGAGAAATTGAAAGTCGCCGTTTAAATACGCCACTGAGCGTTGTCTTGGTCAATGCCAGTAATCAGGTGGCGCCCAAGCAAGCTAACAAATTAGCGCAAGCGGATTTGCATGGAGGAGGCAATAGCCCCACTCAAGATGCTAGCGCTCTCCACCGAGCAAGGCTGGGTACAGACGCCCGCCTTGAGGCCTTAGAGAAGCAGCAAAAGCAGATGCTGGCGAAGCTCGATGCAGATCGAGCACTTTCAGGCGGTCGTAAAAGTGGTGATGAGAAAAAGGTGACGTCGCAGCTGAACTCCTTAGAAGCTGAGTTAGCGAAGCGTTTGCAGGTCAATGGGCGAGAGCCACGTCGCAAGGTCTTGACTGGGGCTAGCACCAAGGCGGTTGTATTTGCACAGTATTACGATGCTATGCGTCAAAAGATAGAGGCCTATGGGAGTGCATTTTTCCCACGGGCTAACGGACGCCCTTTATACGGCAGTTTGATCATTGTGGTGAGTGTTGATGCTCAAGGGCGTATTGCTAACAACGCTCAGGGTAAGGATGGGCTAAGCATTGGTCGAAGTTCTGGCAATCCTGAGTTAGATCGCCAGGCCTTGGCGATTGTTCGTGCTTCTGCTCCCTTTGGAGTTTTCCCTGCAGAAATGCGCAATCAGATTGATATTTTAGATTGGGTTTCTACTTTTGATTTCACAAGAGATGGATCTGATCGCTTAGATCTGCGCCCTTAATTCAGTAGACGTCACTCAATTTCGCTTATCCTGTAGTCACTATGAGTCAAGCTACTTCCGCGCAATTGCATACCGACCCCACCCAATTTCCTGGTGTGGATGTCTATGCGGTTGCAGGGAATCCAATCTCACATAGCAAATCGCCCGCTATTCATAAACGTTTTGCTGAGCAGGCGAATCAAAAGATGCACTATGGTCGTTTGCAGCCTGCACTTGATGAGTTCAAATCTGCTGCGCAATCTTTCTTTGCTGCTGGCGGTAAGGGTATGAATGTCACTGTACCATTTAAGTTGGACGCCCAGGCACTTGCAGATGTATTAACGCCGCGTGCGCAGCTGGCTGGAGCTGTAAATACTTTACGTATTGAAGATGGAAAAATCTTTGGTGATAACACCGATGGCGCTGGTTTAGTCAGAGACCTATTGGCACAGGGTATTCAGATTAAAGGCTCCCGAATTCTATTATTGGGGGCGGGTGGCGCTTCGCGTGGAGTGCTTGGTCCATTGCTGGAACAGTCGCCGAAAGAATTAATGATTGCCAACCGATCCAATGCTAAGGCTGAGGAATTGGTTCATTTGTTTGGTGGTTTGGCTGGCTCACTGAATGTTGCACTACAAGCGGTTTCTTTAAGCGATCTTGAAGATGCTAGTAAGACTGCATCTTCTTTTGATCTCATTATTAATGCCACTGCTGCTGGCTTATCCGATGCATCCCCGATTAGCGATGTGGCAGCAAGCAATATTTTTACTTCAAAATCTTTTGGCTATGACATGGTTTATGGCAAAGCCACTGCGTTTATGCAACAAGCATTACATCGCGGTTCACGGGTGAGTGATGGCTTGGGCATGTTAGTAGAGCAGGCTGCAGATGCATTCTTAATTTGGCGTGGCGCTACGCTTGCTGATGCGATTGATCCTCGCGCCGTCTTGACAGAACTTCGTACTTCCTAGTTTTTAGCTGAGCTTTGATGCGCTGGCTTTCTTACCTTCTGAAATGTTTACTGGGTGGTTTTATTACCATGCAAATGTATTTTGTCATTCAGATTGGAATGTGGACGGCACTTGATCCAAGTAGTACTGCATTTCAGAGGGCAGAGCGTTGGCGGCTTTGCGGTTTGCATTGGTCTTGCCCCGTGCAGTCGAGCTGGGTTCCTTACGACAAAATCTCCAGCAATCTCAAACGTGCTGTTTTGGTGAGTGAAGACGATATCTTTTTTCAGCACATGGGGGTGCGGGTTGAAGATATGCAAAAAGCATGGGCTAAAAATTCACAGCTCAATCAACAGGGCGGTAAATCTAAAACTACTTTACGTGGTGGTTCCACAATTACACAGCAACTAGCAAAAAATCTCTTTCTTTCATCTGAGCAGAATTATTTTCGCAAAGCGCAGGAACTCATCATTACAGGCTTACTTGAGGTAATGCTATCTAAACAAAGATTGTTCGAGATCTATCTGAATTCAGTAGAGTGGGGTGAGGGTATTTTTGGAATTGGTGCCGCCTCTCAGCATTACTATGGAGTAAAGCCAGCATCACTTGACCGTGAGCAGGCGGCAGCTTTAGCCTCTGCATTGCCAGCACCAAAGTGTTTCGACAAAGCGCAGTACTGTCGTAGGGCTAACATTCACTTCCCTACGCGGCAAGACTTTATTTTAGAAAACATGGATAGAGTAGCTTTAGCGCCCACTGCAAAACCAAAGACGCGTTAGATTTTTGTAGCCCAGCCTAATTTTATTTGCTAGCTGCAGCTCTTAATGCATCTCTAGTGGTGGCGGCCACTTTTCTAGCGGCCTGAGCAAAATCATTTCCTGAGCTTGCATAAAGAATTGCTCTAGAAGAATTAATCATCATGCCAGTACCTGGTTTATTGGGGATGCCACCAGACTTCACTGTGGCATCGATATCGCCACCTTGAGCGCCAATACCCGGGATGAGCAAAGGCATCTCACCCACAATTGCTCTCACCTTGGCAATTTCTTCGGGGAAGGTTGCGCCAACTACGAGGCTGATTTGGCCAGAGGCATTCCATTTTTGTGCAGCCAGCTTGGCAACATGCAGGTAAAGCGGTTCGCCATTGGGGGTCACATTTAAGAATTGAAGGTCAGAGCCCCCTGGATTTGAGGTGCGGCATAAAACAATCACACCCTTGCCGGCGTGCTTTAGGTAAGGCTCGATCGTGTCAAATCCCATGTAAGGGTTCACGGTAACGGCATCCGCGCCATAGCGTTCAAAGGCCTCTAAGGCATAGTGGTCGGCAGTGCTGCCGATATCACCACGCTTGGAGTCCAGTATGACTGGGATATGGGGGTATTTATCTTTAAGGTATCTAGTCAGCTTTTCTAGTTGGGCTTCGGCTCTTTGGGAGGCGAAGTAGGCGAACTGGGGCTTAAAGGAGCAGACGGTATCTGCAGTGGCATCAGCGATCTCGCGGCAGAACTCAAAAATCCCCTCAGGCTTGCCCTGAAATACACCGGGCAGGCGCTTGGGATCTGGATCAAAGCCCACACACAACATACTGCCTTGGGAAGCCCATGCAGACTGGAGTTGTTGGGTAAAGGTATTTGGGCTGGAGTTCATTGGGATTAGGCTTATTTTAGTGAAACTGTCATGTTCTATAGGATAAACTAGCGCACATTCCTTAGGAGTCCACCATGATCAACTTGTTCGTCCTGCAAAATGGCCGCCTCTCGCAAGAGCAAGTGGAAGATCGCAATGAATTGTTGCAATACTCCAACCCTATCTGGATTGACGTTGTTGATCCCGAAGAAGAGGAGCTCCTGTGGATTAAAGAGGCTTTTGGCGTTCTTTTGCCTGAATTAGATGATTTGGGCGACTTAGAAGCTTCTGCGCGTTATTTCGAGGCTGATGATGGCCACCTCCATATTCGCACTGATTTCCTATTGGACGAAGAAGAAACTTCTCGCAACGTGCGAGTTGCTTTCGTGATGACCAAGCAAGTCTTGTTCTCGATTCATGATGAAGATTTACCGGTGTTCCGTTTAGTGCGTTTGCGTGCCCGTTTGCGTCCTGGTTCAGTAAGCAATGCAAAAGATGTTTTGCTCGACCTGTACTCCACTGACGCTGAATATTCTGCCGATGCTTTGGAAGAAGTTTATGAAAATCTCGAGCAAGCAGGTAAGCGTGTTCTGCAAGATGACATCACCGATAACGATGCAGAAGAAGTGCTCGAAACGATTGCTAAGGAAGAGGATACCAACGGACGTATTCGTCGTAACGTGATGGATACCCGTCGTGCGCTATCTTTCTTAATGCGTAGCAAATTACTATCCGATGAGCAGCAAGAAGAAGCACGTCAGATTTTGCGAGATATTGATTCACTAGAAAACCATACTGCATTCTTGTTCGATAAGATTAACTTCTTGATGGATGCGACAGTCGGTTTTATTAACTTGAACCAAAGTAAGATTATCAAGATCTTCTCGGTGGTATCTGTTGCCTTAATGCCACCAACTTTATTGGCAAGCGTATGGGGAATGAACTTCCGATACATGCCTGAACTCGAAGAGACTTGGGGTTATCCAGTCGCCATTATCTCTATGGTGATCTCAGCGATGATTCCATTGGGCTACTTCCGCCACAAGGGCTGGCTAAGCTCACGCTAATTCTGTAGTGCTGCCTTGTTAGGCGTTTTTAGGTTTAAGCAATTCCAGAAATTGAGAGAGCGCAAAATCGCGTGCTTGTTCCCGCACGATTTGACGATCACCGTTGAAATGCTTGGTCAGTGTGGCGGTATTGATCACATCATTTCCAATACTCTCTTCAATTGCCCAGCCAAAGCAAACAGTACCAACTGGTTTTTCAGGTGAACCACCTGTTGGGCCAGCGATGCCGGTAATGGAGATGGCAGTGTTGACATTGGCATTGCGAAGCGCCCCCTCAGCCATGGCTTTAGCAACTTCTTCGCTGACTGCGCCAAAAGATTCAATCGTTTCCACTGGCACATCTAAGCATTCAGATTTCGCGGCATTACTATAGGTAATGTAGCCTCGCTCAAGCCAATCGCTGGAACCTGCTAAATCCGTCAGAGTTGCGCAGACAAGGCCGCCGGTACAGGATTCAGCTAAGGCAATTTTCCAACCCCGGCCCACTAAAGTCAGGGCAATTGCTCTCGCTAGTTCATGTTGAGGATCGTTGTTATTTTTCATGAGAGGTGGCTCAATCCAATATGTAAAAGCGTAATGGTGAGTAGAGTAAAAAATGCTGCAGCCAAATCGTCAGCAATGATTCCGAAGCCGCGCCAAAGCATTAAACCAAAATTGGATGGAGAGGAGTTATCGCCATTTTCTAAGCGTTTAAAGTGTCGATCAATCATTCCAATCGGACCTGGCTTGATGGCGTCAAAAAACCGGAAGAGTGCGAATGCCAAAATTTGCACCCATAGGCTTGCCGGCATAATGAAAATCAACACAATCCAGAAGGCAAGCACTTCATCCAACACAATTCCACCAAAATCTTTTTTACCCAACTCTTCGCTGACTCGTCCGCAGATCCAGCAACCTAGGAGAATCCCTGCGCTAATAATCCATAGCCATGCTTCAGTGGATAAAAAATACTCGCCCAGCAAGAAAGTTGCCCAGGCCCACAACGTTCCTGCAGTGCCAGGGGCGAATGGCGCTAAACCACTGCCCATGCCGAATGCAAGGGCGCGACTAGGTTTGCTAAAAACCCACTTTAAGCTGGGAATAAGGGCGGAGGAGTTCGGCGTATTGGTTTGGATGTTCATGCGAAGTGATCAAAAGATTTCAGCAGTAAACCTGCTTGCTGAGAATTTAATTCTTTCCCATCGTTATCGATGATGTGTATCGCAGGTGCTGAGTGTTGCATGGATTTGATGCTACCAATCTGCGTGAGTGGAAGATTCAGATCTGCACTTATTTTGGCAATGACATCCCGTTTGCTGCTTGGTGCCGTGAAGCACAGCTCATAATCGTCACCGCCACTCGCAGCATATTGATTTTGGATGGCTGCTGATTGCTTGCGCAGAGTGTCAGATTTGGGAATCTGGTCTAAAAAGATTTCTGCATCTTTTCCCGACTGTTTAAGGATGTGCTTCAGGTCGCCTAATAAGCCATCGGATACATCTAAAGCAGAATTCGCAATGCCTCTCAAGGCAATGCCTAAATCTAGTCTAGGGGTCGGTTGATGCATGCTTGCTTCAACGCTCGCCAAATTTTCTTTTGATAGCTCAATTTCATGACGCAGTGCAGCAAGTGCAAGTCTGGCGTCACCAACGGTTCCTGAAACCCAAATGTCATCACCTTCCGATGCCCCCGATCTAAGAATGGCTTTGTCTTTTGGAATGCCGCCAAAGGCGGTGATGCAAATATTGAGTGGACCAGCGGTTGTGTCGCCACCAATCAATGGGCAAGCATAGGTATTTGCAATGGCAAATAAACCATTGCTAAAGGCCTCGAGCCAGGCCGGATTCGGCTCTGGTAAGGCTAGTGACAGAGTAAAGCCCAGAGGCCTAGCGCCCATGGCTGCTAGGTCTGAGAGGTTGACGGCTAAGGCTTTCCAGCCCAAGCGCTCTGGGTTGGCATCGGCAAAAAAGTGTCGTCCGGAGACCAACATATCGCTAGTGATTGCAATTTCTTCGGTGGGTTCGGTTTTTAGTAGGGCACAGTCATCGCCAATCCCCAGCTTCACTGAGCTGGGATTATTGGCAAGCATGAGTTCCGACTGCGCTTTGAAGAAACGCTGAATCAGGTCAAATTCGCCAATTGAGGAAGTTTGAGATTGCATGCCCCATTTTATGGCTCTTAGGAATCTTTCATCCGAGAGGAATAGAATTAGAAGCTTGAATAAGTCTGATTGATGAGTGAACTGATGAGTAAACCAAGCAATAGCAGCAAAGAACAACAAATAGCGGATTTAAGAGCAGCAGCTCTCCACTATCACGAGTTTCCCGTTCCAGGAAAAATCGAAATTGCCCCAACCAAGCAGTTAACCAATCAGCGAGACCTGGCTCTTGCCTACACTCCTGGTGTCGCTGCGGCGTGTGAAGAGATTGTCAAAGATCCTGCTAATGCATTCCGTTACACAGCACGTGGTAATTTAGTCGGCGTGATTACTAACGGTACCGCGGTCTTGGGTTTAGGAAATATTGGACCATTGGCTAGTAAGCCGGTGATGGAAGGTAAAGCAGTTCTTTTTAAGAAATTTGCTGGCATTGATGTTTTCGATATTGAAGTGAATGAAAACGATCCAGATAAGTTGGTTGAAATCATTGCAGCACTTGAGCCGACCTTCGGCGGTATCAATTTAGAAGATATCAAAGCGCCAGATTGTTTTGTAGTCGAACGTAAATTGCAAGCGCGCATGAAGATCCCAGTCTTCCATGATGATCAACATGGAACTGCAATCGTAGTGGCTGCTGCGATTCTCAATGGCTTAAAAGTAGTTGGCAAAGATGTTGGTAATGTGAAGTTAGTTACCTCTGGTGCTGGGGCTGCTGCATTGGCTTGCTTAGATTTATTGGTTGACCTTGGCATCCCTCGTAAAAATATTTGGGTTACAGATTTAGCTGGTGTTGCGTACAAAGGCCGTAAAGAATTGATGGATCCAGAGAAGGAGCCATTCTGTCAAGATACGGACTTACGCACACTCGATCAAGCAATTGAAGGTGCTGATATTTTCTTAGGTCTTTCTGCTGGCGGTGTGTTGAAACAAGACATGGTTAAGAAGATGGCGCCTAAGCCATTGGTCTATGCCTTAGCTAATCCAACTCCAGAGATTCTTCCTGAAGAGGTAAAAGAAGTTCGTCCCGATGCTGTGATGGCAACTGGCCGTACTGATTATCCAAATCAAGTAAATAACGTGTTGTGCTTCCCATTCATTTTCCGCGGTGCACTCGATGTGGGCGCTACTACCATTACACGCGGCATGGAAGTCGCTGCAGTTAAGGCTGTGGCGGAATTGGCGCAAGCTGAGCAGAGCGAAGTGGTTACCTCTGTGTACGGTATTGAGAACCTGTCTTTTGGTCCAGAGTATTTAATTCCGAAACCATTTGATCCACGTTTAATTACTGTAATTGCACCTGCAGTTGCTAAAGCAGCGATGGATGATGGTGTTGCACAACGTCCGATTAAAGACTTTGATGCTTACCGTAATCAGTTGCAGCAATTTGTGTATCACTCCGGCACTTTGATGAAGCCACTGTTTAGCATTGCTAAACGTGTACCTGCCGCACAAAAACGCATTGTGTTTGCCGAGGGTGAAGATGAGCGTGTATTGCGCGCTGTGCAAATCATTACCGATGAGCACCTTGCCACACCAATCTTGATTGGTCGACCAGCGGTAATTGAGCATCGTATCGGTAAGTTTGGTTTACGCATTAAGTCAGGCGAAGATTTCGAGATTGTGAATCCAGAGAGTGATCCTCGTTATCGTGATTTCTGGCAAACCTATTTAGGCTTGACTGAGCGCAAGGGCGTTACTGAATCTTTTGCTAAGTTAGAAATGCGTCGTCGCAATAGCTTGATTGGATCAATCATGATCAGCAAAGGTATGGCTGATGGCATGATTTGCGGAACGGTTGGTAATTCAGCAACGCATTTGAAATATGTTGACGAAGTGGTAGGGCGTGAACCTGGCGCCAATGTCTATGGTGCAATGTCGGGATTAATTTTGCCAGGACGCCAAGTATTTTTATTGGATACCCATGTCAATATTGATCCAACTGCAGAGCAGTTGGCTGAATTGACCTTAATGGCTGCAAGTGAAATGCGCAAATTAGGTTTGGCACCTAAAGTTGCACTCTTGTCTCATTCCAACTTTGGTTCAAGCAGCGCTCCATCTGCAGTCAAGATGCGTGAAGTGTTGGCTTTGATTCAAAAGGCAGACCCAAGTCTCGAAGTTGATGGTGAAATGCATGGCGATAGCGCTTTGGATGAAACTATTCGTGCCAGCGCAGTGACTTCATCCCCTTTAAAAGGCGATGCCAACTTGCTAGTGTTGCCAAATATTGATGCTGCCAACATTTCTTACAACTTGCTAAAGACTGCTGCTGGTAACGGTATTGCAATCGGACCATTGTTATTGGGTGCTGCTAAGCCGATTCATATTCTGACGCCATCAGCTACTGTGCGCCGCATCGTCAATGTCACCACTTTGGCGGTAGTTGAGGCAGCAAGTAATGCTAGGGGCGTGGCTTAAGCATTAAATGTAGTCTTTTATTTATGTTAGTTAGCAATAACTAACATAAATAATTATTATATAAATCAATGGTTTATATAAAATGCACTGTAATTGGGCTTGATTTGATGGCGTGTTAAGGGTAACCTAGCACCCATCATGAATAATCGCTCTGAAAACGGCACTACAGTAGGCTTCGACGAACACAGTCGAGCTGAAAGTTGGGATAGCAACGATCGACTTGAAACCGAGTCATCTGCTGCCAACATCTATGCCGAGGGTGGTTTATCTCGTTTACAAACCTATGCAGCAAATCAAGTTTCGGGGAAAAAAGTGACAGCTTCTTGGCGTGCCGCTTTGGCCGTTCGCGATGCCGGACCGCCGGCAATGTTGCGCAGTGTGCGCCCTAATATCGTGCAATCTATCCGTGCTTTCCGCACTCCTGACTTACAGGAAGCGGCTACTGAGCTTGGTCAACACTTCATTTATGCAAATTGTGCAAATGCAATGACTAAGGGTGAAGTGTTGGAGGCAATTGCAATTGCCTATACATTTACTAAGCAACAAGCGAAGAATTTCGATCCTTTATTGGATGCTTTGACAACTACGGTTGACAAGTCTGGCCCACAGCCAGGTTTCGTAGTGGTGCTCGAAGGCTTGCCTTGTACACAGAAGTTTGACAAAGAAGCGCGCGAAACATTATTGGATGTGTTCCGTGATGCTGTCGATTTCTGGTCAGAGCGTCGCACACCTTATCGTGTGTTCTATTCATTTGCCTAATTGACTCAGCAGTAATTCAGCATAAATCGCCTCTATTTGAGGCGATTTTGCATTTCCGGGTCCCAAATACTGTTAACAGCAGTGATCGCGACAATTCCAGCGGTCTCAGTTCGCAATACTCGATCTCCTAAAGAGACTATTTGATAGCCAGCAGCTTCTGCTTGATTCTCTTCTTCTGGGGAGTGCCCGCCTTCGGGTCCAATCATCAAAATCACATCCTGCGGCGGGCTTTCAATTAATACTGAATATAAGCTTTTGTCTGTATCTGGGCTTAAAAGTAGTTTAAGTTTGGCTTTTTGTGGCTTTTGTAGATAACTTTCAAAACTTTGAATAGGCTCTACAGAGGCTAAAACCGTGCGGTCACATTGTTCGCATGCTGCCTGAACAATCCCCTCCCAGTGCAAAAGTCGCTTTTGAGCTCTGTCGGCATCGCTAGAGCGCGTTAATTTAATGACTGAGCGTTCACACTGCAAAGGCGCAATGACCTGCACCCCGGTCTCTATGGCCTTCTCAACGACCCAATCCATCTTATCGCCGCCAGCAAGTCCTTGCGCCAGGGTGATGGCATAGGGACTCTCCCGGTGCGTATCTTCGCGGACATCACTTAACTGGGCTTCCCCAGACTTATTACCTAGGGAAAGCAGTTTTGCCTTGGCAACATGACCTTTGCCATCAAAGATGGGGAAAGATTCGCCAACTTGGATGCGACGTACGCGCAAGTGATGGGCGAGCTCGGGGGTGAGGGTATTTGGCTTTTGGATTTCCCATGGCCCGGGAAGATAAAATTGAGGCATTACTGAAATATAGCTAATTAATTTTCCAGAGACCCAATTTACGATGTCAAACCTTCAAATTCGTATGGCCAACGCCATTCGCGCTTTATCCATGGATGCAGTTCAACAAGCCAATTCTGGTCATCCTGGAATGCCAATGGGTATGGCTGATATTGCAGTCGGCCTTTGGAATGAGCATCTGCAACATAACCCAACAGATCCACATTGGATGAATCGCGATCGCTTTGTTTTATCAAATGGTCATGGTTCTATGTTGTTGTATTCCTTGTTGCATCTGACCGGTTACGACTTACCAATTGGTGAGTTGAAAAATTTCCGTCAACTTCATAGTAAAACTCCGGGACATCCTGAGTATGGAATTACTCCTGGTGTCGAAACGACTACCGGTCCATTGGGTCAAGGTATATCAAATGCAGTGGGTATGGCGCTTGCTGAAAAATTATTAGCGCAAGAATTTAATCGCCCGGGCCACGATATTGTTGATCACTACACCTATGTATTTTTAGGTGATGGTTGTTTGATGGAAGGTATTAGTCATGAAGTGTGTTCATTGGCTGGCACACTCAAGCTCAATAAATTGATTGCACTATGGGATGACAACGGCATCTCCATTGATGGCAAAGTAGTTTCTTGGTTTAACGAAGATACCCCAAAGCGTTTTGAGGCTTATGGTTGGAATGTTCTGCGCGATGTCGATGGTCATGATGCAGAGGCTGTATCAAACGCAATTGCTAAAGCCAAGAAAAGTGATAAACCAACCCTGATCTGTTGTAAGACAGCGATTGGCCAAGGCTCGCCGAATATGGCTGGTAGCGATAAGGTACATGGCTCGCCATTGGGTGCGACAGAAATTGCAGCAACTCGTGTTGCGTTGAACTGGCCATATGCACCGTTTGAAATTCCAAAAGATATTTATGAGGCCTGGGATTTTAAGAAGCGCGGTCAAGCTGCTGAGCATGAGTGGAATAAAGAATTCCAAGCCTACAAAAATAAATACCCAGAATTGGCTTCTGAATTACAGCGTCGTATGCAAGGTGACTTATCTAAAGATTTCTCTAAAACTTTAGATGCTTATTTAAAAACTTGCGAAACTAAAGCAGAAACCATTGCTACTCGCAAGGCAAGTCAAAATGCCATCGAAGCATTAGCGCCTGCCTTGCCAGAGTTCATGGGTGGCTCTGCCGACTTAACGGGTTCTAATTTAACCAACTGGTCTTCATGCAAAGCTGTGCGTGGCGACCAATGGGGTAACCACATCAATTACGGTGTTCGTGAATTTGGTATGAGCGCCATCATGAACGGCATCGCTTTGCATGGTGGATATATTCCATTCGGCGGCACCTTTTTAACCTTCTCTGATTACAGTCGCAATGCTTTACGCATGGCTGCACTGATGAAGCTGCGTAGTATTTTTGTCTTCACACACGACTCTATTGGCTTGGGCGAAGATGGCCCAACACACCAGTCTGTTGAGCACGTAGCGAGCTTGCGTTTGATCCCGAATTTGATGGTTTGGCGTCCATGTGACACGACTGAGAGTGCGGTTGCATGGGGTGCAGCGATTGAGCGTAAACATGGCCCAAGCGCGCTCATCTTCAGTCGTCAAAACTGCCCATTTGTGCCGCGCAATACTCAGCAAGTAAAAGATATTGCACGTGGTGGATATGTGTTGCGTGACCCGAAGAAATCGAAGATCGATGCAGTGATCATTGCCACTGGCTCTGAAATTGCTTTGGCTTTGCAAACTGCCGAGCGTTTAGATAGTGAAGGATTTGGAATCCGTGTGGTATCGATTCCATCAACAACCGTATTTGACCAACAGGATGCCGCTTACAAATCAAAAGTCTTGCCGGCAGATATTCCACGCATTGCAGTGGAAGCAGGCGTGAGTGATTTCTGGTGGAAGTATGGTTGTGCAGCAGTACATGGTGTTGATACTTTTGGTGAATCAGCTCCAGCACCGGTGCTCTACGAATATTTTGGTTTAACGGTTGATCAGATTGCTAAAACTGTGAAGCAATGCATCGCAAAGAAATAGAAAAGACAAGAAGCAAGGTATTTATTTAAGAATTCAAAATTAGCAAGGG
The DNA here is from genome assembly GCF_018882055.1 of Polynucleobacter sp. es-MAR-4. Taxonomy (GTDB): domain Bacteria; phylum Pseudomonadota; class Gammaproteobacteria; order Burkholderiales; family Burkholderiaceae; genus Polynucleobacter. Next base: position 439,960 of record NZ_JACVPF010000002.1, on the reverse strand, counting down.
GAATGGAATGACAATTCGTGTCGCAATTAACGGTTATGGTCGTATTGGTCGCATGGTCTTACGTGCTTTGTATGAAGATCAAGTCAATGGCAAGCCAAGACGTGATATCAAAATCGTCGCAATTAACGCGATGGGAGATATCGACATCAATGCACACCTGACGCAATATGATTCTGCGCATGGTCGTTTCCCTGCGGAAGTAAAAGTAGATGGTGATTGCATGGTAGTCAATGGCGATCGCATCAAAATGTTCTCTACTCGCAATCCTTTAGAAACCCCATGGGGTGAGTTGGGCGTCGACTTGGTGCTCGAGTGCTCAGGCAAATTCACTTCAAAAGAAAAAGCCATGGTGCACATTTCTCAGGGCGCCAAGAAAGTATTGATCTCCGCTCCGGGCGAAAAAGATGTGGATGCCACAATTGTTTATGGCGTAAACCAACAAGTCCTAAAGCCAAGCGACGTCGTGGTTTCTAACGCGAGCTGTACGACTAACTGTTTAGCGCCGTTGGTCAAACCATTGCTGGAAAAGATTGGTATCGAGTCTGGCTTGATGACCACGATTCATGCCTTTACCAATGACCAGGTTCTTACTGATGTGTATCACAAGGATATGCGCCGTGCCCGCTCTGCAGTGACCAGCATGATCCCTACAAAGACAGGTGCAGCAAAAGCGGTTGGCTTGGTGTTGCCAGCATTAGCCGGTCGTTTTGATGGATTTGCAATGCGCGTTCCAGTTATTAACGTTTCTGTAGTCGATTTAACGTTTGCTGCTAGCCGTGCAACTAGCGTCGATGAAGTGAACTCCATCCTCAAGACGGCAAGCGAGGGTGAATTGAAGGGAATCCTTGGTTTCAACACTTTGCCTTTGGTGTCGATCGACTTTAATCATGACCCACGTCCTAGTATTTATGACGCCTCCCAAACTCGCGTTTCGGCGGATGGCAAGTTAGTTAAGGTTCTGGCGTGGTACGACAACGAATGGGGCTATTCAGTCCAAATGCTCAATGCTGCCGAAGCGTTGATGGCGGTAAAGTAAGAAATCAACCCGGTTTTAAGTCTAACAGCGCTTAAAATCTTGTTTTTGATGCAAAAAAGACCTCAATTTAGGTCTTTTTTCGTTATCTGTAGATAAAATCTAAATAATTTGGATTTAGGCCTTTACCTTATTGCGGCAATTTTTCTTTTGGCAGTGGCCATACATGGCTAGGGAGTGCTCTTGGAGCTTAAAACCGAGGTTTTTAGCAATATCGCGCTGCCTTTTCTCAATTGCCTCATCTACAAACTCCTCTACATGCCCACAATCTAAGCAAACCAAGTGGTCGTGGTGCTGTCCCTCATTAAGCTCGTAAATGGCTCTGCCATCCCCTTTGCTGGACTCAAAATGGCTGCGGAGCAATAGGCCGGCTTGTTCAAACTGGGTTAGCACCCGATATACCGTGGCCAAACCAATCTCTTTATCTTCCTTGGCTAGGGCCATAAAGACGTCTTCAGCACTAAAGTGGGTCCCGCCATTCTGATGAAAAAAGTCTAAGATTTTCATGCGTGGACCAGTTGCCTTGAGGCCAATGTCGCGTAAATCTGCTGGAGTCGGGTTTTGGTTCATATTCATGGGTTTGCGAGCTAAAATCAATGTCTTAATGATACGGCCTGCCATGCAAAATTGCCTTCAACTTTTTACCCGACTTTTGAACTCTATTTTTGGAGTTTTTGGCCTTGCTCGGTCAGGGTTAGTAATCGCCACACTGAGCTCGGTAATGATCGCTACTGGCTGCACCAGCGCTGTAGATGAAACCCAGCGCGCTTGGATGAATACATTATTTAGACCTTATGTTCCAGATGTGGTTCAGGGTAACTTTATTTCGAGTGAGCAGTACGCCAAACTGCAAGTGGGTCAGAGTCGCGAGCAAGTTCGTCAAATTTTGGGCACGCCTTTGCTGGCTAGCTATTTCCATGCCAATCGCTGGGACTATATTTTTGAATTTAAGCGCTCCGGCCAGGTAATGGGTAAAGAACGTCGCGTCACGGTATTTTTCGAAGGCGATAAATTAGTCAAATTCCAAGGCGATGCATTGCCAACAGATGTCGAGTTGGTCGCTGAAATCGATGGCTACGCAAAATCGAAGAGATCATTCTGGGATGTGGTCACGGGCTCTAATAAGCCGCCAGTTACACCTCCATTGCAGCAGCCTGAATTATTGGTGCCTAGCCCAACAGATAACTTGCCAGCGGGTGCAGTTGTGCCAGCAGCTAGCACTAGCAGTTCTTTCTGGGACTTTTTTAGCTTCTCAAAAAAATCGCCAGACGCTCAGCCCGCTCCTCAACAGTTGGGTCCTGGCGCTCTCAACGTTCCGCAGGCTGGTGAAGCTAAATAAGAATTGCTGTTGTGTTGATGCTGAGTGATTTCTTTCAGCAACCTTTAATAAGAAATGAAGATACAAATGATGAGAATCGCAATTGCTGGTGCTACCGGCCGCATGGGAAAAATGCTGATCGAGGCTGTACTGAATTGTTCAGACGCTGAGCTTGTTGGCGCGCTCGAGCATGAGTCCTGCCCTTTACTTGGTGAAGATGCCGGTGCATTCTTGGGTAAAAAAACAGGCGTAGCAATTACATCGGACATTACGAAAGCCTTGACTGGTGCTGAGTTTTTAATCGACTTCACTCGCCCAGAAGGCACGATGGCACATTTAGTTGTGGCGCAAAAGACTGGCAGCAAAATGATTATCGGCACTACTGGTTTAAGCCCAGAGCAAATCGATGGCCTCAAGAAAGCATCTGCAAATTTAGCCATCGTATTTGCGCCCAATATGAGCGTTGGTGTTAATGCCACATTCAAGTTATTGGAAATTGCAGCAAAAATGTTGAACGAAGGTTACGACATTGAAATCATCGAAGCGCATCATCGCCACAAGGTAGATGCGCCATCTGGTACTGCACTGCGAATGGGTGAGGTGATTGCGGATGCGCTTGGTGAGAAATTAGATGATGTTGCAGTGTATGCTCGCGAAGGTCATACCGGTGAGCGTAAAGCTGGCTCTATTGGTTTTGCGACGATTCGTGGGGGCGATATTGTTGGCGATCACACTGTCTTGTTTGCGGGCGAAGGTGAGCGCATTGAAATCAGCCACAAGTCTTCTAGCCGTCAGTCTTATGCACAAGGTTCTTTGCGCGCCGCACGCTTCTTGCAGGGTCAGAATTCTGGCTTGTATGACATGCAGGATGTGCTTGGCCTGCGTAAGTAATTGAAGTAAATCAGCGCAGTAAAACAGTTAGTAAATCAGAATAGAAGAAAAGAGTTGCATTGAATGAGTAAGGATTACGATCACCGCAGTATTGAAGCTGCAGCACGAGCTGATTGGGAAAGTGCGCAAGCTTATCAAGTTACTGAGAATGCGGTAGACGCTTCTGGTAAGCCAAGACCAAAATACTATGCGTGCTCTATGTTGCCTTACCCATCAGGCAAGTTGCATATGGGACATGTGCGTAACTACACCATCAATGACGTGATGGCTAGGCAGTTGCGTATGCAAGGCTATAACGTACTCATGCCAATGGGTTGGGATGCCTTTGGTATGCCCGCTGAAAATGCAGCGATTCAGAATAAAGTACCGCCAGCTAAGTGGACCTACGACAACATTGCTTATATGAAAAAGCAAATGGCAGCGATGGGACTAGCAATTGATTGGTCGCGTGAAGTTGCTACTTGTAATCCTGACTACTACCGCTGGAACCAGTGGCTCTTTTTGAAGATGCTTGAAAAGGGTATTGCTTATCGCAAGACCCAAGTGGTGAACTGGGACCCTATTGATCAAACTGTCTTGGCAAATGAGCAAGTGATTGACGGGCGCGGTTGGCGCTCTGGCGCCTTGGTTGAGAAACGCGAGATACCCGGCTATTACTTCAATATCACGGCCTATGCAGAGCAATTACTATCTGGTTTAGATGGTTTGGGATGGCCTGAGCGCGTTAAGACCATGCAGCAAAACTGGATTGGCAAAAGTCGTGGTGTGCGTTTTGCATTCAAACACGAGATTGCTGATGCACATGGTGATTTTGTTCAAGATGGCCAGCTATATGTCTTCACCACGCGTGCCGACACCATCATGGGCGTTACTTTTTGCGCAGTCGCAGCTGAGCATCCGTTAGCAACATTGGCAGCAGCAAGTAATCCTGAGCTATCCGCATTTATTGAGAAATGCAAAACAGGCAGTGTGATTGAAGCTGACCTCGCTACTCAAGAAAAAGAAGGGATGTTCACGGGTTTATATGTGACGCACCCACTGACTAATGAGCCAGTGCCTGTTTGGGTAGGTAACTATGTGTTGATGTCATACGGCGATGGCGCAGTCATGGGTGTACCTGCGCATGATGAGCGTGACTTTGCCTTTGCGCTGAAGTATGACTTGCCGATTAAGCAAGTGATTGCCTTGCGCACTCCATCGGAGATGTTCAATACTAGCCACTGGCAAGATTGGTATGCCCAAAAAGATGATGTCGTTTGTCTTAATAGTGGTAAGTATGATGGCCTGTCGCATGAGGCGGCTGTTGATGCAGTAGCTAAAGATCTAGAGCAAATGGGTATTGGTGAAATCAAAACCACTTACCGTTTGCGCGACTGGGGTATCTCTCGTCAACGCTATTGGGGTACGCCGATTCCAATTATTCATTGTGGCGATGAGCAGAATCCAGGTTGTGGTGCTGTACCAGTTCCCGAAGCGGATTTGCCGGTGGTATTGCCTGAGGATTGTGTGCCTGATGGTAGTGGTAATCCGCTTAATAAGCGCGCAGATTTCTTGAACGTGCAATGTCCAAAGTGTGGCAAGCCTGCACGTCGCGAGACCGACACCATGGATACCTTCGTGGATTCTTCATGGTATTTCATGCGCTACACCGGTCCCGATGCGAAGACCATGGTGGATGAGCGAAATGAATACTGGATGCCAATGGATCAATACATTGGCGGTATTGAGCATGCAATTTTGCATTTACTCTATGCGCGTTTCTGGACAAAGGTCATGCGTGATCTTAATCTCATTAAATTTGATGAGCCTTTCCAAAACTTGCTAACACAAGGCATGGTGCTCAATGAGACGTATTACTCCGAAGAAGCTTCCGGTAAAAAGACCTGGTTGAATCCTTTGGATGTCGAGCTCGAGTTGGATGAAAAAGGCCGCCCTCATAGCGCGAAATTGAAAGGTGATGCTTCTGGTGCCCCCGTCATTATTGGTGGCGTTGAGAAGATGTCCAAGAGCAAAAATAATGGTGTTGATCCTCAGGCATTAATTGATCAATACGGTGCCGATACTGCGCGACTCTTTGTAATGTTTGCAGCACCTCCAGAGCAACAACTTGAATGGTCTAGCGCTGGTGTAGAAGGTGCCTCTCGCTTCTTGCGCCGCGTATGGATGTATTCCAGTAGTCAGGCTGATGCAATCCGCGATGCTAGTGAAGTGTTACCAAGCGATTTAAATGATGCGGAAAAAGAATTGCGTCGCGAAGTACACACTATTTTGAAGCAGGCCAATTTTGACTACCAGCGTCGTCAGTACAACACGGTCGTCTCTGCTGCAATGAAAATGCTGAATGCCTTGGAGCCTGTGAAATTAGGTGACAAAACTGCAGTGAGGCCTGCTGTATTGCGTGAGTGTCTCAGTATTTTGATCCGGGTGCTTTACCCAGTCGTGCCTCACTTAACGCATGCCCTTTGGAATGAGCTTGGGTGTGATCAAACTTTCGGTACGCTATTAGATGCGCCATGGCCTGTAGTGGATGAGGCTGCACTGATTCAAACTGAGTTAACCATCATGTTGCAAATTAATGGCAAGTTACGTGGGGATATTCGTGTGCCTGCGGATGCCACTAAAGAGCAAATTGAGGCTTTGGCTTTGCAGAGCGAGCCTGCTGTGAAAGCGCTCAATGGTGCCGCACCTAAAAAGGTGATTGTGGTGCCAGGTCGCTTAATCAATATTGTTGCTTAGATTACTAACGAATTATTCTGAATAGAAACTAAACACATGCGCGCAAATCAACTTCGACGTTCTATGCTTGGGTTTCTCGCCTTGACTCCAGTCAGCGGTCTGATCGCTTGCGGCTATCGTTTGCGTGGCATGGTTGATTTACCATTTAAGGTGATCGCAATTACCGGCAGCCCATCACCACCTTTGCGCGCAGATTTACAGACGGCTATTTTGACTGGTACTGATGCGAAAGTAGCAATCAATCCTAAAGATGCTGATCTGATTTTAGATATCACTAGTGATCTTAATGGTCGTGAAATTTTGGCCTATAACTCGAATGGTCAGATCTCTGCCTATCGCCTAAACATCCGCGTCGGATTTAGAGCGTATGACAATGCTGGAGCTGATGTGGTTCCAGAGGCGGAGATTTATATGACCCGCGATATGGACTTCTCGGTATCGACTGTGTTGGCCACCGATGTCCAAATTCAACAATTTCTATCTTTGATGCGTAGAGATCTAGCGGTTCAGATTTTGCGTCGTGTTTCTGCTTCTGCTCGAGCACCGCAGGCTCGCAGCTTTTAAAGAATGACGGTCAAATCGCATGGTTAAGAGCGATGCCTTACAGGTACATTTGAAGTCGCTTAATTCTGCGGCTTCATTAAAGCCCCTGTATATATTTAGTGGGGATGAGCCTCTCCTCATGATGGAAGCAATGGATCAATTGCGCGCCACCGCAAAAAAAATGGGTTACACCGATCGTGAAGTCTTATTGCAAGAGCGTGGGTTTGATTGGGGTGCCTTATTAAGTGCTGGCCAAACGATGTCTTTGTTCGGAGATAAGCGCTGGGTAGAGTTGCGCATACCGACAGGCAAACCCGGTCGTGATGGTGCTGACGCACTTAAGCAGTTTTCTGCACAAATTGAGTCTCAGTCAGTAGGGCCTGAAGGGCCGGATACGATTTTTTGCATCATCTTGCCCAAGTTAGATGGCAAGACCAAAACATCTGCTTGGTTTAGCGCTCTGGATGAAGCGGGCATGGCGATTCAATTGGATTCTTTGGACCGCACGCAGTTACCGCAATGGATTGCGGGGCGTCTCAAGAGGCAGGGTCAAGAAGTGCAGTCAGGACCAGAGGGGCAACGTGCTTTAGCCTTCATTGCTGAGCAGGTAGAGGGAAATCTCATTGCCGCTCATCAAGAAATTCAGAAGCTGGGTTTATTGCATCCCATGGGAGTTCTGACTGAGGAGCAAATTCGATCAGCCATTTTGAAGGTAGCCCGCTACAACGTCTTTGAATTGACTGAAGCAATGTTAGCTGGTGATCTGCCTCGTCTAAATCGCATGTTAGATGGTCTAAAAGGGGAGGGTGAGCCTTTAGTTTTGATTCTGTGGAGCGTGACTGAAGAGCTTCGGATACTATCGAAACTGAAGGCGGCAAGTGATGCTGGAGAGTCTGTGCAGAACTTAATGCGTAGTAATCGTATTTGGGGTAATAAAGAGCGCTTATATCCTATGGCGCTCAAACGAGTGCAGCCTTTGAAGTTACGCAGAGCAATGCAAGTGGCTGCAGGTTTAGACCGTCAAGCTAAAGGATTGCACGCGGCTGAGTTACCAGCAGATCCATGGGATGGCTTGCGTTTAGTGGGCAATCTATTGCGCTAGATAAAACAATATTAATCTCGACATAGTACATATATGAGTAATTCAAAGAACACCATTCAGCAAATGATGCAAGATATTGGCCGGCGTGCTCGTCAGGCTTCACGTGCCATGGCGCGTGCATCAAGCGAGCAGAAAAATCAGGCGCTATTACATATCGCGAAGTTAGTGCGTGAGCGCTCCGAGGAAATTCAGCGAGTCAATGCACTCGATGTTGCTCGTGCGCAAACCAATGGTCAGGATGCCGCATTTATCGATCGCCTCACCATGACCCCAAAGACGATTGAGTCCATGGCTTTGGGTTTGGAGCAAATTGTTTCTCTAGAAGATCCGATTGGCAAAATAACGCCATTGCAAAAGCAAGCTTCTGGCATTGAGCTCGGCCAGATGCGTGTACCCCTTGGCGTGATCGGCATCATCTATGAGTCTCGTCCTAACGTGACAATTGATGCTGCAGCGCTATGCCTCAAATCTGGCAATGCGGTCATTTTGCGTGGTGGTTCTGAAGCGATTGATTCAAATACGCTATTGGCGCAGCTCATTCAAGAGGGTTTGGATGCCGCCAATTTACCTATGGATTCAGTACAGGTTGTGACGACTACTGACCGTAGTGCTGTTGGTGAAATGATCACCATGACTGAATATATTGATGTGATCGTTCCCCGTGGTGGCAAGAGTTTGATCTCTCGCTTGATGGCAGAAGCACGTGTACCCATGATTAAGCATTTGGATGGCATCTGTCATACCTATATTGATGCAGATGCGGATGTCGCAATGGCAATCAAGGTATGTGATAACGCCAAGACACAGCGCTATGCGCCTTGCAATGCGATGGAGACTTTATTGGTTAATAAAACTGTTGCCCCACAAGTGCTGCCAGCGCTTTGCAAGATCTACCAAGACAAAGGTGTGGAGTTGCGCGTTGATGCTCAAACCCGAAACACGCTTGAGACGGCAGGTTTTAAAGACTTAGTTACTGCTACAGAAGAAGACTGGCAAACAGAATATTTAGCTCCAATTTTGTCGATTAAGACGGTTTCAGATATCGATGAAGCAATGGGCCATATTGAGCAATACGGCAGTAAACATACCGATGCCATCATTACCAATAATCCAGCGCAAGCGAGTCGCTTCTTGCGTGAAGTCGATAGCGCCAGCGTGATGGTGAACGCCAGCACCCGTTTTGCTGATGGTTTTGAGTATGGGCTTGGTGCTGAGATTGGTATCTCGAACGATAAATTGCATGCTCGAGGCCCTGTAGGTTTGGATGGCCTCACTTCTTTGAAATACATCGTCATGGGTCATGGCGAGATTCGCACTTAATTAATTTTTATTAAAAACTGTAGAACGGAAACTATTCATCATGGGCAATGCATATTTATGGACTAAGACAATTCACATTGTCTTGATTGCCTCTTGGTTCGCAGGCTTGTTTTACCTCCCACGTATTTTCGTCAATTTGGCGGATGAGAAAAATCCCGAAGTATATGCGCGCCTTCTTGGAATGGCCGATCGTCTTTTTCGTTTCATGACTATTTTGGCGGTACCAGCAGTCTTTCTGGGTTTGACTCTTTGGTTGCATTTCAAGATTGGTACTGGCGAGGTTTGGATGCATGCCAAATTAATCTTTGTTATTTTGGTGATTGGCTATCACCATGCTTGCTGGAGCTTGCTGAAGAAATTTCGCAACGGTATGAACACTCGCTCAGGAGTTTGGTATCGCTGGTTTAACGAGGTACCCGTCATTTTTTTATTGATTGTGACGGCTTTGGTGGTGATTAAGCCTTAAGGCTACACCCTAGCAAATCGTTTAATTTTTTTATTATTTTTTTACTCTACCCTTTTTAGATTGCTAGCCTCATGAGATTTTTTGTTGTTTGTCCAGGCGGACTGGAAGTGCCTCTTGCACAAGAGCTAGCAAATATTGCGCAGCGCCCTGACTGTAAGGCCTTGGGTGCTTGGGTGATTGATCCTACGCCGACCAGCCCAACAGGTGGAGTAGGTTTAGCTGCACCAATATCTGCTGCTATGGCCTTGAATCTGCATTCACGAATTGCAAGTCGAGTTTTGTTGCAGATGGCAGAATCGCCATACCGCCAAGAGGAAGATCTTTATAAGTTAGCTAGTGGCTTGGCGTGGGAGGAGTGGTTCTCATCCAAACAAACTTTGAGAGTGGATGTGACGGCACATCGCTCCCCATTAAAGAGTCTGAATTTTGCAACCTTAAAGATTAAGGATGCGATTGTGGATCGCTTGCGTGATGTGACTGGCGATCGTCCAAGTATTGATACTGCATTTCCAGATGTGCGCGTTCAGGCGCATTTGACAGCAACACATGCCACCATTTACTTGGATACCTCTGGTGAGGCTTTGTTTAAGCGTGGCTGGCGTGATGAAAAAGGTGATGCGCCACTGAAAGAGAATCTCGCTGCAGGCATCTTATCGATTACCGGTTGGAGGCCTTCGCAAACCTTATTTGATCCAATGTGCGGTAGCGGAACCTTTTTGATTGAAGCTGCACAAATGGCTTTAGCTATTCCGCCAGGCGGTATTCGGGCGGGAATGTATGGCGATGATGCGAAACCGAGTCGTTTAGCTTACCGCCCATTGGTGACTTCAGCCCATGGTTTTGGGTTTCAGAGACTAAAGCCTTTTAATGAGGCTGCCGAACAAAAACGCTGGGGGGCTTTGAAGGAAGCAGCTCAGACTGAGATGATGGAAAAACGTAAGCAGTTCCCAGATTCAGAATCTTTGGGGATTAGCGGCGGCGATATTAATGAGCGCCTAGTAGCCATGTTTAAAGGTAATTGGCAGCGTGCGCAGTTACCTGGCCTCCCGGTGACTCGTCAAATTGATGCCTTAGCTAGCAAGCCACCAGCGAATGTCAAAGAGGGCGTCATGCTCCTGAACCCGCCTTATGGTGAGCGCTTAGTCATCAAAGGTGGACGAGGTCAGGACCGTGCTGCAGGTGGGGATATTGAGCGTGACTCCTATGAGCCAGCCGAAGAGCCAGAAGATCGATATGCTTTTAATTTGGAAACGGGCCGTCAGAGCGCTAAACGTTCTAGCCGCGAGTCTCTGAAAAAGTTGCAAGCTCAGGAAGAGCAAGATCCAAAATTTGTCGAGTTTTTGAGACAGTTTGGTCAGCACCTGAAGGATGATTTTGGCGGTTGGAATGTCTTTGTACTTACGGCAGATATGGCCTTGCCAGGGCAGTTGCGTATCAAAGAGTCTAAGCGCACACCTTTGTTTAATGGCCCACTGGAATGCAGGCTGTTTAAGTTTGAGATGCATCAAAAACGAGATGCTGCAACAGATTTAAAATAATAAATATAGACAAGGAAGACGGCGATGGAATTTAAAACATACATGTGTTTAATTTGCGGTTGGGTTTATGACGAAGCTGCAGGCCTGCCTGAAGAGGGTATTGCGCCAGGAACGCTTTGGAAAGATGTGCCTATGAACTGGACTTGTCCTGAGTGCGGTGCACGCAAAGAGGATTTTGAAATGATGGCGATCTAATCGCTTTAAATGAATTAATTACTAAAAATACTTTAGCGAAAGCAGGGCAGTATCTTGGGACAAAACGACATCTTATTTGAGCGCGCGCAAAAGACCATTCCGGGTGGAGTGAACTCGCCAGTCCGTGCTTTTCGTCAGGTGGGTGGTACCCCCCGCTTTGTTGCTAAAGCTAAAGGCCCTTATTTTTGGGATGCTGAAGGCAAACGCTACATTGACTTAATCATGTCCTGGGGGCCGATGATTGCTGGCCATGCGAACCCAGAGGTGGTTGAAGCAGTTAAGCAGGCTGCAGAAACCAGCTTTAGCTACGGCGCTCCTACCGAGGGCGAAATCGAATTAGCAGAACGCATTTGCCAGTTGGTTCCTAGCATTGAGCAAGTGCGCATGGTCTCGAGTGGGACCGAAGCAACAATGAGTGCCTTGCGTCTCGCACGTGGCTACACAGGCCGTGATCTCATCATCAAGTTTGAAGGCTGCTATCACGGGCACGCGGATAGCTTGCTGGTGAAGGCAGGCTCTGGTCTCTTAACCTTTGCAGATTCGACTCAAAATGCACCGTCGTCTGGTGGTGTGCCACATGATTTAGTGAAACATACTTTGGTATTGCCATATAACGATGTGGCGGCACTGAAGGAGGTATTTCAGAAGCAGGGCGATCAGGTTGCTGCGGTCATTATTGAGCCGATTGCCGGCAACATGAACCTCATTCAGCCGTCAACTGAGTTTTTATCGACACTGCGTCAGCTCACCAGTCAGCATGGCAGTGTATTAATTTACGACGAAGTGATGACAGGCTTTCGGGTTGCACTAGGTGGCGCCCAATCTTTGCAAGGCATCACACCCGATCTCACTTGTCTTGGTAAGGTGATGGGCGGCGGCATGCCGATGGCTGCCTTTGGCGGTAGAAAAGAAATCATGTCCAAACTTGCGCCTTTGGGAAATGTTTACCAGGCAGGTACCTTGTCGGGTAATCCGGTAGCAGTAGCAGCAGGCTTAAAGACTTTGGAGATTATTTCCCGTGAAGGTTTCTATGAATGCCTCACTGGTCAAACAGAGAAGCTGATGGCCGGCTTAAAGATTGCGGCTGATGAAGCGGGCGTGCCATTCGCTGTAGATAGCGTTGGCGGTATGTTTGGTTTTTACTTCGCCAATCAAGTCCCAACTTCTTTTGAAGCAGTGACTAAAACTGATATCGAAGCCTTTAAGAAGTTCTTCCACTTGATGTTAGATCAAGGGGTATATCTGGCGCCATCTGCTTATGAAGCGGGGTTTACTTCTATTACACATGACAATGCTGTGCTTGATGAGATCATCGCCGCAGCAAAGACTGCATTTAAGAAGTTATAAGCGGATTTCTGATTGGGCGATGGAGAGTTGTAACGATAATTACATTCTGAGTGGGTGGTCATAGCCATCCACTTGAATAATCTCAAGCGCTTTGCTGGCTTTACCCGAATCAGGTATTTCTATGGCGGTAAGCTTGCCACCCCACACGCATCCAGTATCTAGCCCAATGACATTCTCATGTCGCAGCAGTCCTAGCGTTGACCAATGCCCAAAGTAAATGAGGGAATCTTGAGTTTTCCGCTTTTGTGTTTTGAACCAAGGAATATAGCCTTTTGGACCATCTTCAAATCCTTCCTTGCTCTCAAACTCCATCATGCCTGTTGGTGTACAAAACCGAATACGGGTTAATGCATTGGTGATGATGCGCAAACGCTCATACCCTTTAAGTGAGTTGCTCCATTTGTTTGGTGTATTGCCATACATATTCGCTAAAAAATCTTTATAGGATTTTTTGCGAAGCGCTTTTTCTACTTCTTGCGCGCAATCAATGGTCTGCTGCAGATCCCACTGCGGTAGAACGCCGGCATGGACTGTTAAGACCTTACCGTTGCTGAGGGCCATTGGTCTGTGCCTTAGCCAATGAATCAATTCAGCCCTATCGGGAGCGTCAAGAATGGGTTGAACGGTATCTAGCCCCTTAGTCTTGCGGATGCCGGCATCTACTGCGAGTAAATGGAGATCATGGTTTCCGAGAATGCATTCGATGCGTTTTTCTTCTTGTAATTGCTTAAGGTAGCGCAGGGTGCCTAAGGAATCTGGTCCACGATTGACGAGATCACCCAAGAAAATCATCTTGGAATCTTTCGGGAGTTTTTTGACGAGCGCCTTGAGGGACGGTGCGCACCCTTGAATATCGCCAACTGCGTAGATCTTGCTCATGCCCTATATTAAATCGGAATGCATTACTTCTTCGGAATTAAGTTTCAGGATCGCTCGGAGTTACTTTTTTGACTACGCTATAGCGCACTAAAGTCTTCTTGCGTGCTTCATCATGATTGACGACTGGCATTGGATAGTCTCGCCCCAATAAGATGCCAGCTGCCTCAAGTTCAATATGACCAGCTTCCCAGGGAGCATGAATGGATTTCTTGGAAAGTTTATCGAGCTGTGGCAAATAGCGACGGATGAATTTTCCCTCAGGATCAAATTTTTGGGATTGGGTTATCGGATTGAAGATGCGGAAGTAGGGTTGCGCATCACATCCTGACGAAGAGGCCCACTGCCAACCACCATTATTCGAAGACAGCTCGAAGTCGTTGAGATGTTTTGCAAAATACATCTCGCCCCAGCGCCAATCAATTCCAAGGTCTTTGGTAAGAAAACTAGCAACCACCATGCGGAGACGGTTGTGCATATAGCCACTTTGATTGAGTTGGCACATAGCAGCATCAACCAATGGGTATCCGGTCTTGCCATCGCACCAAGCTTTAAATAGCTTTTTAGCGACAGCACCGCTTTCCCATTCAATATTGTCGTAGTCTGGTTTGAAGGCGGCGCCATCTGCTAGGCGAGGATGATTGGCGAGAATCATGAAATAAAAATCTCGCCAGATCAGTTCGCTCAGCCAAATCGTTGCTCCCATACTGCCTGCTAGCATGCGACGATGGGCTTCGCGTACTAAACCCCTAATAGATAGCATGCCAAAGCGTAGGTGAGTGGACAGATAGCTCACGCCTTTGATTGCTGGGAAATCTCGACCGATTTGATATTGATCGATGCGGTGAAGAAAATCCTCCAAGAAGCTTTGACCACCTTCGGACCCTGGTGGTAGATATGTCTCAATGCCTGTTGGGCTAAAGCCCATGGACTCCAGGGGTGGAAAGGGGGCTTCTAGTGCTTTAGGAATAGCTGCGAATTGCCCCTTTGTGGGTGTGCAGTCATAGGCTGCGATATCTTTTTCTTGCAAGGTCTTAAGCCAATTATTTTTGTATGGCGTAAAGATGGAAAAGACTGTATTTGAATTGGTGAGAATTTCTTTCTTCTCAAAGATGACTTGATCCTTGAAAGTCTCCAATTCAATACCAAGTTTTTCTAGTGATCTGGCAACAGAGGCATCTCGCGTAATAGCCGAGGGTTCATAGTCATGATTGGTGTAAACGGTATTAACACCCAAAGCTTCCGCAATCTTCGGAATACACGCAGTAGGTTTTCCGTACTGAACAATCAATCCACCACCTTGTTGACGTAATTGCTCATCTATCTGTTTAAGACCTTGCCATATAAAGTCCACGCGCCGATCATGTTTTAGGCCGCTGGCATCGAGATCTTCCGTTTTCAGCGGATCCAGAATTTCATTATCAAAGATAAACGCTAGCCAAACTTGGCTATTATTTTTCAGGGCATGGTGTAGTGCCGCGTTGTCATATAGACGCAGGTCACGACGGAGCCAAACGAGAGCTTTTTGCATAGCCCCTATATTAGGGCTAATTACGGTAAAGCGCTGAGGGTATGAAGATTAAGACGGGTTAAGATCGATGGTAACTATGGATACGATCTTTTTTATTTTCTCGAAAGTGGTGCAATTTTGTATTGAGCCCTTGAACTGGCTCTTCATTTTCATACCGCTAAGCTTGCTTTTCTTAAGCCTCAGAAAGCCGGATCTTTGTAAGCGCTTCTTGCTGCTAGCAATGACAGATCTATTGCTCATCGGCTATTTGCCTACGTCGGAGATTTTCTTAAGGGCGCTTGAGGATGCTGTGCCAAAAGTCAGTCTTTCAGAGTTGTCGGAAAAAGATCTTGGCGGAATTATTGTTTTGGGTGGAGCGATTGAGGGGGGTCAAATTGCCCTTGATCGGGGAGAGATCTCCATTTACTCCTCAGCGGAGCGAGTTACCAAAGCATTTGAGCTCATTCGTAAATACCCAAATCTAGCTTATATCTTTAGTGGGTATTCTGGGCGACTTTCACCCAAAGGCCTATCTGAGTCAGATGCATTCAAGCGGCTTGTTCAGGAGCAGGGCTTAAGCGACTCGAATGCCCATTACGAGAACCAGTCTCGTAACACCTACGAGAATGTGCTCTATATCAAGCCCATGATTGCGGATTTGACGCTTAAGGGTGCCAATGGAGAAGTGCAAGACTCTAAACCTTGGCTCCTCATTACCTCTGCAAGTCATATGTATCGATCGCTGAAGATATTCCAAAAACAGGGTATCGAGGTCATCCCAGTTCCAGTTGATTATCAGACGGGCAATCAGCTGCACTGGGGCGCATTTAATCTCGAGGAAGGTGCGCAACACTGGAATAGGCTCATACATGAGCTAGTTGGGCTCTTAGCGTACTGGATTACTGGCAAGCTCTAGGATTGGGAGCTTGCTTATTCACTCTGGCATTGAGTCAAATTCGGTAAAATATACCCATATGACCTCTGCTAAAAAAGCACCCTCTGCTTCAGATACAGCGCCTTCGCCAGAGTCAATAATTTCCTTTTCGGCCGATCATTTGGCTAACCAGTTATTGGTTGCTATGCCTGGCATGGTGGACCCCAATTTTGCAGGCTCTGTAATCTATCTTTTTGAGCATACCGAGAGAGGTGCTATGGGTTTGGTGGTGAATAGACCCACCGAGGTGGATTTAGCAACTTTATTTGACAAAATCGAGCTCAAATTAGAAATTGCACCCTTATTGGATCAACCCGTTTATTTTGGTGGCCCCGTACAAATCGAACGAGGCTTTGTGTTGCATGAGTCGAACCCCAGTCTTTCTTATAGCTCTTCCTTAGTGATCCCGGGTGGTTTAACAATGACCACATCCAAGGATGTCCTTGAGGCGGTGGCAATTGGCAATGGCCCAAGAAAGTTCTTGATGACCTTAGGTTATGCGGGTTGGGGTGCGGGGCAGCTGGAGGAAGAGATTACTGCAAATGGTTGGATTAATGTTCCAGTTTCGCGTGAGCAAATGAGCGAAGTAATTTTTAATACGCCATTTAGTCAGCGTTATCAAAAAGCCATGAGTCATCTGGGATTTAATTTGTCCGATCTCTCCGGTGAGGCAGGGCATGCTTAAGCAGGATTTCCTGGTATGAGTGAGCCAATTACAGTCATGGCATTTGACTATGGCACTCGTCGAGTCGGTGTTGCAGTAGGTAATTCAGTCAGTAGAAGTGGCCAGGCATTAAAAACGATTGCCACCCCCAATATCAAGGAATTGTTCCAGCAAATTGAGGGTCTTCTGAAAGAGTGGGGCCCCAATCAGCTGGTCGTTGGCCTACCCATGCATCCTGACGGTACTGCACATGAGATGACTGCCAAGGCCAAGCGCTTTGGGAATCAACTAAACGGACGTTTTGGTCTGCCTGTAGCCTGGGTGGATGAGCGTTATACATCGGCAGTTTTAGAGGGCAAGCCGGAGATGCGGGACAATCTAGATGCACAGTCCGCCGCCCTGATTCTGGAGCAATATTTTGCAGGCTAAAGCTCGAGAAGTATTGATTGGTTAATGAATAGTCTTGGAACTTGAGAATGAATGCTGAACCGTTATATAAAAAGCTCTTAGAAAATTTACGTAAGAGGACGCAGCTGGGTCCTTTTGAGTTAGTCGGCTTAGCAATGGGCGGAGCATGGATTGCAGAGCGATTGGCAAAAGATTTAGGCTTGCCACACTATGGTGTCATCAATGTTGCCTTCCATCGTGATGACTATGCTGAAAAGGGTATGACGGCATTGCGCACAGCTAGTACTATGCCAACGCACTTGCCGTTTGATGTTAACGGTGCCAGCGTCATTTTGATTGATGATGTTTTATTAACGGGTAGAACTCTGCGTGCTGCGCTAAATGAATTATTTGATTTTGGACGCCCGGCTCAAGTAGAGCTCATGGTCTTAGCTGATCGCGGCAAGCGTGAGCTCCCCGTTAGCGCGGACTTTGTTGCCGAGCATATTCAGGTTCCTGAAGAACAAATTTTAGTTTTAGAAAAAGATGCTGCTGGGAATTTCAGCTTTCAGTTAGAGGAGCGAGTTTAATGAACCAATTTAATGCTGCCGGTGAATTAACCCACCTTCTGACTTTGGAAGGTCTACCAAAAGAGCAAATTCTACATATTTTGGATACAGCCCAGCAGTTTGTCAGCGTGACAGACCCTGCTCGTGAAGTAAAAAAAGTTCCTTTATTGCGTGGAAAGAGTGTTTTCAATTTGTTCTTTGAAAACTCTACCCGCACTCGCACTACATTTGAGATTGCTGCAAAACGTTTATCTGCCGATGTGATTAATTTGGATATCTCCACTTCCTCTACCGCCAAGGGCGAGAGTTTATTGGATACGATTGATAACCTCGTGGCGATGCAAGCAGATATTTTTGTGGTGCGTCATGGCGTCTCTAAGGCACCAATTGAAATCGCGAACCATGTGCCATCTCATGTGCATGTGGTGAACGCTGGAGATGGTAGCCATCAGCATCCAACC
This sequence comes from Polynucleobacter sp. es-MAR-4, assembly GCF_018882055.1. Classification (GTDB taxonomy): domain Bacteria; phylum Pseudomonadota; class Gammaproteobacteria; order Burkholderiales; family Burkholderiaceae; genus Polynucleobacter. The sequence goes on along the minus strand of NZ_JACVPF010000002.1, from coordinate 422,070 downwards.
CAAGGCTTGCTAGATATGTATACGATGCGCCACTTTAAACAGAATTTTAAGGGCTTAAAGGTGGCGATTGTGGGTGACATTGTGCACAGCCGTGTTGCTAAGTCGAATATTCATGCCCTTACAACTCTAGGCTGTGAAGATATCCGTGCAATTGGTCCTGAGAGTTTATTGCCGAGCGATTTGAATATGCTTGGGGTTAAAGTCTTTCATTCCATGGAAGAGGGTTTAAAAGATGTTGATGTCGTGATGACTCTGCGTATTCAAAAGGAGCGCATGGAGGCGGGCCAAGTTCCCGAGGGTGACGCCTTCTTTAAGCAATATGGGTTAACGCCTACCCGTTTGGCGCTAGCGAAATCCGATGCCATCGTGATGCACCCAGGACCCATGAATCGTGGTGTGGAGATTGATTCAGCAGTAGCTGATGGGCCGCAGTCAGTCATCCTCAATCAAGTGACTTTTGGTATTGCGGTCCGAATGGCGGTGATGTCTATCGTTGCCGGCAATTAACGACGAACTAGGGTTACAGGGTGACTGTTGAACTTCCGTTGTTGAGTGATAAAAAGCGTTGGCTCATTTTGTCGCATGCTTTTAATATGGATGGCCGTGCGGCGAGCTTAACCATTACGGACAAAATCCCTTATTTTCTGGAGGCTGGCGTAGAGCCAATCGTCTTTAGTGCTATCACTGGGATTAAAGATCAGCGGTTTCCGCATCATCAATTTATTGCCTGGGGCCCTTCAGGTTTTCGTTTTGATTTTCGTCATTGGGTGGCAAATAAATATGGCCGCGGCTTAATTTATAAGCTGACTACCAGAACGGTATCCATTTTGCTGGCCCCCTTAATTGCAATTGAAAAATTATGTCTTGGGTATTCGAGTCAGTGGTCCTGGTCACTTCCCGCTTTCTTGCATGGTTATAGATTAATTCGTGCTGGCAAGGTAGATGTAGTGCTCTCAGTTGGTAGTGCGTGGTCCGCACACTTGGCTGGCGTCTGGCTTAAGAAGGCAACTGGCATTGAGTTGATATCAGAGGTGCATGATCCACTGGTGATTCGTAAAAACCCAAATGATCAAGGGTTTGACAGACCTAAAAACCGTGATGCAGGCTTTCGCCATTATTTAGAAAATCAACTAACGCGATTTTCTGACAAGGTGTGGTGGTTTACAGATGGTGCTTTGCATTACGCGAAGGTGCGCAATCCCAATCTCAATACCCCAAATAATGCCCATGGATTTGTCGTGACTCCAGGAGCCCAGCCCCCTGGAAGTCTCGCCGCAAATCAAGCCCATCAATATGCCGATCAATTGAATCTATGCCACTTTGGTTCTTTGGCAAATGATCGATCTCTTTCCACCATCTTAGAAGCTTTATTGCCTTTATTTAAAAAGTATCCACAAGCCCGGGATTTAATTCGCGTGCATGCCTATGGTGCCCCCTTAGATTCTTTGTCGATTGATGCGATTCAAAAGTATGGCTTTGAAGATGTTTTATTGGCTCATGGCCGTCTTGAGGTTGACTCCATCACTGGCAAGTCTGGGCGCCAGCGCGTGGCTGAAAAAATGCAGGAAGCAGATGTATTAATTTTGCTTCATGGTAATGATGAGTGGTGTGCAGAATATATTCCGTCAAAGTTTTATGACTATCTCTGGACTGGTCGACCCATTTGGGGAATTACCCATCGCAATCCTCAGCTGGATCAAATGCTACTAGATAGGGGTGCTTACTTAAGCGCTGAGGGTGATTCAGTGGGAGTTTCTATGGCACTAGAAAGAATTTGGTTAGACTGGCAGTCAAAGCAGTTGATTGAGCCAGTTTGGAAGCCGATTGGCGTGGATCAAGCGGTGAAGACCATATTGACCCAAGTCCAAAGTCGCACAAAATAATTATAGGAAGCTCGTTTGAAAGACTTCGTTCTCTATTGCAAATCGTATTCTAGGGATTTTCTGCGCCTAAAGCGCCTGCTAGAGTCTGTAAATCAATTCAATATTGACTGCCTTGATTTTTACATCTCCACCCCAAAATCAGAAAAAGACTTGCTAGAAAACGTTCTTGGTAAGCAGGGTTATATCTGGGTGGCAGATGAGGAAATTGTTGCTGCAAATCCTAAGGCAGATTTTGCAAAATACCAAGCAATGCCCGGTGGCCTCTCACAGCAAATTATTAAGTCTGAATTTTGGCGCCTCGGATTTGCAGAAAACTATTTGTGCCTTGATTCTGATTGTGTCTTTATCCGAAATTTTTATAAAGCAGATTTTCTGATGAGTGATGGCGTACCTTACACAGTACTTCATCAAAACAAGGAGCTCTTCCAAATCGCGACTAACCGTGGCCAAGAGAAGGTGGAGAGAGATCTTCGCATGGAAGCGGAGCGCGTCAAAGCGGTGTTTGATCGAAAGGGCCCTAACTTTTATTGCGCGCCAGCACCATTCATTTGGTCTGCAAAAGTGTGGAAATCTCTGGACGAGCAATACTTGCAAGCAAAGGGCATTAGCTTATGGGAATTGATTAGCCCGGATCTGCCTGAGACCTTAATTTATGGTGAAGCATTACTCAAATACCGCGCTATTCCCCTAATTGCGATTGAGCCACTATTCCGAACCTATCACTATGACTGGCAATATTTCTTAATGAAGCGACTCGGTGAAACTGAGGAAAAGCTTGCGCAAAATTACCTCGGCATCATCTATCAGTCGGCATGGGAATCTGAGCTCAACCTGGGTCAATCACAGAAGTCTGTACCCTCCAGATTGCTAAAGCGTGTAAAGCGTTTTGGCCGTTACCTGCAAAGTTATTTATAGGCAATCTGATGAATCAGCAAAACCCCTTGGTCAGCGTTTTAATGCCTGCCTACAATTCAGATAAATATATTGCGCAGGCCATTCAAAGTATTTTGGATCAGACCTATTCAAACCTTGAGTTGTGCATTATTAACGATGGTTCAACAGATAAGACTGCGGAAGTCATTGACCAATTTGATGATCCCAGGATTGTTAAGGTAAACCATGCTGAGAATCGCGGCTTGGTAGAGACAAGAAACGCTTTAATCGAAATGGCGCGTGGTCAATATATAGCCTACTTAGATAATGATGACATCGCCTTTCCAGATAGATTAGAAAAGCAGCTTGCATTTCTAGAGGCTGGGAAGGCAGATCTTTGCAGTGGTGCATATGAAACTTACAATGAAGAAACCGGTAAGCGCCGTAAGTCTAAAGAGCGCTACACGGATGCTGATATCAAGGCGTTAATTAGCGTTTATTGCCCGCTATGTAATCCTGCCGTCATGGGTCGAGCCGAGGTTTTCAAAAAGTTCCGCTACAAGCCTGGAAATGATCATGCTGAAGATTATTCAATGTGGCAAGAAATCGCTCTAGCTGGCTATCGATTGGCTAACTTAAAAGATAAGTTAATTACATACAGATTGCACCCCAAGCAAATTAGTCGTGTGGCCAATGTCAGTGCTGCCGTCATCTTTGATCGCTGTAGGGCAGATTACATTCGTGGATTAGGTATCGATCCAGAACTTTGCCCTCAAAAAATGCCTGCAGCAGCGAGAATCTCCAAGGCACCTCAATTCCTAATGGCCATGAACCAACGGATTAAAGGTATTTCTTTTTCAGCTAACTACCAAATTTATGCCCGTTTTCAATATAGAGGCAATGGTATCTGGACGCCATTTACGCGTTTAGAGCGATTGCTTGCGTCTCTGTTTGCAACACTTCTGGGGAAGTTCGGCAAGCCCACTCTTTTGGCCTAATGGTATTTAGATTCTTTGCCACTGCCTAGGCAATAAATCATCCCAGCTTTTATTCTCATCATTGGTCCATTTATTGGGCGCAATTACATAAGCATTTTTAGTGCTACAGAGCCAAGCACCCCACCAACTGAGTGAGCTATTGGCAATTAAATGCATTTGGCATTGAGACATCAAGTAAAGCTCTTCAACAGGGGCTGCTTGGTCTTCTGAGCTTTCTATAAATGTCATTTTTTCTTGGTGGGGAAGATGGCTTTTTGCCCACTCTTGATCATCCGAAAAAATAAAGAAATGCGTATCCGGATTTTTAGCTAGGAGTAGCTCGATACCTTTCAGGTAGTAATCCAATCCCAGAAATCCATGCACTTTAGCGGCAACTGGGAGATGAACATAATCACCCCGACGAATATGAACCATGGCTGAAGGTTTAGCCTGAATTTTTTCTAAATAAGCTTGGTAGTGAGGTGATAGTCCATTGCGAGGTTGAATCTCATGCAGTAGCTCTGTTCGAATTGCATCAAAGTAATGAAATGATTGCCAATATCCCATGAGATAAATATCTTGATTAGGGTAAGGCCTGAATTGATTGAGCAATGGATTAAATCGATATGGCCTATCTTTTAAAACATAAGGACTAATCGGCAGCAGCTTCTGTAGAATTCGGCGCCATTTTTTTGGAGAGCCAATAGGCGGCTGAACTTGAACAAATTCCGCCTTAATCCCAAGATCAGGCAATAAAAAATGCCTCGGGGTAACATCTTCCCAGCCGTGCTGAAACCACTCTATGTCCAGGTGCAATTGACCCTGCAATCGCTTGCTGAGAGCCTTTGCAGTGGCATATTGGAAAAGCTGGTTCCCGAGGCCGCCTTGGATTTGGGTGGTAATGTTCATATCCCTATAATTAAAGCATTAGATTGGGTGTAAATGCCCTAATTGCATTACGGCCTTCAAATTTATAGGTAATTTATGCTCACAGGCAGTATTTATGGATGGGAGAATGGCGAGGACGATATTTTTAATCCTCACAGCCCACGTAATCGTGATGACTGTCTAGAGCCCATGCGCGTCCTGGATGCTGCGGCTAAGCAGGGCGGGATTGTTCTACATACCGCAGATGTTAATGAGCACAACGGCATCAAGCCTGACTTCTCGCTCTACGTCGAATCAATTGATTTTATTTCAAATACAGCCGGCAAGAATTATCTGATTCTTTATGAAACACCGTTGACGGTCCCTAGAAATGCCGACTGTAATTATTTGAATCAGTTTGATGCCATTTTTACTTGGGACCATCAATTGCTAAAAAATGGTTTACGAGATCAGGCTGGTAACTTCACTCCACATACTCGCTTTATTCAAATTCAGACGCCTAATCCGATTCCACAAGAATGTGGATCCGATTTTCAGAGTGCTTCATATGCGCAGCGTCAGAACTTTGTCTGTTTGATTGGCAGTAATCGCCATGCCAATTGCCTTGATGAGCGCGAGCTTTACTCACAGAGGGTTAAGGCGGTTCGTTGGTTTGAGAGGTTTGCACCTGGCAAGCTTAAGCTCTACGGTAATGGCTGGAAGGTTCCGCCAAAGCGATTTGGGGGTTTAGGCAAAGCACGTTATCGATTGGAAAAAATTATTCCTTGGCTTTCTGGTAGGCCGGTATTTCCAAGCTACCAGGGGCCTGCAAAAACAAAGTATGCCGTTTTGAGTAATACCAAGTTTTGTATCTGTTTTGAGAATGCGCGAGATATTTCTGGATATATCACTGAAAAAATATTTGATTGCCTCTTTGCTGGCTGCATTCCAATTTACTGGGGTGACGCCAATATTGCGCAATTTATTCCGGCTGAATGCTTTATCGATTTCCGCCAGTTTTCATCTTATGAAGCCTTGTATGTATTTTTGGAGTCGATGACCCCTGATCAATTTTTGAAATATCAACAGGCAGCAAGGCAATTCTTAGCCAGCTCGGAATTTACGCCATTTAGCTCACAACACTTTGCCGAGACGATTATTAGCAAAATTGTTGAAGATTTTGCATAGTTTTCATCTAAATTTACTTACAAGCGCCATGTAAAATAAGCCTATGTCATTAATAAATATAATAAAAAATTCACGAAAGCCGATTTCTCAATCGACAATTTTGTTGGCTGGGCCAGTGCGCAATGTCTCCGCTCAAATCGAGAATGAGGTAGAAAAATTAATGGCCAGCCTTGACCAATTCAAGAATGTCCTGTGCCTGGCTGTAGAAAGTGATTCAAGCGACGATACCCTTGTGAAGCTAGACATGCTTTCCAAGAAAATGCCTAATTTTTCATTTATTACCGTTGGAGAATTAAGTAAAAAACTCCACAAAAGAACAGACCGAATTGCTTATTGCAGAAATGTCATTGTTGATGCGGTCGCGAATGACCCTAATTACCAGGAAGTAGATTTCATTGCCATGGCTGATATGGATGGGATGAATGGTCTCATTACACGAGAAAAAATTGCGCAGTGCTGGGAAGTCGATGAACCATGGGATGTGGTGACTGCTAATCAATTGGGCGAATACTACGACACTTGGGCCTTAAGCCACCCTTACTGGAACCCAATGGATTGCTGGGAGCAAAAACATCGCCTTGAGGATATTTTGGGTCATCAGAGCGCACTCGATATCGCAATAGGTTGTAAGCAGTCTCCAATTGATCCGCGTGCTGATTTAATTGAAGTGGATTCCGCTTTTGGTGGCCTTGGAATTTATAGTCGCAAAGCATTTATATCTGGTAGGTATGCCGGTACTGATGATCAGGCTGGCGGTATTGATGTAGCGGACCACATTCCTTTTCACAGGGATTTACGAAATAAAGGATTTCGTATTTTTATTAATCCCGCTCTAGTGAATTGCGATAAGACGCCCGGGGGTACTGTTGAAGAGATTCAATTACCCAAGCCTAGGGGTGCCTTAAAGATAGTTAAGAAATTAGGCATTCTGACATTTGGCAAAAAACGCTTTAATAGATATTTGAAGATGATGCAGTCTTAAGCGCCCCTCTTTTCGAGATTGAAAGAATAATTTTATGATTTTAGTAACTGGTGGCGCTGGGTTTATCGGGGCAAATTTTGTTTTAGATTGGCTCGCCTCACCTAATGCAGAAGGCGTGGTGAACTTAGATAAATTAACCTATGCAGGTAATCTCACAAACCTTCAATCTCTGCAAAAAGATTCTAGGCATATCTTTGTTCATGGTGATATTGGCGATAAAGCGCTAGTCTCAAAATTACTTGCAGAACATCGCCCGCGCGCTATTGTGAATTTTGCTGCCGAGAGTCATGTGGATCGCTCCATTCATGGACCCGCTGAATTCATTCAAACCAATATTGTGGGCACTTTCAATTTGCTAGAGTGTGCCCGTGAATATTGGGGTGGACTGCAGGGCACGGCAAAAGAGCAATTTCGTTTTCATCATGTCTCCACTGATGAGGTGTACGGGTCATTATCTGCATCCGATCCAGCCTTTAGCGAAACTAATCCGTACGAGCCTAATAGCCCGTATTCAGCATCGAAGGCTGCCTCTGATCACCTAGTCCGCGCCTGGTTCCATACCTACGGATTCCCGGTTGTGACTACCAATTGTTCTAATAACTACGGCCCATATCACTTTCCTGAGAAGTTAATTCCGCTAGTAATCCTTAATGCCTTGAATGGCAAGCCTTTGCCGGTGTATGGTGATGGTCAACAGATTCGCGACTGGCTCTATGTCGGAGACCACTGCTCTGCGATCCGTGAAGTATTGGCTAAAGGTGAATTAGGTGAGACTTACAACATTGGTGGCTGGAATGAAAAAGCCAACTTAGATGTTGTTAATACTATCTGCAAAATATTGGATGAGTTAAAGCCGCGTGCTGATGGTAAAACTTATGCCGAACAAATTACTTTTGTTAAAGATCGCCCTGGTCATGATCGCCGTTATGCGATTGATGCTAGCAAAGTTGAGAAAGCACTGGGTTGGCGTCCAGCTGAAACTTTTGATACCGGCATTCGTAAGACGGTGCAATGGTATTTAGATAATCCTCTATGGGTTGATGGTGTTGTCACTGGCTCATATCGAGAGTGGCTCGATAAGCAATATCAGAGCTAGCGAATTCACATCATGAATATTCTGGTTTTTGGGAAAGATGGTCAGCTAGGTAAAGCCTTTGCTGAGCAGCTCAAAGCTGGGCAATTTAATCAAGACACGATACGCTTTGTGGGGCGCGCTGATTGTGATCTGACCAATGCGCATCAAGTCAGTGATTTAGTGCAATCGTTTCAACCCCAAGTCATTGTGAATGCTGCTGCTTATACGGCGGTAGATAAAGCTGAATCAGAGTCAGAGTCAGAGTTGGCATTTGCAATTAACGCAACAGCGCCAGAGGTAATGGCAAGATATGCTGCGCAGCAGGGCGCAACACTGCTACATTTCTCAACAGACTATGTATTTGATGGCACAAAGCAGGGCTCTTATACAGAGTTGGATCTAGCTAATCCTTTGGGCGTCTACGGAAAATCCAAAGAAGCGGGAGAGCGCGCTATCGTTCAAGCCTTTTCTAACGGCGCTGGTCAATATGCCATTCTAAGAACGAGTTGGGTTTATGGCGATGGCGGAAACTTTATTCGCACTATCTTGCGCTTGGCAAAAGAGCGCACTGAGCTAGGAGTAATTAATGATCAATTTGGTGTGCCTACTAGCGCACAGTGGTTGGCAGAAGTAGGCTCTCAATTGGTAATGAGTCTTGCTAATCAACAATTTTCTTCTGGTATCTATCATGCCGTGCCAGCAGGGGAAACCAATTGGCATGGATTGGCCCAATTGGTGGTGCAATCAGCAGTAGAGATGGGGGTAGATCTACAGGCTAGCCCTGGGACTATTGCACCCATCCCAGCCTCTGAATACCCTTCGCCAGCCCCCAGGCCAATGAATTCTCGCCTGGCTACAAACAAGCTTCAGAGTGAGCTGGAGCGCTTGGATCTTGTGTCAAAATTACCTCATTGGAATACGCCCTGGGATAAGCAAGTGACTGCTTATGTGCAGCAGCAATTGGCAGATTAAAAACGCAGAATTCAAATTAAGGTTTTAGGGTGCAAATGGTAAAAAATCGCAAAGGAATTATCTTGGCTGGCGGGTCTGGAACTCGCTTATACCCAGTTACCCAGGCGGTATCAAAGCAGTTAATGCCGGTTTATGACAAGCCAATGGTGTATTACCCGTTAACTACTTTGATGTTGGCAGGTATTCGAGATATTTTGTTGATATCAACACCACATGACACCCCACGCTTTACGGAGCTGCTTGGTGACGGCTCTCAATGGGGGCTGAATATTGAGTATTGCGTTCAACCTTCGCCAGATGGTTTAGCTCAGGCATTCACGCTGGGGAAAAGCTTTATCAATAATCATCCCAGTGCCTTGGTCTTGGGTGACAACATTTTTTATGGACATGAGTTGGGATCGAGTCTTGAAAATGCTGATGAACGCGAACAAGGTGCAACTGTATTTGCATATCACGTCACCGATCCAGAACGTTACGGCGTGGTTGAATTTGATAAACAGCACAAAGCAGTATCGATTGAAGAGAAGCCGCTAAAACCAAAAAGTAGTTACGCGGTAACAGGCCTCTATTTTTATGACAATCAGGTATGCGATATTGCTAGCTCAATTAAACCGAGCGCACGTGGCGAGTTGGAGATCACCGACGTAAACCGAGCCTATTTAGAAAAAGACCAATTAAGTGTTGAAATTATGGGCCGTGGCTTTGCTTGGCTAGATACCGGTACGCATGACTCCTTATTGGATGCGGCAGGCTTTATTGCAACGCTGCAAAAGCGCCAAGGCTTGATGGTTGCTTGCCCTGAGGAGATTGCTTATCGGCAAGGTTGGGTTGGCGCCGAAATGATTGAGAAGGTTGCGGCTCAACTCAGTAAGAATAGTTATGGCCAATATTTAACTAAAGTACTGAATGAAATTAATAGCGGCACTCAGTTAATTTCATTGGCACATAAAAGAATTAAATGATGACTTCATTAGACAAGCAGGCCAGGGTTTTGTCTACCCAAGCACCTCTAGCGGATGCATTAATTATTCAACCAAAGGTTTTTGGTGACGAGCGTGGCTGGTTTACCGAGTCCTTTAACGCCCAAGACTTTTTTGATGCAACTGGACTGGATGTGAAGTTTGTGCAAGATAACCATTCCTTTTCTCGTAAAGGGACTCTGCGTGGACTGCATTATCAAACTGAAAAAATCCAAGGAAAATTAGTTCGTGTCGTTTCGGGAAGTGTGTTTGATGTAACGGTAGATTTGCGAAAAAATTCATCGACATATGGCAAGTGGGCGGGTCTAGAATTAAGCGCGGAGAATCACAAACAACTTTGGGTACCCCCTGGGTTTGCTCATGGTTTTCTAGTGTTATCTGAGACTGCTGAGTTTTTATATAAGACCACTGATTACTATCACCCACAAAGTGAGGTGTGCTTATCCTGGAATGATCCTAGCGTTGGAATTGAGTGGCCTTTACCCGCTGGGATCGCTCCTAGTCTGAATGCAAAGGATGCAGTAGGGCTGACTTGGGAACAGGTGCCTAAGTTTTAATGAGCACTTCTAGTAAATCTCCCAAAATATTATTAGTGAAGCTATCTTCGTTGGGAGATGTGCTGCATAACTTACCAATTGTTTGGGATTTGCGAGCGCGCCTACCGGATGCGCAAATTGATTGGGTGGTGGAGGAGGGCTATGTTCATTTATTGGAACCCTTGCTCACTAAACCAGGCTTCAAAGGAATTGACCGAATTATCCCGTTTGGTCTCCGACGTTGGAAAAAGCGGATTTTTGAAGTAAGTACCTGGAAGCAATTTTTTGCGTTCAAAAATCAATTGCAGGCAGTGCAATACGACTACCTTATAGAAACCCAAGGTTTACTCAAGTCCGCCATGGTTTGCTCCCTAGCTAAAAAGAGTCCACACGCAGTGATTGCTGGGCTTGCCAATGCAACTGAGTATTCGGGGTATGAGCCCATTGCGAGATCGTTTTACAACCAGTGTGTGCAGGTGCCATTCCAATGTCATGCGGTTGACCGTTCGCGTTGGGTAATGTCCTCGGCTTTGGATTGGCCTTTGCTGCATCGAAGTGTTGCCCCGCAGTTTTATCCCCAAGAGTTTGTTGATGGTATTCCGCAAAGTGCCGTTCAGGGCTTAAAGAGCCCATATGTGCTTTGCTTTCATTCAACTGCTCGTGAGGCTAAGCGTTGGGGCAATGACCAGTGGATTGCTCTCGGTAAGAATCTATCTACTCGCGGCTATCACGTGGCATTCCCTTGGGGAAATTCCGCGGAGAGAGCGGTTAGTGAATTGTTGGCTTCGCAGATTCCAGGAGCATTGGTGCCGCCCGCATTCTCTATTGAGGATGCCTTTTCCGTGATTGCTAGTGCGGCTTTAACCATTGGCGTTGATACTGGCCTTACCCATTTAGCGGCAGTGTTGGATAGACCAACAGTAGAGATATATTGCGATTCACCGCAATGGAAGACTGAAGGCTATTGGTCGGACCGCATTGCTAATCTGGGTGACATGCAAAGTCCTCCTAGTACTCAAGAAGTTCTTGATGCCTCTCTCAAGCTTTTACAACAGGCTTAAATTTTTATTTAACGAAGCAGAGTGTTAATGGCTATCAGATCTTCATCTGATAGCGCTGCGGCATGCGCTTTCAATCTAATGGCATTGAGAATGGTGTTGTAGCGTGCCTGCTGTAATTGTGAGCGAGTGGTAATTAGGGTATCCAATGCGATCAGTACATCAATATTGATTAATGTCCCAACCTGGAAGCCGAGTTTGCTGGATTCTAGCGCTGAGCTTGATGAGCGTTCTGCAGCCTCATAGGCTTTCACGCTAGCTAAGCCACCGTAAAAGCCAGTAAAGGCAGCGCGTGTATTTTGAGCAGCAGTCCGGCGGGCATTGTCGAAGTTCGCTTTAGCAGCATCGAGCAATGCTGCATTTTGACGAATTACTGAACTATTAAATCCGCCTGAGACCAAAGGAATAGTCATCTGCAATGCAAGCGTGTTGTTATAAATATTAGTTTGTGCCGGCGTTAGGCTGTTGGATGTTCCATTGGAGGTGTTGTATCCAGCTGTGCCTACAAAGTTAACCGAAGGATAGTTCAACGCTTGCGATGCTCTGTAGGAGCTCTCAGCTAAGTTGACCGATAGCTGGCCAGCCAATACATTGAAGTTAGCAGTTTCTGCCTGCAATATCCAATCCTCTAAAGTCTGACCTTTTGGCAGCTGAGGGTTAACGCTTTCCGCAATCGGAATGCCATTGCTATCCTTACTCTTCGAGCGAGGATCTTTTAAGACCCCATCGATCTTTGCTTCCTTAACTAAGGGCTTTAATGGACCAACTGGGCGACCCACCAATTGCTCCAGTACGCCTCGCTTCACAACCAGATCTGCCTGCGCTGCAATTTCTTGGGAGTTGGCGAGATCAAGTGCTGCTTGTGCAGTATTCACATCCACAATCGTTGCAAGGCCTGCATCAAATTTGGCTTGTGCAATTTCGAGTTGCTGTTTGATCAAACTTTTTTTATTGCGATAGAGTGCAACATTATCTTGACTAGTAAGCGCATCAAAATACGCTTGTGAGACTCGAATAATTAAATCTTGTTGCGCTAAGTAAAAGCGCATATCTGCAATTTTGGTATTGAGATCACCCTGTTTAAATGCCTCAAGAGCAGCCATATTGAATACAGGCTGCGTTAGCGTAACCGTATAGTTCTTTTGGTCATATACGCGAGATCCTGTTACAGCTCCTGGAGGTGCGTTACCAGCAGTGTGTTGATAGTAGCGTGTGCCGCCCGGTACTGCGTTGGCCTGCGGCAGTAAGAGTGATAGACCCTGCCAGTAGAGCTCTTTGCTTGCTTGATAGTTGAAGCGAGCTGCATTTAAGACGGGGTCGCTAAATGCCGCTTCTTGATATAGACGAATCAGATCGGAAGCTTGTCCGAGATTGGCGTTATTCCCATCAAGGTTTGAGGGTGCGGCGTTACTCGGAATTGCTGGTTTTGGAGCAATCACCATTTGCGGCGGCATATCGAGACCCAGCAAAGACTGAGTGTTCATGGGTGTAGGGAGGGACGGCTTTGCCCCATTAGCACTTTGCGCAAAAGGGCTGGATGAGATGATGGATAGCCCGAGCGCCTGGCTTAGGATTAAGCCTAAGGTGCTGAGTTTAGAAAGGCGAAAGCGGGGCGGGGTCATCTCATTCAGATACATTTTTATGTGCCATGAAGTTTAAGGCTTATTTGGGTAAAAAGCCTTAATTGACCCTTATTTTGCCAAATCCTCGCCCAGCCTCGATCTATCTATAAAATTACGGCTATGGATCTAATTTTGCTGGGCAAAGCCTTAATACTTGGAGTGGTAGAGGGCTTAACGGAGTTTTTGCCAATCTCTAGTACTGGACACTTGATTTTAGTGGGTGACTTGCTCGACTTTAATGACGAGCGGGGCAAAGCCTTTGAAGTGATTATTCAGTTTGGGGCCATTTTGGCAGTTTGCTGGGAATTTCGGGAAAAGCTTTGGAAGGTGGCTTCTACTATCAAGACCAGCGCCATCTCACGTCGATTTGTCATCAACTTATTTATTGCCTCTATTCCTGCGATGGGCCTGGCATTTATCTTTGGTAAGCATATTAAAGCAGTCCTATTTGCCCCCATTCCTGTTGCTAGCGCTTTTATTGTAGGTGCGCTTATTATTTTCTGGGCAGAGCACAAGCAAAAAAATGTAATAGCTAAAAAGCAATATATTCAGTCGGTTGATGACCTCACGGCGATGGATGCCTTAAAGGTAGGTATTGCGCAGTGCGCAGCTTTAATCCCAGGAACTTCACGTTCTGGGGCCACCATTATTGGAGGTATGCTCTTTGGTCTCCCACGCGCAGTAGCTACAGAGTTTTCTTTCTTTTTAGCAATCCCTGTAATTGGCGGTGCTACTGCTTATGAATTACTGAAGCTTTGGAAGAATCCGGTTTCGTTGTCTGGGGACTTTACTTGGGCGATTGGGGTCGGATTTATTTCGGCATTTATTTCGGCATTTATTTGTGTCCGCTGGTTGATTCATTACGTCGCTGGCCACAACTTCATCCCCTTTGCCTGGTATCGCATTATCTTTGGTGCACTGGTATTGTTAAGCGCTTATAGTGGTTTAGTTGCCTGGTCTCATTGAGACCTCTCACGAATATAAATAAAGATCGACTGGATTTCTGATGGACGTATCAATAGACGCAATTACCAATAATATTCAGCTGGCACTTGCCCCAGTGTTTTTATTGACGGCAGTTGCAACACTCATCAATGCAATATCAGCGCGCCTAGCCAGGTCAGTTGATCGTATGCGTTCGATTCAGCATCAGATCCAAACTGGAGACATAAAAGATCAAGCTATTTTGAGTCACATGAAAAAAGAAGCTGATGAGGCAAAGACCCGTGGTCGCTTATGTACCGCAGCAATTTTCTTTGATGTGTTGAGTGGTGTTTTTATATCTTTAACCGTCTTAGAACTATTTTTCTTTCAGGCTGGCGCCGTACGATCACTACAAGCCACTTATGTCATTTGGACTTTTGTACTTGGATTGATCTCATTTATGACTTCGCTATCTATCGTATTGAGCGAGGTGGTTTATGCTTACCGATCAGCTGGCTGGAATACACCTTTTCCGAAGTAACTTACTTTAATAAAATATAGATATGAACAAAATCCTCATCACTGGTGGCGCAGGTTTTTTAGGTTCCCACCTGACTGAAAAGTTGCTTAAAGAAGGTAATGATGTCTTGGTAGTGGATAACTACTTCACAGGCTCTAAAGCCAATCTAGAACATCTTTTGGCTAATCCCAAATTAGAGTTGATGCGTCACGATGTGACATTCCCACTCTATGTAGAAACCAACCAGATTTATAACTTAGCCTGCCCAGCCTCACCTGTGCATTACCAATACGATCCTGTGCAAACAACTAAGACGAGTGTGCATGGGGCAATTAATATGCTCGGCCTAGCCAAGAGAACCAGAGCTAGAATTTTGCAGGCCTCCACTAGCGAGGTCTACGGTGACCCTGAAGTGCATCCTCAGCCAGAAGCCTATTGGGGCAAAGTTAATCCGATTGGTATACGTTCTTGCTATGACGAGGGTAAGCGCTGTGCAGAAACCCTCTTTTTTGATTACAACCGCCAGCACAACCTCGATATCAAAGTCGTGCGCATCTTTAATACCTACGGTCCCCGCATGCACCCCAATGATGGGCGAGTGGTGAGCAACTTCATTGTTCAGGCTTTACAAGGTAAAGACATCACCATTTATGGTGATGGTCAGCAAACTCGCAGCTTTTGCTATGTTGATGACTTAATTGATGCCATGGTCAAAATGATGAACTCTGAGCAAGGGTTTACTGGCCCAGTCAATATTGGCAATCCAGGTGAGTTCACAATGCTGCAGTTGGCTGAGACCATTCTGAAGCTATCTGGTAGCAAGTCCAAGATCATTCATCAACCATTGCCTTCTGATGATCCTAAGCAGCGTCAACCGAATATCGATTTAGCTAAGGCTAAGCTTGGTTGGCAACCTAAGGTGAATTTGGAAGATGGCCTGAAAGAGACGATTGCTTACTTTAAGAAGGTAGTTGCTTAAGTTGACGGTAGAGCATTCGAACAATTTAGATAAGCGATTTGATCGAATTCGCTCTTTCGTTTTAAGGGCGGGTAGAACAACTGCTGGGCAACAGCGTGCAATTGACGAATTGGGCCCCCAGTTTTTAATTCCATTCGAAGAAAAAACTTTGAACTTAGATTCCGCTTTTGGCGGATCTAAAAATCCCAAGATCTTAGAGATTGGCTTTGGAATGGGCGAGACTACCGCCAAAATTGCAGCCCTAAGAACCGAAGATGATTTTCTAGCAATCGAGGTACACCCCCCCGGAGTCGGCGCTCTTCTTAAGTTGATTGGTGAAAATAGCCTTACCAACCTGAGGCTGATTCGACATGACGCAGTTGAGGTGCTTGAAAAAATGATTGCGCCCAACTCGCTAGATGGAATTCATATTTATTTTGCAGATCCTTGGCACAAGAAGCGTCACCATAAGCGCAGACTGATTCAGGCCGAATTTGTAAAGCTACTAATCTCGCGCTTAAAGCCAGGAGCCTATCTGCATCTTGCTACAGACTGGCATAACTATGCTGAGCAAATGTTATTAGTCTTAAACAGTGAATCAACATTGTTGAGCGCTTCCGCAGAGCATATACAAATAGAAACCTTTAGTGCTGATGATGCGGCAAAAGAGGGCGACTCTAGTAAAGAATTTAAACCCACTCTGGATCAGTTGAACTCCAAGCAAGTGGGATACGTTGAGAGACCAGATTATCGACCGATTACTAAGTTTGAAAACCGTGGCCTGAAGTTGGGGCACGGAGTGTGGGATTTGGTTTACAAGAAAAAATAAGGCGGTATCTAGGTGAGCTTCAATTAAAAATAAAGCCGCTATTGAGCGGCTTTATTTATTCTTTTGATCCTGTTTTATAGGCCTAAGCAAACATATTTCAATTCTAAGTACTCATCCATTCCATAGACGCTACCTTCTCGTCCAAGTCCGGATTGCTTGACGCCGCCAAATGGACCGACTTCATTGGAAATAATTCCCGAGTTCACACCCACAATCCCGTACTCGAGCGCTTCAGCTGCTTTCCAGATTCGTCCGATATCTCTGCTATAGAAATATGAGGCTAGGCCAAACTGGCTATTATTTGCCAGTCGAATAGCTTCTTCATCGCTATCAAATGGAATAATAGGGGCAACTGGGCCAAAAGTTTCTTCATAGGTAATAAGCATGTCACTGGTGACATTCGACAAAATAGTAGGCTCGTAGAAGGTGCCGCCTAAAGGAGATGGCTTGCCACCAGCAATGAGCTTTGCGCCCTTGCTGATAGCATCAGCTACATGCCTTTCGACCTTCTCTAGAGCGGCCTGCTCAATCAGTGGTCCTTGGGTAACTCCTACTTCCATGCCATTGCCCGGTTTGATTACTTTGATAGCCTTGGCAAATTTTTCTACAAACTCATTTTGTACATTTTTGTGCACATAGAAGCGGTTGGCACACACACAGGTTTGTCCTGAATTGCGATATTTAGAGGCCATGGCACCAGAGACTGCCGCATCAATATCCGCATCCTCAAATACGATGAAGGGAGCGTGACCACCAAGTTCAAGGGCTAATTTTTTGACGGTCGGTGCACACTGCGCCATTAAGATTCGACCCACTTCAGTCGATCCGGTAAATGATAGGTGGCGCACAACAGGCGATTCACAAAGGGTTTTGCCTATGGCAATCGATTGATCGGCATCAGCCGTCAGAATGTTGATGACACCATCTGGAACGCCGGCACGCTGTGCCAGTTCAGCCAAGGCCAGCGCGGATAAGGGTGTTAGCTCTGCAGGCTTAATCACAATAGTGCAACCTGCTGCCATGGCAGGGGCAATCTTGCGAGTAATCATGGCGATTGGGAAATTCCAAGGTGTAATCGCAACACACACCCCAATCGGCTGCTTCATCACAATCATGCGTTTATCGCTCCAGGTGGTGCTGGGTAGAGATCCCGCCACTCGCTTTGCCTCTTCCGCAAACCATTCAACAAAAGAGGCGCCGTATGCGACTTCACCGCTAGCTTCGACGAGTGGCTTCCCTTGCTCAAGTGTCATCAGGGTGGCGAGATCTTGTGTATTGGCAATGATTAAATCAAACCACGTACGCATGATATTGGCGCGCTCTTTACCAGTTTTACTTTTCCATCCCGGAAATGCATTCTCAGCAGCTTGAATAGCGAGCTCAGCATCTTTGGGTTCAAGATTGCTCACTTGCGCAATCAGTTCGCCCGTTGCGGGGTTTGTAACATCAAAAGATGTTCCGGAACTCGCCTTGATCCATTGCCCATTAATAAAGGCCGCTTCCTTAAATAGGCTGGGGTCTTTTAATAATTTGCGAATATCTACTTTTTGCATGGGGCGGTCTCCAACATCAATGTTTTCATTACAGCTCAAGGTTCACTGTATTAGTAAATTGATTTTATCCTTCTAGGGCATCTTGTCGTGGAAGCGGGTATTTTTAGGGAAATAAAAACCCCTGACTCAATGAGTACAGGGGTTAGAGGATTTAAGGGCTTCGCCCAGTCCTAGGCTTTAGGTAGTTTCCTTAACCCGCCTGAATTTCCGTAGCACGTAATTTTTGAGCCAATAGATCCAGTACGCCGTTGACGTACTTGTGCCCATCGGTACCACCAAATGTCTTGGCTAGCTCTACCGCTTCATTGATGGCCACTTTGTATGGCACTGCTAAATCCATTGCTAGTTCATAGGTACCAATGAGTAGGGCCGCATGCTCTACTGGGGAGAGTTCATTGATCGGGCGATCAAGGGCTGGAGTGATGAGGCCTTCTAACTCATCAGTGTGCTCGAGGACGCCTGTAAAGATCCCTTGAAACAAATCCAGCTGGCAACGACGAAAGCCAGGATCCTCAGCCAGTTGTTTCGCAATTGCTGCTGCATTAGGTAGGCTACCTGCACGACGCATCACGAGACTTTGGTAAACGCCTTGCAGTGCGTATTCACGGGCGCGACGACGTGGCGTCAACGAGCGTTTAGGTGCGCTACTGGTGGGGCTGTTAGCAGCTATGTTTGCAGCAGCTGGTGAGGTCGGAGTATTTTTAGTCATGTGCTTTATCGAAAGAATTACTCTTGTGGCGAATTGATCTCAAAATCAATATCGGGAGTCAGTGCTAGCGCAAGATTGGCCATTTCAACTACAGCTTTAGCGCAGTCGGCACCTTTGACTTGAACGCGCACTGCGGCTTGTTCGTCTGTCTCACAAGTAAGTACACCATTAGCAATTGGTAGACCGGAATCAATAGAGATGCGGGTGATACCAGCGGCAGATTCATTGGAGACAAGTTCAAAGTGATATGTTTCACCACGAATCACCGCTCCCAGCGCTACTAGACCATCAAATTCACCAGTCTCCACTAGCTTTTGAAGTGCAAAGGGAATCTCTAATGCGCCTGGCACAGTCACTAACTTGATGTCAGATTGGGATACGCCCAGTTTGATTAATTCTTCAATGCAGGCGGTAGTCAGCGCAACACAATGCTCTTCATTAAAGCGGGCTTGCACAATACCAACGCGGAGATCTTGCCCGTTTAAATCAGCTGCTAATACGCCAACGGCTTGTTCATTATTTGATGTGTTCATGATGATCTTTGGATGCGAATTATTTTGGTTCAAATGGTGTGTAGCCGGTGACTTCAAGCTTGTAGCCCGATAGATTCGGCACGGGACTTGGGTTGGCAAGCAAACGCATTTTTCCAACACCAAGATCTTTCAAGATTTGTGCGCCTATGCCATAGCTTCGAAAATCTGTTTTACGGGCTAATGGTTTGACCGCTTCTTCAGTTTGAGTTCCATTGAGTTTATGGAACTGTGCAAGCCAGTCTGCATCGTTTGGTGCTGCGATACCTGAGGCATTGAGAAGGACTGCAACACCTGTAGGAGCCTCAGCCAGTTTTTTCAGCGCCTGAGCAAGAGGCCATGAGTGGGTACTGACATTCGCATCTAAAAAATCTAAGACGGTGACTGGCTCATGAACTCGCACGAGTGTTTCTTGAGTCTCAGAGGGCTCACCATGAATCAAGGCAAGATGGATGCAGGAGCTTGGTGTGTCGCGATAAATCACGCCTTGGAATTTCCCCCAGGGAGTATTGAACTCACGGGTACCTTCGCGCACCACAATGCTCTCATGTTGGCTGCGATATTTGATGAGATCGGCAATGCTACCAATTTTTAATTGATGTTCTTTGGCAAATTCCAGTAGATCTGGCAAGCGTGCCATGCTGCCATCATCTTTCATGATTTCGCAAATCACAGCAGTAGGCGAGCAACCAGCCATTGCCGCTAAATCACAGCCAGCTTCTGTATGACCGGAGCGAATTAAGACGCCGCCAGGTTGCGCCATTAACGGAAAGATATGCCCAGGCTGAACAAGATCATTCGGTTTTGCATGCGAAGCAACTGCCGTTTTAATAGTGTGAGCACGATCTGCAGCTGAGATGCCAGTAGTGACCCCGCTAGCTGCCTCGATGGAGACTGTGAAATTGGTGCCCATGGAGGTGCCGTTATCTCTCACCATTAAAGGGAGATTGAGCTGTTGGCAGCGCTCACGTGTCAACGTAAGGCAAATAAGTCCACGACCATGCTTCGCCATGAAGTTGACGGCTTCTGCTGTGACATGGTCGGCAGCCAGTACCAAGTCGCCTTCATTCTCACGATCTTCTTCATCAACCAAGATAACCATCCTGCCGGCTTTGAGCTCAGCAACGATTTCTTCTGTAGGGGCGAGGGTATTTTGCATAGCCCTCTATTTTAAGCTGAGGAGGCGTTTTGGGGGTGCTTACCCAGGCTTAGGCTCAATATCTACCATTTCTGACGGTGAAGATCTATCTAAGGCATGTTTTCGGCAACATTCTCTCTGGAAAATGGAGGGCGCTCCAGAAGGACGGCCTAGATATGTATTTCTCCCAAGTTATTCCTACCCCAACTTATAAAAAGAATGGCTTCATCTTGATGGAGGTATTGGTCGCGATGAGCCTGGTAGCAATCACCTGGATTGGCTTGGGAAATGCCTATCAGACCCTAGTGTTGCGTTTGGGTCTGGAGCAAAACAAACGTCTACAAATATATCGAGAGCTAGATCAACATGAATTGCATCAATCTGCGCTTCAACAATCTCATCCACCCATAAATGAATCTGCTCGAGTGTCTCGTCGCAATCGCGATCTCAATCACATTACTCGCCCCATTAATTAGAAATAGTGGGGAGTTCATCGCAAGGCAAATTGCCTATGAGAAAACCCAAGCACTCGCTCAAGATGCAGATCGGGCTTTGGAATTAATCGGCAGATCGATTCGGATGGCTGGCTATCGGAATCGATCTACCTTTTTGCAGGGCGAGAAAAAGAAATCATCTCATGCTGAGTTTTTTCAAATTCAAAAGCGTATTGGGTTTAGAGAATCAGATGCATTGACGGTAAAACATCAATTATCTGAAGGCACTGATTTGGATTGCATTGGTAATGTACTAACGGCAGACCGAACAAAAAAGAATTTAGCAGTTCAGGGATTTTTGGTTGATAGGCAAGCATCGGCCACCAAAGGTCAGCGAGTCAATGGTGGCTCTTTGATTTGCCAATCACTTGATCGACAGGGCCGTTTGCAAAATACCACCCTCATGAATGGCGTCCATCGTCTTGGCATTGAAGAGGTGGGTGGTCGAGCATTCAAGGTAAGGCTGGAGATGACTGATGGTGCCTTGATTCACCAGACTTTCGAGCGCACTTTTGCTGCGCGCAATCTATTGTGATTATTGCTTGGGTTTTATCACTATTGACCTTGTTATCTTCCTTGATTGTCTGCTTGGAGCGTATGACTGCGCTAGAGGTAATAAGTGTGATTACTGCTGTTGATGCTGGCAAACGATTTATTGCTGCGGAGAAAATGTTGCATGAATGCGAGAGCCACCTCACCCATATCGCCAGACTAGAGAGTCACTCTTGCCACATTCAGTCAGTGGGAAAGCAGCTTTGGTTGATCTCGACAATGGAGCATCCTAAGATAGAAATTCTGGTGCATTTAAATGAAAAAACAAATATAGCTACGCGCTTAAATTGGCGTCAGCAATTTGAATAAGCTCACTCCGATCGTTGATCGAGAATGCGGCAGCAGTTTGCTAGAACTAATGGCTGTTGTTCTCATAGCGGCTGTCCTGGCAACGATCACGATGCCGCTTGTTCATCAACAAATAGCAGCTCGAGAAATCGAGACTATTGCCAGGCGATTTATTGCTCATGCACAGTTCGCTCGTGGACAGGCTTTAGCTTTGGGACATGTTGTCCGCATTACTCCTTTGCATGGCAGGCTATGGGATGAGGGTTGGGTAGTGAAGAGTGCCTGTATGCAGATCAAACCAAAGTTGGCTTGCGAGGAGCGAATCTGGTTTTCTCAAGGTGACATTTACCCAGTCTATTTCAAGGGTGGGGGTAAGCAATTTATTGACCCCCATTCTTCAAAAAGAGGGATTGCATTTAATGCTGCTGGAGCTGCTAAAACGGCTCAAGGCGGTTTTGTTGCCAATCGCTTGATCTTGGGTCATGAGCGTGATGATCGGCTGGAGCGGCAGCTTATCTTGAGCAGTGGTGGTCGCTGGCGCATTTGTGACCCCAACAGAGACTTGAAGGCCTGTAGATGAGTTTCCCTCAGGCTAGCCGGAGGTAAGTCGGGGCGGGCGAGACTAGGTAAATTTGGCGCTAGTACCCACAATCGGTTTTAATAGACCCATGTATACCGCTGTTGACCATCAATTGATGAGTGAGGCCTTGGCCGAAGCTCAAAAAGCCCTCTATCTTTCCAATCCGAACCCCCGGGTGGGTTGCGTCATTGTGAAAGAGGGTCAGGTGATTGGCCGTGGCTACACCCAAAGGGTAGGTGGCGCCCATGCAGAGGTACAGGCTCTAGCTCATGCGCGGTCGCAGGGATTTGATCCTGCAGGATCCACGGTTTATGTGACCTTGGAGCCCTGCAACCACACAGGCAGAACCCCCCCTTGCGTTGATGCCTTGATTGCTGCCAAGCCTGCAATGGTAATTGCGGCAATGTTGGATCCAAACCCCTTGGTGAGCGGCAAAGGCTTGGAGCGATTAAAGGCCGCTGGTATCGATGTGCGCTGTGGCTTGTTGGAATCCGAAGCCCATGCTCTCAATCTGGGATTTGTTTCTCGTATGAAGCGCGGCTTGCCTTGGGTGCGACTAAAGATTGCCGCAAGCTTGGATGGCAAGACCGCTTTGCCGAATGGCCAAAGCCAGTGGATTACTGGGCCGCTCGCAAGAGCGGATGGTCATCATTGGCGTGCCCAAGCTTGCGCTATTTTGACGGGTGTAGGGACGGTTAAAGAGGATGATCCAACACTGAATGTCAGGGATGTGAAGACCGAACGCCAGCCTTGGAAAATTATTGTCGACTCTAAGTTGGAGACTCCGCTCAATTCCAAGGTATTTAGCAATCTTGATCAATCTGGTGTAATCCTGGTTTGCGCCTCTTTGGACTCTGCCCAAGCGCAAGAAAAAGTAAAAGCATTCGAGGCTCTTGGTGCTGAAGTGCTTGTCATGGCGAATGCTCATGGCAAAGTAGATTTACCCAAGCTATTCAACTACTTGGCACAAGAGCGCCATATGAATGAAATCCATGTTGAAGCAGGCTTTAAGCTCAATGGCTCCTTGCTTAGGGAGGATTGCGTTGATGAGCTTTTGTTGTATTACGCACCATTCTTGATGGGCGATGGTATCGGCATGGCTAACATTTCCCCATTGACGGCTTTGGATCAACGTCAAGATTGGCAATTCATCGATCAAAGTCTATTTGGCCCCGATCTTCGCCTGCGTCTCGGCAAGAAATAAAAAACAAGAAGTAACGACCCAAGAAAATTACAAAACTTTTTTAAGATCTCACTATGTTTACTGGAATTATTACTGCCGTTGGCCAAATTCAGAGCGCTCAAGTCAAGGGCGATGGCATGTACTTGGTAGTTGAGGTGCCTGCTGGCTATCTTGAGGATGTTGTCTTGGGGGATAGCATTGCCATTCAGGGCGCTTGCATGACCGCAACGGAATTAACTCACAATACATTTGCTTTGGATATCTCACGTGAGTCCCTGAATAAGACTGTTGGTTTAGATCAGGTTGGTCCAGTCAACTTAGAAAAAGCACTACGCCTTAATGATCGCCTAGGCGGGCATCTTGTTAGCGGTCATGTGGATGGCGTTGGTAAAGTAGCCCACTTTGCTACTGTGGCACAAGATCCTTACGGATCCTGGTTATTGCAGATCGAAGCCCCCAAGGAATTGGCGCCATTCTTGGCTTATAAGGGCTCCATTGTTGTAAATGGTGCTTCTCTGACAGTCAATAAAACACAAGACAGTCAAAATGCTTGTGTCGTAGATATCAACATTATTCCGCACACCCTTGAGAACACCACATTGGGTAATCTCAAGAAAGGTGATGCAGTTAATCTAGAGATTGATTTAATTGCGCGTTATGTTGCGAGAATGCTAGAAACGCAGTCCAAGTAATTTAAATTACTTTTTCTGATAGCGCGTTGGGTCGCTCAGATTGGCTTTTTTAAAGCCTACCTGTCTTAAGCGACAGGACTCACATTCACCACAAGCCTCACCTAAATCATTGGCTTGGTAGCAAGAAACTGTTTGCGAGTAATCCACGCCTAACGTGGTTCCTAGTTGAATGATTTCTGCTTTACTCATACTAATAATGGGAGCGTGCACTCGAAAGCGATTTTCATTGTTTAGCGCCTCTACACCAGCCTTAGTCGCCAGGTTGGCCATCGTTTCAAATGAGGCAACATATTCTGGGCGGCAGTCCGGATAGCCGGAGTAATCGACTGCATTGGCGCCATAAAAAATATCAAGACCACCCAATGATTCTGCCCAGCCTAATGCTAGCGAAAGCAGAATTGTGTTGCGCGCGGGTACATAAGTCACCGGAATCTCTTGATCTTTGCCGGGCGTAATGGGCACATCAATAGTTGAGTCTGTGAGTGCGGAGCCGCCAAAGCGCGTGAGATCTAAATTCACTACCTCGTGACGAATCACGCCCATCTTCTTAGCAATATGTTTTGCTGCTGCTAACTCCGAGGAGTGGCGTTGCCCATAACTTACTGACAAAACATAGGGGGCGTAACCGAGATCTTTAGCTAGCGCGAGAATCGTACTTGAATCTAAGCCGCCAGAGAACAAAATAACAGCGGGCGCATTTGGTTTGCGCGGGGCGATATTCTGAAATGCGGCCGATAGAGAAGACATGACAGACAGAACTTACTTGATTGCAGCGTTCAGTTGCTGAGCATCCTTAGCTGCTTCAGTATCTGGGTATTTGCTAATAATCTCAGCAAATGTTTTCTTGGCGGCTGCTTTGTTGCCACTTTCCAATTGCGCATTACCCAGCGTTAACAGCGCAGATGGAATGCGTGGATGATTTGGGTAGCGCTTAATGAGGCTTTGTAATTGAGCGATAGCGCCGGTGTAGTCCTTATTAGCGTATTTGCTATTGCCACTCCAAAAGAGTGCGAGTGGTGCGTAGGGGCTCTTCGGGTATCGATTAACAAAAGCTGAAAAACCTTCATCAGCTTTCTTGAGGTTGCCCGCCTGAAATGCTTTTAAGGCATCGTCATACGCTTTTTTCTCGCCAGGTTGCACTGTGCCGCTTACGCCTTCAACTGTGGCTGTACGGGGCTCAAAATTACCCAAGCGCGAATCGAGATCTTGGTAGTAAGTCTTTTGGCTGGTGCTGATATCTTCCCCTTGCTTCTCAAGGGTCTCTACCTTGCCGCGTAACTCTGCATTATCAGCTTTGAGTTTCTCAATTTGATTTTGTAAGTCCATTTGCGTTGTTGCTAGGGACTTTCGTAAATCCAGAATAGCTTTGCGAGCATCATCATCCGCAAAGAGCGCCCAAGCACTACTGGACATTCCAAGGCAAATGGCGGCAGCGCTTAAACAAAACGCTCGTGAGAGCGTTTGTTTGAAACAGTGATTTGGCTTACGCATGAACATTAGTTTGTGATGTACACAATATCAGCGCGGCGATTCTCGGCCCAGGCGGCTTCGTTATCACCTTCAGCTTTTGGCTTCTCTTTACCAAAGCTTACCGCTTCCATTTGATCGTCAGATACGCCCATTAAATTAAGTGACTTACGCACTGCATCTGAACGACGTTGGCCTAAGGCCAAGTTGTATTCAGCTGTGCCGCGTTCATCGGTATTGCCTTGAATAATGATCTTCTGCTTTGGGTTGGCTTTCAAGAAGCTTGCATGAGCAGAAAGTTGTTTTTGGTATTTAGTTTGAACGGTGTATTCATTGAAATCAAAGTACACGCTGCGTTGGAATAACGGGCTGCTTGGATCATTCCATGGCTGTGAGCCAAAGTTACCACTGCCACCACCATTGGCGCCATCAACATCATCCAATTTGACGCTTGAGCAAGCTGCCAAGAGGAGGGCGGTTGCGCCTACAAGAGTGAGTGTTGCGGCACGGCGTGCGATAGAAATCTTCATGATCTGTCCTTTTTCCTACAAACTAAGTGACTAAATAAGCTAATAGCCAATATTATGCCCCCAAGAGCCCAATATTGGCTATTTAGCCAGAAACAGTTTGCGTTGGAGTCGGATGCCTAAGGGCAGCCCCTTAGTCCATAAACGGACCCCAGGATGGCTGACGCACATCAGATCCTGGAATACTTAATACCTGTTTGGAGTTGCCGTCTACAGAGACTGCTGCCAATACCCGCTTGCCGCCGACCTTGGTGGAGTAGAGCACATAGCGTCCATTCGCAGCAAAAGAAGGGGATTCATCACTCGTGCCATCAGTTAAGGCCTGTGAGTCGCCGGTTGCCAAGTTCAGGATATAAAGACGGAACGCTCCGCCAATATTGGCGATATAGGCTAGATACTTGCCATCTGGTGAGATGCGTGGAGAAGTCACAAAACCTTGCTTATAGGTAATACGCTTGGCGCCTTCTACCTGCTCGCCTTCAGCGCTCATGCGATAGATTTGTGGATTGCCACCACGATCACTGGTGAAGTAGATGTAACGACCATCAGCTGAATATTGTGGCTCCGTATCAATCGTACGACCACGGGTGAGGCGGTGAAGTCCACTGCCATCTGCATTGATGCCATAGATCTGGGTATTGCCATCCTTGGAGAGTGAGACAGCCAATCTTTTACCGTCTGGTGACCACGCAGGAGCGCTGTTATTGCCCTTTTGATTGGAGAGGGAAATACGACGACCGGTAGCGAGCTCGTGAACATAGATCACGGGCTTACGATCTTCAAAAGATACATAAGCTACTTTTTTACCGTCTGGTGACCAAGATGGAGAAATAATCGGTTCGCCGCTGTTCATGGCATTGCGAATATTCTGACCATCCGCATCAGAAATGACGAGGCGATAACGTTTACCTTCCTTAATTACATAAGAGAGCCGTGTCGAGAAGATGCCGCGCTCACCCAGTAATTTGTAAATGATGTCATCAGCAATTTTGTGAGCTGCTGCGCGCAAGTTGTCAGCGCTGGAATTGAGATTTAAACCGCCCAGACTTTCTGATTTACGAACATCAAAAAGCTTGTAGCGAATCTCAAATTGGGAAGCGCTTGTTTGAACAACTGATCCCACAACCAAGGCATCCGCTCCGCGGGCTGCCCAGGATTTATAGTTTGGAGTACCTTCATCACTTTCACTCGCATTGCCATTTTCGGTATTTTTAAAGTAGCCACTACGCGCTAAGTCTTGGCGAATGATTTCGGTAACGCTGGTGGGGAGTTTGTTCTCGTCCTTAAAGCGCATCACCGCGATGGGATAAAGGGACTGACCGACACCAGTAATTTCAATATTCATTTGCGCTACAGCAGGTGTGCTCAATCCAGTGATTGATAGCATCACTACGAATACGGATACCGCTGATAAAAAATACTTTTTAGCTACTGGCAACATGCATTAGTCCTTGGGTTTAAAGGTCAGCTTAACTTCTCTTTGAGGAATTTTTCCATTGTCGTCTTTTGGCAGACTCTCCGCACGGGTTAGTGCCAGCAATACTGCACGGTCCCAGCCAGCGTTGCCGCTAGAGGTGATGAGATCAGTGCTTAAGATTGCGCCATCGGGTGCGAGGTTCACTTTAACGACTGCCGCAGGATTACCACTAATAGACTCTGGGTTAAACACAATCAGAGGCTTCACTTTTTTGACAACTTTATCTGTCCAGCCAGGGGGCGCATTGCCGCCACCGCCAACACCGCTGCCACTCGTGCCTCCACTACCGCCTTCAGCACCAGCAGCTGCTCGCAAACGCGCTAACTGATCTGCGCGGACTTTTTCGGCTGCAGCATTGGCCTTTGTCTCTGCGGGAGATGTTGCTTTCGGAGCTTCGGCTTTCTTGGGCTTTTCTTTTTCCTTCTCCTTGGGTGGAGTAGGTTTGACGGGAGTAACTGGCTTAGGCGTTTCTTTCACCTCTTTTTTAGGAGGCTCTTTTTCCACCTTCTTTTTCTTAATGGCGATGTCAGCCGCTTCCTCTTTCATTTCTGTTTTGAGTTCTGGCACGACAGGGGTTTCCACCTGTTGACTGGCATCCCACAACTCCACTTCAACGCCTGAGGGGGTGGAGTTATTCCAGCTAATTCCAATTACCAAAAATGCGAGCAAGCCTAAGTGGGCAGCAAGCGAGAAACTGAAAGCACGCTTCGTACTTTCATTTGCTGTTAGACGACCTCTAGAAAAGGTAGAGTGAAAAGTTTGCGCGCTATTCATGAATAAAAGACAAAGAGGCTTACTGACTCTTCACGGCAAGACCAACACGCTTCACACCATTTTCTTTGAGCTTAGACATGACATCCATCACTACTTCATATTTAATGGATTTATCTGCAGCCAGCACAACGGGTTGCTCGGCTGACTTTTCTGCTTGTGATCTGGCAAACGCACCTAGTTCAAACTTATTTAGCGTCTGCACGGGATCGCCATCTTTGCGCACAATGACATTCTCATTGGCATCGATGGTTAAAAAGACTGGCGGCAAAGATTGCACTTTTGCGCCACCAACAGTCGGAAGATTGACAACGCCTGGATTGACCATGGGCGCGGTTACCATGAAGATCACAAGCAGCACCAGCATCACGTCGATGTAAGGCACCACATTGATGTCGGACATGGCCCGACGTTTAGAAGATTTTCTGAGTGATCCGGCCATGCTCATTTACCTGCAGCTTGACGTTGCAAGATGTTGGTGAATTCTTCAATAAAAGTCTCAAAGCGGATGGAGAGGCGATCTACATCAGTGGCAGCGCGGTTGTAGGCAACCACCGCAGGAATCGCGGCAAACAAGCCAATCGCAGTAGCAACTAGTGCCTCTGCAATACCGGGGGCTACAGCTGCCAGCGTGGCGTTTTGAACGTTAGCTAAGCCGCGGAAGGCATGCATGATTCCCCAAACCGTACCAAACAGGCCGATATAAGGAGAAACTGAGCCTACCGATGCCAAGAATGGCAAATTGGCTTCCAGGGCATCCATTTCTCGTTGGTAGGTGGCTTTCATGGCGCGGCGAGCGGCATCGATTTCACGAACTTTCATGAACTCCTGCATGCCAGCTTCAAAGATATGCTCCAAAACGGCATCGCTACGGGTATTACGCTGAGCGGCATCTAAAAGGGTATTCAGGTCTCCGCCAGACCAAAAGTCACGCTCAAAACGCTCGGTATCGCGTCTTACGCCTCGCAGAATGGCGGTTTTCTTGAAAATAATGGTCCAGGAGGCTACGGACATCCCTAGTAATAACAACATTACCAACTGGACTAATAGGCTGGCATTAAGGACTAGGGAGAGGAATGAGAGGTCTTGAGTAGGTGTCATGGTGGATTTTGTATGATGTAGGTTGATTTTACTAAGTTAATTAACTCAGCAATCCAACTTCATTAGGATTATCACCATGTTTGACCGCCAAAACACTTTAGCCAAAACCGACCCAGAGTTGTGGGCAGCAATTCAGAATGAAAATAAGCGTCAAGAAGACCATATTGAGCTCATCGCTTCTGAGAACTACACCTCCCCAGCAGTAATGCAGGCACAGGGCTCTCAGCTGACCAATAAGTATGCTGAAGGCTATCCAGGCAAGCGTTATTACGGTGGTTGCGAGTTTGTGGACGTTGCTGAGCAATTGGCGATTGATCGCGTTAAGGCCTTGTTTGGTGCTGAAGCGGCTAACGTGCAGCCCCATTGCGGCGCATCTGCTAACCAAGCAGTATTCTTGGCCTTCTTAAAGCCTGGCGATACCTTTATGGGGATGAGCTTGGCTGAAGGCGGTCACTTGACTCACGGTATGGCTCTAAACATGAGCGGTAAGTGGTTTAACCCGATCGCTTATGGTTTGGATAAAAACGAAGAGATCGATTACGAGCAGATGGAACGTTTGGCTCGTGAGCACAAACCAAAATTGATTATTGCTGGTGCGTCTGCTTATTCCAGAAAAATTGATTTCGAGCGCATCGGTAAATTAGCCAAAGAAGTGGGCGCGATTTTCATGGTGGATATGGCGCACTATGCTGGCTTAGTAGCTGCTGGTGTATATCCAAACCCAGTGCCCCATGCTGACATTGTTACTTCCACTACTCACAAGAGCTTACGTGGTCCACGTGGCGGCATCATCTTGATGAAAGCCGAGCATGAGAAAGCAATTAACTCTGCGGTATTCCCAGGCTTGCAAGGTGGTCCTTTGATGCATGTAATTGCTGGTAAAGCTGCAGCATTTAAAGAGGCACAAGAGCCTAGCTTTATTGATTATCAAAAACAAGTAGTCGCTAATGCCAAAGCTTTAGCTGAGACATTGATCGAGCGCGGCCTGCGCATCGTATCTGGTGGTACAGATTCTCACGTGATGTTGGTGGATCTCCGTGCCAAGAAGATGACTGGTAAAGAGGCTGAGCGTGTATTGGGTGAAGCGCACATTACTTGCAACAAGAACGGCATTCCAAACGATCCAGAAAAGCCAATGGTAACGAGCGGTATTCGTTTGGGTTCTCCAGCAATGACAACGCGTGGCTTTAAAGAAGCTGAGGCGCGTCAGGTTGGTAATTTCATTGCGGATGTCTTAGATAATCCAAATGATGCTAACAATATCGCCAAGGTTCGTGCTCAAGTAGCTGAACTCACAAAACGCTTCCCGGTTTACGGCTAAGCCATTACTCAAACTCAACAGTAAAGAAGACCTTCATTGCGCTGCCCTTTTTGCCATAACGACGATACCCAGGTACTAGATACCCGGGTATCGGACGAAGGCGATACCATTCGCCGCCGCCGCCGTTGCGCTAAATGCGATAAACGCTTTACGACCTATGAGCGTGTTGAGTTGGTATTGCCAGCAATCGTTAAGAAGAACGGCAGCCGTGTTGAATATAGTCATGACAAGTTAGTGAGCTCGGTTAAGCTGGCATTGCGTAAGCGCCCAGTCTCATCGGATTCAGTGGATGAATCCATTGCCCGCATTGAGGAGAAGTTACTCAGCCTTGGTGAAAAAGAAATTCCGAGTGAACGCGTAGGTGAGTTGGTAATGCGTGAACTGAAGCGTCTGGATAAGGTGGCTTATATTCGTTTCGCCTCTGTCTATCGAAGCTTTGCCGACATTGAATCTTTTGAGAGTGCGCTCAAAGAGCTGAAATAGTAAAAAAGTATTTCAGCAGTTTCTAATACTTTTTCTCTTGAGCTTCGCACATCATTTTGATCACGCCATCGATATCGGTTGGATCTTTCCAGCCTAATGTTTTGATGGCTTTCTGAGGATTTCCGACGCTGCAGAGAATTTCATTTGGTCGGAAAAAACTCTGCTCAATCTCTACGTGAGCTTGCCAATCTAAACCAAAATATTCAAATGCTTTTTCAGCAAAATACTTGAGTGATTCCATGCGACCTGTGGCAATAACAAAATCATCGGGCTTGTCTTGTTGCATCATCAGCCACATTGCTTCTACATATTCAGGCGCCCAGCCCCAGTCTCGGGAAATATCTAAATTACCCAGTTGAAGTTTTGTTGCTAGACCAGCTTTGATTTTTGCGGCACCGGCGATGATTTTTTGGGTCACAAAACGCTCGGGTCGGAGTGGCGACTCATGATTAAACAAAATGCCAGTACAGGCGTATAGACCATAAGATTCACGATAGCTGTTGATGAGCCATTTGGCGGTCGATTTAGCTACGGCGTAAGGGCTTCGTGGTGCGAAAGGTGTATTTTCATCTGCAGGAATGCTGCCGGTATCTCCAAAGCATTCGCTTGAACCAGCGTTATAAAAACGGACTGGCTTATTCAGGAGGCGAATCACTTCAAGAATGTTGAGTGTGCCGATAGCAATACTCTCAATTGCTTCTACTGGCTGGTCAAACGAGAGTCCTACAGAAGTTTGTCCAGCTAAGTTGTAAATCTCATCCGGATTAAATGACTGAATCGCATTA
This sequence comes from Polynucleobacter sp. es-MAR-4, assembly GCF_018882055.1. Classification (GTDB taxonomy): domain Bacteria; phylum Pseudomonadota; class Gammaproteobacteria; order Burkholderiales; family Burkholderiaceae; genus Polynucleobacter. The sequence goes on along the minus strand of NZ_JACVPF010000002.1, from coordinate 390,175 downwards.
AAAACGCTTCGAAAGTCATTAATGGAAACGGAGATTAACTTAACCTTGTCGCGAACTCCCAGCGCATTGAGATTGCCAAAAGAAGAGGCCATCACATCACGTGATGACCCTGTAACCTCATAACCCTTGGACAGCAGATGTTTTGCTAGGTAGGCACCGTCTTGACCAGTGATACCAATGATTAATGCTTTTTTTGGCACTGTTCTACTTGAGTTCTGCAAAGATTGAAGCAGTAATGTTTTCAACGCTACCTGTGCCGCTGACTTTGCGATAAGCAGGAGCCTTCACTTTATCGGCAGGGTTGCTCTGAGTTGCCCAAGTGGAGTAATACTCTACCAAGGGACGAGTCTGATCGTTGTATACCTGTAGGCGCTTGCGAACAGTTTCTTCTTTATCGTCATCACGCTGAATTAAATCTTCGCCGGTTACATCATCCTTGCCTGCTACTTTAGGCGGGTTGAACTTGATGTGATACGTGCGGCCGGAAGCAGGGTGAACGCGACGACCGCTCATGCGATCAATGATGGCTTCAAATGGCACATCGATTTCTAAAACGAAGTCGATTGGCACGCCAGCATCTTTCATAGCTTGCGCTTGGGGAATAGTTCTTGGGAAACCATCAAATAAGTAACCCTTGCTGCAATCAGGTTGGGTCAAGCGATCTTTTACTAGGCCAATGATGATGTCATCGGAAACTAGGCCACCCGCATCCATAATTTTTTTAGCGGCAACACCGAGTTCAGTACCAGCTTTAACAGCAGCACGCAACATATCGCCCGTTGAGATTTGTGGAATTGCAAATTTTTCGCAAATGAACTGAGCTTGTGTTCCCTTGCCAGCACCTGGTGCACCGAGCAGAATTAACCGCATTGTTTTCCCCTTAGAAGACCTACATTGTCCCGTATTTTTTCGGGTTACTTTGTAACTAATTCCTAGGATTATCCCCGAGAACCCTTCAGGCTCGGGATTCTGGCTTAGGAGGCCAAGATGCGACGGACCCGCTCAAGATCTTCTGCCGTATCTACCCCTGCTGGCGGGGCTTCGCTGGCGGTATGGACAGCGATGCGGTAGCCATTCCAGAGGGCGCGAAGCTGTTCTAGAGCCTCGGCTTGCTCGGGAGGGGCTGGCTCTAGGCGGGTATAAGCCTGCAGAAAGTCTGCGCGATAGGCATAAATGCCCAAATGGCGTAAGTGAGCCGCATGGTGAGTTGATTCTGGATCGCGCACAAATGGAATATTCGCCCTTGAGAAGTACAAGGCTTCCCCGGCTTTGTTGAGAACCACTTTAACCACGTTAGGGTTAGAGATCTCAGCGGCATCCTGAATTGGTACCGCAACAGTAGAGATGGCGCAGGCAGGATGATTGGCTAAGGTTTGAGCTACCTGATTAATCAGCTCGGGTGGAATCAGAGGTTCATCGCCCTGTACATTCACAACGAGAGTATTGGCTGGCAACTTCAATAATTGAGCAACTTCTGCAATCCGATCAGTTCCTGTTGGGTGATCTGGACTAGTCAGAAGGCACTCAATGCGATGCTCATCACAAGCGGCTTGGATTTCTGGTGAGTCAGTTGCAACAACTACGCTTTGTGCCAACGATTCTTGAGCGCGCTCGGCAACCCGAATCACCATCGGTTTGCCACCAATATCTGCAAGCGGTTTACGAGGCAAGCGCGTAGATCCGAGCCTTGCTGGAATCACTACTAAAAATTCTGGGGATAGATTGCTCATCTAAACATTCATCGCTTGCGATTGAATTAACTACATTCATCAGCCGAGAGGCTGCGGGCTTCATCAACCAGCATCACAGGAATATCGTTGCGAATTGGGTAGGCTAAGCGATCTGCCTTGCAAATCAACTCATGCTTTTCGCTGTCTAAATGCAAAGTGCTTTTGCATAAAGGGCAAACCAAAATCTCTAGTAAGCGCTTGTCCATATTCGTTCTTGATATCTTTTATAAAGTGTATTGATTTGGATCGGGTCTTTGCAAAATGGACTGCAACCAATCTGCCAGTGCGTTCGGGATTTCTAAATGCATTGGAACTACCCAAATACGTGCATCGTTTATTAAGGTGCATTTTACGGCATCCTTCTCCGTAATCAGAATGCATTCCGCATTAATAGAGGCGAAAAATTCTGGGGTAAAGGTGCTGTGATCTGGTAGACCCTTGCATTTGCCTGCAATGCCTTGTTTGAGCAAGTCATCAAAAAAGCGCTGTGGATTACCAATGGCTGCAACGGCAGTGATTTTGCTGGGGATATAGGTATCAGCGATTGAAGCCAGGGACTGAGTATTGTCGGGATGATTGAGTTGATAGGGTACGCCTAATTGAGTGCACAAGGTAAATGCACGTCTTCCCAAAAAATACTCGTCGATCACATTTGCGGGGGTAGTCATCCCCATCATGAGTGTGGCATCACGCTCGCGCGATGCTGGCTCACGCAAAGGGCCGGCAGGTAATAAGAAGCCATTCCCTTCGCCGCGCTGATCACGTACTACGAATTCAATATCACGGCCACCCTCTCTTGCGGGCCAGCGTGTTAAGGCACGATGTTGCAAGCCATCATCACTGATGATGACATTTACTTCAGGATGATGTTTGAGTAAAGCGCGAATACTGTCCACTCGTTTTGGATGAACCCAAATTGGAAACTGATCATGTGTCCGCTTAGCAAGGAGGACGGGCTCATCGCCGACTTGTGTTGGATTGGAATCACTGTGTACGGGGATTGGATGAGTTGCAGGAGATGCTCCATAACCTCGACTAATAATTCCAGGCTTCCATCCCATGCGTGCCAAACGTTCTGCAAGCGCAATGACGATCGGTGTTTTTCCTGTTCCACCGACGCGGATATTGCCAACGATAATGATGGGGACTGCTTGAGACTTGCGGCCCATCAAACCTAAATCGGAGGTGAGATCAAGGGCGCGATTAATCAGGCCGTAGATCCACGACAGCGGCCAAAGCACTAGGCTGGTGGGCCCGCGCCGTTCCCAGAACTTGGGGGCTGAGTTGAGCTGCACGAAGCGAGAGGCGTTTTTAGAAGATGACATTCAAAATCACCAGGTCTTATTTCTTGGTCTGACTACTAAAAACAATATTCGATAAATTCGCATCGCGTGCAGACTCTAAGGCGATCATGACAGCTTGATGAGGCGCTCTTGCATCAGCATCAATATTGACTTGAATGTTGCCATCTTTGCCTAAGTTCACTGAATTGAGTTGGCTGCTTAGTTGACTGCGATCAGTCACCTTGCCGTTAATAGCGAAACGTCCATCACGACTGACTGCAATATGAATTTGCTTTACTTCTGCTTGGCTAGCTGTGCCATTGGCAGAGGGCAGTGTGATAGCGAGTTCTTGATAGCGTGTAAAGGTGGTTGAGATCATCAAGAAAATCAAGACAACCAAAAGCACATCGATAAAGGGAATGAGGTTAATCTCTGGTTCTACTGAAGTAGGTCTAGCACCAAGAGAGAATCGCCCGTGGTGACCAGTGTTAGCACTAGCGCTGAGCCAACTCATTTTGTATCCACGGAATGAGCGCTGCCTGAGTTCAGCTTTTTAAATAATTGGCGAGTAAATTCTTCGCACTCATGTTGACGTTGATTGGCCATTGCACGTAATCCACGCCAGGCAGCTAAAGCAGGAATTGCGATAAGTAAGCCAAAGGCGGTGTTGTAGAGCGCCACAGAAATACCATGAGCCAATTGCTGAGGGCTACCGGCACCCCCACTAATGGCACCTTGACTGCCAAAGATTTCAATCATGCCGACAACGGTGCCAAATAAACCGAGTAGAGGCGCAACGGTCGCGATGGTAGCTAGTGCACCCAAATAGCGATCCAGCTTGAGCCAAGTGGTCTGAGCAGTGGCTTGAAGCTCTTCCAAGGCCGAGTCTGCTGAGCTGCCAAGGATCTTTTCGTGCAATACGCAGGCAAATAGTGAGCCCACGGGGGAGAGTTGGCCAACGGCGGTAATTTCGGCCTCAGAAACCGATTTATTCCCAGAAATAGCATTTGCCAACCCAAAAACAGACTCCAGACTGTCTTTCGGGAAAATATGAATTTGGCGCAAATACCAAGCTCGCTCCAAGATGATTGCCAGCCCGATAATCGAGATAATGAGTAAGGGCCAGATAGGCCAGCCTGCAGACAGTAAGATTGAGTACATAAGCTCAGTACTTTAGCTGAATTAAAAACCCACTTTCTGAAAGCTAGCCTGTGGATAACTCTGTGCAAAACTTTTGAGGAAAAGCCTTGTAAGTCCTTGATAGATCGTGGTTGGGGGTATTTTGAGCTTGAATGCTGATAAATAAGCGGTATAAATTATCTATATAAATCAATTACTTAAAGTAAATATGTTGGATTTATGAGACGTTTTGGGTCAGTGATTGCTTACTTCTAATGCTTAAATCTTTAGAGAATGCGTATCTGTGGATATTTATTGGTCGCTAAGCCTGATGGCTGCGTAGAAAAAGAGAAAAAATGTCGGAAATATCAAGAGAAATCCTGAGTGTTGGCGATCTCAACCGTGCCATTGCTGGCTCTTTGGAGGAGCGTTTCGATGCCGTTTGGGTGAGCGGGGAGATTTCTAATTTCAAGGCATACGACAGCGGCCATTGGTATTTCTCTCTCAAAGACGAAGAGGGCCAAATCCGCTGCGTCATGTTTCGGGGTCGCAATGGCCAGGTGGGTTTCATGCCGCAATCTGGCGATTTGGTGGAGGTCGCTGCCAATGTGGGTTTTTATGTTCCTCGCGGTGATATCCAGCTCACAGTGCAAAGCATGCGTCGCGCAGGCATGGGTGGACTGTATGAGGCCTTCCTCAAGCTCAAGGCCAAATTAGCCAAGGAAGGTTTATTTGATGTAGAAAATAAACACCCCATCCCAAGTCACCCAAGAGCGATTGGTATTGTGACTTCACCGCAAGCTGCTGCCTTAAAAGATGTCTTGAGTACTTTAGCCAGAAGAGCCCCGCATATTCCGATTGTGATTTATCCAACCTTAGTGCAGGGACCAGATGCACCTGCTGGAATTATTTCCGCACTGCAGGCTGCCGAAAAAGAAAAAGCAGTAGATGTCATTTTGTTGGTACGTGGCGGTGGAAGCATTGAAGATCTATGGGCATTTAATGATGAAAAGCTGGCCTACGCAATTGCTGCCTCACCGATCCCCATCGTCAGTGGAGTGGGCCATGAAACCGATATAACCATTGCAGATTTTGTTGCCGACTTACGGGCGCCGACACCAACGGGAGCTGCTGAGCTAGCAGCGCCACGACGTGATCAAATGCTGCAAGAGTTAGATGCCATCATGCAGGCTTTGCTGCAGAGAGTGAATCAGCGTGTTGAGCGCGAAGCACAAACGCTTGATCAATTAGCATTACGTTTAAGTCATGCGCTACCAAACCCTGATCGTATGCGTGAGCAAATTACGAGTTGGCAACAGCGACTCAATCAAGCTTGGTTGGTCAGGATGGAACATTGGAAGCGAAATCAATCTCACCACCAATCTCAATTAGAAATGCTCAACCCGCAAAGAACCCTCGAGCGGGGCTATGCGGTGATTTTGAGTAAAGAGGCGCAAGCAATGCATGCAGTGCGTAATCCCCAGGAGCTCAACACTAGTGATCTATTTGAGGTGCGTCTTGCCGAGGGTCAGGTGGAAGTCAGCTTTTCTAAAATACAGTAAGGCATTGACTGAATTTATCCCTATAGGCTTCGCTAGTACTCAAGCTAAGTAGTTATTATACGATTATTTTTTTGTATAATAACGACATGAAGCACAATCTTTACACCCCCTTATCCCTATCAGCGCAAACTGCGTATGCTGAGTTACAAGATCAGTTGCGAATTCAGAGCATCGATCGCTTCCGGATATTACCGGGCGCGTTCCATAAACAAATGCAAAAAGGAAGGCCTTATATCTATTACGGCTATAGGGATTTAGATGGTACTGGTCGGATGGCTTACTTGGGGCCGGAAGATAACAGAATCCTCGATTTAATTAAAAAGCATGATGCGGTCAAGGCGGACGATTTACAGAACAAAATTAAGGCGCTAGCAAAGTCTGCTGAAGCATTGGGTTGTGCAAGTACGCTGACTAAGCATTTTCGAGTGGTTAATCGATTGGATCAGTATGGCTTCTTTGGATCCGGCGGAATATTGATTGGGACACATGCTTTTCTAGCTATGGGAAATATGCTGGGAGTTAAATGGCTTTCATCAAATTTGACGATGGATGTTGATTTTGCCCATGCCGGCAGAAATGTATCTATCGCTTTGGGCGCAAATGTCAAAATTTCAGTGCATGACGCATTAAATTCATTAGAGATGGGTCTACTGCCAATAAGCGAGTTTTCAGGTAAAACTGGCGCCCAGTATCGAAATCCGAAAGATCCGGAGTTACGTCTGGATTTCGTTACCTCTCAAACTCGGAGCGGTGGGCCGGTAGTTTTGCCAGAACTGGGTCTAGCATTGGAATGCCTGAAATTTATGGAGTTTTCTTTGATAGATACCACTCAAGCCGTCTTACTTTCAAAAGAGGGGGCTTGTATAGTGAATATTCCAGCGCCCGAAAGATATGCCGTTCATAAGCTCATTATTTATGGCGAGCGTCCAATCAGCGAGTTTTCAAAATCAAGCAAAGATTTGGGTCAGGCTGCCGCAATCTTCAAAGTACTGTTTGAGAGTGGTAACGCGGATCTAGTGAGGAGCGCGTGGACGGATGCATTATCCCGAGGTCCAGGCTGGGTAAAACGCTTAAATCAAGGGAAGCTGGCTATGCTAAAGCGTTACCCAGAGCTACTTGAATTAAATATCAACTAACTTTCTAAAAAATATTGGGTTCGATATCGAGCTGAACACCAAAAGTGTGCCGTACTTTTTCTTGAATGGTTTTGGCAAGACTCAAGATGTCGGTGGCAGTGCCGCCACCATGATTGACGAGCACAAGTGCTTGCTTTTCATAAACACCTACTGGGCCCATACGTTGGCCTTTAAAGCCGCATTGATCAATAAGCCAGCCAGCAGCTAGCTTGCGCATACCTGGCGTATCTGGGTATGACACTAAGCTTGGAAATTGCTCAATCAACTGCTCATATTGCACATTGCTCACAATGGGGTTTTGGAAAAAACTTCCGGCATTGCCTATCACTTTAGGATCGGGCAATTTCTGTGAGCGAATATTACAAACAGCAGTAAAAATTTCCTGTGCGCTGGGCGCGGTATTGGAGTTACTAAATTGTTTGGCAAGATCGGCGTATTGCAGTCGCGGTTTCCATGATTTAGGAATTTTAAAAACGACCTTTGTCACGATAAATCGATGGGGATTTTGCTTGAAGAAGCTATTGCGATACGCAAACTGGCATGCCTCTTGCGGGAGAGTGACAAAGGCATGGGCCTCAGAATCAAATGCTTCGATGCTGTCAATGTATTCACCAACTTCAAGGCCATAGGCCCCGATGTTTTGAATCGGAGCCGCTCCAACTGTTCCTGGTATTAATGCAAGATTTTCTAATCCGGGCAGATTTTGCTCTAGCGTCCAGGAAACAAAATCATGCCAATTAAGGCCAGCACCAACAGAGATCCAAGTATTTTGCTCATCTGTCTTGCAGACTTCCTGACCCAGAATGTTAATGAGTAGGGTGGCACCAGGCATGCGATTCGGGAGAATGACATTACTGCCGCCGCCTAGGGCGCGCCATACCTGTTTTTTGTCTGCTAACTCTTTGAAAAGCTCTGGCAGTTGATCTGCGGCAGTGATTTCATAGGCGACTTCCGCGATTGCATCTAGCCCAAAGGTATTGCGGTCCTTGAGTCCCAGATTGAGGGTCAATTTTGCTGGTTTGGGCGCATTTTTCGCGGAGTTCATGCCACAATCTTATTCGTGTTCGAGTTTCTAGCGGTAATTTATAGAAAACTTGAAAAGTAACAAAGCACTATGGCAAAAAGCAGATGCCATTTGCCGATTTAATGACCAAGATTATTTAAGGAGTTTGAGATGCCCTCATTTGACGTAGTTTGTGAGCCGGACATGATTGAGTTGAAGAATGCGATTGAGCAATCCAACAAAGAGATCACCAATCGTTTTGATTTCAAGGGCTCTGATAGCCGTGTTGAGCAAAAAGATGAAACACTCATTTTGTTTGGCGATGATGACTTCAAATTAGGTCAAGTGCGGGATGTCTTGATTAGTAAGATGGCTAAGCGCAATGTGGATGTGCGTTATCTCAAAGATGACAAAACAGAAACTATTGGTGGCGACAAGCGTAAGCAAACCATGAAGATTCAGAAGGGCATTACTTCTGATTTGTCCAAGAAGGTTGTGCGCATTATTAAAGACAGCAAAATTAAAGTCCAGGCCAGCATTCAGGGTGATGCAGTACGCGTCACTGGTGGCAAGCGTGATGACCTGCAGGAAACTATGGCATTGCTGAAGAAAGAAGTCACAGAAGCACCATTGGGCTTTAATAATTTCCGTGACTAAAGATGTACTCACGATTGCGCCAGCAAGCCAGGAGGCTATTGAACGCTTTTGTGATGCCTGTTGGCTTGAGGATGGGTTGGCACAAAATAGCTTGTCAGCCTATCGCCGTGATCTCTTGCTGTTAGCTCAGTGGCTTTATAAGGCATCGGGTGCTGATCTTTATGCGGTGACCGAAAAAGATCTCACTGCTTACATCGCCCATCGACGTGCCGATAAGGCTACTACCGCAAATCGTCGGCTCACAGTCTTTAAGCGTTTTTATCGTCATGCCCTGCGCATGAATTTAGTGAAAAGTGATCCTTGCATTGGTTTGCGCGCTGCTAAGCAAGCGCTACGTTTTCCTAAGACCTTGAGTGAAGATCAGGTAAGCGCATTACTCAACGCTCCCGATGTGGAGACGGCACTGGGACTGCGTGATCGCACCATGCTGGAGTTAATGTATGCCAGTGGCTTGCGTGTTTCCGAGATTGTTTCCTTAAAGACCGTTGCTCTCGGATTAAACGAAGGTGTTGTACGAGTAATTAACGGCAAGGGAGGCAAGGAGCGCTTAGTGCCTTTTGGTGGGGAAGCAGGTCAGTGGTTACGTCGTTATCTAGCTGAAGCAAGAACGCCATTATTGGAAGGTAAAACTACCGATGCTGTTTTTGTAGGTCGGCATACGGGTACAGGACTAACTCGCCAAGCTTTCTGGGCGCTGATTAAGCGCTATGCCACGATTGCCAATATTCCCGTGGCCTTATCCCCCCATACCTTGCGGCATGCTTTTGCTACCCATTTGCTCAACCATGGCGCAGATTTGAGGGTAGTGCAGCTGCTTTTGGGGCATGCCGACATCTCCACTACCCAGATCTATACCCATGTGGCGCGAGAGCGCCTTAAATCGATTCACCAGCAACATCACCCCAGGGGCGCTTAAGTAATCAGCGCGGCTCGTCTAGAAGCCAGTTCGGGCGTTCGAAAATAATATCCACGATAAGTGTTTAAGATACCAGTATGAATTTCTCTTTAGATCTCTTGCTTATTCCGATTGCCTATTTCATCGGATCCATTTCATTTGCAGTTGTGGTGAGTAAATGTATGCGTTTGCCTGACCCCCATTCTTATGGCTCTGGTAACCCAGGCGCTACCAATGTCCTGAGAACAGGCAATAAACTTGCCGCAGTGCTGACCCTGATCGGTGATGCCCTTAAAGGCTTCTTGGCGGTGATGCTAGCCCGCGTGCTCTTAGGCGATGAATCTCTCACCTCAACACTCAATTCTTGGCTTTTATGTGGTGTGGTCTTGGCTGTTTTCTTGGGACATCTATTCCCCATCTTCCATGGCTTTAAGGGTGGTAAGGGTGTTGCTACTGCTTGTGGCATCTTGTTCGGTATCAACTGGATTCTGGGTTTAGCCACATTAGCGACCTGGATGATTGTGGCGATGTTTATGCGTTACTCTTCATTGGCTGCTCTAGCTGCAGCCATATTTGGCCCCGTTTACTTTGTATTCTTATTTGGCTTTCAGCCAATGGGAATTGCACTCTTGGCGGTTTGCTTTTTGCTGATCTGGCGTCATCGCGGCAACATCCGCAATCTGATGAATGGCACTGAGAGCCGCATTGGTTCTAAGAAGAAAGCCCAATCATGACTATTGCCTATTGGTGCGTTCTATTTATGGGCTTATTCCCTTACGTTGCCGCTGGCATCGCTAAAAAAGGTTTTGAAGGCTATGACAATGCTGCGCCACGCCAGTGGTTGGCTCAGCAAACAGGATTCCGCGCGCGGGCCAATGCAGCGCAAGCAAACCTCTTTGAATCTTTACCGTTATTTTTTGCTGCAGTCATCATTGCCCATTTAGAAAATGCCCCTCAAGCAACGGTTGATCTCCTGGCTATTGGTTTTGTCATTGCCAGAATTGCTTACTTAGTTTGCTATGTTGCTAATTGGCCTACGACTCGATCGTTCGTTTGGCTTGCTGGCTTGGGATGTGTAGTAGCAATCTTCTTTCAGATTTAATACATATAAAAAATAGTTTAGAAAAATACGAGATCAATATTCATGCCAACTAAAAAGATTGCCAGTAAGACGCCAAGTAAAAAATCCACAAGCCTCAAGCCCATCAAGAAGACGGCGATAAAGACTGTGGCAAAAAAAGTGGCCACCAAGAAAAGTGATGCTGGCACACCATTATCTGTGGTGATTCGCCGTCGTATCGAAGCTCAGAAAGCTCGCTTTCATGCGAATGACAACATCTCTAAATTCATTCAGCCTGGCGAGCTAGAAGGCTTAGTGGATGAGGTTGCAGAGAAGATGCAGGCGGTATTAGAGAGCTTAGTGATTGATACTGAAAGTGACCACAATACTAAGAACACTAGCCAGCGTGTTGCAAAAATGTTTGTTAAGGAAGTGTTTAATGGTCGCTACATTGAGCAGCCAACGCTGACTAAATTTCCGAATGTCAGCCGTTTAAATGAGCTGATGATTATTGGGCCGATCACAGTTCGTAGTGCTTGCTCACATCATCTATGCCCCATCATGGGCCGCATATGGATTGGCGTTTTACCAAGCAAAGAGTCAGCGCTGATTGGTTTATCAAAATACTCGCGCCTGACTGAATGGGTGATGTGTCGCCCACAAATTCAGGAAGAAGCTGTGGTGGAATTAGCGGATATGCTGGAAAAGAAAATTAAGCCGATTGGCGTTGCGATTGTCATGGATGCAGATCACTTCTGTATGCAATGGCGTGGTGTTAAAGATCGTGACTCGAAGATGGTCAATAGCGTGATGCGCGGCGCGTTCTTAAAAGACTCTAATTTGCGTAGAGAGTTTTTATCCTTGCTAGATAAGCGATAAGGCTGTGTCACCTAAGCCTATTTTCTTGAAGACCCTGTTGACTTTCTGCGTGGCGCTCTTGCTGTTTGGATGCTCGGTATATCCAGACGTGAACAAGGATCCCGCCAAAAACAATAAAGCCACTTTCCAGCGTGATGCTGTTGATTGTGCGCAAGCCTACCCCGAGGCGGGTTCCGGGGTCCATGTGAAAGAGCGTATTCGTTGCATGAATCTCAAGGGTTGGTATTGATTTCAGGAGAAATCAAACGTTCCCCTATCAATTTATTCTTTGAGAACAATTCTCAAGTAAAAATACATATAAATCAGCAGCTTACGTTGATCATAGTGGATTAAATTGATCTGATCTATGATCCATTTAGATGCAAATTTTGTTCCATCTCACTCACTGGAGTTCACATGAAAAATAGTCGCCGCCAATTTATGATTTTGTCCGCAGCTGGTGCTTGCACATTAGCGCTGAACGGTAAAGTTCAGGCTCAGGCAATGGTTGCTGAAACCGATCAACAAGCTGCTGCTTTGGGTTACAAGGCTGATGCCTCTAAGGTAGATAAGGCGAAGTATGCCAAGTATGCTGCTGGTCAAAAGTGCGATAACTGTGCTTTGTACCAAGGTAAGGCTGGCTCTGCTGCTGGTGGTTGCTCTTTGTTTGCTGGCAAGCAAGTTGCTGGCCCAGGCTGGTGTTCTGCATACGCTAAAAAAGCCTAATCGATATAATTTAGGCTTTAGCTGAGATGGCTGCCTTGTGCAGCCATTTTTCATTGCCGCTTTAAGATGGGTGTTTAAAAACCCCATTGCAGGATTAGTGGTCTAAAAACAATGAATCACACTTTTCATTATTACCTCAAGCGTCTCTCCTTTTATCTGGGTGGGGATCAACCTCATGTGTCTTGGGTGGAGCGAATTCGTTCTGTTTTTGGGGCTTTTTTGGGCTTAATGTTGGTTCTCGGTATGGCTAAGTACCTTGGCGACCTTAGCGGCCTTGATGAGTGGCTGATGGCCTCCTTAGGTGCAAGCGCTTTATTAGTGTTCGCTCTCCCGCAGAGCCCCATGGCTCAGCCCTGGGCGGTGATTGCTGGTAACACTCTGTCTGCCTTGGTTGGCATTTCAGTAATGCATTTCATGAGCGAGCCATTGCTAGCAATGCCCTTGGCGGCTAGCCTCTCGATTTTGGGTATGTTTATATTGAGATGCTTGCACCCACCAGCAGCTGCGGTTGCTCTTATTGTGGTGCTGGGGCATGTGGGGCATTACCGGTATGCATTCTTCCCGGTTATGGTGGATTCGGTATTGCTCGTCCTTGTCGGCGCCATCTATAGCAATTTGACTGGCAAGCTTTATCCAAATAGGCCTGAATGATTTAAATTGATCTAATTACCAATAAAAATCGATTTTTAGGCCTATTTATTCACTATCTGTTGTTAACTTTCAATATCTTCTAATTATTTAGCTCTAGTAGCTGCAATGGAAGCTATACAGTCTTTAATGCCGTAATTGTGATATTTGCCTGCATTTTCCTTTTTAAGGGATTGGGCGCACTCAATTACCGAATTGCGAACATTGATTTTTGGGGTATTGCTAACTGTCATTTTGGCTCCTATCAATACATTATTGAGGTGTTTTTATCTATAGAGCGCTATTTTGCGCCCCTCATTACTGCAAAGCTTATTTTATAAAAGATTTTGGCCCTATATAAAGCGATAAAATCTAGGACTAATTGATTAAGAACGCAATTGATGCAATTGCCCAATATATTCAGAAAGTTAGCTATTTGCTTATGACGCAAGTATTACCCGTAATTCTCTGTGGGGGGTCTGGAACTCGCCTTTGGCCGCTTTCCCGGTCCGGGTTCCCTAAGCAATTTTTAGTGCTTTCTGGCGATGGTTCAAATCAAAGCCTATTTCAGCAGGCCATTGGCCGCATTCACTCGGTTGCTAGCAAAGAAATTACATTGGGTAAAACAGTTATTGTCACCAATGAAGAGCATCGTTTTTTAGCACTCGATCAATTACGTGAATTAAAAAATGCCTTACCTCGCCTTGACGCTACTTTATTGCTCGAACCTGCCGGCAGAAATACGGCACCTGCATTAACGCTGGCCGCACTCTTTGCTCAAGAGCAAGGTCAAGATCCTATTTTGGTAGTTACTCCTGCAGATCAAACCGTCACTAATCCTGCTGCATTTACTAAAGCATTGGCTAAAAGTATTGCGATTGCGCAAACTGGCGCCATTGCGATTCTAGGTATTACGCCATCTGCTCCAGAAACTGGGTACGGCTACATCAAAGTACAAAGCCCTAGCTCAGATGCGGGCCTGCTTGTGGAGCGCTTTGTAGAGAAGCCGAATGAAGCTACTGCCAAGCAGTATCTTGCAGAGGGCGGGTACTTTTGGAATGGCGGCATGTTTGTTCTCAAGGCTAGCGTTTGGCTTGCTGCACTTGAAGCGTTCCGCCCAGATATCCTAGCTTCCACTGAAAAGGCCTGGAAAGATAAGGTAGTGGATGCTTCGGGTGACGCGCAATTTATTCGCCCTGCAAAAGAATTATTTAATGCCATACCAAGCGAGTCTGTTGACTACGCTGTGATAGAAAAATGTCCAGGTAAGCTGCCTATCAAAATGGTGGAGCTCGATGCTGGCTGGAATGACTTAGGTGCGTGGGATGCGGTTTGGCAAGTAGGCAAGCAAGATGCGCAAGGCAATGTCACCAGTGGCGATGCACTTGTCAGCAATTCTAAGAACTCACTCATTCATGCAAGTAGTCGCTTGGTGAGTGCGGTTGGTGTTGAGAATCTCATCATTGTTGAAACTGCAGATGCGGTGCTTGTTGCTGATCGTAAAAATAGTCAAGATGTCAAAAATATCGTTAATAAGCTCGAATCACAAAAGCGTGAAGAGAAAAGCTTGCACCGTAAGGTCTCTCGTCCTTGGGGTTGGTATGACAGCGTCGATGAAGGTGAGCGCTTCAAAGTAAAGCGCATTCAAGTCAAACCAGGTGCTAGCCTATCTCTGCAGATGCATCACCATCGAGCTGAGCATTGGATTGTGGTGAAGGGTACTGCTGAGATTACCAATGGCGATCAGGTATTGCTGCTTACTGAAAATCAAAGTACTTATATCCCGCAAGGACAAACCCATCGACTAGCTAACCCAGGTAAGACTCCGCTGGAGATTATTGAGGTGCAGTCAGGCAGCTATTTAGGTGAAGACGATATTGTGCGTTTTGAAGATACATACGGCAGAAGTTAAATAAAAGTAGTGAATCAATTTAGTAAATTAAGAAAATAAAGAAGAGTCAATATATGAACAAACAAAAAGTCGCGTTAGTTACTGGTATTACTGGTCAAGATGGTTCCTACCTTGCCGAGTTCTTATTAGAAAAAGGCTACATTGTTCATGGCATTAAGCGCCGCGCCTCTTCTTTTAATACTGAGCGTATTGATCATATTTATCAAGATCCGCACATCAATCATCCAGATTTGATTCTTCACTATGGTGACTTAACCGATACCAGTAACTTGGTACGCATCATTAAGCAGTGCCAGCCGGATGAGATTTATAACTTGGGCGCACAAAGTCACGTGGCCGTTTCATTTGAGTCTCCCGAATACACTGCAGACGTAGATGCAATGGGTCCATTACGTATGCTGGAAGCGATTCGTATTTTGGGTTTAGAGAAGAAAACTCGCTTCTATCAAGCATCTACTTCTGAACTCTATGGTTTGGTGCAAGAGATTCCACAAAAAGAAACTACACCGTTTTATCCAAGAAGCCCTTATGCAGTTGCCAAGATGTATGCCTATTGGATTACTGTGAATTACCGTGAAGCTTATGGCATCTATGCTTGTAACGGCATTTTGTTTAACCATGAGTCTAAGCGCCGTGGTGAAACATTTGTAACTCGTAAAGTGACTCGTGGCTTAGCCAATATTGCTCAAGGTCTTGAAAAGTGCCTCTACATGGGTAATATCGACGCCTTGCGTGACTGGGGTCATGCAAAAGACTATGTGCGTATGCAGTGGTTAATGCTTCAGCAAGATAAGCCAGAAGATTTTGTCATTGCGACAGGTGTGCAGTTCACTGTCCGTGAATTTATCATCCGTAGCGCTAAGCAATTGGGTATTACCTTGAAGTTTGAGGGCTCTGCCGAAAACGAAAAAGCGATTGTTGCTGCTATTGAGGGTGATAAGGCGCCAGCGCTCAAAGTGGGTGATGTTGTTGTTCAAATTGATCCACGCTACTACCGTCCAACTGAAGTAGAAACCCTCTTGGGTGATCCTACCAAGGCTAAAGAGAAGCTTGGCTGGGTTCCAGAAATTACCTTGGATGAAATGATTGTTGAGATGGTGGCAAGTGACCTGGATAAAGCTAAGCAACATGCATTATTAAGTAAGCATGGCTTCTCAGTATCAGTTGGCAAAGAAAACTAAAAAATTCAATACATGCCAATAGATTTAAATCAAAAAATTTATGTAGCAGGTCACCGCGGTATGGTGGGCTCAGCCATTGTTCGTAATTTGAAGGCACAGGGCTATCAAAATATTATTGAGCGTACTCATGCCCAGTTGGACTTAACCAATCAAGCCGCTGTTCAAGCTTTTTTTGAAGCAGAAAAACCGGATCAGGTTTACTTGGCAGCAGCTAAGGTTGGTGGCATTCATGCGAACAACACTTTCCCGGCAGAGTTTATTTACGATAACTTGATGGTTCAAAATAATGTTATCCATCAAGCGTTTTTGAATGGTGTTAAAAAACTCTTATTTTTGGGATCTAGCTGTATTTATCCAAGACTGGCTCCTCAGCCTATGAGAGAGGATGCGTTGCTAACTGGCAAGCTAGAGCCAACCAACGAACCCTATGCGATTGCAAAGATCGCGGGCATTAAGATGTGCGAAAGCTATAACCGTCAATACGGCGCGTCGCACGGCATTGACTACCGTTCAGTGATGCCGACCAATCTTTATGGCCCTGGTGACAACTACCACCCTGAAAATAGTCACGTTATTCCGGCGCTCATTAGAAGATTCCATGAGGCTAAATTAGCCAATGCTCCAGAAGTATTAATTTGGGGCACAGGCACGCCAAAGCGTGAGTTCTTATTTGTTGACGATATGGCAGCTGCTTCAGTGTTTGTGATGCAGTTGGATAAGGCGCAATATGATGCGCAAACTGAGCCGATGCAAAGCCATATCAATGTAGGATTTGGTGATGATGTGTCGATTGCACAATTGGCTACTGCAGTTGCTAAGGCAACTGGCTATCAAGGCAAGATTGGTTTTGATCCTAGCAAGCCTGATGGCTCCCCCAGAAAGCTGATGAACTCATTACGTTTAAATCGTATGGGTTGGAATCCGCAGGTCAATCTAGAGCGGGGCCTGGCCGTTGCTTATCAAGAATTTTTACAAGGTGACGCTCGGGAATAATCCTGGCACATACATGATCAATTGCACATTCATTGCATTAGTAAAAAATTAGCCTGAGAAAATTGTGAAGCGATCCTTTCGAATTGATCATGCCTTTTTACATCTACTCCTTGGTAGACGCTGGAGGGATAAAGTCTGGGCATCTAAGGCAGACGTTAGAAGCCTGCATACCCAGATTATCGTCTCGGGCACGCCGTTCATTAGTGACTTTGATGCAGTCACCAGAATTAAACTCAATTTAGATTTACCCAATTTCCCATTTAACCCGGGATTACTGAAACTCAGTGATGGGTATTTGATGACGGTACGCTGCCGTGCCTCGAATTGCTTTAATGATCAGACTTTTATTCACAACCCTGACTCACCGGTGGATGTGAATTACCTCATTTATTTAAATGAGCAATACCAAGTCACTAAAACTGTCGTTTTAGATGAAAGCATCTTGGTGCGTGATGAATCATCTTGGACCCCGCCATTAGAAGATATTCGGCTTTTTACTTGGGGTGATGATGTTTGGGCGATCGGCGCCATTCATGATCGAGGTGCTCGCAAGATTGAGCAAGCTATTTGCAAAATACAGGGTGATGCGATTGTTCAATATCAGGTACTGACATCACCAGTAGGATTAACTATTGAAAAGAACTGGATTCCGGTTCCAGTCAATGGCAAGTTGAAGTTGATTTACAGCTTTGATCCATTTCAAGTGATGAGTATGGATGCGCCAATGGGCAAGCTTCAGGCTAGCAATATTCAAGCGGATGATAGCGATCATCCCTTCCGTGGCGGCACGCCTCTAGTTTCTTATGGCACTGGCTATATTGCTTTAGTTCACTCAGCTCCCATGGAGTACCGGGGCGCTCGCTTATATACGCATCACTTCGTTCTATTTAATAAAGATCTTCAGCTTGCTGAGATTGGTAGACCATTTTTCATTGAGCATCATGGTGTTGAATTTGCAGCGGGTATTGTGGTGCAGCAAGATGGGGTGCTCATTTCGTATGCAGTAGGTGACAGGGTAACCCGTTTGATGCAAATCCCGAATGTAGTCATCGAGAAGTTCTTGTCAGTTGAATAGGGTGTTTAAACGATGATAGTTCGCAAGAACAGCAATGTCTTGGGTTTGGTGCTCATTCTGATGAGCAGTGTGCTCCTGGGGGTCTGGGCGGTTAAAAATACGATTGCCCTCCGAAATATTCTCTTATTTGTGGGCGCCCCTCTAGCGGCGCTCTATTGCTATTGGCAATATCAAGAAATTCGTTTAAAGCAAATCAAGATTCCAATTAAATATTATTTGCCAATCCTATTGGTGTTACTAATGTTTGCTTGGGTGCTATTTCATTATCTTTTCTTGTCTCGTTTTCCAGAGATTCAATGGTCTGAATTAAGGTCTACCTGGCTCAGGGCGCTCATGGCATCGATTCTGGGCCTCGGTACGGGATTGGCTATTTTAAGAAGGCCAAATGCTATTAATTTCCTTTGGCTCGGTATTCTCCTGAGCTTTGCTTATCTCTTTTATCAATACGTACCCAAAGCATTAGCCGCACACAGTCTTTTTGCGCCGGATTACGATGGATATATCTTCTACGGAAAGATTAGTGCCGTTCTATCCGGAACAATATTAATTTGCGGTTTACTCGGAACGGTTTTATCTCGATTTACCTTTCTTTGTTCAAAAGCAAAGTGGGCATTACTAGCATTTTGGTTGTTTGGTACTAGCGTTGCGTTGTATGCCTCCGTATTTATTTTTGATACTCGCAATGGCGTTGGCTTGGCTCTTTTGCTTTTTGGTGTTGTGGCGACCGGTCTCTTCGTGCGCCTGATCATGACATTTTTTTCCAAGCCAAGTATTCAAAAGATTTTAGTGAACGTGCTTTTTTTGGTCTGTTTACTTGGCATTGGCGGTTGGTTTGGTTGGAGTCAATTCAAACTCAACCCAGGTTGGGCTACCATGTTTGAAGATGTGCAGGTTGCGATGCAGGTAGACAAATATCCGAATTGGCAAAATCCAGCCAATTTGGGTTTTCCGAACAATGCCTTAGGAAAAGAGGTTAGGGGCAATACTTACGAGCGGGTTTCCTGGGCAGTTGCAGGTATGACTATCTTGGCTCCTGAAAATCCATTGGGTGTAGGAATATTGGTGAGGCCTTTTGGGGTACTGCTGAATGAGAAATACCCCGACAGTGCTAAAGGCATCATGTCCTCACATAGTGCCTGGGTCGAATTTACTCTAGCATTTGGATATCCTGGAATATTGCTAACGCTAGGCGCTTTAGTGATGATCTTAGCGCTTTCATTTTCAGGATTGTCGAAAGCGCATCAAGATGATCAACACCCGTTTAACTACCTTGTAGCCACTCTGGCTTTTGGTGTCATTGCCTTGTATACCGTGGGAGAGGTGAGCTCACAGCATGGCGCAGAGATGCTTTATTTCTTGATCACATTGATGGCTGGTCTTTTATTTCCGATTTTGTCTCAGCAAGTAAAGAAGATTTAAGAGATGAATATCCTTCTGACAGGTGGCCTTGGATTTATTGGTAGTCATACCGCAGTAGTGCTTGCTTCAGAAGGTCATTCTGTAGTGATTGTAGATAATCTTTGCAATAGTCAGCAGCAGACTTTGGGCAATCTAGAGCTTATCACCGGAAAAAAATTGCCTTTCTACGAGGGCGATGTTCGGGATGTTGATTTGCTTAAGAAGATTTTGCGTGACCATCAAATTGAGTGCGTAATTCATTTTGCGGGCCTGAAGTCAGTGGCTGAGTCAGGCGCTGATCCCCTCAAATACTTTGATAACAATGTAAGTGGCTCGATCGTCTTGATTGAGGCTATGCAGGCTGAAGGGGTCAAGAAACTCATCTTTAGTTCTAGCGCGACTGTCTATGGAGTGCCGCAGTATTTGCCTTACGATGAAGAGCATCCTTTGGCCCCTATGAATGTCTATGGCAGAACCAAGCTTCAGGTTGAGGAGATTTTGCAAGATCTCTCTAAATCAGATCCTGATTGGTCAATTGTTTGTCTGCGTTATTTCAATCCTATTGGCGCTCATGAATCGGGTCTTATTGGCGAATTACCTCAAGGCATTCCGAATAATTTAATGCCCTATATTTGCCAAGTTGTATCAGGAAAATTGCCACATCTGAATGTGTTTGGCGATGATTACGATACTAAAGATGGTACTGGTGAGCGTGATTATATTCATGTGATGGATCTGGCAGAAGGTCATGCTGCAGCGTTAGCATTTACCAATCATCATCAGGGCTGGGAAGCGATTAACCTTGGCACGGGCTTTCCATATAGCGTATACGACCTTATTAGTGCTTTTGAGAAGTCAGCCAAACAGTCGATACCTAAGGTGGTAAAAGAGCGTAGAAGTGGTGATTTACCGATTTACTATGCCAAAGCGGACAAAGCAAAGAATTTACTCAATTGGCAAGGCAAGCGTGACTTGCAATCGATGTGCGATAGCTCTTGGAATTACCAAGATCAACTCACTCGGGTTCCCAAGTGACTTTGCTCGATTGATCGCTAATACGGCACACTATCAATAGCATGCATAAACGAATTATTAAAAGTTCATTTTTCTTATTGGTCGATCGCGGATTTCGATTGGCGATTAGTTTTGTATTGGGTGTTCTGATCGCTCGGTTTTATGGCCCTGCAGAATTTGGACAGCTTAATTATGTTTTAGCTACTGCGAGCGTATTTGGCAGTCTGTCCTCATTAGGTCTTGATGACATTGTCCCTCGGGATATGGCAGCGCTAAATCAAGCAGGATTATCTCGGGATGATATTCAGAAAACCGCCTTCATACTGAGACTTATTGGTGGCACAGCTGCATATATATTGGTATTGATGCTGACGTTTTATGAATCAGGAGCATCGCGCTTATTTCTGATCGCGTGTTTATTGGCTTTATATCTCCCTATTCAGGCTGGCGATATTTATGAGTATCGCTTGAGGGTTGAGGATGAATTTTCCAAGATTGCCTTCAGTAGAAGCTTGGCTGCATTTTTGGCAAATGTGCTCAAGGCGCTTGTATTGATATTTGCTCTTCCAATTGGATATATAGCAACAGCCATGACCAGTGAGTTTGCGATGACGTCGACTTTCTTCAAATTATGTTTGAAGAAAAAAGGTTTTATGCCTGGTGTATTTCAGCTGGATTACGCGAAAGACTTGTTGGCGCGCTCATGGAAGATTATTTTTGCTGGGTTATTAATTACTTTTCAAGCTAGGGTTGAATATTTCTTGATTGAAAAGTTTTTAGGTTGGCAAGAAGTGGGCCAATACTCTGCAGCCCTCAAGATCTTTGAAATTATCGATGTAGTATGCGTTATTTTGGTATCGGTTCTGATGCCAAAGCTGGCCTCCATTGTTAACTCTGAAAATGCAAGACTTTATGGCAGGCGAACCTATTTAATTGGTTTTGCAATTTATTTTCTGCTGATACCAGTCATGATTCTTTTGGTGGTTGTGTTCCCCTACGTATATGGCGTTCAATATGCTGAGGCGGCAGCCATCTTGCCTTGGCTATTGTTGAGACCGCTTTTTGGGATGCTAGGCTCCATTCGCAACATGTTTATCGTGCTCGCAGATAATTATTGGTATCCAGCCTTATCTTCGCTTTGTAGCCTGATGGTGAGCATTTTGGCTGGCTATAGTTTGATCCCTCAGTATGGCTTATATGGTGCAATTGCCTCTAGTATGTTGGGCTTACTTACACTGACCATCCTGACCGATTTGGTGTTTTACAGAAAGAACTCCATTGCTGTATTTACCTGTTTTTATGAATGGCCTTATTTTAAGAGCCTCATTCAGGGAAGTATTCGGAGGAAGGTATGAAAATTCTCCTGTATTGGCATGATATTTATTTGCCCTACTCAGATTATTTGATAAGAGGATTTGCCGCTAATCCTGGCATCACACAGTTGTGTGTTGTTGGTCCGGATGAGTATGAGGCTGATGCCATTTACTCTGGATCCGAAAATCACCAGTCTTTTTCAGAGAAGGTTTTTTTCAAAAAAATAAAAACATATTCGTTTAGAAAAAAGTGGGGGCCGATTTCTGAATTTAAAAAATGTATTCAAGAATTTAAGCCTGATTGCATCATTGTTTTAGATGAAGCATTCTCGGTGAATGTTTTGAATGCTGCTATTGCTAACCATTGGGCTAATAATCAAGCAACTGTGCTGTTTTATGGCTTTGAGAATATCAAGCAAACACCCCCATTTCGATTTCTTGTGGAAAATTTCTCCCTGAAAAATACTTGGGTATTTATACGTAAAACAATTCGTTATTGGATTGCAGATGCTTTATTGCAGCCGGTGCGTTCTCGTTTAGTGAGTGGCGGCCTAGCTTGTTATCAAGAAAGCGTGGATGTAGTTCATCAATTTGGTTGGAATCCAAAAGTGCAAATCCAGTGGTGGGGTCTGGACCTAAAGCCATTTTTAAGATTAAGCAGCGAACCCTCAGCTCAACATCAAAAGCCTTTTAAGACAATTGGATATGTTGGTCGTTTTATTGAGGAAAAAGGTATTTTGGATCTTCTGGCCTCCATGTCCTTACTAGGTCAGGAGTATCGTCTAGTCCTAGTAGGCGGCGGGCCATTGGATGAGCAGCTGAAACAAAAAACGCGCCAGCTTGGGCTGCAAGATCGGGTGCAATTCATCCCACCAAAATCTCGTGATGAGCTTGCGGGGCTCTATGCAAGCTTTGACTTATTAATTTTGCCCTCTAGAACAGATTACTTTTGGAAAGAGCAGTATGGCAGGGTGCTAGTTGAAGCTATGGCTTGTGGCACGCCAGTGGTGGGCAGTCAGTCTGGTGCAATCCCTGTGGTAATTGGTGACCCAGCGCGCTGCTTTCCTGAGGGTAATGTTGCGCAGATGGCAAAGATTATTCAGGACGCCATTACCTCATCAGAGCTTGGCAGTCCTCGGAGCGTACGAAATCCATTAGTTGAGCGCTCGCAATTAGGTGATATAGATCATTTTGTGAAAAGCTTTATCGAGCTGCACCTTGAATTGAGTGGCAATAAACGGGCGACCAATTGATGAAGCGGTTCATTTCCTCCTCTATCCCATACCTCCGTCGCAATCCATGGGCGATTACTAAATTATTATTCAGTGATTTGTATTACTGGTTTTATGCAAAAGTATTTAGACGAAATATAGATTTACCTGAGACCTTGGGCCGAGTGTTGCTGGTAAATCCAGCGCATTTGGGCGATGTTGTGATTAGTACGGCAATCTTGAGAGATTTAAAGCTTAAGCTACCAGACTGCAGCGTTGATTTTTTGGTTGGTGATTGGGCGGCACCTGTTGTTAAAGGTCATCCTGGACTCAATCAATCTTTCTTTATTAGTCATTGGCAGGCAAATCGTGGCGACGAGTCGCGAATTCAGAAAAAACAACACTATCAGCGGCAGGTCAATCGCGTGGTATCGGAATTGAAGCAGGGCGCATACGATGCCATTTTCTTTCTGAACTCATATGAGCCTTCATTTATTTCCTTATTTAAAGGCTTTCGGTGCCCATTGATTGGTATGGTAAGTGCCGGTGGCGGGCCGTTACTGAGCTTTAGCGGGGATGGGTCTGCGACTCATGAAGTGCAAATTCAGGCAAGCATATTTAAGCCATGGCTTGGAGAGGTGAAAAGTGCGGATTACTATCAGCCTTGGCTCAAAGCCTCCGTAGCCTCAGATAGATTGAGGACTGAGTTAGGTCTTAATAAAACCTATGTTGTTATTCATCCGGGATCGGGCAATCCTGCAAAAGAATGGCCTATTAGGAATTGGGCTGAAGTAATTAGTGCTCTAGCGCAATATGATTTGGATATTGTTATTACGGGCCATGGCGAGCGTGAGAAAAACCAAGCTGAACTTCTCACAAGCGATCAAATAATCAACTTGGTCAACAAGCTTAATTTTGACCAATTTACTGGTGTCGTAGAGGGGGCTTCGGCTGTTTTCTGCGTAGACTCGTTAGCTGGACATATCGCGGGTGCCTACGATTTGAATGCCATCATCATCGGCAATGGCTTAAGCAAAATTGAGCGCTGGCATCCCCTGGGAAAAAAGAGTCAACTACTAGTAAAAATGATGCCTTGCTCACCTTGCCATAGTCACCCCTGCAAGGAAAGAGCTTGCGTGACAGGCATTACCCCAAAAATGTTGATTGATCGATTGCCTGCAGTATTGGATGGCCAATGAAAAACATTTCGATCGTTAAATTAGGCGCTATTGGGGATGTGATTCAGGCTGCTGCTGCAGTAAATGAATATAAGCAATTGCATTCAGACGTAAAAGTAAATTGGATAGTTGGGAAGCCCTTAGAGCCATTCTTATCCAGCATGAGGGTCGCAGACCGCATTATCGCCATCAATGATCAACGGATTCTACATGGATCACTGATTGAGGGGGTTAACTCTCTATTGAAGTCTTTTTATCAAATTTTTATCCAGATAAAAAATTGCGATGAGCTTTATATTGCCCATTCGAATTGGCAATACAGCGTCTTTGCGATTCCCTTACTTCTGAGGAATCCAACCCTGTTATTTGGAGGCATTAAAAGATTCTTTCCTATAGTAAAAGAGTATCGAGTTAGCGAATATTTTCACTTTCTATCAGAAGAGGCTATTAGTGTGGAACGGAGTGATTCTTCGCTTCAAAGTATTGGAAAAAATATTATCAGTACAGACTCGGGATTTCAATTCATAGCCGATCCATCAAAAAAATGTGTGGCATTAGTGCCGGGTGGTAGTAAAAATATGATGCGAGATGATTTTCTGCGTCGCTGGCCAATAGATAACTATCTGGAATTGTCTCGTCGATTGATTGCTGATGGATATGATGTGGTTTTAGTTGGCGGTAAAGGTGATGCTTGGGTTAAACCTTATTTCTCAGGTATTCAAGCGAGGGATTTCATTGGCGAGACAAGTATTAATGATGTGGTTAATATTTTTTCTAAAGTGAATTTGGTAGTTAGTCACGATACGGGACCACTGCATTTAGCCACTATGACTGCAACCCCCTTGGTGGCAATTTTTGGTCCAACACCTGCCTCTGCAGTTGTGCCTATTGGAAGAAAATCTTTGGCCGTATTGAGGGCGGGAGCTAATGTCGCATGTGCGCCTTGTTATGACGGAGTGAACTATGCTCCTTGTAAACACCCTATTTGCATGAAATCCACCACTGTTGACATGGTGTACGAAAAGGCAATGGCACTCCTGAGTGAGGACAGTTTTGGAGCGTAATAATCAACTGCTGAAGAAATTAGATTTCTGGGTGGGCATTCCATTGCTATATTGCCTCTCTTTA
Source organism: Polynucleobacter sp. es-MAR-4 (assembly GCF_018882055.1). Lineage (GTDB taxonomy): Bacteria > Pseudomonadota > Gammaproteobacteria > Burkholderiales > Burkholderiaceae > Polynucleobacter. Next base: position 365,116 of record NZ_JACVPF010000002.1, on the reverse strand, counting down.
TTCAAGGGAAAATCAGCAACTAGGCCAACAGAAATTCAATCGATTGGGATTTTCGCTTTTGCTGCAATTGGCGACTCCATTCTATCTTCCAGTCTTTTCCCTGCATTAAGAAAACAATACCCAAAGGCAAAAGTGATTGTATTTGCCTCGCCAGCTAATGCAGCTATTTATCCGATTTTGACTGGATATGATGAGTTGGTAGTTCTGCCAATTACTAAGCCTATTAATGCGTTCAAGATCCTGAGGGCCTACTCCTTGGATATATTGATTGACACTTCTCAATGGACTAAGTTGAGCGCTCTCTATAGTTATTTTATTAAAGCCAAGTTCAAGATTGGATATAGCACTTCGGGTCAATACCGTCATGTTGGGTATGACTCAAAGGTAATTCATTCCAACTCAATTCATGAATTGGAAAACTTTCAGAAGCTACTTAATCCGCTAGGCATAACATCCACTGAATCACCCCAGCTGAATGCGGAGAGAATTAAAAGTCAGGATTTGACTTCAGGGGAACTGCAACACCTAAGGCCTTATATTGTTTTTCATCCCTGGGCCAGCGGGACTAGATCAGAGTTGCGTCAGTGGCCTAGTAGCTCTTGGATTGAATTGGCCAAATTTGTGTTGGCTCAGAACTTCAATATCCTGATTACCGGATCATCCCAAAATCAAGCTGATGCCCTAGAGCTAGCAGACTTAATGGCGAATGGGTCGGCAGGCGAGGGGATTTATGTTGCCGCGGGAAAGGCTTCGCTTTTAGAGACCGGCAAACTAATTTTAGGTGCCAGGGCTGTGGTGAGTGTCAATACAGGAATTGCTCACTTAGCTGATCATCTGCATGTTCCTACTGTAGCGCTCAATGGACCTACTAATTCAGCTAGATGGGGAGTGGTCAATTCTGCCTCTAGAAACATTGATGTTCCCAAAAATAGTGGTGGAGCTTTTTTGAATCTAGGATTCGAGTATCCCAGCAACCCTAAATACAGCATGAATCTAATCTCCGTACAAGAGGTTGAGCATTTACTGAAGCAGCTTCTAGCTGCTAGCAACTAGCTTATAAGGCAATCGGCCTATTTTGAAACTTGCTATAGGCTGGTGATGTGAAATAGCGAGACCATGACCCAGGCATTTCTGGGATGGCGTGTCCGTTGTAATCGATGCCTGCTTGATTTAGGTGTAGCCCAGGATTTTCCAGGAGAACTTTACGAATCACTCTAGTTAGCATTCCGGTTGCAGTGAAACTCAAAATGGCATCCTTCGGATTTTCAAAGACCTTATCTTTGAAGTAAGGGTAGAAGTTGCAAATTTCTTCAATCATCATGTTGGTAACGGGATGATTTTTTGCAAAACCAAATGACCATTGCATTGCTAATTTGGTTGGTTGTTGCACTCTATCCATGATCGCTTGCTCAGGCAAGATGATGCAATTATTTTTCTCATAAGAAATAAGGCAATCAGAATCCGGTTTTAATAGCATTCTGAGTGGTACTGAACATCCCTTATTAATATCGAAATAGAATCCGCCGCGTTCGTTCAGAATGCAAACTCTAAAAATATCCGCCTTCGATGGTCCAAATTGTGATTTTTGATAGATTTGAAAAATGGGATGCTTACCCCAAAATTCTTCCATATAAGCTTCAATCTTCTGATTATCAAAAAGATGGAAATTAAGATCAGGATTTAGCCTTCTAAAGCCCGCGATGTTATTAAACAGCGTTTTGCCAAATTGACGATTAACCCATGTTTGATAAACATGAGGCGGAATGTGAGCATGCTCAAATTTCTCAGTAGCAACTTGGTCATCCAATAATTGATAGGGCCTCTCTAATACCAGCTGAGCCCTTCTAATGGATTTTTTAAGCTGATTAATTAGTTGAGTAGACATGCCAATGGATTTGTAGGTAATTAAGTTGGATTAACGGGTAGAGTGATTCTTGGACAAGAATGGCTCTATTGCAGTTAGGAGGATAATTTTAAGATCAAGCAGCAGCGACCAGTTCTCAATATAGAAAAGATCGTACTCAATGCGCTTATTAAGGTCTGTATCACCGCGTAATCCATGTATTTGCGCCCAGCCAGTGATGCCGGCCTTTACCAAATGCTTTTTAGCGTAGTTGGGGATCTCTCTAGAGAACTGCTCGATGAACTGCACCCGTTCAGGGCGTGGGCCAACAATGGACATTTCACCTCGCAAGACATTAATGAACTGGGGTAGCTCATCTAAGTTCATGCGACGCATCCACCTGGAAAACGGGTGCGCTATCTTTGACTCTGAATTACCCCATTGCGCCCCGTTCTTTTCAACATCCGCTGGCATAGAGCGAAACTTCAGCATCATGAATGGCCGCCCATTAAGACCTACTCGCTCTTGTCTATACAGTATTGGGCCTGGCGATGTGATTTTTACAGCAACGGCCAACACCAGCAGTAAGGGGCTTAAGCAGATCAGGATAAAGAGTGAAATTACAAAGTCCTCAATATTTTTGATGAGCAATGCCTCGCCGGAAAATGGGGAGGCATTGAGGTTTAGCATATCGATGCCCATTACTTCAGTCGATCCATGATTGATCAGTCTGAGGGTAAAGAGATCTGGAGCGTATTTAATGCTTGCTGAGCTAAATCGTAGTTGGTGAATGATTCCTGGGAGCTTGCCGGCTTCATGGATGGGTAAAGCAATCCATATCTCATCCAATAAATGATTCGATAGCTCTTCTATCGCATCTTCATCGCCAATCTCAAAAATGGTGTGGGCTAATTCAAATTCAGCGTGAGCTTGTCGCTGAATCTGATCAATTAGTTGCTCGGCAATAACTCCGGTGCCAATAATCGCAACTCTCTTTTTGTTGAGCCTAAATCCATAGAGTCGCCAAGTTATTTGTTCAATAGAAAAATTACCAATTAGTAAGAGTAACCAGGCAAGTCCTGCCCATAGAATCAACCAAATCCTGGATAGAAGATTGCCACTTTGGGTAAAAATAATTGCAAGTGAAATTACTAAAAACGTAAGCGCCCAAATCTTGCTAACCCTACTCATCATTTGAGTAAAGGAAGACAGGCTTGTCTGAAATGATGATTGTGATGAGCTAAGTAAATAAATTAAGCATGCACCAACTATAAAGTTGTTGTAAGCATCATTTGGTATTGCTACTTCCCAAAAGCGAATGTGTAGAGCCAAGAAACCCGTTGCGAAAATAATCCCACTATCAAGCAATCGATAGATATAAGAAGTTAAGGAAGCGGGTATTCGCATATTTCTTTTCGTAATGAAAAGGGTGGTAGGGATGGAGCACTAGTAATGCACGTAATACGACAGTTTAACCAAGTATCCAATTATGAATCAATTCCATGCGGGCATAGAGCAGGACAGCTAAACCTAAGGTTGCGAATAGATTAATTTTATTTAACTTTAAATTGCCAGCTAGGAAAACTAAGGGGGCAACATAAAAATCAAATAGACGTGTTTGCGCCGCATGAATTGGCGCAAAAAACCATGCTAGAAAAACTGCTAAACAAATGCTCGCAATGGCGTATTTCTCAGTGGTGCCATTCTCCAGATGAAGTTGATCAAAGAATAAAATAAAAATTACATACCCTATGGTTAGCAAATGCGCTAGAGGAAAAATTCTTTCGCTGGAAAATAACCCCAATTGATACTGTTCCCAATATGCCGCTGACTCATTTTTACTTAAAATTGATAGCTGTTCAAACGAAGGGGTCCATTGGAGGTAGATAAAGATGGTAAAGATAATGATTGCTGTAATTGCAAGATACTTATTTTTGACTATCCGATGAAATGGGATAATGCCAATTGAAAAAATGCCCTGCGAATGAAATAAGTAGTTTCCAAGCAAAACGCTTGCCCCCATAATTTTTTGAGAGCGCGTCAGAAAATAGAAGCCCACAAAAAAGGCTGTGAGAGCTACTCCGCCCCTAAGTAGGGTAAAGTCGTAATAAAGATAAATAAGGGGGATAAATAGAGTAAGAGCTAGTAATTTTTGACGACATAATCGATAAACAATCAGCAGCTGAATAAAAACGCCAATACTACTAAGAGCCAGGACTGCGCGCTCACCTGGCATAAACGACTTAAGGATGCTCACCAAGAAATACCAGGCCCAGTCTCTTGAGTATTGCATAGGGCGGAAGCACTCTGTGAGTGGACAAATCTCAGATGCCCACCATCTATAAGCCGCTAAATCATCTCGAGCAATGCCCATGGGGCGTAGGGCGCTAAATATAACTAATATGCATGAAAACACCCAAAATAGATACTTTTCCAGCTGAGTATTTGCTCTTACGGTGAATAAGAAGCTTAGGGCAGTTAAGAGGCTAAAAAAATATATAAATCCCCATGAGTAAATTCCGCCCGTATGGCCACTAAAGTTAATTAAATCAGGCAGAAATTGACTCATGCGGATATTGGTATGAAAAGCGCTGATGTGTTTTAGGCAGTATCGATTATAAGTCAATGAAAGGGATTTCTAGTCCTGGGTGTATGGGATAATTACGACTTACTAATGCTAATAATTAAAGCGATTTATTTGTGAATGATTCTCGCCCGTATTCAGGTAATCAAGATAAACTACTCTTGGGCTCAAAAGAGGGTGATATCTCGTTTATTGATATCCTGTGCTTTCTAAAGAGTGTCTATAAAATCATTGCCATTGCTGGTGTTGCTGGGTTAGTTATCTCAGTAGGATATTTAACTGTTATCCCAAAGCAGTACGAAGCCGTTGCCCAAATCGCGATGGCGCAAGTTAGCGCTGCTAACAACAACACCAACAACAAGCCCAACTTTCTGTTTGTTAATATTGAGGAGCCAGCCCTCTTGATCGCTCGCTTATCTTTGCCTACCAGCTTTACGCCACAGGTGATAGAGGCTTGCGGCTTCCAGGATCAAGCAAATGCTGCACTGGCCCTCAGCAAATCCATCAAATTGACCGCCCCCAAAGGAATTGCCAACTTGGTTGAGTTGACGACTTTCGGGCCCACCTCCCAGAGTGCCCAGGAGTGCAATTTAGGGGTGTTCGAGCTCATCAAAACCACTCAGTCCCAAATCGTGGCTCCTTATATTACTGATGTAAAAGTAATCTTAGATGACGATATTGAGCGCCTAGCAAAGGCTAGGGAGTTAGTGAGTAGGGCTGATAAGTCCGGTTCTGCTATTGGGGCAGCCTACCTCTCAACCCGCGATGAAATCCGCGACTTGCTTAATGAGATTGCAATGTTGAGAAACGTGGTTATCTCGAGCCAGAATAGGGCTACTCGGCTAGTTGCTCCGATTTATGCCAACAATACGCCTATTGCTCCTAAGAAAGTCATGGTACTTGCCGCTGGAATTTTCGGTGGGCTCTGCTTAGGTATTCTGATCGCATTGGTTCGCCAGGCAGTTTTAAGGCTGCTAAAGAGGGTCTAATGGCGTGGCAAAAGGAAGCGGGCGACCGGGATCGGGCATTAGTGGGTTTGAATCTCATCTAAAGTAGAAAAGTTGAGCATGAATATTCTATTGAATGGTGGATCTGTGTATATTGGTGCTTATACCGCAGAAGTGCTATCGCAAGCCGGTCATGAAGTGGTGCTATCAGATAACTTTTGTAATAGCAATCCAAGCGCTCTAGATCGACTCCAGAAAATTTTAGGTAAAGCCTTGCCCTGTATTGAAGGGGGTGTGCGAGATGCCGATATTGTTGAGAGGGTTTTGCGCGAATACAAAATTGATCCCGTGATTCACTTTGCGGGATTAAAAGCGGTAGGTGAGTCTGCTGAGAAGCCGATTGAGTATTACGCTAATAATGTACAAGGCGCCCTTAGCCTCCTTGAGGTTATTAAGTTATGCAGTATAAAAACATTGGTTTTTAGTGCAGGTGCAACTGTTTATGGTGACCCCCAATACCTCCCTTACGATGAGAATCACCCTACTGAGCCTACGAATATTTATGGGCGAACTAAGCTTCAGGCTGAGGAAATATTAAAAGGTGTGGCTAGTGCCGATCGACGATTGCGAATTGTTTGTCTGCGGTACTTTAATCCTGTAGGGGCTCATAACTCTGGTTTTATAGGGGAGGACCCACACGGGGGTCCTGATAACCTTTTGTCTTTCTTAATGCAGGTAGCATCTGGAAACCTGTCAAGGTTGAATATTTATGGCACCGGCGAGCGCGACTATATCCATGTAATTGATTTGGCAGAGGGGTATGTGGCATCGCTTTCATGCTTGAAAAATTGCATCGGATTTGGTTGTATCAATTTGTGTACAGGCATAGCAAGGAGTGTCATTGAATTAATCAAAATATTTGAATTGGCAACTGGTCAAAAAATTGAGAGTGAAACAGCTTCACGTCGAAAAGGTGATCTTCCAGTTTATTGCGCAAATTCCCATCTTGCAAATGAACTGCTTAGGTGGCGCCCAAAAGAGATGCTTGAGGGTGCCTGGAGTTGGCGATTAAATAGCCTAATAGATTGATGAATAAATTAAATTTTTACCAAGAATGCAATAAGATAATTTTGCTTGGTAATAGCGAGAAGTTTTCATTTCTCTTTGGCAAATTATTTGGCAATGCGTCCATCGCCATCGTTTCGTGGAGGCACTGTGGCCAAGTAATTATGAGTGATCTAATAAACCACAATCAGAGTCCTGACTTAATTGTGGTGTGTGGCTACGATTATAGAAGTGGGTGGTACAGCTATAGGGATTATCTTGAGGCTAATATTGCGGCTCCCCTAAGATTGATCGACAAGTTAACAGGAAAAAATACATGTATTCTGTATATTGATACGGGAGATGATTTGAAAACAGTAACCTATTCTCGCTACCGTTTTGCCAAAAATAGTTTGGCATTAGAGTTAAGAAGATATGGAAAGCAATATAAACGAGTTACGCTTCCAGTATTAATTGACAGCAATGGGTTGGCCAGTATTTATGGTGGCAAAGTTACAAAAGTGATATTTAACTTATTAATTAAGCTCGGCTTTGTGCAAACCACCAATCCAAATGCATTAATGAGCCTCATCAACCAATCATTAAATTCCGACCTTATACCCGATCCAGGGGTGTTAATGCCAAGATATCTGGATATTAAAAGATCAGTTTTTTTAGACCGAGTATTGAGGTTTATTTGTGGGTGAAGTCACTATTGTTGGAGGAGGGTTTTCTGCTTATCTAGCTAAGCTCTTGCTTGGCGAAAGGGTAACAATACTATGTGGGACAGATTTTATTAATCTAGGGCCAAATCAAATACAAAGACGTAGAGTCTTTGAGGTAAATAAATTATTTGGAAAAAAAAGCTATTCAGCAACTAAATTAAAGCCGTCAATTAAGAAGCTTAAGTTGCATGATCGCCTTATTAATGGTGGAAATTCAAATATTTGGGGTGGAGTTATAGATGCTAGTGACCTGCCTAGACCTATTATAGAGGCCCTTAATAAAAGTGGAGTTACATTACAGCCGCTCTCATTTAAAAAAACAGGTAGCATTTCTAGTAAGTCGCAGTTCGCTCAGTTATTGGATTCTTCCGGCAGAATATTGGATGTTAGTAAATATTTTCAAGGGCGCACAAATCATTTTCTCGAATCATTCTTTATGGATGGCGATCGGATAGGCTTAAGGATTGTCCAAACTGGAGATCATGCATTACGTAAAACAATTTATACAAAGCAGTTAATTATTTGTACTGGTGTTGTCCAAACCATTGATCTTCTATATCGATCTGGATTTATAAATGAGGGGGATAAGCTGACTTTATGTGAGTTTGGACATCAAATTTCCATAACCCCAACATTTCATTTGGAGAAATTTAAAATCACGGGAAATAAGGCTATAGTTCGGTTTGATATAGTTCGAGCAATTTGCCATTTTTTGGGAATTCAAAAAAAATTATGGCTATCCAATTTAACTCGATATATTCCAATTTATGTTGATCAAATTTTTTTAAAAGGTAGATCTAAATATATGTTGCAGGTTATTAATGGGAATTTGATAGATTTACCCTCTGACCTTAATTTAGATTCTTTATTAAGTCCTGCATATGGGAGTTCAATCCATTACTGCAATTTAGAGATAAATGCAATAAATGCTAATCAGTATTTGCAATCTATTGGCGCCGGATTAATTGGTATTGGAATGGCATTTGTCGATCAAAAGGAGCCTGGGCCAATATCCAATGATATTATTCAAGATGCTGTTCGAAAGCTAAGCCCTGATCATATTTAAATTTCAAAATGTATTCAGAAGATAATAAATTAAGCGCAAAGATTAAACAATGAAAGCGGTCATTTTGGCTGGTGGCTTAGGCACCCGAATCTCTGAAGAAAGCGCTTCCCGTCCCAAGCCGATGATTGAGATCGGCGGCAAGCCTATTTTGTGGCACATCATGAAAATATATTCCTTTTATGGCATTCATGATTTTGTTATTTGCTGCGGCTACAAGGGGTACATGATCAAGGAGTACTTTGCCAACTACTTTTTGCATATGTCTGATGTCACCATCGATATGCAAAACAATAGCATGCAAGTGCACCAAGGGTATGCCGAACCATGGAAAGTAACTTTAGTTGATACTGGTGAAAATACCATGACTGGTGGCCGCTTAAAGCGCATTGGTCAGTACGTCAAAGATGAAGAAGCTTTTTGCTTTACATATGGTGATGGCGTTTCCAATATCAATATTGGCGAATTGATCAATTTTCATCTTGCTCAAAAAGTCAAAGCAACGCTTGCTGCAGTCCATCCTCCAGGCCGCTTCGGAGCCATAGACCTTATTGGCGATAAAGTCATGGCTTTTAAAGAAAAACCTAAGGGTGATGGTGGCTTGATTAATGGCGGTTTTTTTGTGCTGTCGCCTTCAGTATTAAGTCTGATTAAGGATGATGCAACCGTGTGGGAAAAAGAACCATTGGAGACTCTAGCGAGTGATGGTCAGTTGGCGGCATTCGCTCACACCGGTTTTTGGCAGCCAATGGATACTTTGCGCGATAAAAATTACTTGGAAGAGCTTTGGGCGAGTGGTCAGGCCCCTTGGAAGGCATGGTGATGATTTCAAGAGGGGTGGATGCTAATTTTTGGCAGGGTAAGACGGTTTTTTTGACTGGACATACCGGCTTCAAAGGAAGCTGGCTCTCCTTATGGTTGAGTTCTTTGGGTGCAAAAGTCTGCGGATATGCCTTGGCACCCAGTACTACGCCCAATCTTTTTACGGTATTGAATCTGCAAGATTCATTAAAGTATTCTCAGATTGCAGACATTCGTGATTTAGATGCTTTGCAAAAAGCAGTGATTAAAGCCCAGCCAGATATCGTGATTCACATGGCGGCTCAACCGTTAGTGCGCTACTCTTATACGCATCCAGTAGAAACTTATGCAACTAATGTGATGGGCACCTTAAATTTGCTTGAGAGCTTGCGCTCTATTGATTCGGCGAGAGCTACAGTGGTAGTGACGACTGATAAGTGCTACGAAAATAACGAGCGCTTAGCTGGCTATCAAGAACATGAGCCGATGGGCGGGCATGACCCATACAGTAATAGCAAGGGCTGTGCTGAATTAGTTACCGCTGCATATCGCCGGTCCTTTTTTTCGGCCGATCAATATTTAGAGCATCACAATGCTATTGCCTCTGCCAGGGCGGGTAATGTAATTGGTGGTGGCGATTGGTCTGAGGATCGCCTTATTCCTGATGCCATCAAAGCTTTCGAAGCTAATAAACCATTGATAATTAGAAATACTCTAGCAACGCGACCTTGGCAACATGTACTTGAACCCCTTTCAGGTTATTTGGTTTTAGCCCAGGCGCTCTATGAAGAAGGAACTGCATTTGCACAGGGTTGGAACTTTGGACCCAAGGATAGCGATGCCCGTCCAGTACAAGAGGTTGTAGAGTTGTTAATTTCAGCATGGGGATCACCAGCCTCATGGGTGCATGATGGGTCCGAGCATCCTCACGAGGCGAAATCACTTAAACTTAACATCACTAAGGCTCGCGAAAATCTTGGTTGGGTGCCAAAGTGGACTTTAGAGACCGCCATTGAAAAAATCGCTCACTGGCAAAAAGCTTATCAAAATAAGCGAGATATGAAGTCAATCAGTCTGAACCAAATTCGTGAATATAGTCAGTCTTGAGCAATCACTCCGATTGCTATAAATAATAAAATCTAAAATATTAAAATGATATTTTTTTCAGTATATATAAGTATATTAGTATATTTATTATCAATTTTTTCATTATATTTAGATTTAACCAATAAATACCTATTTATAATTTTTTCAATTACTACATTATTAGCATACATAATTAATAAAAAATTAGATAATAGATATTTTACTAAACCTGAAATTATTTGGATTACTCTAGCAGTAGCGATACCTTTTTTAGCGCTTTTTCTAGTGAGCGCAATGCCAGTATTCACGGGCGATGAAATAGCTTACAGCGTTGCCTTACCTAAGTTATATGCTGATGCAAAAAGAATATTTTATGTATCAGACTATGGTCCATATTCAGCATTTCCTCAGAACTATGAAGCACTGACTACGCTATCTTTTATAGTATTTGATAGTCCAATATTATCTAAAATAATTAATCTAATAATGGTGCTAAGTATCTCATGTATTGGATGGGATATTTCAAGAAGGCAGGGATGCAATAAAATAATTTCAACATTAACACCATTATTTTTTCTAACATCATCTGTTGTAATTACATATAGTCCAATAGCAAAAAATGATATTGCAAATGGATTTTTTCAAATTTTATCTTTATATTTTATATATCAATATAACTATAATAAAAAATTAATAAATATTATTTTATGCGCCTTTTTTGCGGGATTATCCCTAGGAACAAAGCTAAATAGTCTATTTTTTATTTCTATATTAACAATATTCGTCCTTTATTACCTTACATTTTTAGGAAATAAATATGAAAAGAAATCTAAAAATTTAGCCATATATTTTTTTGTATTAATTATTTCTGCAAGCCCGTGGTATATTAATAATTTATTATTATTCGGAAATCCATTATACCCAGCCTTTAACGAGTATTTTCTATTGCATAATAGTTTTAATATAAATTACGTAAGAATGTTCAGGGAGCTATTTTTTCATGACATAGCAGATTTTTCATGGAGTGCGGGAACAATAAAAGGTTTTTGTATAAAATTTTCTAAAGAGTTCGGATATATCGTCTTCAGCGCTGGTTTAATTGGTGGAATTTTGGCCTCTTTTACCAGCAATAAAATCTCAGTTAAATTATTCGCAAACTTTACCTTACTACTTACACTCATAACCTTATTATTTTCTTTCTGGGAGCCAAGATATAATCTAAGCCTACTATTTTTAATGTGCATAAATTCAACTTTTTTGGTTAATAAAGTTATTGGCAATTACAAATACAGAAAAAATATGTCAAAATTTATTTTGACAACCGTAATTATAATCGGAGTAATAAATTTTTATAATATATATTACAAAATGTCGTATGAATATATTGTTATGAAGAGGGATGAATTTATGATAAAATATATCCCATGGTGGGAGGCGACTGAATATATTAATAATAATATTGACAAAAATAAAAAAATAGCGATTGCTTCTGTTCAACCTTTTTATTATTTAAGCGGTTTTAGCTATTATCATATCCACCCATTAATGGAGAAGGGTGATTTGCTATCTATAAAAAATGGCAAGGAATTTGAAGCATTATTATGTAAGCAGCAGGTTAATTACATAGTATTTGATGATTGGCCTATAATAAGACCTGATAATATTAATACCCCAATAATAAATAAATTTTGTAGAAATATTTTTAAGCTTGCAATTCCTGAACTGATAAAAAATAATCAATTATCATTAATTAAAAAAATAAACAATATACAGATTTATAAATTTAAATGTCAGAATAAAAATGAATAAAAAATATACTATATTGATGCCCTGTCTTAATGAAGCCTTAACATTGGGTAAGTGTATTGAGGCAGCTAACATTGGCATATTGTCATCTGGAATTGATGCTGAAATTTTAATTGCAGATAATGGTAGTACCGATGGATCGCAAAAGATTGCAGTAGATTTGGGAGCTAGGGTTATAAAAGTGCCCGAAAGGGGTTATGGTAGCGCTTTATATTTTGGGTGCTTATCTGCCAAGGGCGATCTGATAATAATGGCCGATTCAGATCAGTCCTATGATTTTTCTAGGCTAGAGAAGTTCGTCGATAGCTTCAATCAGGGATATGATTTTGTTATTGGAAATAGATTTCTTGGGGGCATATCAGCTGGTGCAATGCCCTGGAAGAATAGGTACATAGGAAATCCGGCATTAACTTTGATTGGAAAAATTTTATTTAAAGTCCCAATTAACGACTTTCATTGTGGTATGAGGGCTATAAAAAAAAGTGCTTTCAACAGGCTTGATTTGCGAACAACCGGTATGGAGTTCGCAACTGAAATGGTAATAAAAGCTAAATTGGCTGGGTTGAGGATGACAGAGATCCCAGTGACTTTAGATAAGGATGGTAGAGATAGGGCACCTCATCTACGGCCGTGGAGAGATGGTTGGAGACACCTTCGCTTCATGTTCCTATTTTGCCCAAGATGGTTATTTATTATTCCTGGGGCCGTTATGTTCCTCACAGGTTTTTTTTGCTACGTGCTTATCTTATTTAGGGGGAACGTAGATTTAACACATAGCATAAAACTTGGTATACATACTTTATTCTATATGCAGACACTTTTTTTGATGGGGTATCTCACATTACTTTTTGGCTTCATTGTCAGAGTATTTGCTGCTCGAGAAGGAATTCTACCCAATAAAACGCTGTTAAACAAAATTCAAAAAAAATCAATACTTGAAACTGGAGGTTTGTTTAGCATTGCGCTTATTTTCACTGGAATCTACATAGGAATTATCGCAGTAAAGTCGTGGGCTCATTCGTTATTTGGTGAATTGACAAGCTATGAATTATTAAGCCTAGTAAGTCTCTCCACAAGTTTTATCACAGGGGGATTTATAACTCTGCTAGGTTCGCTGTTGTTAGGTTTTTTATCCCACCCTATGACAAGAAATTCAAGTGGAGGCGATTGATTGGTGCAGGCATTAATGCTTGATAAAGCTATATCAATTCCATAACCAGTCAAGCGTAGTTTTTTTCAGATAAATCAAAACTACTCTTAGGAAAATGTTGCATTCAGTAACAAATTTCTTATTTAAATTGTTCGTAAAATTTAAATAAGAAATTTATATTCATTAATTCGGAGCTCAGAGTGATAAACATAAAAATAATAGACGCCAATAAGGTGGAGCAGGAAAAATTGCGTAAGCAGATTGCTGCGCTGGTAGATCAATACGCAGCTATTGAGTTTTCGCCGAAAATTTTTTCCCCAGGTGAGACTATAGTGCCACCCTCCGGTAAATTAATAGGTGCTGAAGAGTTAAAAAATATGATTAGCGCCTCTTTAGATGGCTGGTTAACTACCGGTCGTTTTAATGAGGAGTTCGAAAAGAAGTTGGCTGAATTTATCGGTGTAAATCATGCGCTTACAGTTAACTCGGGCTCATCCGCTAATTTGGTAGCATTTTCTACGCTAACTTCTACCAAATTAGGCGATCGCGCAATAAGGCGGGGCGACGAAGTGATCGGCGTGGCTGCCGGATTTCCTACAACGGTCAATCCGATTATTCAATTTGGTGCGATTCCAGTGTTTGTGGATGTGGATAAATATACGCATAACATTGACTCCTCAAAAATTGAAGCGGCGATTAGCCCCAAAACCAAAGCAATCATGCTCGCCCATTCCTTGGGAAATCCATTTAATTTGGATGTAGTTACTGCACTTTGCAAGAAGTACAACTTATGGTTGGTGGAAGATTGCTGTGATGCACTCGGCAGTACTTATAAAGGTCAAATGGTGGGTACCTTTGGCGACATTGGAACGCTGAGCTTCTATCCTGCACATCACATTACGATGGGTGAGGGCGGCGCAGTATTTACTAATAATTTCGAGTTAAAGCAGATTGCCGAAAGCTTCAGGGATTGGGGTCGTGATTGCTACTGCCCTCCTGGAAAAGACAATACTTGCGGTAAACGTTTTTGTTGGAAGTTGGGTGCATTGCCGGAAGGGTATGACCATAAATATACTTATAGTCACGTGGGCTACAATCTTAAAATTACGGATATGCAAGCGGCTTGTGCTTTGGCTCAGCTAGAAAAAGCACCGGCATTTATTCAGGCGCGTAAGGATAATTTTAAATTTTTAAAAGAGCGTCTTAGTTTTTGTGAGGAGTTTTTGCAATTGCCGGAAGCAATTGAGCACTCTGATCCTTCTTGGTTTGGTTTTCCTATTACCGTGAAGGAGGGAAGCCCGGTCTCCCGTGATGAGTTGACCGCCTACCTTGATCAAAATAAGGTTGGTACACGACTTTTGTTTGCCGGAAATATAACAAGACAGCCTTATATGGAAAATGTTGCCTATCGAATTAGCGGGGATTTGGCAAATTCAGATAATGTAATGAACAATACATTTTGGATTGGTGTGCAGCCAGCATTGACAAAGGAAATGTTAGAGTTCGTTGCTTCAAAAATTGAAACCTACTTAGGCGTCAATTTTTAAATAATGGATGCAATAAAAACTCAAATTAATGGTTGCTTTGAGTTGCAACCGAAGATTTTTGATGACGCTCGCGGACGCTTTATAAAAGTATTTAATCAAAATGTATTTGAAGAAAATCACCTAGAAACAATATTTTCTGAAGAATTTTACTCAACTTCAATTAATAAAGTCGTAAGGGGACTGCATTTTCAATCCCCACCCTATGATCAGGTAAAGTTAGTTTATTGCCCCTATGGAGAAATATTTGATGTAGTAGTGGATTTAAGAATGGAGTCCCCAACTTATGGAAAATATGCCACGTTTATAGTCAGTTCAAAAAAAGCAAATAGTATCTATATTCCAAAAGGAATGGCGCATGGTTTTTATGTTAAGAGTGAAATTGCAGTGGTATCCTACTTGGTGAGTCATGTGTATTCAGAAGAGCACGATTTAGGAATTAAATGGAATTCAGTTGGTATACCGTGGCCCTCAAAAAATGCCATACTATCAACGAGAGATGCTGAGTTTCCGTGCTTTGAAAACTTTATAAGCCCATTCAACAAAGCCTGGAGTGAGGGCTAATATGAAAGCGCTAATCACTGGAAGTTCGGGATTAGTTGGCGGATATCTATGTAATCACTTGAGGGAAAGCGGTTTTGAGGTGGATGGTGTCAGTAGGCACGATGATCATGGGTTGACATGGGATATGCTGAATTTTGAAAAAATTTCAAATCAGAAATCTAATAAAAATTACGACATCGTTATTCATGTTGCTGCAGCGAATGAAGTTGATTGCTTGGCACATCCTGCGCTAAGTTATGCAATTAACGTGGCTGGAACCAGAGCCGTAATAGAATTTTGTAAACTCAACAAAATAAACACTCTAATTTATATATCAACAGCACAGGTATTTGGCATGTGCTGCGATACTATTACTGAGTCAGTTGAGCCAAACCCAGTGAATACATATGGTCAAAGTCATCTTATGGCAGAGCAATTACTTAGATTGGTTGCTAGAGAGGGTAGTCTAAAGGTGGGGATCATAAGGGTCGGGAATTTATTCGGCTTTCCAGCCAATCTTAATTTATTTAAACGGTGGACGCTGGCCCCTTATGACTTTTATAAACAGGCAGCAAAAAATTTTAGAATTGAATTAAAGACAGATGGTAGCGGTAAAAGATCTTTCGTTTCATTGCAATTTTTAGCAAACTCAATCATGAATTTAATTCTTGGGGGTAATTTGCCAATCCTTACGCATATTGGAGGTGGCATGACTATTAGCATAAAAGACCTAGCATTGAAGACGTCAAAATTATGTCAATATTATTTGAATAAAGAAATTCCAGTAATCGTTAAAAAAAGCGAAAATAATGCCTCTTCAAATTATAGTTTTATCAGTGAGGTAGAGATATTTAATGAGGAAATAACTGTAGCGGAATTTCAATATAAAAATTTTATAGAATCCATGGTTTTGAATGATAATAAACTTTGACAATAAAAATAGTTTATCCAATAAGATAATAACGAAATTTGATAAATTCTGGACTCTTATTTTTTTAAGGTTTCAGTTTTATAAAATAGGAAAAAAAGTTATCGTTAGGTCTCCTAGATATATCTATAATTCGGCCAGTATACAACTAGGCGATAACGTAACAATAGGCCCTGGTTGCCGTATTGAGGCATATAACAGCTACAGCTTGAAGAATCCATCTTTAATAATCAGCGAAGGCGCATCAATTCAGCATGGAGTGCATATTTATAGTGCGGGTAAATTAACTATCGATAGAGACTGTTTGGTCGGAAGTGGCTGCATGATTACTGATAATAATCATGGTATGAGCCCTATTTCAGGTCCGTATAGAACGCAGCCATTAGAGGTCAAAGAAACGCATATTGGAGAAAATGTATGGCTTGGAGAAAATGTTGCAGTGCTCGCTGGGTCTGAGATTGGAAGCAATAGCATTATTGGTGCAAATAGCGTTGTAACTGGGTTTATCCCGGAAAACTCAGTTGCGGTTGGGATTCCTGCGCGGGTAATAAAAAAATATGACTTTGACTTAAATAAATGGATTAAATGTTAAAAATTTCTTATGCCTATTAAATTATCCGTAGGAATACCCACATATAATCAGGGGCGTTTTTTAAAAAAAACTATTGAGTCGCTCCTTGAGCAGAAAATAAAGCCATATGAAATTATAGTTTCTAATAACCATAGCACAGATGAAACAGTAGATATATTAGCCGAGTTCAAGGATTTAATTACCGTAGTTATGCCTGATAAGCATATGGAAATGACTGACCATTACAACTTTGTGGTATCTCAGTTATCGGGAGATTGGTTTTGTTTATTGAGTAGCGATGATATTGCAAAAGAAAACTATATTGCTAGACTTATCGAGGGGGCAGAATTATCTAAAAATAGTATTCTTGTTCGGGGTGGCTGGGAAAATATTGATCAAAATGGTAAGGTAATTTCAAAGAGATATTTGCTAAGTGTCGATAGGGTGACTAGTCCACCAAACACATTTCATGAAAATTTACTTGGCCCAAAAATTTCATTTGCTGCATTTGCTTGTAAAAAAAATATATGGCAAAAAGTAGGCGGATTTCCCAAGGAGTGCTCTTTAATTTCAGACTGGGGATTTTGGATATTAATTTCTCCGCATGGAGATTTTGTATATCAGCATGAAATTATAAGTCAGTATAGGGTAAATTACAGGCCCGGAATAGAACAATCGCGCCTATTTGAATGGTTGCAAGATGAGTTTACCATTTCTTCCAAGATTATTCCTAAAATAGCTAGTAGTTTTCAGGGAATTGAAGCAGACTATTTAAAAAAATATTCAAGAAAAAGGTTCTGTCAATCACTAGATACTCTATTTGAAAATAACTATTTTCTTTTGCCTGAGGTGGTCGATAAATTAGAAGATTGGGCTAAATACTGTAATGGACTAAAAGAGTTTTTAGATTTTAGGAATGGAAAGAGAGTAAGCATTATAAAGATAGCTAAAAAATATAATTTAATATTTAAAAACAAAATCCTGAGAACTGTAGTTGCTTTTTTATATCGATGACAATTTTTAAGAGCATTAAAAAAGGAGTCGGCGCTAACTTGTTTGCGCAGCTTGTCACATTATTAATTCAATTGATATGTATTCCAGTATTTATATCTGCTTGGGGAGTTAACTTATATGGGGAGTGGTTAGTGTTGTACTCCATTCCATCACTATTAATTCTTAGTGACTTAGGTTTCACAAGTGCCGCATCTAATGTCATGACTATGGAGTATAGAAAAAAAAATTATTATTTTGTTAATGAAATATTTCAAAGTACTTTTGTATTGCTCGTAGTATTTAGTTTCGGGATATTATTATTAACGCCAACATTATCATCAATTTTGTACAATAATGAATTGATTATTTTAAATTACATAAGTTATGTAAATTTTATAAAAATAGTTACAATTTTCTCAATTTATATAGTAATAATATTCCAGTGTAATTTAATAAATGCATACCTTAGGGCTAAAGATATGTATCATACTGGGGTTTATATTGAAAATCTAACTCGACTCTCAGAGTTTGGGTGCATCATAATTATGTTGTGTAATAAGCTAAATCCTGAGTATATAGCTTTTGGGTATTTACTAGGAAGATTGTTTGGCTTTATATTATATTTGTGTGTATTTTTAATTGATAAAAGTGTAATTAATTATGGATTTAAGAGCTTTAAGATGGCTACTATAAATAATTTAGTTAAACCTTCCTTAGCATTTATGGGATTTCCTATCGGAAACGGGTTAAATAACTTTGGTCTAACATACATAATAAACATTTTAATAGGTCCAAGCGGCGTGGTAGTTTTTAATACTGTTCGTACAGTTACTAGGTCCGCTCTTCAAGGTGTGAATATTGTAAATAACGCAGTTTCTCCGCAGATGTCTATAGCTTTTTCGTCTAATAATATCAAATTACTAAAAAAATTAAATTTAAATTGCTGTAGATTTTCTTTTTTTGGGTCCGGATTTGTAGGTATCCTCTTATTCTTTTTTGGCATATATATTATTCAATATTGGACTAAAGCTAACTTGGAAGTAGATCGACATTTCTTCTTTACAATACTTTTTTCTCTTCCTTTTAGTGCGCTATGGTTATCGAGCTCTGTGATACTTGCCTCCACCAATTCACATTTTTTGATTGGTAAAATGTATTTTTTATTATCCATATTGCTTCTTCCACTCGCCTATTTTTTTTGTATTAAATTTGGAATTTTTGGAATCGGATTAGCATTATTTTTACTTGATTTTTTTATGCTGATTTGTGTTTTATATGAATCACTTAATATGCTTAATGTTAGATTATATGATTTTATATTGCAGCTATTTTTTATTGAGAAAATTAAAAAAATTATATTATGAATTGCTTAATAATGGGTGGAGCTGGCTTTATAGGATCGCATCTAGTTGATGCGCTTCTCTTAAATGGGCATAAGGTTAGTGTATTTGATATGCCATCAGCTGACATGTCAAATCTTTCGGGCGCCATTTCTCGTATCAATTTCCATCGAGGGGACTTCCTAAATGAAGATGATGTTAAAAAATCTCTTGCTGGGATTGAAGTTGTTATTCACCTCGTTAGTTTAACCACCCCTATGTCCTCAAATCGAAATTTTACTTTTGACATCGATGCTAATTTAGTGGGCACCATTAAAATGCTTGAGCTGGCCAAGAAGGCTGGCGTAAGAAAAATTGTCTTTGCATCATCTGGGGGAACTGTATACGGAAATCCAACCCAGATCCCTACCTTAGAAACAGATCCCAATGATCCAATCTGCTCATATGGGATTACAAAGCTGGCCATTGAAAAACACCTATATCTTTCTCATTATCATTATGGTTTGGATTATACGATTCTACGTATTTCCAATCCTTATGGTGCAAGGCAAAATCTAGGCGGTGGGCTCGGGGCTGTTACCACTTTTATATGGAAAGCTTTAAATGATCAACCCATTACTATTTGGGGGGATGGCGAGGTAGCTCGAGATTATTTATACATAAGCGATCTGATTTCTGCTTTTATAAGTGTGATTGAAACCACGCCTCTGTCGAAGATCTATAACATCGGTGCCGGTAGAGCTTATTCACTTAATGAAGTTGTGTCACTCATAAATCAGCATCTGGGAAGAAATGTTAAGGTAAATTATTCTGAATCTAGAAAGTTTGATGTTGCTGTAAGTTACCTTAATATAGATAGAGCAAGAAATGAACTTTTGTGGGTGCCTAAAATTCCACTTTATCAAGGTATAGCAAAAACTTTTCAGGCTCTACAAATGAATTTTAATTGATTAAATTGGGCCCCACATGCATCACTGAAAGTCTTTCTTTTAAAGTCGTATGAAAATTATTTGAAATCTTAAGTTTGAAAAAAGTACTAATATCTAACGGCCACTTCAAGTTTATCTTAGGCGCTACTGCTGTTGCCGCAGGTAAATCATATATTCTTGATGCCTATATAACTGCTGGGTATCCAAAGAAGTCATTGGTGCTAATGATTAAATTCTTGCAATTAAATAAATTTAAAAGCATAGCTCGACTTTTAGATCGCAGGGAGAATTTGCCTGATAAATATGTACACCCCATTTGGATTTCAGAGGTGATAATGCAAATCGCAATGCTTTTGAATAAATTCCAATTGAATAAGCGGGCTTGTAAATACATTGAATATATTGCCATGAGGGTTTATATCAATTTTTCTAAATCAATAATCAATAAATCAAAGGCGAGTATTTATCACTTTCGATCTGGCTATGGTGGCGATTCAATTGCAGAGGCTCGTAAAAGAGGTATGATGGTGGTCTGTGATCATTCTATAGTCCACCCTTACCTATATAATTATCTATTGGAAAATATGGGTGAAATTAATGATTTTTCCAATAATAATCATGTACGGCTAGATAAGTTTTGGAATTTAATCCTATCTGACATTAATAATTCTGATTATGTAATTGTAAACTCTGATTTTGTCAAGGAGACTTTTATTAAGGTTGGGTTTGAGCCATCCAAAATATTTGTTTTATATCATGGCATTGATGATAAATTCCTTGACGCTATAAATAAAAGAACTGCTCTTACCTTCGCCAAAAACACTAAAACCTATCTATTTGCAGGCGATTTGAATGAGCGAAAGGGCGGTCATCAGCTTTTAAGGGCATTTACAGAATTAAAGTGTCAAGATTGGACGCTTACATTGGTTGGTAACATTGACAGAAGTTTTTATGATGAGTACCCAAAATTTTTTAGGGATTTGAGAGTAAGGGTTCTTGGCTTAGTTCCGCGAATGGAGTTAATTACGGTAATGTCATCCTCCAACTTCTTTGTATTTCCAAGCCTTGCAGAGGGTTCTGCTCGAGTGATATTTATGGCGCTCGCGTGCGGTTGCTATGTTATCACCACGAAAAATTCTGGATCTGTGGTTGTCGACAATATTCATGGCAAAGTTATTGAGGCTGGAAATGTTATGGAGTTGAATTTGGCGATACATGACTCAATGCAATTGAGTCAATCTTATCTAAATTCAGTCCAAGAAAATAATTATAAATATATAAAAAATAACTATTCTATTGAAAACTATCGATTAAGTCTTTTGAAGATTTATGCTAAGATTAGTAATATTAATGTTTTATAAAATTACCTCATTTTGTATTCCCGCTTTCATTTTCTTAGAAATAGAATATATAGGAAGGGTATTTATATCTGATATCTTAGTGATTGCAGTTTTCCCTTTTATTTTATGGAGTTTTCGTAATTATCCTTTAAATAAAATTTTTTTAAAAGTACTTCTTTTTTCCTGTTTATGGTTAATATGTCAGGCATTATCTGACTTAATAAATTTATCTAATGTTAATGATTTATTAAGGGGAAATTTTAAAATAATATTATTTATATTTTATTTTATTGTTTTCTATTTTCTTATCGTTGCGGATAAAATTAATTCAATAATTTTGTTATGTGGACTTATATTCGGTCTTTTTCTTTCTTTTCTGTTCTCACCAAATCAATTTGCTATTAATGGCGACTACTGGAAATTTGGAGTTGGTTATGCTTCAACACTAGCAATATTTTTGTTTATAAGTGTATATAAATTTCCATACACCTCTCTTATCTATATTATTTTAGCTTTTGTAAATATTTATTTAGGCTATAGATCACTTGCTCTGGTTTGTTTAGCATGCTCAGTCTATCAAATATCATTAAAATATAATTTTATAAAATTTCAGTTTAATATTAAAAATATTATAAAGCTAGTATTTTTGCTGATTAGTATTTTTATTTCAGCTGCCTCTTATAATTATCTTGCATCGAGTGGTTACCTTGGGTTTGAACAGCAATTTAAATATCAATTTCAAACCACTGGAAAATATGGCCCGCTTATAGGAGCTCGTCCCGAGTTATTGGGCTCTATTCATGCAATTCTTGATGAGCCAGTTTTGGGTCATGGTTCCTGGGCAAGAAATGTAAAATATAAGGAACTATTAAAAGAGGAGGTTGTCACTGCCGGATATGGGGATCACGGAATTACAGAAGATGATTTAATTCCATCTCACTCCTATCTTTTTGGTGCGTGGGTTGAATCTGGTGTTATGGGTGCAATATTTTGGTTATACATCGTATTTTTGATATTCCGAGGATTTCGTATCAATAGATTCGCCCCTGATTCTTACTGCAGTCTTTATCCATTTCTAGCAACTTGGCTATTATGGAACATATTATTTTCACCTTTTGGTGCAGAGGCGAGAATATATGCTAGCCTATCTATTGCTTTATTGATCCTATATCCTAAATTGTATAAATTAAAATAAATAGTTATGAAGATTTCATTGGTATCAATTTCATTTAATCAGGTTGATTACTTAAGGTATTGCATTGATTCAGTTGTTAGTCAAAATTATGGAGATTTAGAATACATATTAGTTGACCCTGGCTCTATTGATGGTAGCCGTGAATTAATTGATGAATATCAAAATCTACTAACAAAAAAAATTTTTTCTGCCGATAAGGGCCCGGCTGACGGTCTAAATAAAGGATTTGCCTTAGCAACGGGAGAAATTTTTGGGTTTTTAAACTCAGACGATATCTTGATGCCCGGCTCCTTAGAGCAGATTGCAGGATTTTTCGAGCGCAACCCTGAGATTGATGTTGTTTCTGGGCACTCTTTTATTATCAACGGCGAAGGCCGTATTTTGCGTAGGTGTTTCTCGGAGACATTTTCGCTGCCTATGTTTGCGCACAATTCTTGCATTCTTATGCAGCCATCAACTTTTTTTCGCTCTAGAGCCTTTAGACTATCACCGGGTTTTAATGTCCTAAATCGAACAAATTGGGATGGAGAGTTTTTTGCTGAATTAGCATTGGCGGGTGCTAGATTTGCATTGATTGATTCTTTTTTAAGTGGTTATAGGCTTCATCCTTCCAGCATAACTTCTTCTATGAAATTGCATAGTGGAATGAAGGATTATCAAAAAAAGCTGTTTAGAAAAATTATGGGCCGAGATCGCAAGCTTTATGATGTGCCGGTAGGCGTTTTCTTGAGACTCTATAAGCACGTAAGAAGTCCAAGAGGCCTTCTTGAAAGAATAATTAAGGGGCCAATTTATGGTCGTAGTTAGATTATTTGAAATTATGGTTATTTAATTGCGGATCGCACTATATCTTTCTACGATGCTTTTTCCTTGGTTTTTGAGAAGAAGGCTTTTGCGTATTTTTTTTGGCTTTAATATTGCGCCCTCAGCACGGATAGGTCTTTCATTTATTTTGACATCCAACTTATCAATGGGGGAGGGGGCGATGATAGGTAATTTTAATGTCATTAAAAATTTAGAGTCCCTAGTTATGGGGGAGAGTGCAACTATTGGTCAAGGTAACTGGATTAGTGGGTACTTGGGTGATCGTCACTATTCAAATGAGGTGAGTCGTAGATCAGAATTTATCCTAGCCCCACATTCCGCCATTACAAATAGACACATTATTGACTGCACAAATACAGTATCCATAGGTGAGTTCACTATTCTTGCGGGTTATGGCACTCAAATTCTGACTCATTCCATAGATCTCAAGCGCAACAAGCAGGCTTCGTCCCCAGTTGTAATTGGTTCTTATTGCTTTGTGGGTACGGATTGCTGTTTGCTGTCGGGTGCCGCTTTACCAGATCGCTCATTCTTATCTGCCAAGTCTTTGCTAAATTCTAAATTGGAGGATGTTGGCTGCATATATGGAGGTATTCCTGCGAGAAGGATTAAATTAATTGACGCCGAAACTCTATTTTTTAAACGAAATATAGGGTTTGTTAATTAGCATGAAAATTCTTCAGGTAATAAGCACTCTTAATCCAGCCTTTGGTGGCCCAGTGGAGGGCCTAAAACAAATGGTTCAAGCGATTGCTGAGGAGGGTCATGAAGTATCTGTTTTGACGCTTGATGATCCAGGAGAGACTTGGTTTGAAGGTTTTCCCGCCTCAGTTATAGCTGTTGGCCCTAGTTATTTCAAGTATGGATTAAATTTTAAGCTTATAAGCTGGCTTAAAAATAATGCAAAATTATTTGATGTCGTAATTGTTAATGGCATTTGGCAGTTCCATAGTTATGCTGTTTGTAGGGCGCTGAAGGGTACTGCCACCCCCTATTTTGTCTATACACACGGAATGTTAGACCCATGGTTTAGATTGGCTTACCCTATAAAACATCTTAAGAAGTGGCTTTATTGGCCTTGGGCTGAGTATGTAGTGCTAAAGAACGCAAGGGCAGTATTATTTACAAGCGAGGAGGAGCGATTGCTAGCTCGGAGCTCTTTTTGGCTATATCGTTGTAACGAAATGGTTGTTAATTTTGGTATCAAAGGATTTGTCTCTGATAGTTCTGAGCACATAAATTTTTTTTATAAGTCGTACCCCCACTTGCAAGATAAAAGAGTGATTTTATATTTAGGTAGACTACACTTAAAAAAAGGGTGCGACCTATTAATTGATGCATTTTCTAAAATTGTTCTTGCCGATAAAAATTTGCATTTAGTTTTTATCGGCAATGACCAAGATGGTTGGCGAAGTAAGTTGGAATCAAAAGTAGAGCAACTGGGTATTAACTCCTATGTTTCTTGGCTTGGCATGGTTGATGAGCAATTAAAATGGGGGGCTCTATTAGCTGCAGATGTTTTTATTCTTCCCTCCCACTCGGAAAACTTTGGGGCTTCTGTTGTCGAAGCTTTGAGCTGCTCAACTCCAGTATTAATTTCAAATAAAGTCAATATTTGGAGAGAAATAAAAAATTCAGAAGCAGGATTTGTTGAGAGTGACGATCTTGAGGGAACCGGTAGATTGCTCAATAAATGGCTTTCATTAAAAAATAATGAAAAAGATGAAATGATTAAACGTAGTAAAGAATGCTTTACTAAAAATTTTGAAATAACCTTAGCTGTTAAAAATTTGATAAATGCTATTGCTAAATAGCTTTAATGCAAAAATATGATAATTACTAGAGCGCCGTTACGCATTAGCCTGGGCGGTGGAGGCACTGATTTACCATCCTATTATGAGGCCCACGAAGGGTTTTTGATTGCTGGGGCAATTGATAAGTATGTTTATATTAATGTTATGCGACCATTTACCGAGGGAATCTACCTTAAATATAGCCAGCTGGAGTGTGCAAAGAGTATTTCTGAGGTGCGCCATCCAATTATCAGGGAGGCGCTGAATTTACTTGGGTTTCATACCCCTCAGGTAGAAATTACCAGTCTTGCCGACATACCATCTGGCACTGGTCTTGGGTCATCGGGGAGCTTTACTGTTGCATTACTAAAGGCACTTTATACCCATCGTAAACGCCATATCCATCAGGAGGAGTTGGCTGAACTGGCATGCCACATTGAGATTGATCGCCTTGGTGAGCCCATTGGCAAACAAGATCAGTATATTGCGGCAGTAGGCGGTCTAACTTGTTTTGCTTTTCATCGGGATGGGAGGGTAATCGCTACTCCATTAAAAGTTAGCATGGAAACCATGTTTGATCTTGAAGATAACTTACTTCTCTTTTTTACTGGTTTTTCAAGAAGCGCCAGTGGCATTTTAAAAGATCAAAAGGTCAAGTCGCAACAAAATGATACTGATATGATCGCAAATTTACATTATGTAAAGAATTTAGGTTATAAAAGTAAAGCGGCATTGGAAGAGGGGGATACCAAGTTATTTGGTGAACTTATGCATGAGCATTGGGAGCATAAGAAGCGTCGCTCAGGCGGCATGAGCAATCCCAAGATTGATGAGTGGTATCAATTAGCCATGAATAATGGCGCGATTGGCGGTAAGCTGGTTGGTGCAGGCGGAGGTGGTTTTTTGATGTTTATGGCACAAGACCGTACTCAGTTGCGTAAAGCGATGGCTAACGCTGGCTTAGAAGAGGTGCGTTTTAAATTCGATTTTGAAGGCGCCAAAGTCATGATGTCTTCCTAATGTTCTCGGTTGCAATATTAGCGGGTGGTTTGGCTACCCGCCTACGCCCTATAACTGAAGAAATCCCCAAGTCACTCATTGAGGTAGTTGGAAAACCTTTTATTTGCCATCAACTGGAATACCTTCGTAAACAGGGTATTAACTCGGTTGTTTTATGCATTGGATTTTTAGGTGAAATGATTCAAGAAGTTGTGGGTGATGGCTCTCGATGGGATATGCACGTTAGCTATTCACAAGATGGTTCAACCCTCCTGGGGACGGGAGGCGCACTCAGACAGGCTTTGCCATTGCTGGGGGAGCATTTTTTTGTTCTATACGGTGACTCTTATCTACCCATTGATTTTTCTGATGTGGAAAAAACCTATGCAGCTAGCGGCAAAAAGGGGCTAATGACCGTACTGAAGAATCAGAATCGCTGGGATAAAAGTAATGTGGAATTTGATGTCGGTCAGATTGCTGAATATAACAAGACTGTAATTCGACCTCAAATGCATTACATCGATTATGGTTTGGGTTTACTACAAAGTGCCGCACTACAAGCTTATCCTGCTAGACAGTCATTTGATCTTTCAAAAGTTTATAATGATCTATCTCTATCTGGCGAGTTAGCTGGCTACGAAGTTTTTGAGAGATTTTATGAAATTGGGTCTCGCCAAGGAATTGCGGATACTCAAGCCTATTTATTAGAAAAAACAGCAAGGGGTATTTTATGAGTTACGCAAAACAACATTTGAATGAAGCAGTTGAGATCATCGAAAAGATGGATGTGGACGTAATTGAAAAAATGGCAGATCTTTTAGCTCAAGTTAAAACAGAAGGTGGCCGAATCTTTTTTTTAGGCGTAGGGGGTAGCGCGGGAAATTGTTCGCATGCTGTAAATGATTTTCGGAAAATTGTTGGTATTGAATCTTATGCCCCCACAGATAACGTATCAGAGTTGACAGCGCGCACAAATGATGAGGGATGGGCTTCAATTTTTTTTGAATGGCTCAAAGTTAGCAAACTTACCTCTAAAGATATGCTGTTCATTTTTTCTGTTGGTGGCGGCAATCTAGAAAAGAATATTAGCCCTAATTTAGTTGAAGCTTTGAAGTATGCCAAATCTGTAAGTTCTAAAGTAATCGGGGTGGTGGGTCGTGATGGGGGGTATACCGCCCAAGTTGCTGATGCTTGCCTGATTGTTCCAACGGTGAATGCCGACAATGTGACCCCACATTCAGAAGCCTTTCAGGCAGTGGTTTGGCACCTCTTGGTTTCACACCCCAGGTTAAAAGCAAATCAAACTAAATGGGAGTCTACGGCTAAATAAGCTGTGGATATAAATTCATTGAAGCGCGCAGTTTTCTTAGATCGGGATGGTGTAATTAATCGGGCAATTGTGCGCGATGGCAAGCCCTATCCTCCAGCCTCTTTAGTAGAGTTAGAAATTTTGCCGGGGGTTCACGAGGCCCTCCAAAAACTTCATCATGCAAATTACTTATTGGTAGTGGTAACTAATCAACCCGATGTAGCGAGAGGCACCGTTAAGAGGGAAGATGTCGAGCTGATAAATGCTTTTTTATCGTCTCAATTGCCAATAGATGATTTTAAGACCTGCTATCACGATAGCGGTGATAAATGCAGTTGCAGGAAACCATTTCCCGGTGCATTACTTGAGGCAGCCCAAGAGCACAATATTGATTTGTCTAAAAGCTTTATGGTTGGGGATCGTTGGCGTGATGTCGAGGCAGGAGCTTCTGCTGGATGCAAAACTTTTTTCATCAACTATGGTTATGAGGAGCAAAAGCCAGATACGCCAGATTTTATTGTGACTTCTTTATTGGAAGTAAAAAAAATAATCCTTGGAGAGTTTTAAATGAAAAAAGTAGAAGAATTAAAGGTAAAGATTTTTGCTGACGGCGCTGATAAGGTGGGGATGCTTGAGATGTACAAAAAGTCTTTTGTGAAAGGCTTAACCACCAACCCCACATTAATGAAAAAGGCGGGCGTTACAGATTATCGAGCATTTTGTAAAGATATTCTCTCATCTATAAATGACAAGCCACTCTCGTTTGAGGTGTTCTCTGACGATTTTGCAGAAATGGAGCGTCAAGCGCTTGAGATAGCTAGTTGGGGTGATAACGTTTATGTGAAAATCCCTATTACTAATACTAAGCAAGAAACTTGTTATTCGCTAGTAGAAAAACTTGTAAATCAAAAAGTTAAATTAAACGTTACAGCGCTGATGACCCTTGATCAGGTGCGTAATGTGGTGGCAGCTCTTAATCCAAGTATTCCTAGTTATGTTTCAGTCTTTGCTGGCCGCATTGCTGATACTGGCTATGATCCAGTGCCCCTTATGACAACTGCTGTAGAAATATTGAAAGCTGCACCTGCGGCTGAGTTAATTTGGGCAAGCCCTCGAGAGTTATTAAATATATTCCAAGCGGATGAAATTGGTTGTCACGTTATTACGGTCACCAATGATATTCTAAAGAAATTATCTCTTGTTGGTTACGATTTAAATGAATATTCCTTGGATACCGTCAAGATGTTTTATGCTGATGCGGTAGCTGCTGGTTTTAAGCTTTGATTGATTCTGATTTTTGTGGGGTAAATCTAGAATCAATAGCAACCTAAAAAAATCTGAATAGATTTTTTTAGGTTTATCTGGGATTAATCAAAAAAAATGAGCTTCGATTTATATATCACTCGCATCAAAAAGGCTGTCCGGATTCTGATATATCCTAAGCTAGTGCTAGCATTTTTTAGACATGGAGTCTTTGCTGGCGCTGAGCATTACCCTGTTTTAAGTTCTGAGTTTAAGACTATTGTAGATGTAGGGGCCAACAAGGGGCAGTTCGCACTAGCATGTCGAGTGTGGGCTCCCAATGCGCGGATTATTTCCTTTGAGCCTTTAAAAATTCCCGCAAAGATATTTAAGACTTTATTTGACGGTGATGCTAAAGTCTCTTTATATGAAGTGGCGATCGGTCCACAAATTCAACGTTCAGTTATTCATATATCTGAGCATGAAGATTCTTCATCCTTGTTGCCTATTGGCCCAAATCAGATTGCGCTCTTTCCTGGCACTATAGAAAAAGGCATGGCTGAAGTTGATGTTGCTCCATTGTCCTCATGTTTGATGTCAGAGGAAATTAAATCTCCAGCAATGTTAAAGTTAGATGTGCAGGGATACGAAATGGAGGCCCTAAAAGGCTGTGAGTCATTAATCGAAAAATTTGATTTTATTTATTGTGAATGTTCATTCATTGAATTGTATTCAGGGCAAAAAATAGCTTATGAGGTTATTGAGTGGCTACATAAGCGGAAATTCATTTTTGTTGGAATATTCAATACAAGTTATGCCCCTTCAGGCCAAGCCATTCAAGCAGATTTCTTATTTAAGCAAGAAGTTATCTAGCCAGCAGCTGATACTTTAATATTTTTATAAATGAAAATAGTTATTCAATCTATTAATTTTCATCCTGAGCTTACTGGGATTGGTAAGTATGCTGGCGAAATGGCTCGCTGGCTTACGTCAAAGGGTCACGAAGTTCGCGTAATTACTGCCCCCCCTTATTATCCAAAATGGAAAATAAGCCCGGGGTATAAAAAATATTTCTGGAGTAGTGAGGTATGGTGCGGCGTTAAAGTTTACCGCTGTCCAGTTTGGGTTCCATTAAAGCCAAATGGGCTTACAAGAATATTCCATCTAGCTAGTTTTTCTCTTAGCAGTCTTCCAATTATGTTGTGGCAAATATTTTGGCGTTCAAATATCATTTTTACTATTGAACCACCATTATTTGCAGCACCAGCTGCGCTGGTGGCCTCTCGCATCAGTGGTGCTAGATCTATATTACATATTCAAGACTTTGAGGTTGATGCAGCATTTGATTTGGGATTGTTAAAGGGTGTACGACTTAAAAAATTAGTTCTCGGCATTGAGAAATTTATATTAAGACGATTTGATTTAGTCTGCACAATTTCTGGTCGAATGGTGGAAAGGGTTATCAGTAAAGGCTTAGTTGCTGAGAATATTTTTTTATTTCCAAACTGGGTAGATGCTCGGACTGAATTTAAAACTTCTCATCAGGATTATGTAATCAAGGCTACACCAGAATTTTCTTATCGAAAACACTTAAATCTTCCTCCAGACGGAGTTATAGCCATGTATTCAGGAAACATGGGTGCAAAGCAGGGGCTTGAAATATTGGGCCAGGTTGCTAGAAAATTTCAGTACGCCGATGAAAATTTACCTTTAGTACATTTTGTTTTTTGCGGTGATGGCATTGGTCGCGAAAAGTTGATTGAGCAATGCAAGGGTTTAAATTTTGTTCATTTTCTAGATTTGCAGCCAGCAGAAAATTTAGCTTGTTTCTTAGCGATGGCTGATATTCATCTACTGCCTCAGCGTGCTGATGCCTCTGATTTGGTAATGCCCAGTAAGTTAACGGGGATGATGGCAAGTGCAAGACCTATACTAGCTAGCGCACACAATGGAACTGAGTTAGCCAATGTAGTTCAGTGTTGCGGGTTGGTTGTTCCACCAGAGAATCCCCAATCTTTCTACGATGCCTTGTTGAGTTTGATTTCTGACAAGGATTTAAGGAATAGACTTGGGGTATCGGGATTTAAATATGCTATCAATAATTTAGATCGGGATCGTATATTACTAAGCTTTGAATCG
Organism: Polynucleobacter sp. es-MAR-4; assembly: GCF_018882055.1. Taxonomy (GTDB): domain Bacteria; phylum Pseudomonadota; class Gammaproteobacteria; order Burkholderiales; family Burkholderiaceae; genus Polynucleobacter. Next base: position 334,377 of record NZ_JACVPF010000002.1, on the reverse strand, counting down.
AAGCTAAAGACGATTATTTCATAATACAGATCATTCCCTTTATTGCCCTGAAGTTATTTTAAATTAACATGAATAGAATTAATTTGATAAATGAGTAAGTTAACTGGAAATATTGCTGAACCATCGGAAGCTTTTCCATATAAACCTCCAACAGAAGAAATTCTTCTTAAATATCCACATTTATTTGAGCTAAGTGATCCACTCCCGACCCGTTTTTTTAAAGTTTTTTTTGATAAATTGGTAGCGCTATTTTTATTGCTAGCATCATTACCAATCTTTTTGATTCTTAAGCTTGCATTTGTAATTGAGGGTTGGATATTTCCCGAGAATAAAGGCCCAATGTTTTTTTACTACAACGGGGTCAGTGCAGGAAAGATAATTCCAAAATATAAAATTCGCTTGATTAAAGAAAAGTATATCGATCCAGAGGGAGCAAAGTGCCATGATTGGATCGCCTACTCAGCCGAGTGGACCCCCGACAGCCGTACTTATGTTGGACAATTCGTTAAAAAATTTTATTTGGATGAGTTACCACAATTTTGGAGTGTGCTAAAGGGCGACATGAGTATCGTGGGACCTAGACCATTATCCGTTCTTCATTATGAGCGCGATCGGTCACAAGGAAATGTAACGAGATTTTTACTTCGCGGTGGCCTCTTAGGGTTGGGGCATATCAATAAGGGCACATCTGAAATGGGTAACCCGGTTTATGAATATGAATACGTAGACCAATATCTTAAGAGATCTTCTTTTAGCTTGCTTTGCCTGGATCTTTGGGTGATTTGGAAAGGTATTTTAGTAATCGCTAAAGGCGGCGGTCATTGATTTTTTGATGCCTAATTTCATAGACATTTTTTAGATGCGCAGCCAATTTGGCGTTTTGAAAGTCACCATTTTTTTGTATAGCCACATGTAAGAAATTGTAAATAATATAAAGAATCCAATCAATGTCTGGGTTGATTGCCAAAATAATATCGCTGGAATTGTTGCAAGACTGCTCAGTATCCATAAATATGGTGATGTTCTTGAGTTAGCATTAAACCAATCCAATTCGGTATTGATGCGTGTTCTATTCAGAATACGTCTAAAAATGAGTGAGTGAAAATGAATTCCATCTGGGTGGCCCGGACTTTTTCCTTGATGAAATTTTCTGCGGTATATAGTGAATAAGGTTTCCATGATTGGGTATGCATTGACCATTAATGCAAACCATGGAGAAATTTCTGGATGACGACTTACCAATAGCACGCTTAGTATCGCTACCCAAAATCCAATCAGATAGGCGCCACCATCCCCCAAGAATATGAGCCCTCTAGGATAGTTAAGCACAAAGAATCCCAGAATTGCGCTGGCCATAGCAAAGCTCAAGAAGATAATGGTTGTATCCCCAAACTTGATGCCCATATATCCGAGTGCTAATAAGGTGATGATGCCCACCATGCTAGACAGCCCGTTAAACCCATCAATGATGTTGTAAGCATTAGCAAGCCCGGTGACGGCAAAGATAGTAAAAATCATTGCGATGACTGGCACGGTGAGCGCCAAATCAATACCAGGAATATCTAGCCTAGTGATTAGTGCATTCAAAAAGAGGGAGGCAAGCAACGCGCCAAAGGCAGTAAAAATAAGGCGAATGCGAACACTAACTTTTTTGGTGAGATCTTCTGTTAAACCAATGCCGAAAGCAGGCAGCGCACAAAACAATGTTAGGAATTTTTCATAACCTTGGGGGGTGATTTGATGGTTAATGGCAATGGATGCAAAAATACCTAAACCAATTGCTAAACCACCGATTCGGGGAACAGTTTTAGTATGAAATTTTTGTGGCCCATCAAAATCCTTGTCGCCGCTGATTGCCCCATGTAGTTTTTGGGTGCGAATAATGAGTATCGTGGAGATAAAAGAGGTAAAAAAGGCGAGCAATAAACTGATCATGATTTGATTATAAATAGTAATACTGTTTTCATTGTCAGTATTTCATGGCTTTAACGCTCCTTATTGAATCACTTGTGCGCCTCTTTAGGGCACCAAACTCAAGAAAAGATACTCAAAGAAAATAATCAAATGCACCACACCCTGCAGCAGGGTGGTTCTTCCAATGGCCAGTGTGAGTGCGCCAATAAAGAATGACAAGTACATTAGTGTCATATTTAAGCTGCTAATGCCAAGACTGATTGGTAAATCAAAGAAGATCGCAAATGCAGCTACCGTGGGAATAGTTAAGCCAATACTGGCTAGAGCTGATCCCAGTGCTAAATTTAGACTGCTTTGTAATCGATTGGCTCTAGCTGCTCGGATTGCTGCATATCCCTCAGGCATTAGAACCAGCATTGCAATGGCAATACCCACTACTGTTTTAGGTGCACCAACTGCTTTAACACCCGCCTCAATTGATGGGTTGAGTGCTTCAGCTAAGCCGACCACTATCGCAAGAGAAAGCAGCAGCAGAAAGACGCTGACACCAGTCTTGAGATTGCTGGGCTTGTCTGCATGAGCATCGCTATCAGTTTTTTGATCCTGGGCTTTTGGCAGGTAGTAGTCGCGATGACTCACTGTTTGAAAGAATATAAATGCGCCGTACAAAGCAAAAGAGGCGATACCCGCAAATGCAAGTTGACTCTTCGTGAAGTCTGGCCCTGGAGTGCTGATAGTGACTATGGGCATCACCAGAATAAAAGTTGCTAATGCTGTGAGGACTGCTAGCGCAGAATTTGTCCCCTCGTTGCGGAAAGTCATTTCATGATGCTTAAAGCCGCCCATAAAAATACACATACCAATGACGCCATTAACCACAATCATGACCGTAGCAAAGACGGCGTCACGAGCGATAAATTGTGAGCCTTCATGGCCAGCAAACATCATGGCAATAATGAGTGACACCTCAATAATGGTGACGCTGATAGCGAGCACTAAGGTGCCATATGGCTCACCGGTCTTATGGGCAATGACCTCTGCATGATGGACTGCAGATAAGACCGCCCCAATTAATGCGACAGCCATTAAGGTGATAAACCAAGTCTGGCTAAGTAAGGGGGCTAAAGATTGCATAAGTGAGGAATTCTTTTTGAATGGGGTGGCAATGACTGCTGAATATGGAGTGCTAGTGAGTCACTTACTTTACAGGGCTATTTTAAGGCGATTTGACTAGGGATTATTTAAAGTGGCTTGTTTTTGGCCCCATGAGGTCCTATATGAAAGATAGATTCTGGTTCATCATAGCGCCCGCCTCAAATGAATAAAGCCCCAATTAACTGGGGCTTTATTCATTTTTTAGCTTGGAAAATAGCTAGAAGCTAAATTCTCGATAGTGCCTATAGAGGTTAGCAATAGAAGCAAATCCTAAAACAACAATCAGCACAGCGAACAAGTAATCAATAGTGAGGTAGGTAAAGACTCCCGACTGTATTGCAACAGCTGCTGCAATAAAGGCGGTAATAGCACCAAAGACCACTAATTTGAAGTTCGGGATAAAGGCGCCCAGAGTGATTGCCACAAATAACAAAATGAGATCTGAAACTAATTGATCGGCAGTTTGAAAGATGCTGTTTGTGAACTCGGGGTTAGTTAGCTTACCCAATACTGCAAGCACCAGGATGCTAGCGAGCACTGCAAAATTCAGCTTGGCTTTATTGAAAATCGATTTGAGTTGATCGTTCATGCTTTGGCTTGAAGGGAATGAGATTGGTTCGGATTAGTAATTTGGGCTGCCGCTAAATACCAGGCTGATGCCAATCCACAAAAGGATAAAAGCAACCAGAATAGTGAAGCCAATTTTCTTCAGGAAATATTCCAGGCTATCCATGTAGGCCTCGTCATTACGACCAAAATACTGATCAAAGCGCTTCCATACCAAGCGGCCTACAACGAGGGGTAGCAACATGGCAACAATGCCAAGAACAACAGTTAGCGTGGTATCCATCTCAACTCAATACTTTCTTATGCTTGCGGCCAGTCGCCTGACCATATAAAAGAAGTAAGAATACCCGTTTTTCTTGGACAACTATTGGGCTTTAGGTGTTGTTTAGCCTGATTTATGCTCTAAAACCCTGAGATAATAGGGGTAATAGAGTTTTTCATAACCAATTCTTCTTCGAAAGCCTGCAAATGACTGATTTATCCATGACTCAAGTGAAAGAAATCCGTGCTGCCGTATTGGGCGCCGCTGCTAAAGTGCCTGGCGCTCTCATTGGTATGGGAGTGTTATTTATTGCGTTGGGAATGATTGGTATCGCTGGCCAAACACTATTTTCATTTGTGACAATTAATGTGCTGGGCGCATTCTTAATCTTTGGTGGTGCTGTGCAGTTTGCCCATGCGCTGAAGTCATCTGGCTGGAAGAGTGTCGGAATTCAGATGGTGTTGGCTGTTTTGTATATCGCTGCTGGCATCTACACTTGGGCCTTCCCAATCCCGGCTCTAGAGGCAATCACCTTATGGCTCGCCGCCATCTTTTTTGTGACCGGTTTCTTACGCTTGATCTCTGCATTTCAGCACCGTCATTTCCGTGAATGGTTCTGGTTGGTATTGTCATCTGCGATTTCTATCTTGATGGGCGTGCTCATCATGAACGGTTATCCAGAAAGCAGCTTGTGGTTGCCGGGCTTGTTAATTGCAATCGAATTGCTCTTGCAAGGTTGGTCATTATTGTTCTTGGGTCTAGCAGCACGCTCATTGACTAAGTAATCCTGAGATCTATTTAGGAATTTCATCACCATGACCATGAAAAAAACGGATCTCTACAAAAACCTGGCCCTGACGACCGCTCAGCGTTTGAAGAATTCCAAGAAAATACCCAAACCTGGGGCAGCTGAGAGTGTGGCTAAGACCAAAAAAGAGCTGGCTAGCAGTAATCCCATGCTTGCCTCTTTGATGGGTAAATCTAAATCTAAATAGTCACAACTCCTTTTGAAGCAAACTTCATCACTATTGTTGATAGACCTGCTGAAGGTCTTCGCTGCTTTAACCATCATCCTGCATCACCTGTCTAGTTATGGCCAAATAGCGATAGATGCGCGCTCAGTATTGCCGGGAGTAATGACTTTCTTGTTTGAGTACGGTCGATATGCCGTGCAAATCTTTTTGGTGATGGCGGGATACTTGGCAGCTCAGTCACTCACGCGATTTGCTAATGCAAAATTCAGTAGCCAGAATTTGCTGCGAGTCATTATCAATCGCTATCTTCGCCTGTTTGCACCTTATATTGCTGCTTTAGTTTTTACTATTCTCTGCGCTTGGATTGCACGCCATTGGGTGAATGATGAATTTGTTGGTGAGCAAGAGACGCTGAGCCAATTTCTAGCTCATCTCTTTTTTCTGCAGGGCATCCTAGGTCTTGATTCAATTTCAGCTGGCGCTTGGTACGTAGCGATAGATTGGCAACTATATTCAGTATTGGCAATACTACTATTTACCTTCTCCTCGTATCAAGCCTTGATTTGGCTGATCAGCATCGTTGCGGTGAGTTCTTTGTTGTACTTCAATCGCTCTGCCCAGTATGAGGCTTACTTCATCTACTTTATTGGCTCTTATGGTTTAGGCGTATTAGCTTATCTTGCCAAGAACTTTTCAGACAAGAAGATTCAAGGCTTAGCCAAGTTTGCGCTGATTGCTATCGGGGTGCTCATTGCGGTTTCCACATTGCAGCAAGTGTGGTTGCGTAACTTCTTAGCTTGGTTTGTAGCCTTACTATTGTTTGTATGGGGCAATACGACCTATCCTGATATCGGGCTCGCAGCGTCTAGATTGAAGGCATCAATATTGCGCGCAATTGCTTGGGCCAGCCCCCGCTCATACTGCGCCTTCTTAATTCACTTTGCCTTTATCTTGCTAGCGAATACGCTCTACATTGCCACTGGGATGCACGCTCATGAGAGTGGGTTGATTGCAATCAGTCTCATGCTGGGAGTTGTGGTGTGTAGCACGATTGCTGCTAGCTACATGTATCACTGGGTAGAGCTTCCTTCGACGAAGTTAAAAATTTAGAAGATTATTTTTTATATTTACCGGTTGAAAACCATTCAATATTTAGGTGAATTTCTTGATCTTCAAAAGGCGCATAATTCACGCACAACTCACCCAATAACCACTCGTTAGAACCGATTGCTTTTTGGGCGACAGACCACCTTCGGGTGGTTTTGTCTTTTGAGAAATGGATGGTTCGTGTAACCCTATCGTCATTACAGATATTTCAGTTATTTCTTTTATTTCACTTAATGGTTTAAAATAGCGCTACGTGTTAGCTGTATTAAATAAGTTCTGGGTGACGAGGTGCAAATGACAGTTTTAGATAAAAGCGTTGAAGAGCCAGTTTTGAGTGAGAGGGAATCGGTATTGGTCCGCTCAGCTCAGCGTTGCATTATGGCTGCCCTCGATCATTCAAGAGCGGGAAAAATTGCACTCTTATCGGATGCAAAAGCTGTCATAGATAAAGACACGCCAGTACTCGAGCTTCCACCAAAGGTATTGCGTTTTATTGCCAAAACCTTAGGTGCTATGGCTGAGGGTAAAACAATTTTGTTGATGCCTAAAGACCACGAGCTAACAACAGTGCAAGCAGCGCATTTATTGCAGGTCTCAAGACCATTCTTATCGAAGTTACTTAAAGAGGGAAAGATCCCTTTTCGTATGGTTGGCTCTCATCGAAGGGTGAGTCATGAAGATTTAATGGCTTACAAAGACAAAATGCGAGAAGCTCAAGAGCTTGCCATGCAGGACCTAACCAATCAATCCCAAGAGTTGGGTATTGAGTAAGAATGGCAGGGTCATCAAGATATATCGCCGTGCTCGATGCTTGCGTGATGTACCCAATTACAGTTACTAACGTTCTGGCCCAGCTGGCAGTTGATGGTTTGTACACTGCTAAATGGACTAGGCGAATAGATGTGGAGTGGGTAGGCGCCCTTCTGAAAAACTATCAAAACTTTTCTCAAGAGCAAGCATCCAGAAGATTGGATGCCTTGCACGCTGCGATTCCCGACTGGGAAATTGAAGAAGAACGCTATCTAGATTTAATAGAGATATTGGATCTACCTGACCCAAAGGATCGCCACGTTTTGGCCGCTGCAATAGCGGGGCATGCAGACTGCATTGTTACGTTTAATACAAAAGATTTTCCGTTTTTAGAAATGGAAAAGAGGGGGATAGAGGTTTTGCATCCAGATGATTTTATTTCTTTACAACTCACTCTGGAACCGGTTCTGGCGCTAACATCTATAAAACATATACGCGCGAGATTTAAAAATCCACCTAAGACGGCGCAAGAATTTATAGCGTTATTAGAACGAGTTGGTTTAGTAGGTTTTGCTGATAAGTTAAAAGACGCGGTAGAGTTAATCTAATTTTAAATACCCATATCTTTTAAGACGCGAAAGATTTCTCGATAAGCCTTAGGAGGTTTATTACTTTCTTTTTCTTTGCGGGCGTTACGGATGAGGGTGCGCATGTTCTGAATATCCATATCGGGATATTGCTCAATCATCTTGGTAAAGGTTTCATCATTCGCAATTAAGCGATCACGGTAAGACTCTAAATGGTGGAGCTTTGCAGTCTCTGCTTTGCTAACACCCTGAATTGCATCCAAACGCTTTTGAATAGCATCAAGCTCTTCTTCATCCAAGAAACGCATGAGTTTGCCAAGGTATTGCTTGTGTCGACGAATTGCCTCAAAACTCTTAATCTTGTTCGTTTCTGCAATAGCAGCCTTAATAGCCTCATCCAGGGGAATAGTCTTTAAAGCATCACTACTCAATGCTGCCAGAACCTCGGCCAGCTTTTGGCGCTCAGTCATCTGACGCTTTAGCTCGGATTTGCTTGGCCCCTCATCCAAATCTTCTTTCTTGGGGGTGCGGTTCTTTTCATTGACGTGCATGTGGCTATTTTAGACGGGTATTTGCTGTTTCTAGCTTAATTACCTAATTTCTTACTATCAGAAGATTTGGTAAATAATAGAGTTTAAAAATAGACATCTATAAATTAGAGACATGAGCACAACAAGTCATCCAAACACCTACGACTACATCATCATCGGCGCTGGTAGTGCTGGCTGCATGTTGGCCAAGCGTTTGACCGAGAATCCCGCTAAACGCGTACTCCTGATTGAGGCCGGCAAAAACGATAATTACATCTGGATACATGTGCCAGTGGGTTACTTGTATTGCATTGATAACCCAAGGGCCGATTGGCGTTTTAAGACTGCTGCAGAAAAAGGCTTAAATGGTCGCTCATTGCTGTATCCGCGTGGCAGGGTATTGGGCGGGTGCTCTTCAATTAACGGCATGATTTATATGCGCGGTCAGGTTGGTGACTACGACTCCTGGGTAGCCGCAACTGGCGATGACTCCTGGTCATGGCAAAACGCATTACGTCGCTATAAATCCTTTGAGGACTATCACGGTGATGCAAACCAATGGCATAGCAAGGGTGGCGAATGGACTGTGTCTAAGCAACGTTTGCGTTGGCCCATCATGGATATCTTTAGGGAGGCCGCAGTACAAGCTGGCATTCCTGCATCAGATGACTTTAACCAAGGCGATAACTTCGGAGTAGGTTACTTTGATGTGAGTCAGCGCAAAGGTTGGCGCCTTAATACCTCCAAAGCATTTTTGCGTGATGCTGCCAAGCGATCCAACCTCACTGTAGTTACTGAGGCCATGGTAAATAAATTATTAATTGATGATGTGACTAAAAATTGCTACGGCGTTCAATACAGCAAAGATGGCAAAACAGTTGATGTGCATTTAAGTAATAACAATGCCGGCACTCATGGCGAAGTTATTTTGAGTGCAGGCGCTATTGGTAGTGTGCAGGTCTTGGAGCGCTCAGGCATTGGTTCGGCCTCGCATTTAAATAAGCTAGGCATCCCCGTTATTGCCGATTTACCAGGCGTGGGCGAGAACTTGCAAGACCATTTGCAATTGCGCATGATTTATAAGGTCAATGGTATTAAGACTCTTAATACCAAGGCAAACTCTTTGCTGGGTAAGCTATTCATTGGCATGGAGTATGTATTTAAACGCTCTGGCCCGATGTCGATGGCCCCATCGCAATTAGGTGCTTTTGCCTATAGTTCGCCTGATCAAAAGTCTGCCAATGTGGAATATCACGTGCAACCGCTATCGCTAGAAAAGTTTGGCGAAGATTTACATTCTTTTAATGCGATTACAGCCAGCGTTTGTAATTTACGTCCTACATCCCGCGGTAGTGTGCACATCAACTCGATCGATCCAGAGGCGCCGCCAGTGATTGCGCCAAATTATTTATCGACCGATGAAGATCGCAAAGTAGCTGCTGACTCATTGCGTCTCACGCGCAAGATCGTGGAGAGTCCTGCACTCAAGCCCTACAGCCCTGATGAGTACAAGCCAGGTAAGCAATTTCAAACTGATGAAGAGCTTATTAAAGCCGCTGGCGATATTGGCACTACGATCTTTCATCCGGTGGGTACCTGCAAGATGGGGCGCGATGATGACCCAATGGCAGTGCTCGATTCTCAATTGCGCGTGAGAGGTGTTCATCATCTGCGCGTAGTAGATGCATCTGCAATGCCAACGATTACCTCTGGTAACACTGCAGCTCCCACCATGATGATTGCGCAACGCGCCGCTGAATTGCTCACCAGTGAGTAGATTGGAAAGTTCTCAAGGTGGTGAGTTGCACCAGCAGTTGCCAGCAAGTCATTTGCTGCTAGCCCTGGGAATTGTGGCGGTATGGGGTACGAACTTTGTCGTCATCAAAAATAGTCTGTCATCCTTTCCGCCGTTTTACTTTGCGGCATTGCGCTACATCTTCGTTTTATTGCCCTTGGTGTTTTTTATGCCTAAGCCAAAGGTAGCTTGGGGCAATCTCTGTATTTACGGATTAGCTACCGGAGTGGGGCAATTCGGCGTCATGTACTACGCTGTGAATAGTCAGATTTCTCCGGGGCTAGCCTCATTGGTAGTTCAGACCCAAGTATTTTTTACGATTGGCTTTGCCATGCTATTTGCCAAAGAGGGTCTCAAGCGCTATCAGGCAGTCGCAGTCGGCATTGCTTTGCTTGGCCTTGTAATTATTGCGCTGCACACAGACTCCACGACCACTTTCTTGGGTTTAGCACTCGTGGTCTTTGCGGGCCTCTCCTGGGGGATTGCCAATACAGTGAGTCGCCAGGCGGGCTCAATCAATATGTTGTCTTACGTGGTGTGGGCCAGCGCATTCTCCATTCCGCCATTAGCGCTGATTGCGTTGATCTTTGAGGGTGGTACTGCCCATTTATGGCAGGTGACCCTAGCCGCTCCTCTGGGGGCGTGGGTTGGCGTCCTGTGGCAGTCTTGGGCGAATACCTTATTTGGCTATGCCGCATGGGGCTGGTTGCTGTCAAAACATCCCGCCGCGCTGGTAGCGCCAGCACCTTTACTGGTGCCCATCTTTGGAATGGGGGCATCCGCCTACTTTTTGGGCGAGGCTTTACCACCCTGGAAAGTCGAGGCTGCCAGCTTGGTGATTGCCGGCCTCATCATCAATCTCTTCTGGCCCAGCCTACAAGCTCAAGTTCGTAAGTTTTTTTAAAACGACTTATATCTTTCAGGGCTAATGTAAAACCCTAATACAAAGCTCTTTTTTTGCCCCTACATTGACTGTAAGATGATTGTTCGTTTCAAGTCGTACCTAAAAAAGAATTTATTTAATTAGCATTTTTAGTCATGGAGACTTTATGAATATTCGTCATCACATTTTTGCTGTAGCTGCTGCGGCAATGTTAACAACTGGCGCTTACGCTGCCGATATCAAATTAGGTGTTTCAGGCCCGTTCACTGGCGGCTCTGCCTCTATGGGTGTGAGTATGCGTGATGGTGTGCGCTTAGCTGCAAAAGAAATCAATGCTGCTGGTGGTATCAACGGCAACAAAATTGTTTTGGTTGAGCGCGATGACGAAGCTAAAAACGAGCGCGGTGTACAAATCGCTCAAGAATTGATTAACAACGAAAAAGTGGTTGCTACTCTCGGTTATATCAACACTGGTGTTGCCTTGGCTTCACAGCGCTTCTATCAAGATGCGAAGATTCCAGTAATGAACAACGTTGCTACTGGTTCAATCTTGACTAAGCAATTCCCTAACGCACCTGAAAACTATGTTTTCCGTAATGCTGCCCCTGACAATATCCAAGCACCATTGATTGCTAAAGAAGCGGTTGAGAAGCGTGGCTTGAAGAAGGTGGCAATCTTGGCTGACTCTACAAACTACGGTCAGTTGGGTCGTGAAGACTTAGAGAAGGCATTGAAGGGCTATGGCGTAACACCAGTGGCAGTTGAGAAATTCAACATTGGTGACGTTGATATGACTTCACAATTGCTCAAAGCAAAAAATGCTGGTGCTGATGTGATTTTGACTTACGCAATTGGACCTGAGTTGGCACAAATTGCTAACGGTATGGCGAAGTTGGGTTGGAAGAAGCCAATGATCGGTTCATGGACATTGTCTATGGCTAGCTTCATTGATACAGCTGGTAAGAATGGTAACGGCGCAACAATGCCACAAACTTACATTCAAACTCCATCTACAACTGCTAAGCGTAAAGCTTTCCAAGCAGCTTACTTGGCCGAGTTCAAGCCTAAGAACAACAACATTGCATCTCCAGTTTCTGCAGCACAAGGATATGACTCTGTTTACCTCTTGGCCGCAGCGATCAAGCAAGCAAACAGCACAGAGGGACCAAAGATTGTTGCAGCATTGCAAGATCTGAAGACTCCAGTTGATGGTGTTGTGATTACTTACAACAAGCCATTCTCAGCAACTGATCACGACGCTATCAAGATGAAAGACGTAGTGATGGGCGTAGTTGAAAATGGTCGCGTTGAGTTCTTGAATGCTGAGGACGCAACTCCGAAGAAGAAGTAATTCAGAGTTACTAGCAGGCAAGCTTTTATCTTTATTGCACTGCAACATTAGAAAAACAAAACGCCGCCCAAAAAGCGGCGTTTTGCTTACAATGTCGGATTCGTTAATAAAACTGTTTTAAGTATCTTTTAGGCCAAAAAAATGGACATGCTTGCACAAATCCTCTCAAGCGGTATCGCGGTGGGGATGATCTATGCGGTAATCGCTTTCGGTTTCCAGCTAACTTTTGCCACATCAGGCACTTTGAACTTCGGTCAAGGTGAAGCGCTGATGTTGGGTGCTCTAGTAGGTTTAACCTGCGTAGACACTTTCGGTATGAACTATTGGGTCATGATCCCCGTAGTTTGCTTATTTGGAATGTTGCAGGGTGGCTTTGTTGAGCTCATCGGTGTGCGTCCAGCTATCAAGATTAAATCTGAGTTTGGTTGGATTATGTCCACTATCGCACTCGGTATTATTTTCAAGAACGTCGCTGAAAATATCTGGGGTCGTGATGCATTGCCATTCCCATCACCATTGCCAATGGAGCCAATGGAATTCCTTGGAGCAAATATTTTGCCGATGGAAATTTTGGTAGTAGTTGGTGCTTTAGTAATGATGATGTTGGTAGAGTTTTTTAACCGTAAAACAATTTACGGCAAAGCGGTGGTTGCAACTGCAAACGATCGCGATGCAGCAGGCTTAATGGGTATCAACACTAGCGTGGTAATTACCTTCTCTTATGCGCTATCTTCTTTGACTGCAGCGTTTGCTGGTGTATTGATTGCGCCTCTCACTTTGACTGGTGCAAGTATGGGCGGAGCCTTGGGCTTAAAGGCTTTTGCGGTAGCGATTATTGGCGGCCTCTCAAGCGGTATGGGAATCATTGTGGGTGGTTTGATTCTGGGTATCGTTGAGACTGCAACCGGTTTCTATATTTCTACTGGCTATAAAGATGTGCCAGGTTTGATCTTGCTCTTGCTAGTGCTTGCATACAAACCATCCGGCCTCTTTGGTAAATCTGCAATTAAGAAAGTTTAATGATGAAGAAGTCCCTAATACCTCTATTAATTGCGATCGCGGCACTCTTTACCCTGCCGTTATTTATTCACAACCCTTATTACATTCACTTAGTTGAAACCATTCTGATCTACACCATTTTGTTATTTGGTTTGGATATTGTGGTGGGTTATGTGGGTCAGGTTTCTTTAGGTCACGCAGCACTATTTGGTATCGGTTCATATACTGCTGGTGTGCTGTACTTCCACTTTGGTTGGACTATTTGGGGAACACTACCTGCGTCTATCGTCGTGACTTCCATCTTTGGTGGCATCTTGGCATTGCCTGCGTTAAAGGTAATCGGACCTTATTTGGCGATGGTGACCTTGGCTTTCGGAACCATTGCTCAGATTCTCATTAACGAGATGACTTGGTTGACTGAAGGCCCATTGGGCATCAAGATTCCTAAGCCTGACTTAATGGGCGTGCCGATGACCAAGGCAGAGTACTTCTGGATGGTTGGCATTATCTTGATTATCTCCATGATCATCGTGGATCGTTTTGTGAAATCACAAATTGGCCGCGCTTTCGAAGCTTTGCGCGATAGTCCAATTGCTTGTGACTGTATGGGTGTCTCCGTATATCGCTTTAAAGTGATCGCGTTTGTGATTAGCGCTGGCTTTGCTGGTTTGGCTGGTTGCTTATATGCTTATTCAGAGCAATATATTTCACCAAACACTTATAACAACGAACTCGCTGTGTTGTTCTTGCTGGGCATCATCATGGGTGGTCGTAAGTCACGCCTTGGTGCAGTGATTGGTGCAGCCATCATTGTGTTGTTGCCAAAGCTTTTGGATGACATTAACTTATTCCGTATTGTTGCTTCGATCATTGCAGTCGTTGTAGTAATTGGTGCGGCAATGGCGCTATCCAAGAAGGTCACAACAGTAAGACGTGTAGCCGTTCCTATCGCTGGTGTTGTTGGTCTGGCAGGATTCTCATTCTGGCTCAATACGATTTCTGACTGGCGCCTTAGTATTTTCGGCTTCATGATTTTGTTGGTGGTGTACTACTTGCAAAACGGTATTGTTGGTTTTGCGAAGAGCTTCTACCAATCGATTCTTGGTAAGGCAAAAACCACTCGTGGTGGTGATATTGAGGTGGTTGATGATTCCATCAGCTTTATTAGCAAAGTCAGCGATCAAAATACCGGCGCTGAGCTCTTGAAGGTTGACTCTGTATTGATGCAGTTCGGTGGCTTGAAGGCATTGAACAATGTTGATCTGAGCATCAAGCGCGGTACGATTCATGGTTTGATCGGTCCTAACGGCTCTGGTAAGAGCACCATGATGAACGTGTTGACTGGTATTTATGTGCCTACCGCCGGTAACGTTCTCTATGCTGGCGAGAGCGTTGTTGGTAAGACGTCATCTGACATTGCTTTGTCAGGTATTGCACGTACCTTCCAAAACGTTCAGCTCTTCGGTGAAATGACAGCGATCCAAAATATTTTGGTTGGCTTGCACCACACCTTTAAATCGAACATGGTGGAGATTGCCTTAAATCTGCCACGTTACAAGAAAGAAGAGGCTGAAGCCCATGCTCGCGCAATGGCTCTCTTGAAGTTTGTTGGCTTAGATGACCTGGCAAATGAAGAGGCACGTAACTTGCCATACGGTAAGCAGCGCCTCCTGGAAATCGCCCGTGCCTTGGCATTGGATCCAGAGTTGCTCTTGTTGGATGAGCCGGCTGCTGGTTTGACAGCGCCTGATATTAAAGAGCTCTTGCGCATTATTCGTAAGATCCGCGATAGCGGTATTACATTCATCCTGATTGAACATCACATGGACGTGGTGATGTCAGTTTGCGATACCGTTTCTGTATTGGACTTCGGTCAGAAGATTGCAGAAGGTAAACCAGCTGAAGTTCAGGCAGACGAGAAGGTGATTCATGCCTACTTGGGTACTTAATCACTAGAACTATATTGAATCGGTAAATACCATGTTATCTATTAAGAATCTTGAAGCAGGCTACGGCAAAGTAAAAGTTCTGCACGGCATCAACATTGATGTTCCTAAGGGGCAAGTGATTACTTTGATCGGCTCAAACGGCGCTGGTAAAACAACTACCATGCGTGCTATTACTGGCATGATCAAGCCTACAGCGGGTGAAGTAACCTTGGGTGGCGAAAAAATTGATGGTTACGACTCTCATAAAATCGCCCGTTTAGGTTTAGCTCACAGCCCAGAAGGCCGTCGTGTCTTTACGACGATGTCAGTCAATGACAACCTTTTGTTAGGTGCATTCCCACGCTTTACAGGTAGCCGTCCAAAAGGCGATATTAAGAGCGATCTTGAGCGAGCTCTAGAAATGTTCCCTCGCTTAAAAGAGCGTCGCAACCAATTGGCCGGAACATTGTCAGGTGGTGAGCAGCAGATGTTAGCGATGGCTCGTGCCGTGATGTTGAATCCAGAGATCATTCTCTTGGATGAACCATCAATGGGTCTTGCACCAATTTTGGTTGAGGAAGTATTTAAGATTATTTCTAATCTCAAATCTCAAGGTGTAACGATGTTATTGGTTGAGCAGTTTGCTGCTGCAGCCCTCAACGTTGCTGATTACGGTTACGTGCTTGAGAACGGTAAGATCGCAACTCATGGCCCAGCGGATAAATTGATGCATGATCCAGCTGTAAAAGCAGCTTATTTAGGTGGAGCTGGTGGTCACTAAGATCTAGCAGCGCCCTGTATTTAAAAAGCCCTCGAAAGAGGGCTTTTTCTATTGAGTTGGAATAAATCTAGTCGGGTATCTAGCCCTTTAGTAGTGAGATTGCCTCACGAATGAGTAGGGCGCGATATCCCATATAAAAAGCGACGCCTACAAAGCCAATTAGAAATAGCTTGGGCACTAGGGCGCCATCAGCTACTAACTCTGAGTTGAGGAGCCCAAGGGCAACTGCCAAAAAGAAGAGGGCACCAAAGCCTAGAACAATCCAATTCTCATGCTTACTGACTTGCTGAGTCTGATTGGCATAAGCAAGCACCTGAAAGCCATTGCCCTTTTGATAGCCGGAGACTGTTATCGCATCGCCATTACTTACTACCATCGGCGTTGAGAATTTGGCTTCAATCGCGCGATCACCTAAATTGAATTGAGAGATAAAAAAGCGTTGGTAAGAAACGGATGAGTGATCGTGAGTAGGTTTTTCTGGGTTCACGTATTCCAAGCGCTCATTATTGAGATTGCTCACGGTTCCAGAAATGGCGCTCACCGAGCTGGTTAAAAAAGAACTGGGTTTTAGAGACATGAGTAGAGCTCCCAATAGTGCGAGAGAAAGAACCAAAAGAAGGGATGTGAGAGGGCGTTTCACGAATTCAAAATGAGAACGCCTTTAATTAGTAGGCTGATAGCAACTGCTAATGTAAAGATCGAGAAAATGAGCTGAGTATGCGGGCCACTTAATTTTTTACCTAATAGCATCCCAAGTAATAGTCCGCCCAATGCAGCAAGTGCGAATGGTGCAGCAACTGCAATATTTAAACCGCCACTGGCTGCCGAGAAAATTGCTCCACCGCCAGTAATGATAGCTAGTACCCCAAGCGAAGTGGCCACAATAGATTTGACTGGTAAGTCGGTATAGCGCTTGAGGGCTGGCACGATGATGAATCCGCCACCAACACCCAGTAATCCCGATAAAAACCCAGCCAGACTGCCAGCGAACATGAGGGCGCGCGCACAGGGTAGGGTCCATTGGAGTTTTCCAATAGCGGGGTTGATAAGACATGGAGGGGGTTTTCGGCTTTCTTCAGGAACGCCGTTGATCTGATTGCGAGCCTGGGTCAACAAGCGAATAGCAACATACAAGAGGATTAAGCTAAATACGATCTGCAAGGGCGCATTCGGAATCTGCGGTGCGATCCATAGTCCTAAGGGTGATAGCGCCAAGCCAAAGATCGCCATAAAACCTGCTGCCTTGTAGCGCAAAATCTTGTTCCTGAGGCCTAGGATGGCCCCAACGCTAGAAGCAAGGGCAACAGCACACAGTGCAATTGGGGCTGCTTCTGCAATCGGTAGTCCTAGAAAGAAGACCAGCAGGGGCACTGACAAAATCCCACCCCCGGCACCAGTGAGGCCCATAAGGACGCCCACTAGGATGCCTAGTGCTGGGCTGATGAGGGTTGAGTAGTCCATTGCAATTTATTTTAGATTAATATAGTATATAAATATATATTATATTTATTCAACTGAGAGAATATCTTGACTACAAAGCACACCCCTCTGATTAAAGACTTTTTTGATCCAGAAACCTGGACCTTCACCTATGTAGTCTATGAGGGTGATGGTAGCCCCTGCGTGATCATTGACTCTGTGCTGAACTATGACCCTAAATCAGGCAGAACTAGCACTAAATCAGCTGATGAGGTCATTGCCTTCGTTGCAGCTCATCAACTCAAGGTAAGTTGGATATTGGAAACCCACGCCCATGCAGATCATTTAACTGCTGCCCCTTACCTGCAAAGCCACTTGGGTGGCAAATTAGTGATTGGGGATCACA
Source organism: Polynucleobacter sp. es-MAR-4 (assembly GCF_018882055.1). Classification (GTDB taxonomy): domain Bacteria; phylum Pseudomonadota; class Gammaproteobacteria; order Burkholderiales; family Burkholderiaceae; genus Polynucleobacter. Next base: position 316,969 of record NZ_JACVPF010000002.1, on the reverse strand, counting down.
TCACTAATGTCCAAACCGTATTTAAAGGCGTCTTCAATCTGGGCGATAGCTTTAAGGCAGATGGTGGGCAATTTGATCAACTGCTGAAAGAGGGTGAGTCACTTACCTTCGGAAATCTTTCCTTAAAAGCGCTCTTTGTGCCCGGCCATACTCCTGCTTGCATGGCTTATGAAATCGGCGATGTAATTTTTGTAGGTGATACCTTATTCATGCCGGATGTTGGCACAGCGCGCTGTGATTTTCCGGGTGGTGATGCGAAGACGCTCTATCGTTCGATTCAGAAGATCTTGTCTTACCCTGGTCAGACCAAGCTCTATATGTGCCATGACTATCCACCCAATGGCCGTCCTGCGAATTGCATGACTACGGTTGCTGATGAGAAGGCAAACAATATTCATGTGCATGATGGCGTGACTGAAGAGCAGTTTGTGCAGATGCGGACTGCACGAGACAAAACTTTGGAGATGCCAGTGCTGATCCTGCCGTCGATCCAGGTCAATATACGTGCTGGACACTTTCCTGAGCCAGATGCCAATGGCGTCGCATATTTAAAAATCCCATTAAACGCACTCTGATCAAGGAATGATGATGAATATGCCCATTACTAAGGCAGAGTTAAAGAAGATGCAATCATCGGCAGATGATGCTTGCAAACTGATGAAGGTCTTATCTAATCGGGATCGCATGATGCTCTTATGCGAAATTGGTCAGGCTGAAAAATGTGTGGGTGAGCTAGAGGCCGCGCTAGATTTACATCAACCAACTCTTTCACAGCAGCTCACGGTATTGCGTAAGGAGAAGCTTGTTAAAACACGTAGAGAAGGTAAGCAAATTTACTATTCCCTATCAAGTCAGGTGGCTGTATCCGTGATGAGTTTGCTATACAAGCATTACTGCAAAAAATAGCAGCAAGGAATTATTTAATCGTTTTTAAAGGGAGTTCAATATGAAATGTAACGTCGGTGGTATCGATCGTATTTTAAGAATCTCAGTAGGTATTGTGCTGGTTGCGCTTGCAGCCAACGGTATCGTAGGCTGGTGGGGCTGGCTTGGACTGATTCCTTTGGCAACTGGTATTTTCCGTTTCTGCCCAGCGTACCCATTATTGGGAATCAATTCTTGTGGAACATCTTGCGGCAAAGACTCTTGCTGTAAGTAAATCTTCTTTAGTTTGATGAAGGCGTATTGAGAAACACCGCTCAATGCGCCTTAATTGCATTTAGGGCGCCAACTTTTTGGCATAAATGCCATGCAGCAGAAAAATAGCGAAGAATGCGAGACCAACTAGCCAATGTGTAGTGATGACATTCTCTCGAATTTCTTCAGGACCGTAGTACAACAAAGCGCCTGATATCAATAAAGTAGCTAAAAAAACCAATTGGCTTAATCCGCTATACAGCTTTCTCTTAGACTTTAGGCCTGCCTTTAGGTGAAAAGGTAAGACTGAGCCCAATGCCAGCGTGGCTATCATCGCGGCAATGCCATGCCACATTAAAACGGAATGAGCCCCTAATATGGCGCGTTCAATATGAAACTCATGGCCAAGTAAATAGGCTGAGCCGGTAAGGGAGCAGCTCAACATGCCAATGAGGACAAAATTTCTTTGCCAGGCTGGCATCTTGCCAAGGCGACTGGTATTTTTCATGAGATGGGTGGGTTGGGAATTCTGATTGCTTGTGCAGAAAAATGACTTAAGCAGGGGTGCTGGGTATCTCCAGTAACGCTGACTAGCTTGGTTAATGCATCTGCGTAGACGCACTCATCAGCAATCACTGAGTAAGACTCTAAAAATTCAACATGATCTTGATTAATTGGGTTAACCATATAACTTTTTGCATCAGCGTCGCGCTTTGAAAAGTAGAGGCTGCTAGTCGCAATCGCACCCGCCCTCATGCTGCCAATCTGAATAAGTTCGTGGGGATTTGAAGGGCTGCGTATTTGAATGTCCTGAGCGAGATCCCCAAAAATGCGCATGTCACCCCCAGCATTAACGGATCCCGAATGAATGCCGTGATCAACTAAGACCTCTACTGCCTTATCTACTGCATAGCCTTTGGCAATGCCACCAAGATCAAGGCAGAGCGGGAGCTTGGATTGAACCAAGTTGGGCTCAATAAATCGGAGATCTTCAATGCCACCAAATGAGTGATTGCCTAAGCTGAAACACTTTGGAAGTAGACCTACCTCTACTAGTAGATGACCAACTCCGCAATTAAATATGCCTTGAGACTCAATCTGAATTTCTTGGGCAATAGTCAGCACTTTAGCCGTCCAGGAGTGAATGCGAATCGGCTCTAAATAAGACCTAGCATTGATTTGTGAAAGCTCACTGTCGGGGTTATGAAATCCCATCAGGGACTGAACCTGCTCAATGGCTGTGAATGCCATCTCTATTGCATGGAGTGAGTGCTTTCTATCTTCAGCTGAAATTTCAACAAAGGTACCTAAGAGGGGTTTGCAGCGAATCATTTTGCTTTGAGAGCTTCAGATTGTTTTTTGAGTGCAATGTCATACAACACTGCAACTCGCTTGACGCCATCGGTGAGATGTTTGCAGGAAAGGGTGGCGCCACCAATATTCTGTATATCTTGGTTCAGCTTAATAGGGTCTGCTGCCGTTTTGCCTACGAACTGCTTGCGCCACTGCACTTCAGCCACCTCATAGCCATAGGATTCGACATAGTCCAATATCTCAATTCCAGTGACTGTGCCAGATGGGCTGAGAGCCACCGCATATGTAATCATTTCATGCTTACCAACCACCTCATCTACGATGAACCAGCTGCCGTCAGATGCTTTCCAAATGCGATCACCTTGAAAGGGGTGACGAATGCTCGACGCAGAGCGCATTTTGTCCTGCAGCTCTTCTGTGATGATGATGGGATTTTTGATCAAAGCTTTGTTGGGGATGAGTATTTTTTGCGCCTGCTCAACAGATACATATATCTTCGCTTGTGCAACGATTGGTAGCGTTACTGCAGCTAGACCAACAATCAATAAGGGGTTGGGTTTCCAAAGCATATTGTTAATTTTGTGTTTGTGTTTGTGTTTTTGTTTGAGTGTGAGGGGCGTTTGAATAGGCCAATGTATTAGCTAGTGAGTAGTGCATTCGCTTCAAGGCAGAGATTGTCCAACTCTGCATTGCTTTCGTTTAACTGAGAGAGGGCATCAAACATCATTAAAGCCCGCTCTCTTGCAGTTGCACAGTGGGTAGACTGAAACTGAACTAGATGTATGAGTGCTGCCATTAATAAATTTTGCTTTTCCATAATTACCTTTAACTTAACGATTGAAGAGATTGGATTTAGTTCAGCGGGAAACCGACTTTGACAATGAATTCATTGACGGAGTGACTATCCCAAACGCGTGCATTGGAACACTCCGCCTCACCACCACCCATACAGGTTCCACCCTTCAGCTGATAGCGCCATGCACCAGTGACCCACCAATCTTTTGCGGCGTAGTGCATATTGGGTCCAACAAAGGTTGCGCGCTGCACTTGATTGCGTAAATTTAATTCTGAGTAGTCGTTATGGAAGCGTGCCTCGACACCGGCGGACCATTTGGGCGCAAATCGATAACTGGCGCCGACAAGGAAGTCGAGCATGGATTCGGGGACATTCCCATTCTCAATAAACTTCAAACGTTCATTGGCCACTACTACGTTACCTGCCAAGACCAGGCGGTCATCAATGAAATTGGATTGCAGTAGTAGGCGAGCCTCAATTTCATCTTTATTTCTCCCCCATGTTGGTTCCAGATAGAGTCCGACACCAACTGGAGATGTGACTGGATTAGTCAGTCGATAGATGGCCTCTAAAGATCCGCCTTCAATCCCGCTTTTTCTATATGCAGTAGCAGGGTCATGTCCCGAGGGGACTCCATAACCACCCGTACAAGTTGGGCTATCACCACAAGCTTCCGGGTTGGTGTAATTCTGATTTGCGCTGGTGTAGTAGGAGTTGATGTAGCCAGCAATTTGTAAATTATTGGTAAGCCCATATTCCAATTCAGTTCTAGCGGTCCAGGCATCGTAGGTGCCGGCTGCCTGCTGTTTATTGAGTTGTAAGCGCTGTTCAAATTCGACCTTTCCTTTAGGCTGAAGGTCGAGGGTGTAAATCCATCCAAATGCTCCTTCACCCGCATTGGCGAAAGAGAAGTGCAAGGCGGTGGCTAACAGGATGGTGAAGGCAATCAGTCGTTTGATGGTGAGTTTCATGGTGATGGGGGGCTGGTTAATAAAGGTAAATGAGAATGATTCGCAATATACAGTAAATGAGAATGATTCTCAATAGATAAATTGCCCCTATTAGATCTAGTGTTGAGGTTTGCCGAGCTTGTAAGATCCATACCTATGGATTCAGAAGCCCTCGTAAAGCTGGTAACAATAAAAATGCCTTTTGGTAAGCATGCTGGGCGTTCACTTGCGGACTTGCCAGGCAATTACTTGGCGTGGTTTGCTCGCGAAGGTTTTCCCAAGGGCGAGCTTGGTCAGCTACTAGAGTTGATGCACACCCTAGATCACAATGGATTACGAGGTTTGTTGGCGCCCATTCAGCGGGCCCATGGAATTACTCCCCGCACTCGGGGGTAGTAATTTATTTGGTGCGCACTATCGCAATGACGCGATTGCGTTCATAACTCACGCTGGGTGAGTCTGGCGGACTGCTTTGAGAGAGTGTGACCTGCAATGTACTTTTCGATCCAATCTCTTGAGCTAGGTTTTGGGCTAACTTCAGGTTGCGGTCGTATTGCAGTTCTATGCTGGCAACTCTTCCGGCCTTGATATTGGAAATGATTGCCGCCACCTTATCGGGTGAGTATTCATCAAAAAAGACTGGGTACCAAGCGCCGACCCGCTGTCTGGGTTCTGATGCGCCCTTTTCAGCTGGCTTGCCAGTTGCACTATTAGTCGCCTCTATCGGTAAATGAAAGTCGATTCCCGTCTTTTGAATCAGCTCGGCATACGAGATGGGTGCACTCATTTGCGCATCATTGGTGTTCTCAACCCAGTAAGCCCAAGCCAATTTTTTATTAGGGTCATAGACCAGCTTATACAAATGACTCGGAATGGTGACCTTGCTTTTGCCAATACTGCCGGCGTGACCAACTGACCCAGTAAAGACGTAGACATCACCTTGTGCGCGCTTGATATACATTCTCGTGGGTTCCTCAACCCGTTTTGACCAGATTCCCTGATTGTTTTGCCGGGCTTGCGGCATCATATTTGCCAAAGAGAAGGATTGCGCCATTCCCCGGTCTTGCGTCATGTCGCCTGCTGGTACGTTATGCCCGCGATCATAGCCGCTGCCACGATAGTCTGCCAGTAGGGCGCGTTCACTCAAGGGCAGTCTAGCTTCCTCATAAAACTGATTGGTGCGACGCGGGCGAGATGTCTGAAACTGCTCGCTATTTAATCTTTCTACCGTGTAGACCGGCTTTTTATCTAAAGGGGAGTAGTAGATCGCAAAATCATCAAAGCAAAGATCTCGCCCCACCTGGCTAGTACTGGGGATTTGCTGAGCTGGAAATAGATCCCTGCATTGATCAAAGAGGGCGGAGGCGCTCAGGGGAAGCCAAAGGGCGCTAATTAAGAGGAGTTTGGCTAGCGATCGCATTGCATCTCAGTGTAATGAGTGGCGAAACTAATGACTAAGATTTGGAACTTTTTAAGTTGATAAGTTAGCCCTAGGGCTAGTGTGTACACCACTTGAAAAGTTTTTTAGGAGCGGATTTGTGGGGTAGTGGGTTGTAAAAAAACGCTGGAGTGTCTGATGGTAGTGAGGGGCTGCAGAACACTACCGGTAGAAAATCCAAGCCATTGGAATACTAGATGTATGGGTCGGACAGCTCATTTGAAGTTGAAAAATAGTAAAAAAGTTGGAATTTCAACACTTTTTTATTATATGAAATAAGTCCCCACTAACTTCTTTAAGTTATTGAAATTAAAGGAGTAAATATCAAAATTAGGGATCGTCCTAGGGATCATCCTGATTTCAGGACCAATAAGTTATGGAAATAGAGTTCTTTATTCTTGACTTGATATAAGAACCTTCTTAGGATGGCTCATGTTTTTTACTTATTGCATCGCAGCATAAATCAGAAGTTTGGTTTTTGGTGTTCTGCAAGACCATGAATGATTAAATGTTTTTCTGCCAACTCGAGTGATCTGCAACTAGCTCAGCCAGCAACGGCTCATGCTAAAGAGTTGTTAGCTCACGCACTATCCCCAGTGTATCGGGTGATGAATGGCCTATTGATTGTGACTGTTTTCATGATCGTGGGACTCTGGCTCTCCGGTAATGGGACTCAAGCAGGTGCATTTGATTTAGCCCGTATTCTGGTTCCGGATGAAGCTCGCCACATGGTTTGGCAGAATGGTTTTGGGGTACTCGATCAGTATCAAGAGGAGGCCCCTAAGGCGCTAGCTGATAAAGAAATCGCTAATGTGATTTATGGCAAGGCTTCGGCTAGCTCCAATAGTGGTCTGACAAGCGCTAAGCAGCAAACTGTTGCCCTCTTGATGCCTTCAGTGGCCCATGCCCAGGTGAAGCCGATTTCTCATTTATCAGATCGCATCCCAACTTCAAAAATTGACCCTCAAGCACTTGACTCAAAGTTAATGGTGTCGATTCAGAATCAACGTGCTGTTGCTGACTTCTTTGAAAAAAAGTACAAGCTCGATCGTGCCAAGATTGAGGAATATGTTTCCAATACAGTCTTGATTGCAAAAGAGGTCAACATTGACCCAGTTCTCTTGCTTGCTGTCATTTCGGTTGAGTCAAACTTCAATCCGCTGATAAAAAGTCATGCTGGTGCTGAAGGTTTGATGCAGGTGATGACTGCGATTCATAAAGATAAATACGCTTTGTATGGCGGAGCTACTGATGCAGTTAAGCCTGAAGTCAATATTCGGGTAGGTGCGTATATCTTGAAATATTTGATTGCTACCAGCGGCTCATTGCGCAATGGCTTGAAATACTATGTTGGCGCTGCAAATGCGGAGAATGATGGCGGTTATGCTGACAAGGTGATGGCTGAAAGAAATCGTTTGATTGGCTTATGTCAGCCAGCAACGCAAAATAAATTAACGCTCAACGGTAAAGATTTACGCTCATAAGCGCTTCAGTTTTTTTACCGGTAAAAATAAAGGCCACTCATTGAGTGGCCTTATTACTTATGGATGCAGATGCGGCATTAATTCACTCCGTGTAGCTCCACATCGAATACCAATGTTGCATTTGGGGGAATCACGCCGCCAGCACCACGAGGGCCGTAACCCATCTCTGAAGGAATAATCAGGGTACGTTTGCCACCAATCTTCATGCCTTGTACGCCTTGATCCCAGCCTTTGATGACATGGCCTGCGCCCAAAGGAAAGCTAAACAGTTGACCGCGATCGAGGGAGCTATCAAACTTCTGACCTTTATGATCAGGCGCTTTATCGTCAAATAACCATCCGGTGTAATGTACGTCTACATGATTGCCGGCGGTCGCTTCTTTGCCATCACCAACAACGGTATCTATTTTTTGGAGTTCACTCACGTTTATCTTCCTCTTTGGCTGAAATTGAAGGGCTAGTATATTCTGAGCATAATCTTTTTGTTCGAGCAAACTCACATGACACACTTTTGGCCCCATTCTGCGTACCAAACCCTGACAGTGGGCTCGGACAATCAATTGCTGGTGACCGATGATTTTCTGCGCACTTACTTATTGCGACCAGAATTAAATCTTGTCCCTGAATCTTGCAATGCTGAACGTGCCCTGCATCAACGCTTGAGCGAGAATCCTCGAGCAGTCATTTCTGATCAAGATATTGCTGCAATGGCAGATCCAGATATTCAGGTGAACTATCAAGTTTGGCTTAGATACCGAACTAAATTGCTGGCAGCAAGCTCTTTAGAAAACTTTTATATGAGTTTATTTAAAGGTGAGGGTGTAGATGTTCCACCACTATTTATTGCTCAGCTGGCGCAAATATTTATTCGACATATCTTGGGTGATGATTGCGATCCCCTGGATGCGCGTATGGGAGAAATTTTCTTCCGGACTCAAAAGATCACTGTGCTGGAAGATGGCGTTGTCATGGGCGCGGATGATGAGGTGGTTACTCGCAATGCTCAGGCAGGTGAGACAGGCAATATTCTGGATCTTTTGAAGAGTAATTCGATGTCCATGCGCTCAATTGATTTAGATGTGCTGCATGAAGAAAATGCCGATCTCTACTGGGAGAAAAGCGAAGACTACGACTTTGCGGTGCAACTGAATTTTGGTCAGCCACCCATCAATCATTTTTGCCGTGTCCTTGAAAAATGGGTGCAACATTTTTTAGGTGCGCAGGTCCGTATTACGCCAATGCAGCAAATCAGTGACCCTAAATGGTCTTGGCATGTGGGCCTCGATGCTGCTGCAACTGAGATCTTGAATAAGCTTTACAACAAAGAGCCGGTGGATGCTGATGAGCTTGAGAAGGTCATTTGCTTATTCCGTTTGGACTTTATCGATGAGGCTGCCGTCACTCAATCTCAGGCCGGAAAACCGGTTTATATGGCCATTGCCATGAATGATGAAAAGCAGCTCAAGCTCAAACCGCAAAACTTACTTTTCAACCTGCCCTTAGCTAAGGTTTCTTAGGTCGCGGAAGAGGCGCTTGCCTTCTTGCGATTGGCGCCAAGCCAAATCAAAGCACCTGCTGTTACAGCAACAGGAACTATTGATCCGAGATTCAGGATATTCCAGCCCTGTGAGGTGATTAAAGCTCCCGAGCCAAATGAAGTGAAAGCCATAGTGCCAAACACAAAGAAGTTAATTGTGGCCTGAGCTTTATCACGTTCTTCAGGCCTATAAGCAGTCATCGCCAAAGAGGTGGAGCCCGTAAATAAGAAGTTCCATCCAACACCCAATAAAAATAGTGCAATTAAGAATTGGTGAAAGTCGACACCGGTTAGGGCTATAGCAATACAGAGCAGATTGAGGGCAACACCGACACCCATGATCTTGAGTGTGCCAAAGCGTTGAATGAGTGATCCGGTAAAAAATCCGGGCGCGAACATCCCAATCACGTGCCACTCTAAAACTAGAGCAGTATCAGAAAAGGGCAGGCCACAAATTTGCATTGCTAGTGGAGTTGCTGCCATGAGAAGGTTCATGACTCCGTAGCCCAATGAGGCGCCGATCACTGCCACCATAAAGACGGGTTGGCGAAGAATGGTCTTTAGATCTCTGCCATCTGAAAGAGCGTGCTGAGTTTTGAACTCCTCTGGAAAGTGGATGAACTGCATCACGATGATGCCGATAAAGCCGGCTATCGATAAAGTGAGATAGGCGCCCAAGAAGGCGGTATCAAAGAAGTCTTTGGTCCATGAGGCCAGGTTGGGCCCAATAACGGCCCCAAGAATTCCGCCAGCAAGCACCCAGGAGACCGCTTTATCTCTCTGGCTGGCAACCGTTAGCTCAGCAGCTGCAAATCGATAGAGTTGCCCATTTGCACTGTAATAGCCAGCAATAAAGGTACCGAGTACGAGGAGCCAAAAGTTTTTCGAAATGGCGGCATAGGCGCACAGGAGTGCTGAAAAGACTGCTACCAAGAGGCCCAACTGAAAAGATACCTTGCGACCAAAATAATTTTGGGTTTTAGCCACAATAGAGGTCGAAAAGGCTCCCCCTACAACATAGCCCATTACAGGCAAGGTGGCCATCCAAGCAACGGGGCTCAGACTAAGCCCAACTAGGCCATTAATGGCGATAAAGGTCACATTATTGGTTAAAAACAAGCCTTGGCAGAGGATCAACAGTACGAGGTTTTTGTTGAGTAAGGGGTGCTTGTTAGTCATGTATCGCAGTTTACGTTGTCAGCGGATGGGGGGGGGGGGGTTGGCTTGGTGGATTCCCTTAAATTGACCGACTTCAGCCAATTTGGTGCCTAAAAGCCCTTAAATCGCCGGGGTCGATGATTTAAAATAGCTGTCTCGGTCCAGTGCGAGAAGTTACACCCAAGACAGTCAAAAGCGCCTGAAGTGTTGCGTGCTGAATGCGAGAGTGGTTCGGTATAAGACCGGGCCCTAATATTTATCCATATCGAGGAAACATCAATGGCTTCAGAGAAATCAAAGATCATTTACACGCTGACAGACGAAGCGCCCTTATTGGCGACCTGTGCATTTTTACCAATCATTCGTACATTTACAGCGCCAGCTGGAGTACAGGTTGTAGAGAGCGACATTTCTGTTGCGGCACGTATCTTGGCAGAGTTCTCTGATTGCTTAACTGCTGAGCAGAAAGTTCCTGATAATTTGGCCGAGCTTGGCCGCATGACTTTATTGCCTGATACCAACATCATCAAGTTGCCGAATATCAGCGCTTCAGTTCCACAGTTACTTGCCGCTATTAAAGAGTTGCAATCTAAGGGTTACAAGATCCCTGATTTCCCAGAAGATCCTAAGGACGACGCTGAAAAATCAATCCGCACTCGTTACTCCAAGTGCTTGGGTAGTGCGGTAAACCCAGTATTGCGCGAAGGTAACTCAGATCGCCGTGCGCCTAATGCGGTTAAGCGTTATGCCCGTAAGAACCCACACTCGATGGGTGAGTGGAGCCAGGCTTCTCGTACGCACGTATCCCATATGCATGGTGGCGACTTCTACGCAGGTGAGAAGTCAATGACCATGACTAAGGCATGCGATGTGAAGATGGATTTGGTAACGAAGAGTGGCAAGACAATTGTTCTGAAGCCAAAAGTCTCTTTGCTTGCTGGTGAAATTATTGACAGCATGTACATGAGTAAGAAAGCACTCTGCGAGTTCTATGAAAAAGAAATCGAAGATGCTTACAAGACTGGCATGATGTTGTCCTTGCACGTCAAGGCAACCATGATGAAGGTGTCACACCCAATCGTGTTCGGTCACGCTGTCAAGATTTTCTACAAAGATGCATTTGAAAAGCATGGTAAGTTGTTTGAAGAGTTGGGCGTTAATCCAAACAACGGTATGAGCAGCTTGTATGACAAGATCAAAACTTTGCCAGAATCCAAGCGCGAAGAGATCATTCAAGATTTGCACGCCTGTCATGAGCATCGTCCAGCATTGGCGATGGTGGACTCCGCCAAGGGTATTACCAACTTGCATTCACCAAGCGATGTGATCGTGGATGCATCGATGCCGGCGATGATTCGTGTTGGTGGCAAGATGTGGGGTGCTGATGGCCGTTTGCATGACACGAAAGCAGTTATTCCAGAAAGTACTTTTGCCCGTATTTACCAAGAGATGATTAACTTCTGTAAGACTCACGGTAACTTCGATCCAAAAACCATGGGTACAGTGCCAAACGTGGGCTTAATGGCTCAGCAGGCAGAAGAGTACGGCTCACATGACAAGACTTTTGAGATCCCTGAAGCTGGTGTAGCCCGCATCGTTGCGGATGACGGCACAGTATTGCTCGAGCAGAATGTGGAAGAGGGCGATATCTGGCGTATGTGTCAGGTTAAAGATGCGCCGATTCGTGACTGGGTCAAGTTGGCAGTAAACCGTGCGCGTTTGTCTAATACTCCAGCAGTATTCTGGTTGGATGAGTACCGCCCACACGAAGCTGAATTGATTAAGAAGGTTCAAACCTATCTAAAAGATTACGACTTAACTGGTGTAGATATTCAAATCATGTCTCAGACCCGTGCAATGCGCTTTACATTAGAGCGTGTGATTCGTGGCAAAGATACGATCTCTGTGACAGGTAATATTTTGCGTGACTACCTCACTGATTTGTTCCCAATTATGGAGCTCGGTACCAGCGCCAAGATGTTGTCTATCGTGCCTTTGATGGCTGGTGGCGGCCTCTTCGAAACTGGCGCGGGTGGCTCCGCTCCTAAGCACGTTCAGCAGCTGGTTGAAGAGAACCATTTGCGTTGGGATTCTTTAGGTGAGTTCTTGGCTCTAGCTGTTTCCTTGGAAGATATTGGCGATAAAACCAATAATCCAAAAGTGAAGATCTTGGCGCGCACTTTGGATGAAGCTACCGGCACATTGTTGGATAACAATAAGTCACCATCACCACGTACTGGTGAGTTGGATAACCGCGGTAGTCAGTTCTACTTGGCGATGTACTGGGCTCAAGCCTTGGCTGCACAAACCGAAGACAAGGAGCTACAAGCTCACTTTGCTCCGATCGCAAAAGCCTTGACCGAGAACGAGCAAAAGATTATTGCTGAGCTCAAAGCAGTACAAGGTAAGCCAGCGGATATCGGTGGTTACTTTATGCCTGATCAAGCTAAGTTCAAAGCCGTGATGTGCCCAAGTACAACACTCAATGACATCTTGAAAAAAGCAGCTGCTTAAGCTGAGTTGGTTTCACAAAAAAGGCAAACCGTTTGGTTTGCCTTTTTTCTTATGCAAAGCTGAAATAGTTAAGCATTCATATACTGCTCTTCTTGATACGTGCTGACCCATTGCGGTCTGTATACGAGAAGAATGGCTAGCAACATTCCTGAAAGCGAACCCTCCATAAAGGATAGGACAATCAAACCCAAAAACCAGCCTAAGGGATCACTGGTTCCGAATGAGTTAATTTGAAAAATTTGCTGTAATCCATAAATGAGTAGACCAGTTGCAAAGGTGCTAATGAACCCTGCAAGATAGCCGTTGCCTAATATAAGAACAAATAGATGCTTTGGTAAAAATCGATCCACTGCTCGAATGACTAGATAGGCAAAGATTGCCGGAATCACGCTCACCATGATGTAGTGACTGGTGGCCTCTACCAAATCTCCGCTGAAAGTAAAAATACCCGCTAGGGAAACAATAAAGAGCAGAGTAATGGCGCTCCAGAATCCAAAAAGAGCCACTAGGAGAGATGCGCCAAAAAAGTGGAACGATAAATCAATGATATTTTGAAGATTGCTATTGGGCATATGGGCGCGAATATTCCAAGCAATAGCCAATAGGATGATGCAGCAAATAAAGAGGTTCCGGAGTCGGGGTTGTAAAAGTACGCCGCCCCGACTTTTAAAGATGCCTAACAAGAAAATGGCACATGCCAAGAAAATCCAAGCCATATTCATCTCTCAAGGGACTAAAACCATTATTTAACTGCGTAATATAGCCTTCAGCTATCAGATTTAACCCTATTATCTGGAGAGGCGTTCAGCAATAAATCTTTAGGCGTAGGAGAATGAACATATTCATCATGAAGTTTGACAATCATCAAAGAGATATTGATATGCCTAAAAATAACCCAAAGTTACTTTCTCAAGAAATCACGCCTAAGGCAGTTTTTGAGAATCGCCGCGAATTAATCAAGTCTGCAGCGGCGGGGGCATTTGGGTGTGCTTTAGCACCTTGGTTTTCTCGTGAAGCTGTGGCAGCAAATCCGCAGAAGTTGGCCGCCACTCCAAACCCTGCTTTTATGGCAAAAGATGAGCCCACCAGTTATAAGTATGTAACAACCTATAACAACTTCTATGAATTCGGGACCGACAAATCTGATCCCGCCACTTATGCCCATACCCTCCAAACAAAGCCATGGACGGTGAGTATCGAGGGTTTGGTAAAAAAACCTGTCACTCTCGATATCGATGCATTACTGAAGTTAGCCCCGATGGAAGAGCGTATTTATCGCATGCGTTGTGTCGAGGGTTGGTCCATGGTGATTCCATGGGACGGCTATTCCTTATCAAAGCTACTGAATTATGTGCAGCCACTAGGTTCGGCAAAGTATGTGGAATTTATTTCCTTGGCAGATAAAAAACAGATGCCGGGACTTGGGGACAATATTATTGATTGGCCCTATCGGGAAGGCTTGCGTTTAGATGAGGCAATGAATCCACTAACCCTGCTGACCTTTGGTCTCTATGGTGAGATGTTGCCAAAGCAAAACGGAGCTCCAGTGCGTATTGTGGTGCCTTGGAAGTATGGTTTTAAGAGTGCTAAGTCCATTATCAAAATTCGCGTAACGGAAGAGATGCCGAAAACCAGTTGGGGCAGAATTGCCCCTCGTGAATATGGCTTTTATTCCAACGTAAATCCTTTGGTCGATCACCCACGCTGGAGTCAGGCTACGGAGCGCCGGATTGGTGACTCTAAGGGGGTGTTTGCCCCGAAGATTAAAACGGAAATGTTTAACGGTTATGGCGATCAAGTCGCAAGTATGTATTCCGGGATGGATTTGAAGAAGTTTTATTAACGCCAGGCAATCGGTAAAGTTTGATGAAGTTATTGATTTTCTTGTTAGCACTGCTGCCGTTAGACCGCTTGATCTGGCTAGGCTTTACCGATGGTTTGAGTGCTAATCCAATTGAGTTCATCACTCGCTCGACAGGAACTTGGGCATTAGTCTTTTTATGTCTGACTTTGGCGATGACGCCATTACGTTTGCTGACAAATGCAACAGTATGGATTCGGTATCGCAGAATGTTGGGCCTCTTTAGCTTTTTCTATGCCTGTCTGCATTTTGGGATTTGGCTTTGGTTGGATCAAGACTTTGATCTAGCAGAGATGCTCAATGATGTGGTGAAGCGGCCATTTATTACCATGGGCTTCATTAGCCTTGTTTTATTGATCCCATTGGCTGTGACCTCCACGCACTGGGCCCAAAGAAAATTGGGTCGTCGGTGGGCTCAACTACATCGACTGATTTATTTTATTGCCTGTACCGTGATTCTCCATTATTGGTGGCATAAAGCAGGCAAGAATGATCTCGATACAGTGACAATCTATGCAATTATTTTGCTATTGCTGTTATCTTGTAGGATTCCTTATATTCGCAAGCTCTTAAGCAGGCGATCTACAATCTAATCCTATTCTCCTATGACTCTGTTTCCATATTCTCGCGCTTCACTCATTTCCATATTAGGCTTCCTGTTGATTTGTCTTGGGTCTATTCAGGCTCATGCTCAGCAAGGTGATCAGGCTGTCAAAACTATAGCTTCCTTAGATGTCCCTCGTTACCTGGGAACTTGGTATGAGATTGCTAAGTTTCCAAACTGGTTTCAGAAGAAATGCGTTTCGAATACCAAGGCTGTATATACCGCTAAACCTGATGGCAATCTGCGAGTGCTCAATAGCTGCAAAACTGCTGGTGGAGAGACTTCGGAAGCAGAGGGTTCAGCCCGCCAGATTGGCGCTAAGGACTCACCTAAGCTAGAAGTGCGTTTTGCTCCAGAGTGGCTTTCATTTTTACCAATGGTATGGGGTGATTACTGGGTGATTGATTTGGATTCGCAATATCAGGTGGCCGCAGTAAGTGATCCGAGGAGAGAGTACCTTTGGGTTTTGTCGAGAACGCCTCAACTTGATCCTAAAGTCTATGCTGATTTATTGCAGCGCCTAAAGCTGCAGCAGTTTGATATTCAAAAACTTGAGCCAACTATTCAGAAGAATTAAGATGCCTCAAAAGCGGATCGGCAGTTACTTGCTTCCACCTGGAATCGATATCTTTGAGCGGGGGTGGTTATCAGCAAATAATATTTTGCTCTTCGGCGAAGAGGATGTTTCCCTGGTTGATAGTGGGTACTGCGCTCATCAGCAGATGACTGTGGATTTAGTAGCTAATGCGCTCAAACAGCATGGCTTGAAAAAGCTGAATAAAGTAGTTAACACCCATCTTCATTCAGATCATTGCGGTGGTAATGCAGCTTTATCAGAAGCATTTGATTGTGCTATATGGATACCCGAAGCTGAGGCGCTTGCTGTACAGCATTGGGACGAGAATTTACTCAGCTTTCAGCAATTGGGACAAGAATGCCCGCGCTTTAGTTATAAAGCTCTCCTGATTCCTGGCGAGGAAATTGTATTGGGTCGCTATCGTTGGCAAATTCTTGCGGCACCTGGACATGACAATCATTCAATCATGCTGTATCAAGAACAGCATCGCATCTTAATCTCCGCGGACGCACTATGGGAAGAGGGCTTTGGGGTTATCTTCCCCGAGCTCTGGGGTGAGGGTGGCTTTGAAGAAGTGGCGCAGACCTTGGAGTTGATAGAGAGCATCTCGCCTGCCTTGGTTATTCCGGGGCATGGCAAGCCATTTACTGAAGTAAATAAGTCGATCGAAACCGCAAGATCTCGCCTCGACTATCTCTCAAGCGACGCCGATCGTAATGCCCGCCATGGTGCTAAGGTACTCCTCAAATACAAGCTTTTAGAGTGGCGTAGTCAGGAGATGGCAAAGGTTAAGCAATGGATTTCTGACACGCCAGTATTGAAAAATATTTCCAAGCAGCTCAATTTGGGTGACGAAGATTTTCAGATTTGGTTGGTGGAGGCTTTGGTTAAATCGAAAGCAGCGAACATTGAGAATGAGTGTCTAGTTAATCTTGACTAAGACGCCGTTCAGAAATTAAACGATAGCTTCCCGTAAAACGACCAGTCATAAACGGGATAACTCTGTACCACCTGTTTACTGGCGCCAACAGCAAATAGGAAGCTTTTATTGAGGCGGTGGGTCACCATGGCATCAAGTGGAACGAACCAGCCGCCCCCTCCACCAGTATTCCATACGGCTCCATTCTCATCCCACAATCGAAGTTGAGTGCTAGGTGAGAGATTAAATCCCAGTGTCGGGAAAATATTGAGATTGCGAACTAGGGGTGGTTGATTAGGGTTGTTCGCAAATGAATTACCTTTGGTATCAAATCCATACATGTATCTCAAAAGGGGTGAAAAGTCTGAGAGACGTGAATCACTTCCTTTGCTCGGTACATATACGGTACCAATCTGAGGGCCTGCCGCCCATTGCCCATAATTGCCAAATGGAAAAACGATTCGGCCACCCAATGTGCCTTCCCAGTTTTTCAGGACACCAGGATGATTTCCCCAAACGGTTAGCATCGTATTGCCGGCACTGTAAGTGCCAGTCTGATGTTGTGGAAGTTCGGGGCCGTAAGTTGAAACATAAGAGGTATCGAGTCGCATAGTGCCGCGCCACCGATCAAAGTGAAGGGGCTGGTAGTAACGCAACTTTAGGGTGTCGGCTTGAGTTTGCTCTCCAAACGTATCGTGGTAGCCCCAAAACTCAAGAATGCGCTGACTCGAGTACTGGTCTGATGCTGTCTCTAGGTTTAAGAATCCACCCGAGAACTTGCTTTCATCCGCCATCACCCCTCCCATGAATCCCAGAAGAATCAATGAAGTAAGTGGGCGGGTCAAAATACGCAACAATCTCATATACGCAGTAATATAAATGACTCAGTCAATTACAAACAATAAGCAGAAGATTATGGAACATACAGTTTTAGTGACCGGTGCCACAGCTGGCTTTGGAGAAGCAACCGCCAGACGATTTCTGGCAAATGGCCATCAAGTCATTGCCTTGGGTAGAAGGGTTGAGCGTTTAGAGGCTTTGAAAGCATCCTTGCCCGTAGAGCAACAGAAAAAATTACTCACCTTGGCTGTGGATGTTTGCGATAGTACAAGAGTTGATGACCTTGCGGCTTCCTTGCCTGCTGACTTTGCCAAAGTCACTGTACTGGTGAATAACGCTGGGTTGGCTTTGGGTCTGGAGCCGGCGCATCAAGCCTTCCTCTCTGACTGGGATCGGATGATTGATACCAATATTAAGGGCTTGGTCCATATGACACGCGCTTTCTTACCGGGAATGGTAGAGCGTAAATGCGGCCACGTCATTAACCTAGGTTCTGTAGCTGCAAACTACCCTTATCCAGGTGGAAATGTTTACGGCGGAACTAAAGCATTTGTGCAGCAATTTAGCTTAAACCTGAGAGCAGACTTAATTGGCACGCCAGTGCGAGTTACTTGTGTTGAACCGGGGATGTGTTCAGGTACAGAATTTTCCAACGTACGCTTTAAGGGTGATGACGATAAGGCGGGCAAGGTTTACAACGGCGTGAAAGCATTGAGCGCCGATGATGTTGCTGAAGCGATTTACTGGTCTGCTAACTTACCAAGTCATATGAATATTAATTTGCTAGAGCTGATGCCGGTGCAACAAGCTTTCAGCCCTTTCAATATTCACCGCGGTGAGTTTTAAGAAAAGTTAGACAGTCGGCTTCCATTTGTAAAACTTGGGATAGACACGCATAACTACTGGCCCATCAAAATCCCAGGATTTGCAGGTTCCTAAATAGAGTGGCGGCTTGTTGTCATCTGGATCAAATAGAGCTCCCGGGATGGACTGAAAAGCAGCTGTAGCAATATTGCTGAGCAGTTCGCGTAAATGCGTGCAGCCCTTAATGCCGCCAAGATGCTCATTGATAGTTTTACGCCAACCTTTGCCAAGGCGCGCTCCAATCAGCGCATCCATAGGTGGAATAACTTGAGGGCATTCTGGGTGAGGGTGGCTATCCATTGCGACCTCAATTGCTTGAATGACTAGTTCAGTGTTGACGGTAATGCGAACCCACATATCGTGAAAAGCTTGACCCGGCTCCCAGGTTTTTCCGCCTGTGGTGAAGGGGTGAAATTTGAAATCTCGTAAATGGGCTTCAATATCCCATAAACCGTCTTCTCGGGCATAGCCCTGAAAAGTAATTTCGCGGGTGTGAAGTGGGTTTCTCGGTACTGGGGCTGAGAGCATGGTGGTGGTAAGTTATTAATAATGAAGCGGTATGCCTCAATCATAACGACTTCATTTCACAGTCGCTCAGTCTATTGGCTTTGTAGTATTCTCGGCAAGATATGGCCAAACCAATCTCTCTCGAAAAAATATTATTTAGCCAAGGATTCGGCACCAGGCGCTATTGCAGCGATTTGGTCTATGCCGACCTAGTGAAAGTCAATGGTGTTTTGGCAGAAGACCCCGAAGAGCGCATTGCTACTGAGGGTTTGATGCTGAATGTAGAGGGCGAGGATTGGGAGTTTCATGAAAAAGCTTATATCGCCTTTAATAAGCCGCCAAACTATGAGTGTTCTCATAAAACTACGCATCATCCTAGTGTCTACAGTTTGTTACCAAAACCTTTTGTAGAGAGGGGCTTGCAGTGTGTCGGACGTTTGGATTTTGATACCACCGGCCTGATTTTGATTTCAGACGATGGCCAGTTTATTCACAAAATGACTACGCCAAAGAAAAATATTGGCAAGGTGTATGAGATCACTACTCCTGAGCCAATTACTCAGAAGCAAATGGATCACTTACTCAATGGCGTTGTTCTCGATGATGATCCAAAGCCCTGTTTTGCTACAGCATGTAAGCAGCTGGGCGAAGATATTTTGGCAATGACGATTGTTGAGGGCCGCTACCATCAAGTAAAGCGAATGATGGCTGCGGTAGGCAACCATGTAGCTAGGCTTCATCGGACTCAAATTGGACAATATGCCATGCCTACTGATTTAGCTGAGGGTGAGTGGCGCTGGCTCTATCCAGATGATTTGCAGAAGCTATCCAAGAGTGTGGATGCTCCCATTGTCTAAGCCGAAAATTCTTGCAAAGGATTTTGACTTTGCAGCAACATTGCCTGACTGGAGGGTGAATCTAGTGACTCAAGAGTTGGAGCGGGTATTTGTATTTGTAGATTTCAAGAGTGCATTTCAATTCATGACTCTGTGTGCAAACTTCGCTGAGGAGCTAGACCACCATCCGGATTGGTCTAATTCTTGGAATAAGGTATCTGTTCGCTTGAGCACCCATTCAATGAAGGCTTTGACTGAGCTCGATATCACCATGGCAAGCGCCATGGATCAATTCGCTCTACAAGTCTCGCCTTAGTTTGTCTTACTGAACTTCCTCGTCATCTTCATCTTCTGAAGTAATACTCATGAGGATGGTTGCTAGGAGGCCATAAACAACTTCAGTGGCGATCATGCCATCCTCATCAAGCTCATCAATCAGATCATTTAAGCAATCTTCAGTTGGCTCATTTAAGAGGGTCATGGCGCATTCGCACCCATAGTCAAAATCTTCGTCGTTTTGGGTTTGAGTGTCGTTCGTCATAAGAATCCTTTAAGTGATGCTGCAGAATAGCAAATAAAGTCTCACTAGCCCAGTCCTATTATTTCAGCAGAGCAAGAACTTCTTTGAAGACTGGATTTTGAGCGCTCTTTAGCCATTCAAATCCTAGCATTTCTGCTGTAATCAGTCTGGCGCCAGCCGACTCTAGTCGTTGCAGTGCGACTTGCTTATCGAGTGCTCGGCGTGAGCCAACCCCATCCACCACCACTGATACGTCATAGCCTTCATCGATGAGTTTGAGTGCTGTTTGCATTAAGCAAACATGGGTCTCGCATCCCATCAGAATGCATTGCCTTCGATGATCAGGGATCGCTGCTGTGAGGCCATCAGCACAGGCATTGAAATGCTCTTTGTCGATAGTTTGACTGCAAAAAGACCGAATGGAATCAATATTGCTTCCTAGGCTTTTTGGGCTTTGCTCTGTACCAATAATCGGGATCCCCATTAGTTTGGCGATCTTGGCGGTGCGAATACATTGATTGAGGACTCCCTCGCCGTGATCAATTGCAGGCATTAGGCGCCCTTGCAGATCAATCAAAATGAGAATGGATGAATCTGAATTAATTTGATTTGATGTTTTCATAGATATGGAGTTCACAGAAGGAGGCTAGCAGTCTTAAAGTCAGGGTCATCATCGAGGTTACTGATTTGAAATCCTAACTCAGAAACTAAATGCAACATTTTTATATTTTTGCTTAAAACGTACCCAAGCATTTCTTGCAATTGATTTTCTTTTGCATATGCAATCAGATCAAGCATCAAATGCGTCCCAATTCCATGAGTGGCATAACTATCACTGACGCTGAGTGAGAATTCGCAAACCTGCTCATTCGGTGGAGTTACGTAACGTGAAATACCAACAATCTCCTCAACGCCCGTTTGACTTTGGATGACTGCAACCAAAGCCATTTCTTTTGTATAGTCCAACTCTAAGATTTCATCTAAAAAGGCGTCTGGAAGCTTGGAGATGGCATGAGCAAATCTTAGGTAGCGGCTCTCAGGCGAGAGGTGATTGAATAGCTCAATAATTCGCTCTCGATCGTTGGGTTGGATTGGGCGAATGGCATAAGTTTTTCCATCGCCCAGGGGGTATACCTTTTGGGGATGCGTTGCCGATAGATTCATGGAGATTCACTCAATATAGCGCGATGGTTTAGGATACCCTCATTACTTACTTGTATAAAGCATGATTTGATATGTCCAAGCAACCAGAATTAGCAAAAAATACACTTGGCGGGCTCGAGTCTTTTGTAATGGGTATTGCTGGAACTGCGCCTGCTTTTAGTGTTGCCGTCACTACAGCAACCATCGTGTCCGCAGTTGGAGTTTTGTCAGTCGCTAGCGTTTTGTACTGCGGCCTCATCATGTTTGGCATTACCTTAGCTTTCATTCATTTGAGTAAGATCACGCCGAATGCTGGCGCTGCATACGCATGGGTGGGCTATGTATTTGGTCCTATCTGGGGGTATTTTGCTGGCTGGGGGCTCTTAATTGCTTCAGTGTTTTTTATGGTCTCAGCGACGATTCCGGCGGCCACTTCAACGCTCTTATTGCTTGCCCCCGCCTATACAGAGAATACTGAGGCAGTGGCTGGGGTTGCTGCCATCTGGTTGGCGCTGATCACTGCGGTGGTTACTCGCGGTATTAAGCATTCAAGTTATGTGCAAATTACATTTACTATTTTTGAGACGGCCATATTGCTTGCGCTCATCATCGGAGGCTTTATTCATTACTGGGATGTGCCGGCGCACCCGCCCTCAGTAATTTGGTTTTCACCATTTGAATTCTCCCCGCAATTATTTGCAACGGGAGCACTAACCGCCATCTTCTTTTTTTGGGGGTGGGATGTCACCATGAATTTGAGTGAGGAAAGTAAATCCAGCGCCAAGAAGGTTTCTGGAGCTGCCAGTACGGGCGCTTTTTGGTCAGTACTCAATATGATGCTGTTTTTTACGATCATGATTGTGGTGATATTGATTGTGCTGACTGATGCGGAAATTGCGAATGCAGATACCAATATCTTATTTGCTGTGGCTACTAAACTATTTCCAGAGCCTTGGAACTATTTGGCAGTCTTTTGTACGATCTTGAGTACTGTAGGCACTATCGAGACGCAAATTCTGCAATTTAGTCGAAGCCTGTTTTCCATGTCACGGGATGGAATGCTGCATTCTAGATATGCCAAAATTCATCCCGAATGGCAAACGCCTTGGACTGCAACCTTAGTCATTTGGGGTCTGGGAATGTTGCTACTATTTACCTCCTCCTATATGCCTTCGGTAAAAGTTATTCTATCGAGCTCAATTCTGGCAATTGGATTCCAAATTTGTTTCTATATGAGTCTGGCTGGATTTGCCTGTGCTTGGCACTATCGTGAAAAGATGCGCGCGGGGTTAGGGAGTGCTTTTGGATACGTGCTGTGGCCCCTGATGTCGGCGCTATTCATGGTATTTATAGCTCTGTACAGCATCCCCACCTTTGATTTACTAACGAATCTCATTGGCTTGGGTGGTCTTTTGATCGGCTTTATCCCACTAATATTCAATCGCAGACTGAAGCTCTAATATGAGTCTTCATTCATCTCGCATTTGGTAAACCTTTCATGATCTCTTTGGTTCAGGCATATGCCGACCACTCCTCAACCTTCTTTGTATTGGCCGCTATTAGCGTCTTAATCGTGGGGATCTCTAAAAGTGGGTTTGGTGCGGGCTTGGGGGTGCTGTCATTACCGCTCATGGCAAGTCAGTCCAGCATCAATGAGGCCCTTGCAATTTTGTTACCTCTCCTGATTGCGATTGATTTGGTAGGGTTACGCCGATTTCTCAAAAACGCAGATTGGCGAATATTGAAGCTGGTTTTATTGCCCGCCGCATTGGGAATGCTTTTGGGTTACCTCTTCTTTTCTGCCATCACCCCTAGAATACTTTCTCTTTCGATCGGTATCTTTACCTTACTTTTTTTGATCCAAAGCTTGGTGATGTCGCGTTTAGATCTGAAAGAGGCAAAACCATACCCATGGTTGGGAAGGCTGATGGGGGGTGTATCTGGGTTCACCTCTTTTGTTGCTCATATTGGCGGCCCCCCAATCACAATCTACATGCTCAGAGAGAAGGTCTCTCCAATTGTGTACACCTCTACCTTGGGAATATTTTTTACTCTCATTAATTTCGGGAAGTTGGTTCCCTATGCTTATCTCGATTTGCTGAATTTCAATCAACTGGCTACCTCAATTTTATTCTTGCCCTTGGTACCACTGGGTGTCTATCTCGGGTTTTATTTAGCTAAGAAGATTTCGGCTAAATGGTATTACCTCATTGTTCAATTTTTCTTATTGGTAGCAAGCATTAAATTAATAGCTGATGGCTTGCTAGCCTCAACATAAACAAGAAAGAGTTATGCATATTTCAAATCAGCGCAAAACGATCAATGTCTTTTCTTTGATCTTCAGTATTACCATCTCATTCGCTGCGATTGCGCAGACCTTCTCACCCTATACCCCCTCGCAGATACAGGAGTTTAATAATCAGCCTATTGCGCCGATAGAGACACCTGCGGGCCCAGTCTACTTAGAGACACCTCCTGTTATCCAGAAGCCAAAGGTACCTTTTGATTCTCGTTACATCAAAAATCCAGATGGTGAGGAACAGGCTGAAGCGCAGGGCGCTGAATCTGCCGCACCTTTTGAGCCAATCCCAGCAACCTTCACCTTTTAATAATGGCTAGCTGTTAAGATTTCTTCTACATTTTAGAAAAGAGTTATTCATGAAATCCCACTCCATTCGTTTACTTTCAGGCGCAGTGATGGCCTTGGCCTTGGTAACTGCAGCACACTCTCAGGATGCCTTGCCGCCTAATGCCGCCGCCTCTGTTAATGGATACATCATTTCCAATGATGCTGTGGAGCAAGGCATTCAAGCAGCCCTCTCTCAAGGTCAAAAAGATTCGCCAGAACTTCGTAAAGCAGTCTTGGGGAAGATGATTGAAATTTCTCTCTTATCTCAACAAGCCGATAGAGACGGGCTCGCAAATTCTGATAGGGCTAATACTCAGTTAGCTTTGATTCGTCAAAACTATTTAGCGGATTTAGAGCTTTCTACTTATATGTCGAAAAATCCAGTAAGCGATGCTGATATTCAGGCGGAGTACAACCGAGAAATTGCCTCATTGGGCCCTCAAGGCATGATTGTCGAATATAAGGTCAGTGATATTGTTGTGGCTACCGAATCTGATGCACAAGCTGCTCTAGCTAGAATTAAAAAAGGCGAGTCTTTCGATAAAGTGGCCAAGAGTATTTCATTAGCCCCAAATAAAGTTCAGGGTGGAGCGGTGGGCTGGGTGCAGGCAGGTGAAACCTTACCGCAAATATCTAGTGTTCTCACAACTCTTTCTAAGGGTCAAGTTTCTCCAGCGCCAATTCAAATGCCACAAGGTTGGTATTTAATCAAATTGGAGGATAAAAAATCCAGCAAGCCGCCGACTTATGAGCAGGCTAAGGCAGTCATTCGGAATGGCTTAATGCAGAAGAAGCAATTTGAGTTCTTATCCCAATTGCGTCAGGGTGCGAATATCGTCGTACGTTAAGCCAAGAGAAACCCATTTGGTTTGAAAAAGGGTGCCTGAGGGCGCCCTTTTGCATTTCTGTCGATCTCTAGTGGTATTTCTCTATCTCCATCTGGGTCATTCGGGAGTAGATTGAAAAAACTACTGATTAAATAAGGGAGCGCAGATGAGCAAGAATCCATTTGATTTAGGTGCCATGGCAAATCAGGCTAAAGGTATGAAGGCAGCTCAAGCGGTTGGCCAGGCAGCGCTGACCAGCGCTCAGGAGATTGCTCAATTAAACCAGCGCGCTGCGCAAGAACTCTCTACTCGTTTACAGGCCAAGGTTGCTGAGCTGATGAAAACCCAAGATCCTAAGGCTGCCTTTGATTATGTTCATGCGGAGGTCTTGCAAGATGCCGCCAAGGAAGTAGCCGAGTATCAAGCTCAACTTTTTCAAGCTCTAGCCAGTGGCAATAAAGAGTTGGCAAAAATTGCTGAGTCGATGATTAAAGACTCTCAGCATGACTTAATTCATTTTGTGAATGAAGCCACTCAAAATGCCCCGGCAGGAACTGAGCCGTATACCTCAGTATTCAAAACTTCATTTAATAATGCACTTCAAAATTTTGAGTTGATCCGCGCGGCAATGGCAGACTCATTTGTGAACTTTGAAAAGAGTGTAGAAAACATGAGTCAGTTTTCAGCCGTACAAAAAAATAATGCTACACAAAAGCCGAAAAAGAAATCAGGCTAAACGATTTACATGACCAGTTTTGCAATCATGGCGTATAGCGGAATACCTAAAATAATATTGAATGGGAAGGTAATGCCCAGCGACATGCCCATATAGAGAGCTGGATTCACCTCGGGTAGGGCGTGCCGTAAAACTGCTGGTACTGCAATATAAGAGGCGCTTGAAGCAAGAACCATCAGCAAAATGGTATTGCCAAGCGGCAGGCCAATCAGCTTGCAGAATATTAATGCAATGAGCGCGTGCGCAAGTGGGGACGCAATCGCATAGATGAGGGTGATAGGTGGTTTTCCATAAAGACCCTTCATATTTCTGGCTGCCATGAGCCCCATGTCTAATAGGAAAAATGCGAGCATTCCTTTGAAAAGATCAATAGAGAATGGCGCCATGAGTTTTTGACCTGCATCCCCACTTACCAAGCCAACTACCATCGATCCTAAAAGAAGGAGTTGTGCGCCATCGGTAAATGATTCATGCAGTATTTTTGAGATACCTGTTTGTTGATGCCCGGCTTGAGTTTGGGTTGTGTTTGTGGCTCTTGCCTTATTTGCCAAAACAATTGCAAAGATGACTGCTGGAGATTCCATGAGCGCCATGGCGGCGGCCATATGCCCACCATAGCTGACATTAAATTGATCTAAGTATTGCGTAGCCGTAATGAACGTGACCGCACTAACGGACCCATAGGTAGCGGCAATGGCTGCCGCATCATATGCATTTAATTTGGTTCTCAGAATTTGATAGCCAATGATAGGGATGAGGATTGCGAGGAATACAGCAAGACCAAGGCTGAGAGCAATCTCTAGTGTGAAACCAGATTTATGGAGGGCAAAGCCACCCTTGAGCCCTAATGCCATTAACAAGTAGAGCGATAGAAAACGCGCAATGGGTTGCGGAATTTCTAGGTTGGATTTAATGGCGCCAGCAAATGCACCAAATATAAAAAACAGAATTGCTGGATCTAGAAAATTTGTCATAGCCTAACGCTTAATGATTGCCTCTATCAGTGGGTGCTGAATTTTCTTCTCCGACCGAATGGCATAAAAATATTCGTAGATATCTTCACATTTACCAATCATTTCAATGTGATATGTGTCTTGCAAATCTTTCTTAATACTTTCTCCAGCTGGAAATACCCCAAGGCCGCTAGCTGCAAAGGTCTTTAGGAGGGCACTATCCTCAAACTCGCCTGCAATATTGGGATTAATTCCATTTTCAGCAAACCATTGATCGATCAAATGGCGGACCTTTGAGTGCGAGGTTGGCAGCAGAACGGGTAGTTCATTAAGGCAGGCAGGAAATGGTTTCTTGGACTGCTTCAATAGCTTCTTGGGACCAAACCAGGCAATCGATGACTTGATTAACTCTTCACTGTAGACATGAAGATTTTTGTTGGCAGGTGCTGGTCTGTCAGCAAGCACGATATCTAATCTATGTAAGGCGAGATCTGCTAAAAGATCTTCAAATTCACCTTCATGTGCAATGAGCTGCACATCATTTTTTTCGAGGATCGGTTCTAGTAGTTGCCTGGTCACTAGCTTTGGCAGGCCATCGGATACGCCAACCGTAATTTTGGTTTTAGGTGAACTTGCCGCCTCTCTGACTGCCTCAGGCAGTCGCTCCCCCAGGAGAAAAATTTGATCGGCAATTTCTAGGGCCGCATAGCCGGATTCGGTTAAGGTGATACCGCGTCCAGCTGGCTTGAAAAGCAGATATCCAAGCGATTTTTCTAATTCATGCACTTGAGCGCTGATCGTCTGTATCGCAATATTGAGGCGTTCGGCGGCCTTAGACATGCTGCCCTCTTTAGCCACTACCCAGAAGTAGTAGAGGTGTCGATAGTTATAGAGCATTTTAATTGTCAGTTTTTTACGAAATTAATGTCAATATATCTCTGCTTTTTACTAATAGCAAATCAGCCTACATTAACCCCATGGAAATCCATGGAATTCATGGGTAATTAAATGAGGAGATGAAATTGGAACTATTTAGCCCGGAATTTTTTTCGGCATTGCTGGCAATTATTGTGATTGATCTGGTACTTGCGGGTGATAACGCGATTGTTATTGCGATGGCTGCCAGAAACTTGCCAGCACATCTTCAGAAGAAGGCAATTATTTGGGGTGCCGTAGGTGCAATTGCTGTCAGAAGTGCTATGACGCTGTTAGTGGTGTATCTGCTCAAGATCCCTGGATTAATGCTGATAGGTGGATTGTTGCTGGTTTGGATTGCTTACCGCTTGCTTAATCCCGAGCAAGAGAACGATGAGCATGGCCAGGCTTCTACAACCTTTTGGGGTGCAATGAAAACCATTGTGATTGCTGATGCGATCATGGGTCTGGATAACGTTCTTGCGGTGGCAGGCGCATCACACGGCAGTTACGTGCTTGTTGTCCTTGGCTTGTTGATCAGTATCCCTGTAGTTATCTGGGGCTCCACACAAATACTGAAGCTTGTTGAGCGCTACCCTTCTGTGACCTATTTGGGTGCCGGTGTGCTTGCATGGACGGCCGCAAAAATGATGGTCTCTGAGCCCATCTCTAAAGACTGGCTGGTATCTCAGAGCCCGGCTTTGGAATACGTGATTCAAGTTGCTGTTGTATTGGGTGTATTAGCTAGTGGTTTTATTAGAAGTAGGCGTGCGCTTGAAGGTGTGATTGCTCCTTCGGTTGTAGTTCCGGAGTCTGCAAGTATGGTTTCACAAGAGCAGTCCCCTAATTTTGGAGAAAACAAAATGAATAAAATTTTAATTCCTGTGGATGGTTCAAAAAATTCAGATATGGCAGTAAAGCATGCCGTGAAGACATACGGACAAGATCCTAACGCACGTTTTTACTTATGCAATGTACAGCCTACTTTATATCGCCATATTGGCAAATTCTTGAGTAAGCAAACTATTAATGAGTGGCATGCTGAGCGTGCAGCTCAGGCTGCAGCATCAGCATCTGCTTACCTTGAAAAGCATGGCCTGAATTTTTCCTTTACCTACGTATGTGGTGACAAGGGCAGCGCCATTCTTGATGAGGCTATGCGGCTTGAGTGCAATCGCATTGTGATTGGCACTTCAAAGAAAAATTCTCTTACCCGTTTGTTTGAGAACTCTACTACTGCCAAGCTGCTAGAAATCAGTGATATTCCGGTGGAGGTGGTAACCGGCAGTTCATTGCCAGCGCTTGAGCGTTGGGGTATTCCTGCCCTGGGTGCTGGTGCTGCAACCGCGCTGATGGCTGTAGTGATCGATTAGTTGTAATCCGGCTGTTCTCTTTTATGCCCTCGATTTGAGGGCATTTTTTTTATCTTCAAATATTCAGTTAAATACTGAATTAAAATCAATTAAACTCTTCTTTATTAGGAATAACCATTGATCTATTCTGTGTTCGTGTTCAACAGAAGGGGATGTCAATGAATGTGATCTTAGATACCAGGGATGATCTTGAACCAGAATTAAAGACTTTCACAGAGAATCGGGTAAGGTTCTCCTTGAAACGACTGTATTGGATGGTCCGCAAAATTAAGATTCAATATTCCGCAGTCTCATCGTCACAGTCGACTTGCAAGCAATATTGCTTGATCAGATTGGAGACATTTGATCACCATCAAATCGAAGTGAGTATGGCGGCGCGAGATAAGCGGATGGCTTTGGAAATGTGCCTTAAGAAAATTTACAAGCTAGTTCAGAAGACATTTCATAAAAGCCAAAAATACGGGCGATTTTCAAAACATGTTTATGCATGAGTAATAAGCTCCCAATTCAATTTATTTGTCATAAGTATGATCTAATAGGCTCTATACACATGGGGAGTAGCCTGCTCAGTCAACTGAGTCCTGTATATCGTCAATTCGGCCTTTGGGCCCGGTATATAGGTGGATTAATATCAAGGCAAGACCATTTTAATTTTCATAAATGGTTATATTTTGAATTTGCAGCCCCAATCCTGGATTTACCCCATCAAAACCGTGCCAAGATCCCTTATTTGGGGAATTCTGCCTATTTTTGCCTTGCCTCGGCTGGATAATGGGATTTCTTATTTATTCTCTAAAATTGCTTTGATGAATCGCTTAACATCCGCATCGATACTTGCTGCTTGCATCTTATTTGCAGGGGGAGTCAGTGCGCAAGTTCAAAAGCCGCTTACATTAAATGAGTTAATTGAGATTGCATTGGATTCAAGTCCTCAAGTACTGGCAGCACGCGATCAATCTAAGGCAGTTAAAGGGCAACTTTCTTCCGCCCGGGCGATTCCAAATCCTGACTTTGAATTAAATACTGGACAACAGCGATCGGTATCGGGCCCATTGACTACAGGCAATGTGTCGTCGTGGTCAGTGACGCAGCCCTTAGACATGCCATACACCCGCTATCCAAGGGTAAATGCGGCTGAGGCTAATGTGCGTGCTGCTGAAGCGACTCGAGTTGCCTTTGAAATTGAAATGATTTCCAGGGTGCAGCAGCGTTTTTATGAGTTGATGCGTCGTGAAGCAGAATTAAAAGCCGCAGAAGAAGATTTGAGTCTGACGAAACAAATTCGCGATCGCATGCAAATACGTTATGACGTCGGTGAGACTGCTCGATTTGAATTGATTCGTGCACAAACGGAATTTCTGAATGCGCAAATTAATACTGAATCTAGCAAGCTCAGGGTAGAGCAGGCTAAAGGTCAATTAAGACAGGTCGTAGGGCATAACTTACCTGCCAACTATGAAGTAGTTTCGCAGCCTGTCAAGATCGAGACTCTGCCTGCTTTGCCAGTCTTGTTGAGTGAGCTGCATGCTCAAAGTCCTGAGTTACAACGGGCAAAAGCAGAGGTTGAAGCTACCGAATCTAAGTTAAGTTTTGAGCAAAACTCTCGCTTACCAAAGCTATCTATCAAGGCTCAGCAATATAACGACCCTAATTTCACCGATCGCTTATATGGCTTAGTGGTGAGCATTCCCATTTGGGACTTCAAGGGCGGCCAGATTGCAGAAGCAGAAGCTAATGCATCCAAGGCTAAGAACCAACTGAATGCGCAAAGCCAGAGTTTGGAGCAGCAGTTAGAGACTGCTTATAAGCTTTATCAGATGACGAGTTATCAGGTAAAAATCTTAGATCAAGAAGTGGTTCAATTGGCGTCCAGTGCCCGACGGATTGCTGAAGTTTCTTATCGTTATGGTGAGCGGGGCATGCTCGAGTATTTGGATGCGCAAAGAACATTTAGAGTGGCTCGTAATGATTTGATCAAAGCGCGCTTTGATTTAGCTTCAGTCGTTACTGAGATTCAGCGTTTAAGAGCAACCCCAGAGTGGATTGCAAAAATTGAGAGTGGAAAGTAATGAAGCAAGAGTTCACGGCAAAGATGGATAAATTAAAGAGTTTGTACTCTCACTACTTGGCGATTGCAAAAGTCTATGTGAAGGAGTGGGTCGCAATCGTCATTAAGGCACAGCATGATCTTTATTTGCTGACCCATGAGTGGTTTACCAATCACTTGCCTCGCGTAGCCCAGCAGTACGATAAGGCTCCTCCCTGGACGCAAAAAGGCCTTTTTTACTTTCCTTGGTTTTGTCTGTTCTTGATCATCTTGAATTATTTCAACGTATTTGATCGCAGTCCAGCCATTAAGTCTGTTCAAGATCCTAACGTCGTGATTGTGAACGAAGACCTGCGCAATATGATCACAGATGGCCGCATTTATACCGGCTCCTTTGTTGAGGAGTTGCGTGCATCTGGTCGTGTTGATTTCAATGAATTATTTTTGTCGCGAATTGGTGCCAACGTGACAGGTCGTGTTTCTGAGATCTTGGCAATACCAGGTCAAATTGTGAAGCAAGGCGACATTCTTGCGAAGATTACGTCAACTGAATTGACGCAATCACAGCTATCCTTCTTAAAGGCGAAGAGTGCAAGCCAGTTGGCTGATCAAGCAGCTAACCGTGCCAGAATTTTGTATAAAGAAGACGTGATTGCTTTAGCGGAATTACAAAAGCGCGAAGCAGAGGCTAGTAGCGCAAAAGCGGAGTATCGCGCCGCTAATGATCAGTTACGTGTTCAGGGTATGGATCAACCTAGTATTGATCGCTTAGCAAAATCAGGCGTCATTGAATCAACTAATAATGTGATCGCTACGATTCCAGGCGAAATTGTGGAGCGCAAGATTAACAAGGGTCAGGTGGTTCAGCCTGCTGATGCCTTATTTACGGTTGCTGACTTGAGCTCCTTGTGGGCTGTATCAGAAATTCCGGAGAGCAATGCATACTTAATTCGCAAGGGTCAAAAAGTAAATCTGATTATTCCGGCTTTAAGGAATGCTGAGATTGAAGGCGTAGTTGCACACGTAGATTCGATTGTGAATCCCCAAACTCGTACTGTGGTCGTCAGAATGGAAGTGCCGAATAAGGAAGGGCTGATTAAGCCTGGTATGTTGGCAACCATGATGATTGAAAGCCAGCCAACTGAGCGCTTGTTAGTTCCATCTAGCGCAGTGATTCGTGAAGACAATCATGATCACGTTTTCATTCGGGAAGATGAAGACACCTATCGCATGGTTACCGTTAAGTTGGGTCCTGAGGGCAAGGGTTATCGCCCCGTTATCTCAGGCCTGAAGGAAGATCAAGAAATCGCCATTAATGGTGCCTTCCACTTAAATACCGAGCGTAAGCGACAGTTAAGCGGCGGCTAGTCAATATGATTGAGAAAATTGTCCGCCTTTCACTGCAACAGCGTTTGCTGGTTGTCATCATTGCATTGGTTCTGTTTGTTGCAGGTTTACTGGCAACAAAGCGTCTATCAGTCGATGCATTTCCAGATGTAACTAACGTACAGATTCAGATTGCAGCTGAGGCACCAGGACGTTCCCCTGAAGAGGTGGAACGTTTTGTGACTGTGCCGATTGAACTGGGTATGACGGGTTTGCCAGGCTTAACTGAAATGCGCTCCCTCAATCGTAATGGCCTGTCTGTGATTACCTTGGTTTTTACTGAAAAAACTGATCTCTATTTTGCAAGACAGCTCGTTACTGAGCGCTTAATTGAAGTTGCGTCTGCGATGCCGGTTGGCATTACGCCTGTCATGGCTCCCCCGTCTACCGGATTGGGTGAAGTCTATCAATACACTCTTGATCATCCTTCTGATGGTGATCGTCAACTCACAATTGATGAGCTTGAGGAGCGCCGCACTATTCAGGACTGGGTTGTACGCCCGATGTTGCGCTCTATTCCTGGTGTTGCCGAGATTAATACGCAAGGTGGATACGCACGCGAGTACCAGGTTTTAGTAAATCCTGAAAGATTGCGTCACTACCAAGTCAGCCTCAGGGATATTTATGAAGCACTCGCCAGAAATAATGCGAATTCGGGTGGCGGACAGTTGCCTACTTATGCAGAGCGTTACCTCATTCGCGGTGTTGGTCTAATCACAAAGCCTGAAGATATTGGGAAAATTATTCTCAAGGAAGTAAAGGGTATTCCAGTCTATGTAAAGAATGTGGCTGAAGTCACCATTGGTAGCGAGATTCGGCAGGGTGCTGCGATCAAGAATGGTTATACCGAAAGTGTTGCCGGCATTATTCAGATGATTCGCGGAGGCAATGCGCGAGAGGTGGTTAATCGCATTAAGCTCAAAGTAGCTGAAATTAACGAGGGCAAACTACTGCCTGATGGTCTTCAGATCGTTCCTTTTTATGATCGTACGGATCTGGTCAATGCTGCCATGTACAACGTGGCCAAAGTGTTAATTGAAGGCGTCATACTGGTTGTCATCCTATTGTTTTTATTCTTAGGAGATGTTCGCTCATCCCTGATTGTGGTTGCGACCTTAATTCTGACGCCATTACTCACATTTTTAGTAATGAATCGTTATGGCATTTCTGCCAACCTCATGTCGCTTGGTGGTCTTGCGATTGCCATCGGCATTATGGTTGATGGATCTGTGGTGGTGGTGGAGAACACTTTTGCTAAGTTGGGTGAACGACTTAAAACTGGCGAGTCTAAGATCCGTATTATTTTGGAGGCTGCTACTGAGGTTGGCACTCCAGTGCTGTTTGGCGTGGGCATCATTATTTTGGTTTTCATGCCCTTGCTATCCTTAGAAGGCATGGAAGGAAAAATGTTTGCGCCAATGGCAATCACGATCGCTATTGCATTAACGATTTCTCTGATCCTTTCATTTACCTTGTCCCCAGTTCTGTGCTCTTATATTTTGAAGGGTGGAAGCGAAGACGATACAAAAATTGTGGCTCGTTTACGTGCTCCATATGACCGCTGGCTGCATTGGTGTCTTGCCAATCCTAAATTGGTGGTCAAAAGATCTTTAATCGGATTGGTTGCCAGCATCGTCGGATTTGCCTTGCTCGGGAAAGCCTTTATTCCAGTGATGCAAGAGGGCTCTATTACGCCCGTCATCGTCCGTGCCCCGAATATTTCTTTAGATGAATCTATTAAGTTGGAATTTGAGGCGATCAAACGCATCATGACCATTCCAGATGTGAAGATGGCAGTATCTCGTCTAGGTAAGGGTGAGTCTCCCGCGGATCCGGGGCAACCCAATGAGTCGGATCCTATCGTTACGTTGAAGCCTTTGGGCGATCGAAAATATAGTCAGGAAGAGATTGCACAGCAGATTCGTGACAAGTTAAAAACCCTGCCAGGTATTGAGCTATCGATCTCTCAGCCTATTGCTGCGCGTGTAGATGAAATGGTCTCTGGCGTCCGCTCACAGGTGGCGATCAAAATTTTTGGAGATGATCTAGTTACCCTGCAAAAGCTAGGGGGCCAGATTAGTCAGATCCTGACCAAAATGAAAGGTAGCAATGACTTGCGTATTGAGCAAGCCTCGGGACAAAACTATCTAAACATTAATATCAATCGCGATGCAATTGCACGCTACGGCATTAACGTTTCTGATGTGAATGAAGTGATTGAAACCGCTATTGGTGGTAAGCAAGCCAGTACTGTTTACGAGGGAGAAAGAAGATTCCCATTGTTATTACGTTATCCATCCCCTTATCGCGATAACGTAGATGCGATTAGTAACATCATTTTGCATTCTCCAGATGGAGCTCAGGTGCTATTGCGAGATTTAGCAGATATTTCAATAGTGGATGGTCCAGCACAGATCTCTAGAGAGTCTGGCAAGCGACGTTTAGTGGTTGGTGTGAACGTGGACGGGCGAGATCTCGGGGGCTTTGTTAAAGAGGCGCAAGAGTTGATTGCGAAACAAGTAGAGCTTCCGCAAGGATATTCATTGCAGTGGGGCGGTCAGTTTGAAAATATGCAACGCGCGATGGCGCGCTTGATGATCATCATTCCGCTAACGATTCTGGCAATCTATTTCTTGCTCTTTATGCTCTTCAAGTCACTGCGCTTGGCTGGACTGATTATCTTGGTCTTGCCTTTTGCCTCGATTGGCGGCGTATTTGGTTTGTTCATCACCGGTGAGTATTTATCTGTGCCAGCCGCAGTGGGCTTTATTAACCTCTGGGGTATCGCGGTCCTTAATGGCGTGGTGCTGATTTCATTTATTAAGCAGCTGCGAGAAGATGGCTACTCTATGGAAGATGCTTTATTACATGGCTGCGGACATCGCTTTAGGCCGGTTATGATGACCGCCTCAGTTGCGATGTTGGCTTTGGTGCCAATGCTATTTTCAGGTGGCCCTGGATCTGAGGTAACTCGTCCATTGGCGGCTGTGGTGATTTCAGGGTTGATTACCTCAACCGCATTAACATTGCTAGTACTCCCCGTCTTATATAGATGGTTTGAAGATAAAGAGGTGGAAGCATGATGGAAGTGAAGGCGGTTATTCGCCCAAATAAGTTGGCTGCTCTCAGAACGGCTTTACTGGAAACCCCAGGCTTTCCAGGAATGACCGTGACTAAAGTTGAGGGCTGTAGCGCTCCCAATCGAACAGCAAAGTTCAATATCAAGGATGAATTAACTGACTATTCAGCCAAGGTGAAGATTGAGATTGTATGTAATGATGAAATTGCCCCAGTCTTCATGGATCGTATTGTGACTATTTGTCAAACGGGTCAAGTGGGAGATGGTGTGGTGTGGTGCACCGAGGTGCCTAAGGCCTTCTTTATTTCCAAGACTTCGGTTTAGACGTATTCGTTCATTCTTCGGTATGATGGCTTGAGCGTTTTGCTACTTTGTTGCCAACATTCTTGGAGACTGCTTTGAAAAATATTATCGATCGCATTGACCACATTGTTTTGACGGTGACTGATATTGAGCTCACCACACAGTGGTATGAAAAAGCCTTGGGATTTGAGCGAGAGTTTTTTACTGGACCAGAAGGTCAACCTCGTTATTCATTGCGCTTTGGGCAGTTAAAAATCAATCTGCAAGATAAAGACACCGAGACGCCTACAAAAGCTAAAGTGCCAACGATTGGTTCAGGTGACTTTTGTTTGATTTCAGCAATTCCATTAGATGACTTTATTGCGCATCTTCAGAAAAATCATGTTGCTATTGATGTTGGCCCCGTACCTAGGCGTGGCGCTCTAGGGCCGATTCGCTCGGTCTACTTGCGCGACCCGGATAACAATCTGGTAGAGGTTGCTGAGTACGTCTAATGCTGAACTAGATCTTATGCGCTTAACTGGCGCGCAAGATCTAGAAAGTCTTTTGCATGGTAGTTGGTAAATTGCTCTACGTGGAGATCATCTCGTAGATGGTTCTTACCAAACTCCAAAGGGCGCTCAATAAAAGCGGTTTGTAATCCACAGGCATGAGCAGCCATTAAGTCATCCTTGTGTGCCGCAACGAGCATGACCTCTTCTGGTGAAATATTAAAAGTCTCCGCTACCCCTAGATAGGTTTCTGGATCCGGCTTGTAGTGACGGAAAACCTCAGCCGAGAGAATTAAGTCCCAAGGCAAGCCCGCATTTTTCGCCATATCAGCCAATAAGCCCAGGTTTCCATTAGACAGAGTGACGATCGTGAACTGACTTTTCAGCTTGTGGAGACCTTCGACAGTCTCTGACCAAGGCTTAAGACGGTGCCACACCAGATTGAGGTCTTGCACTTGAGCCTCAGATAGTGAGGTGATTTTGAAAGTTTTGAGAACATCATCCAGAATCATGCGATGTAGATCGTCAATCTTGGTCCAAGGCAATTCACCGGAGCGCACTCGAGCCATAGCCGGCTTGTAACCCTGCCGCCAGGCCGTAGCGAAAGCGTCCGGATCAACCTGTAAGCCCAGTCGAGTGACCTCGGCTGCTATGGAGCCATGCCAGTCAACTACTGTTCCGAATACATCGAATGCTAATACTTTGGGTGCTTTATTCATGAGCTTGATTCTTACGTGCTGTCGAGGTTTTGTCAAACATTTGGGTCATACGAGAATTCTCGGGAATTGATAAAATACTCAATGCCCTTGAAAGGGTCGGTGCATCTGATAAGGAATGAATAATGGGTGGTATTTCTCAGTGGGAGCAGCTCAATATAGAGCTAACAGCGGCTCTTGGAAGTTCTGTTCATTTTGATACGGCTCACCAGGCTGTATACGCCTCCGAAGCGTCAAATTATCGCCAAATCCCGATTGGAGTTGTTACCCCCAAAAATACTGAAGAATTTGTTAAGGGTATTGAGATCTGCCATCGCAATAAAGCGCCGGTTCTCATGCGTGGTGCTGGCACCTCCATGAATGGCCAAACAGTCAACAACGCTGTGGTGTTCGACATCTCAAAGTATTGCAACCATATTCTTGCTTTAGATCCCAATGCTGGCAATGCCATTGTTGAGCCGGGAGTGATTTGTGATTCATTGCGTGATGCCGCTGAACTACATGGTTTAACTTTTGCCCCAGACCCGTCTACCCATAGCCGTTGTACTTTAGGTGGCATGGTTGCCAATAATTCTTGTGGCGCCCATTCAGTGATGGCGGGTAAGACGCTAGAGAATACTGAGGCGCTAGAGATTTTGACCTATGACGGCGAACGTTTTTGGGTTGGCCCCACATCCGATCAGGAGTTGCAAGAAATTATTGCTGCTGGTGGACGTAAGGGTCAGATCTATCAAGATTTGCTGACTTTGCGTGATCGCTATGCTGATTTAATTCGTGCGCGCTTTCCGAATATTAAGCGCCGTGTTTCTGGTTACAACTTAGATCAACTATTGCCAGAGAATGGGTTTAACGTCGCACGTGCATTGGTAGGTACTGAGGGTACTTGTGCGCTCACTTTGGCTGCTAAAGTTCGGTTAGTCAAGAGTCCTGCCAAACGAGTGGTTCTGGTTTTAGGTTTTGATGATATTTATCTGGCGGGTGATGCCGTACCTGAATACCAATCCTTTAATCCAATTGCGATCGAAGGCTTGGATTACAAAATCATCCGTGGCTTACAAGAGCGTAATTTAGCTAAAGCAGAAATTGATTTACTTCCTCCTGGAAATGCTTGGGTAGTCGTTGAGTTTGGTGACGATACTATCGAAGGTGCAATAGCTCAGGCTGAAAAGGCGGAAGCGTACTTCAAGGCAAGAACAAAAGGCCCTAAGCCATCTACATGGCTTGAGCCAGATCCATTAGTGCAAAAACGGATTTGGTCGATTCGAGAAAATGGCGCCTCAGCTACCCATTTATCGATTGACCCAAACTCTCCAGACCCGGTAGTGGGTTGGGAAGATGCGGCGGTTGATCCAGCCCGCCTTGGCGAATACCTACGTGCCTTCCAGGCTCTAGTGGACTCATATGAATATGAAACTTCACTTTATGGCCACTTTGGCGACGGATGTATTCATGCGCGTATTACCTTTAACTTACGCTCTGCAGAGGGTGTTGCTAAATTCAGATCCTTTATTCGGGATGCGGCGACCTTAGTTGTTGAATTTGGTGGATCACTCACTGGCGAGCATGGCGACGGCCAAGCTAGAGCTGAATTCCTTCCCATTATGTTTGGCGAAGAATTGATGGGAGCGATGCATGAGTTCAAACGCATCTGGGATCCACAAAACAAACTCAATCCTGGCAAGGTAGTTCATCCCTATCGCGTAGATGAAAATCTTCGCATGGGCCCAGAGTACAAGGTCGTCAACATGAAGACGCGCCTGAATTTCTTGAGCCAAGAGGGTAATGGATTCCAAAGAGCTGTGGAGCGCTGTGTTGGCATGGGTAAGTGCCGTAGTGAAAAAGTCGGCACGATGTGCCCAAGTTACCGGGCTACTAAGGAAGAGCGTTTCTCCACTCGTGGACGCTCACGACTCTTTTGGGAAATGCTCCAGGGTGAGGTGATTAAGGATGGCTGGGAAAGCAAAGAGCTGAAAGAGGCTCTTGATACCTGCCTATCTTGCAAAGGTTGCAAGAGCGATTGTCCTGCCCACGTGGATATGGCCTCCTATAAAGCAGAGTTCCTATCCCACTATCACGAGACTAACAGTAGACCTCGCCAAGCTTTGACTATGGGGCGTATTGGTGATTGGGCACCGTTAGCGAGCAAGTTCTCTTGGCTCATTAATGGAGTCATGCAAACCCCCATCCTTTCTAGTTTCGCGAAATGGGTTGGTGGTGTAGCGCAAGAGCGCAGCCTGCCGAAGTTTGCAAGCCAATCTTTCAGAAAGCAATTTCAGCAATCGAAGAGTGCGAGCGTTGGTCAGAAGAAGGTCATTCTCTGGGTAGATACTTTCTGTGAGCACTTTCATCCTGAGGTTGCCAATGCAGCGGTTGAGGTACTGTCGCATGCTGGCTTTGAGGCGACATTACCGAAGACGCCGCTATGTTGTGGTCGCCCTTTGTATGACTTTGGTTATTTAGATCTTGCCAAGCAAAAGCTCGAGAAGATTTTGGATGCAATCGGAAGTGAAATTCAAGCAAATCCAAATGCACCTATCGCAGTCGTGGGTCTGGAGCCAGGCTGTATGTCAGTGTTTAAAGATGAGCTATTGAAATTCTTCCCCAATGACCCAAGAGCAAAACTTTTGGCATCTAGTACGTATTTGCTGGGAGACTTCTTGCACGAGCAGGGTTATACCCCGCCGCCTTTAGATTGCAATATCCTGGTGCATTCACACTGCCATCAGAAATCTTTATTCGGTACAAAGGGTGATGTGGCCTTATTGGCTGCTTTGGGTGCTAAGGCGAACTACATTGATAGTGGCTGCTGCGGTATGGCAGGATCGTTTGGCTTTAATCCTGAGCATATCGAGATATCTAAAGCGGTTGGCGAATTAGTATTGCTGCCAGCGATCCGAGCTGCTAACCAAGAAACGATCATTCTCACCAACGGCTTTAGTTGCAGAGAACAGATTGAGCAAGAGACTGGCCGCAAGGTAAAGCATCTAGCAGAGTTGTTGCAAATGGCTCATCAAGCCCAATCCCAAAAGGTGTAATTCAAGATCCTCTGTAACAGGAAAAAAAGCCCCGAGAGATCGGGGCTTTTTAACTTCAGAAGTTTTTAACTATTTATGACCGGATCAAATAGTCAAAGGCGGAGAGTGATGCTTTAGCGCCTTCACCCATAGCAATGATGATTTGCTTATAAGGTACGGTAGTGCAGTCACCTGCAGCAAATACGCCTGGCATAGAGGTCTCGCCTTTAGCGTCAATAATGACTTCACCGCGAGGAGATAAGTCAATCACACCTTTAAGCCAGTCTGTATTGGGTAACAATCCAATCTGAACAAAGATGCCTTCAAGCGCAATGTCATGCATTTGCTTATTAGCGCGATCTTCATATCTCAAGGTAGTGACCTTGCCATTAGCACCCAAAACCTCTTTACTCAAAGCATTGGTAATGATGGTGACGTTTGGCATGCTATTCAATTTCTTTTGTAGCACCGCATCGGCGCGTAACTTGGTATCGAATTCAACCAGGGTGACATGGCTCACAATACCTGCCAAATCAATTGCTGCCTCGACTCCAGAGTTGCCTCCGCCGATCACTGCAACGCGCTTGCCTTTATAAAGGGGGCCATCACAGTGCGGGCAGTAAGCCACGCCTTTGCCGCGGTACTCTTGCTCACCAGGTACATTCATCTCGCGCCAGCGTGCACCGGTACTCAAAATAACAGTTTTGCTTTTGAGAACAGCGCCATTTTCTAGGGTGATGGCAATTTCTTCGCCAGTCTTGCTCAAGCTCTTGGCAGTTTGCAGGTTCATGACATCAACGTCATATTCTTTTACGTGCTGCTCGAGTGCCATGACTAATTTAGGTCCCTCGGTCTCTTTAACCGAGATGAAGTTTTCAATTCCAACAGTATCGGCAACCTGACCGCCAAATCTTTGAGCCACTACACCGGTTCTAATGCCCTTACGAGCTGAGTAGATCGCTGCTGAAGCGCCTGCTGGACCGCCGCCAATAATTAAAGAGTCATAGGCATCTTTAGCGTTCAATTTTTCTGCATCGCGTGCTGAAGAGTTGGTATCGAGCTTGGCAGCAATCTCTTCAACGCTCATACGGCCTTGACCAAACACTTCACCATTCAGAATTACTGTAGGCACAGCCATGATTTGGTATTGATCTACCAAGCCTTGGAAGAGAGCGCCATCAATCATTTCATGCTCGATGTTCGGATTGAGGGCGGCCATGAGGTTCAGTGCCTGAACAACATCAGGGCAGTTGTGGCATGACAAAGAGATGAATGTCTGAAAGCGCTTCTTACCTTCCAGGCCTTTGATGCTTTCGATCACATCCTGCTCCACTTTTGGTGGATAGCCGCTGGTTTGCAAGATTGCCAGGATGAAAGAAGTCATTTCATGGCCCATTGGCAAGCCTGAGAATGCAATACGAGCCACATCATCCACCTTAGCTACGGTGAAGCTAGGAATATTTTTGCTGCTACCTGCAGTCTTTACAGTGATCTTGGTGGATTGCTCGGCAACTTCATTTAAGAGCTCCAGCATTTGAGCGGATTGAGGGCTGTCATCTAAAGTGGCTTCTAAAACAATCGGGCTCTCAATTTTTTCAAAATAGGCCTTGAGTTGAGCCTTGATATTTGCGTCTAACATGATGTATTCCTTGGTATTTAATCTTGATGAGTCTATTGGGCAGGGCTTCTGCTGCTCATCCTGCCCAATAGACTCTCCGAAGAGAGTCTATTGATTACTAGTTACTGCTGACTTCGATTATTAGATCTTGCCTACGAGATCCAAAGATGGAGTCAATGTAGCTGCGCCTTCTTTCCACTTGGCTGGGCAAACTTCACCTGGGTGAGCCGCTGTGTATTGAGCAGCCTTAAGCTTACGCAATGTCTCAGAGATATCGCGAGCGATTTCATTTGAGTGAATTTCAGCTGTTTTGATAACGCCTTCTGGGTTGATGATGAATGTGCCGCGCAATGCGAGACCTTCTTCTTCAATATGTACACCAAAACCACGTGTCAATGTATGTGTTGGATCACCAACCAATGGGAACTTCGCCTTACCTACTGCAGGTGAAGTCTCGTGCCATACCTTGTGTGAGAAATGTGTGTCAGTTGTAACGATGTAAACCTCTGCACCCATCTTTTGGAATTCAGCATAGTTATCAGCTGCATCTTCAATTTCTGTTGGGCAGTTGAATGTGAATGCTGCTGGCATGAAAATCAATACTGACCATTTGCCTTTGAGGGTCTCATCGGAAATAGTGATGAACTTACCGTTGTGGAAAGCTTGGGTCTTGAATGGTGGAACTGGTGTGTTAATTGGTGACATGGTTTCTCCTGTAAAAATGAAATAGTTGATTCACAACAGGAACCATTCTAGAGGCTATTTATTTATTTGCATAATGAATAATTTAGATATTATTGATCTATTTATTAGATAATAAATAACAGCTCGATTTGGGTCTCAGTTAAAGGTTTTGACGACTGGGGATACCGCGGAGCTTCTGATGATGAAGGCGTTATAAACTGCTCTCATGCCTCCTATTTTGTATTCCTACCGAAGATGTCCCTATGCAATGCGTGCTCGCATGGCATTGAAATATTCCGGCATTGAAGTTGAGCATCGTGAGATCGAATTCAGAAACAAGCCCCCATCCATGTTGCTTGTATCACCCAAGGGAACTGTTCCAGTCTTATGCGTAGATGACCTTGTCTTAGATCAGAGCTTGGATATCATGCATTGGGCCCTAGAGCAGTCTGATCCGGATGGCTGGATGGGGTTTGAAGAAGAAGCTTCTCGAGTATGGATTGAAAAAAATGATGGTCCATTTAAGGTGCTACTGGATCAATATAAGTATCCCAATCGGTTTCCAGATTTGCTTCAAGAGGATGTGCTGAATAGCGCTATAGATCTCATGCTTAAGCCGATGGAGTCCAAGCTGCAATCTAGCAACTACTTATTGGCTAACAAAATATCCCTAGCCGATGTGGCTCTCTTTCCATTCATTAGACAGTTTGCCGCCGTCGACCCCCAAAAGTTTGAAGGGTTACCATTTGACTCGCTGAAGAAGTGGCTCAATCAACACCTTGAGTCTGAGTTATTTAACTCGGTAATGGAGAAACATCCGACTTGGATAGATACTGCAGAAAAGACAGGGAGATAGAAGTGCAAATGTCGCGCGTGGGTGATTTTTCTGTACTGCTGGTGAGTTGGGCTTGATTCAGGTGGGTTCAAATATGCCAGTCATACCTAACAACATAAAGTCTGATAGGTGGCAACATGGCTAACTACATTGTATTTATACCCCTCATTCCTCTTGGAAAATAATGATAAAAACTCTTACTCTCATGGTTTTTGTTGTATCGATATTGAGCGCGTGTGCGACTTCAGTTTCGGTTCACTCAAGGCCTGCTGGAGCTTTAATTAGTAGCAAAAATGAGAACTTAGGTATTTCGCCAGTACGCATCAGCTTAGATTCTGAGGTCGGCCAATCTTTCCAAAAATCTGGTGATGGCTGTTACGAGGCCCCTTCATTTACAGCGCATTGGGCGAGCGGGGCAGTCGCCTCATCGCCTGCGTCACTCTTGTGTAGAGGCCGTGATGGAAATTACAAAATTTTCATTAGAAGGCCAGCCAATGCCCCGGACCTAAAAAAAGATCTTGATGCTGCCAATACACCAGAAGCAGTTAAGGCAAGAAGACGGGAATATATGATGGAGAATCATTTGGGTGGATCAAACTATTCAGATAATGAAAATCCTAACTTGCCATCAAATGTATTGTCT
Source organism: Polynucleobacter sp. es-MAR-4 (assembly GCF_018882055.1). Classification (GTDB taxonomy): domain Bacteria; phylum Pseudomonadota; class Gammaproteobacteria; order Burkholderiales; family Burkholderiaceae; genus Polynucleobacter. The sequence continues at coordinate 273,721 of NZ_JACVPF010000002.1, read as the reverse complement.
GTTGATGATCTTGAAAATGTTGGGCGCATGTGGAAGGAGCGGGATTCAATCCAAGTCGGGCCAAATAATTAAAAGACCAAAATTGCTAAACAATGCCTATAAGTTGCCCCTATTTATAAGTCCATTGTTTAAAAATGGCAGCAGTGATGAGTGCAAAGTGAGGTAAGCCTCAAGATGCATTCATTTGGAGCCTTCGTGGCGATATATCAACTTCCGAAGCGTGAACACGCTATTGCTTTTTTTAGAAGTTCTATTATTGTTGTGTCTTTACACAAGCCAAAAAAAGAGAAAAAAATGAAAAAAGTTCTATGTCTAGCAATGCTATCTACGAGTCTCTCAGTATTTGCACAAGGCTCACCCAATATGATTGGTACGTGGACCGGCATGAGTAATTCAGCGGTATCTGGTGCTGGACACTTCCACCCCACAGAAGCTGGTAAAGAAAAGGCCGTTCGCTTTAGAAGCGTAGAGTATGTAATGGTTATTGATAAAGAAGAGGGTCGAAACTTTGTTGGCTCTATTGGCGCAACAAATAACAAGCATTCAACCGACGTTAAGCGCAAAGAAGTATTGATGGGTTCGTATGCTAAAGATATGAAGAGCGGCGTAATGGTCAATGAAACAGGAAGTTTTACCTTTAAGCTGATGGATCCCAAGAATTTAGAAATTTGCTACACCCAAGTCTCAGCTAGCCCAAAGGTAGCCTCTTGTTTTGAGATGACGAAGAAATAAAAACTTAATAGAGCATCTACCAACCACTCTACGGAGTGGTTTTTCTTCGCCCATATGACCGCTTTGGGTCGATAGAAAACATTCAAAGGCTGATGGATCGTTGGTCTGCTGTTAAGTGGTAGCTGACCAGCGGCCTCACGCGCCGAAGCCGTCTCAGGCAAACTCAGAATTCCAGAAAAAGAAAAAGCCACCCGAAGGTGGCTTTTGGTATTACTGGTGGGTCGGGCGAGATTCGAACTCGCGACCAACGGCCTAAAGAGGTTCAATTGGCCCAGACAGGTCAGTAAATTGCTTAAACCTAGTCACTGTTCTCCAAACGCTCAAGAATGAGATTGGCAAGAATGGATTCATCGCCATTAAATGCCAGTTCCATTGCTAGATAAATTTGCTCCTGCTCAAGGTCGGAGTAGTCGAGTTGATAGCCTGCTGATTGACTAAGTTGCGAGATGAATATGCGTTGTACGCGACCATTTCCCTCTCGAAAAGGGTGAAGGGCATTTATCTCTGATAAATAGTGAGCTAATCTTTTTGATAGGGAGTCGGCATCCAGGCTTTTGAGCCAGTTTTCACGTGCTAGTTTGTTGAATATATCGTTTGCCGCAGATTCTATAAAGCGCACATTAGCAAAACGACTATTGCCACGGCTAATATCTACTGTGCGAATCTTCCCGGCCCAGTCATATACATCTTGAAAGAGTGCCAAATGAATGCGCTGAAGATGAGCAAGGTCAAATTGACCTACTATGGGATTTTCTAGGATCTCAATTGATCGCAAAGTAGATAGCTCACCTTCGTAGGTGTCTAAATCTTGTGCGTTAGTTATTTCTGCTTTGTTTCGAAGTACATCTGTACCTGGGTAGCAGTAGGTGTCATCCGCGTCGTAGCGTGACATAGCGTTGCTTAGTTTCTTCCAATATTTGCGCAATACTCTTTTTGCCGGCAACGTAATCAGTGAGGTTTTGCTCTAACTGCTTAGTTGGAACAATACCTTCAATCCGAGCAGAAGCCACAGCGTTAGAAACGTTGTATTGGCGGGATTGAGATTGGGTGGCAAACTTAGTTGGCATGTACCTATTTTAGTGGATTTGGGGCTGATTTCCTAGGAAATTTTGCCCAATTCTATAGCCGTAACCCCATATATTTCATTGGGTTACGGCGGTATTTGCGGTGTTATTGGTGATATCGATATTCCTGAGTCTTGCCACCATATCCATAGCTAGCAGCCCTGACATCTTGTACGTAGATATAGCTCTCTTCATGAATATTGCCTAGGATGCGTTCAAAACCCTCAAATGCTTCCTTGATGTACTGAGCCTTCTGATCTTTGGTATTGGTCTCATCAGTAATCTTGATATCAAAGTAAAAACTATTCTTCCCTTGCTCGCTTAATAGCTTGCCACCCACAAACCAGCAGTCTGCATCTACGTATTCAATTGCGATAGCGGTAACTTCCTTTTTCTTCCCCAAAATGCGATGGGTAAGGTCTAGCAGTAGTTCATTAATAGCTTTAGTCGTAGCAATATTCTTTTGTCCGCTGACTTTCACGTTCAAGATTGGCATGTAATTCTCCTTTGTAAATAAATCAATTCAATAAGACTAATTAGCTATGCAACTATTAGCAAAATAAAAAAGTCCCTATTCCTTCAGGGCAGATCTAATGCCTCGAAGTAGCCCAACAACATCTTCAAAATGGTTTGTGCCCAATACTTTCTTGAGGCGCTTGGTAACAGCTCCACTGGCCGCATTAATGGCATCTTTCATCTCAACAGCCTTCTTAGTCGGATGAATCTCTTGTTCACGACCATCTTTCTCCGAAGTTAGGCGCTTAATGAGCCCCAGTTTCTCCAAGCCATCCAATCCTCTAGTGGCAGTAGGGCGGCTGATATTCATCTCCAAGGCCAGTTCGCTTTGTAATAACGTGGCTTTATCTAGAACCACTCTAAGCATGAATGCTTGTGAGGGGGTGAGGCCAAAAGGCTTAAATGCGCTAGTCCATTCCCTCTCTAGCTGGCGAGCTAGGCTGGTGGTATTGAAATAGAGGCATTGTTCAAACATGTAGGTAGTCTAGCCGATATTGGTTAGCTATGCAACTAAATTATTTAAAATGTCTCGAAACACGACACTTGCATGTGATTTCTTTAGGTTTAACCCTTTTGAATGTCTTTTAATCTTTGAAGTCGAGGTAGCTCTGGATCGGCTTCACACCTCTTTATGAAGCTCTCAAAGTCATGGATTAGGGCATCAAACCCATTTTTTCCGCTAACACTCTGTTCTTGGAGGCTTTGAATTAACTGGTCTCTTGTAATACTCTGGATATATGCGTAGGTTTCATTGCTTCCGGGATAAATCCACCAAAGTGGATGTTCCTCACCAAAATCAAAGAACACGTGACCTGAGCTTTCTGACCAATTTTTGAGAAGATTCCCTTTGGGGAAAAATGTTCGGTATTTGTTAGGTGATAGTGGGTCAGGGGATTGTCCGTAAATAAATCCCTTTTTAAATGGCTCTATGTCGCCTTTATGTTTTGTGCCATCAACTATCCAAATGAGCTTTTGATAAAAACGCTCTCGCGAAATTCGCTCATCAAAATCAATGGCCGAGTGTTGAAATTCAATTACCCAGCAATTCTTAGTTTTAACGTCAGCAATGTGCTTTTCGCCAGTGTCGCCACGTTGTATGAATTCTTGCCATTCAGCGGGGAATTGATTTTTCCAGCCCCGATGCCACTCGGATTCTGTTTCCCACCATGGGTCACAACGACCTTGATTCGTATGAGCCCAGTGGTGCACGCGGATTCGTCCGCATCTTGCAGTCATAAAAGCACCGCAAGCTGGGCATATGCCTGTTAGCTTAGGCTGGGCTTCCTGGCGTTGTCCGTTAACTAGGGAGAATTTCATGGATTTATGCTACCGCAAAAGGCTGGGTTGTCGTGATACCCGACAACTTAGACGCTGAAGCGTCGGGTTTCGCGACACTCGGATTTGATTTGGCTAGTGGGTAATGGCACCCCAAATCCTTGTAATATGTAGAAAATCTAAAAATTACATATATGCCACTACTTGAAATCTGGAAAGCCACTAAAGATTCAGTCTTAAAGATGAATCTTGAAACCATTGTCAAAATGGCGGGCGATGGCCAGCTCAAGGATGGCAGTGAAACATCTCTTGAATTTAGGCAGTTTCTAACCGAGGTGGATAGCAAAAAGCTGGCTGAATATGCTACTTACTGTACTGACCATGCTTTTACTAATAGTGGTCAGGTGCTTCAGGATGTCGTCAATGAGATTGGTAGAAGACTTGGATTTACTGCGGAAAACGGCCGCTATCAGGGTGTTCGTAACGATATTGGCTACGATGGTATTTGGACATCTGGCTCTGACTGCTTGGTAATTGAGGTTAAGACCACCAATGCTTACACAATTAAGTTAGACGTCATCGCCACTTATCGAGATCGATTGGCTGAAGCGGGGAGGGTTCCCCATGATTCACCAATATTGATTGTTATTGGTAGGGATGAGACTGAATCGCTGGAGGCTCAAGTTCGGGGATCAAGGCATGCCTGGACTATGAGAATTATCGGTATCGAGGCTTTAATCAAATTGATGGAAGTGAACTTATCAACTTCGGGCAAAGAAGTAACGGAAAAGATTCACACTATTCTCAAGCCGATTGAATATACCCGTATCGATAAGATCGTAGATGTGATCTTTACCGCTGCTGAAGATAAGGATCTAGAGATTGACGGGGCAGGTGAGCCCTTGGATTATCAAGATAAGTCAGAGCAAAAAACTTACGCTACACCCCAAACAACCCCCAGAGAAATCATTGAACAGAAGAAGCAAGTGGCTATTGAGGAATTGGGCTTTAAGCTAGATAAGGTCTTAGTCAAGAAGAAATACTCCCTTTATGCAGATCAAAGTGGGGGTGTTCATGCAGCAGTCGCTATATCTAAAAGATACATTCGTTCAGAGATTTTCTACTGGTACGCTTATCACGAGGTTCAGCGTCAATTCTTAAGCGAGGCTGCTTCTGGATACATGCTCTTCGGGATGGTCGATTTGGATGTCAACTTTGCCGTCCCTTATGCCAAGTTAGAAGAATTGAGGGAAAAACTCAGTTCCACTGTTCGTGAGGATGGTCGTGAGTACAAGCATATCTTCATTTATGTGGATGGCGACAAGTACACCATGCGCTTACGAGGTAGTGAAGAGATGGATTTATCGGCTTATAGAGTTTGAAATGTAAATTAATGTGAAACTAGATATTTTTTAATGATTAGCTTTTTCTTATAACTTTAAGTTTGCCTGTCTACACGGTAAAAAGCATTTATGACAAAACCTCCTAAAATCAATAATTCAATTGGAAACGAGATAAATTTGTTTATCCGCCAGATTGAAAGTCTAAAAGAGGTCTTGCCAATCACTCTATTTGGTTTGCATGCAATGCGCAGTTCATCTAAGAAAAGTCTTGATGAGTTTGTAGCAAAACACCAGCATATTGATCGGTCACAGAACCCGCCTAGGATCACTATCCCTGCAGTTGATATAAGAAGATTTTTAAAGGTTCAAGGGCGTCATGAAAATGCGATGCTGGCGCAAACATTAGTGCCGCGTAGCTTATTCGTCACACTTGTTAGTCAATATGATGCGTTTCTCGGACGTTTACTAAAGGCAATTTTAGTTGGACGTATTGAGCTGTTAAATGCGTCAGAAAAAACAATTACATTCGCAGCGGCTACTGCATTTAATTCTATTGAGGCTATTCGAGATCACGTTATTGAAAAAGAGATTGAGGGTGTTCTAAGAACTAGCCATACCGACCACTTTAAATGGATGGAGAAGCGCTTTAATCTCCCCCTGACAAAGGGTCTAGAAATTTTTCCTCAATTTATCGAGCTAACTGAACGCCGAAATCTTTTCGTGCATGCCGATGGAGTCGTTTCAAGTCATTACATTTCGACTTGCAAGGAAAAGCATTTTAGTCTTGGGTCGGAAGTAACTGAAGGCGCTCAACTTCAGGTAACAAAGGCTTATTTTGATGAGTCGGCCTCTTGTTTGCTTGTGCTGGGAATCATGCTTGGTCAAGTCTTATGGAGAAAAATTTTCCCCGAGGAATGTGAGAGTGCCGACCAGTATTTGCTTGAGACGACTTATGGACTCATCGATAGAGGTGATTATTTATCGGCCATTAAGTTGCTGGACTTTGCATGCAATACGCTCAAGAATTTTCATTCTGAATGGTACAGAATTGCTTTAGTTTTAAATCGGGCACAAGCTTACAAATGGGCTGGAGACTCTAATAAGTGCAATGAAATATTAAGCCAATATGATTGGTCTGCACTCATTGATTCGTTTCAGCTTGGGAATGCAGTATTAAAAGGTGACTGGTTATCTAGCGCTTCCTTAATGCGCAATATTGGTTCGAATGGGTCAGTCAAGAAAAGAGATTACGAGGACTGGCCAATATTCCGCGAATTCAGATCAACACCAGAGTTTTTGGAGGTTTATCAAGAAGTCTTTTCCGAGCCATTTGCAATTGAGATTTCTGAAATTCAGCCGATTTAACGCGATTGATCGCAATTACTTAAATTCAAATTAATGGAATATCTAGGACGCTCAGTCTCACCTAGCGCCTTCCATCCCCGCTCGAAACGTCCAATAGATCATCTATTGCGTACCCATAGTGACCAACATATTTCGCCAGCCTACAAAGACAAAACCCCCACTATTGCTAGTGAGGGTTTCTTGATACTGGTGGGTCAGGCGAGATTAGAACTCGCGACAAACGGGCCTAAAGAGGTTTAATTGGCTCAAACAGGGTGGGCTGGTTAGTCATTTTGCAGGAAGATATTTACAGTTTCAGAAAGTTTCTTGTAACTTTGGAATAGGAAGGCATGCCCACCTTCATAAAACGCTAACCAAGCAAAAGGAATTTGAGTGGCAATGACTACTGAGTTCTGTGGATTGTCTATGATGTCCTCGCGGCCATCGGCAACTAACACGGGAATTTTAATTTTCTTTAAATCAAGGTAATTCTGATTGTCGGCATCCCAAAGGGTGATACGAGCTCGAACTTGGCGAGCCTTTGTTTCCTTAGATACTACAAAATCATCAGGGATAGTTCCTGCAGCCTTTGCTGCCATAAATCTTTCATATACAGCCTTAGCAGCCGCTTTACCTTGTGGCGTCATTGGGAATAACAACTCAAAATTCTCCATAGGTGACAAGCTAGGATTATTTAACTCTTCTCCAACTTTTTTATTAATGGCGATCTGATATTTTCCACCTGGGTTAGGAGCGCACAGAATAGCTTTGCTAACCAGATCTGGATGTCTGATTACAAGCTGTTGTCCAACTCGAGCACCCATGGACCATGAGAATACATTTACCTTTTTAAATCCCAATGATTTGACTAGGGCTGCGGCATCATCTGCCATTTGCGGGATAGTCGTATTATTTTCTTTGGTATCGGTGGACAGTCCAGCGCCACGATTATCAAAAATAATGAGTTGGTTATTCTTTGCCAACTCTTCAAGAAGAGCGGGGTCCCATGCACTTAATGTGCCGGCATAACCCATAATCATAATCATCGGGTCGCCTTTGCCTTTTAAGTAGTAGGCTAACTTCACGCCATTCACCGAAGCGTATTTAATTTCAGGTTTATCTTGAGCTTGCACTGAAAAGCTAAGGCCAAACGAGATTAGAAGAGTTGCGATTACTAAATTAACGCCCCGCATCAGGTTGGCATTTAAGCGGCGTAGGGTGTTATTCAAAGGCATCATAAGGTTTGGTGTGCAATGGGTTGCTCAAGGCCTCATATTAGCATTGCAAAATTTGCTCTAGTCCTTGCGGACAAAATAAAACCCGCCGTAGCGGGTTTTATTAATGTACCTAAATTTGAATTATTTCAAAAATGAAGAAGATAAATCCTGAGGGCCGGCATTATTTATTCCATACGCTTGGAGTGCCTTAATCTCTTTTAGATTCTTCAATGCAGCTAGATCAACTACAGCCCAATTCAGGGAATTGTTAATACTACGAATGTAATATTTACCGCGTGAAAGATCTTTCATTACAGTGAAATCAGAAACTTCGCTTGATGATTTACTGCTGCTAGCACCACCATCGCCTTTGCTGCCTGCAGGATCAACAGTAAGACCGTCAGGACGATCAAAATTATTCATAATGTGGCCAAGTTGATTGATGGCCTGATCCGGTGTTGTGCCTTTTGTTACGTAGTTTGCATAAAAAGCTGCTTTAACAAAGCGTCCCTGTGAGGTATTCGCAGCAGAAAGGCCTGCAATTGCATTGCCGGAATCCGCTGTGGCTAATTTCAGTTTCCCTAACTGCCCTGTGTTTTTATCAACATTATTAAATGTATAGTTGTTCAGGTTTTCGAGATGCCATGGGAAATGAGGTCCATTAGTTAAAACGCCAACAGGGTTGTCATAGATATTGGCCAAGCCATTTGCAAACTCAATCACAATTGCGCCGCCACTTTTATCGTGAATTGCATAGTGAAGTGGGACGGGAAGGTTGTCAAACAATTTAACATCTGGTAACCAAACCTGTACGGCATCACTAGATAAAACTTTCCTAACTTCATCAACCGTTTTAAAGTTTCCAAGCACCCAAGTGCTAAAAAGTTGACCGGAGAGAATCTTCGAATTATCCGACCCCAAAGTCATTGAGGTGGTTGGGGTTATCTCGTTACCAGATAAGCTGAGACCTTGGTCATTAAGACCATCTAGAAATAGCTGCTGCTTAACACCATAGCCTTTAGAGCTGCCCGCACCAATAAATGCATATTTTGTATTAAAGGTCATACCTTGCTGACCCGTGGGGGTAGTTGAATCAATTTTTGTGCCTGCAGGCATATACGTCAGCAATGCTGGTGGCCGCGCAGAGTTTTCAAGTGTTCGTCCGTGATACACATTGCCATTTGTGTCGGTGATGACAAGAGACGTACAAGCTATGGCATTGCCAATGGAGGCTGCCATCAAAGATGTAGCCGTGAACAGACTAAGTGTTTTTTTGAAAATATTCACGAAAAATTTTCTTTCTGGATCATTTTGGGTTTTAGTAATAGAGCTGAAACTTAGACTTTTCAATTGCGTACAGGCAAGGCAAAAGTTGATTCTTTGGGAAGGCTTTAGCCAATAATAATCAAATAAAGGCTCAAAAGATGATTTTTTATTCTATAAGCAATACAAGGTTGCTTATGAATCTATAACGTGCACCCCCACCCATTACGGTCCAGTAGATTGACCATAGCGTCGATCAGGCGCGATATTGATTCCGGTAAAAGAAAAAGCCACCCCAAGGTGGCTTTTGTATAACTGGTGGGTCGGGCGAGATTCGAACTCGCGACCAACGGATTAAAAGAAGTTGCGGGTCTTCAAAACCCTATATAAATCAATAGCCTATAAAGCTAAAAAATGACTGTGCGATTGGTCATCCGTTTAATCCATGTATTTATTATCATAAATTTATTGTGTACATTTGAAGATATTATTACGCACCATTAAATTTATAGCTAAATTATGAATCCCTCAATTAAGTTACTCGCGGTTTGTGCCACCCTTTATGCAAATTTGGGTTTCGCTCAAACCAATCTTCAAACAGCTCCCCAGACAGCAACTCTCTATGAAAATGTTCGAGTATTTGACGGCACTGCCAATAAGTTAACTCAACCAACCAATGTTCTGGTTATTGGCAATACCATTAAAACTATATCCAGCAAGCCAATTGAAATTCCGCAGGGCATAGTTGCCACCCGTATTGCTGGTGATGGTCGTACTTTAATGCCTGGTCTTATAGATGCTCATGCTCACTTGTATCTCGGTGTGGCTCAAAGCCTGCTTTTTGATCCAGCCACTACACCAGCGTTGCTTGATCAAAAGGCTTATGAATCTTCAAAAGCTACTCTCATGTCTGGATTTACCACTGTAAGAGATATGGGTGGACCAATGTTTAAATTTAAAAGTGAATTTGATGCTGCTAAAGCACCGGGTCCACGTGTTTACCCAAGCGGCACCATGATTACCCAAACATCGGGTCATGGGGACTATAGTGCACCTGAGGCTCTGCCAAGAAGTTTTGGTGGCCCACTTTCCATAGGAGAGGTATACCGAATTTCCACTTTAGCTGATGGCCGTGATCAAGTCCTAACCGCAGTTCGTTTCAATATTCGCAATGGCGCCTCGCAAATTAAATTAGCAACGGGAGGCGGTGTTGCTTCACCAAGTGATCCTGTAACAGTGCAAGAATATACGGCCGATGAAATTAAGGCTGCAGTAGAGGCGGCTACTGATCTTGGTACTTATGTTTCAACCCATGCATACAACACAAAATCAGTTCGTCGCTCTGTGGATGCTGGGGTCAAGTCTATTGAACACGGACAGCTGCTCGATGAAGCAACAGTAAAGTATTTAAAAAATAAAGATGTATGGCTTAGTACCCAAGTATTTGAGGAGTTCGATAATACATACTCACCACTTCAGCGTCATAAAGAACATCAGGTTGTTATGGGTGAAAGCGATGTTTTTAAATGGGCAATCAAATACAACGTCAAAATGGCGTGGGGCTCTGATTTTTTCTTCGAAACCTATGGTGTTGAGCAAAATAAACAGTTAGCTAAGTTGAAAAAATGGATGTCACCGGCTAGAGCGTTAAAAATGGCTACTCATGACAACGCACAATTGATGGCAATGTCTGGTATCCGTAATCCCTATCCTGGAAAACTAGGGGTAGTTCAAGAGGGTGCTTATGCTGACTTATTATTGGTTGACGGCGATCCTACGCAAAACTTAGACATCATCGTCGATCCCAATAAGAATTTCCGAGTCATTATGAAAGACGGAACAATCTACAAAAACACTCTCTGATATTCACGGGAATGCCAATTCATTGACCCGCTTCGGCGGGTTTTTTCTATCTACAGAGCATTGGCGTTAACAAAATTTCTCATTGAAGTATTGGAATGACGGCGTTTTCGCTGCTTATAATTCAATTATGGTGATACAGGGGCTCTATGAAAGTTAATCAGTATATATATGGTTTGTTATTTGCAGTTGCAAGCATTTACGCTTATGCACACGACGGTCACCGCCCTCGAATTGGTGCGCCAAATCAGCAAACACCTACAGGAGCCCCTGAGACATGGGGCACTTATTGCGTAACAGAATTGGCGCCGCTATTTAGGGAGGCATTAACTGTATACAAACAAGATAATCAATTAATTGACAAGCCTTATGGCGGGCAGTTTCCAAATATTGCGAAATTTCAAAAGGGTGGTGATAAAGACGGGCCTATTTTTAGGGCCAATGTATTACCAAAAATTCCTTATTCGCCAATTCCTGCTGCTGGTAATGTAGATGGAAAAATTACCGTCTTTACAGCGAAGAAAATTGTCACGATGGATCCGGGGTGGCCAACTGCTACAGCAGTTGCGGTTCGCGATGGACGTATTTTATCGGTTGGGACCTTAGATGATTTGAAGCCTTGGTTGGATAACCACCCATATGAAATAAATAACAGTTTTGCCAATAAAGTAATTTATCCAGGTTTTATTGAAGCCCATGGACATCCAGTCATGGGTGGGGTGGCCATTAGCTTGCCTCCCTTAACCTACTATTCACTCCGCAATCCTTATGGACCGGATTTTCCGGGAGTCAAAAATCCCGAGGAGATGATTGCTAAGCTTAAAGAATATGTTGCGGCAGCTAAATCCCCGGATCAAACGATTCTTACATGGGGCTATGACTCGGTAGCGATGGGTAAGAAAAAGCCAACTAATGTTGATTTAGATAAGATTTCTCCGACAAACCCCTTAATACTGTGGGACGCTTCTGAGCATTTCATTTTTGCTAATACAGCTGCCATTAAGAAATATGGTGTAACGAATGAGCAACTTGCCAAGACGGTAGGGGCAGGGCGTAATCCAGACGGCTCTTCTAATGGTCAATTCCTGGGTGCCGAGGCTGCAAAACTCATCATGCTAAAGCCTCTCTCTGAAATTCTTAATCCAACACAAGGTTTATATAGTTTGCGATATATCAGCGCCTTGATGCAGCAAGCTGGAATCACTACAACGGGTGACCAGTTTTATGGCGGCGTTAATCTCGCCTTGGAAGATGCGCTAGTCAAACAGGTTTTTGGTCAGCCAGATTCGAAGGCACGAATTGTGCATGTGGCTGATGGCATTACTTTCATGGGCTTATATGGCAATAAAGCCATTGATCAGGCAGTAGCCTTAAGACAAAGTGGTAATGACCAAATCATCTTTAATGGCGTAAAGTTTTTTGCAGATGATGCATTTACTAGTCTTGGAATGCAGTTAGAGTGGCCTGGATATATAAATCCAGATTTATATAAAGGCCTCTTCATGTTTAACAATAAACAGGATTTCCTTAAGGCAATGCGACCTTGGTGGAATACAGGATTTCAGATACATGTTCATTCAAATGGAAGCGGAGGTAATCAAGTTACTTTAGATGCTTTAGAGATATTGCAAGCAGAGCATCCCCGTTTTGATCACCGCTTTACCTTAGAACACTTTGGAATTTCAAGTACGGCACAAGGCAGGCAAGTCAAGGCGCTAGGTGCATTGGTCAGTACCAACCCATATTTTGTTAGCGATCGTGCGGATATTAATGCCAATCAGATTGGTACGGATCGAGCCTCCTTGGCGGCCCGCATGGCCTCGTTAATAGATCAAGATGTTGTGGTGGCATTGCACTCTGATACCCCGGTTGGCGTTCCATCTCCCTTACTAGAGGTGTGGATTGCAGTCAATCGAGTAGGCAACCTCTCTGGGAAGGTTCATGCTCCTTATGAGCGAGTGAGGGACGTTAATAAGGCAATGAAGATGGTGACGATTGATGCAGCCTATGCTTTGGGCTTAAACGATAGACTAGGAAGCATTGAGACCGGAAAGTTGGCTGACTTTGTAGTTCTTGAGGAGGATCCACAAGATGTGCGTCCGATGAAAATCAAAGACATTGGCGTAGTAGCGACAATTTTAGGCGGTCGCCCAACTTTAACTAGTGAGACGCGCACGCCTGATTGGAAATAGTACTCAATCGCGATGTAAGTCACGTTATGGCGTTAGAAAAGCAAACCCTCATCAGAAAAGGTGGGGGTTTTCTCTGTTGGAGGTGCTATTCTTTAAGTTAGTAAATATTAATTTCAAAGGATTTTATGTTTTCTCATTCAATGTCATTTGCAGCGCGTTGTATTGTTAGCCTCTCACTCATTTCATTTGTGCAAGCCGGAATAGCCTGTACTGCAGTTAATACTATTGCTAAGGATGGCACGGTTGTAGCTGGAAGAAATATGGACTGGGCCTTCGATATGAAGTGGACATTGATGGCCATGCCGAAGGGAACTCCAGTCTTATTGAGCGCGCCAGCAAAAATGAATCTGCCTTCTGAACAGTTATCTAGTAAATATGCTTTTATTGGCGTGAGCCCTGCAATCCTCAAAGGGGGAAATGCATTTCTAGAGGGGCAAAATAGCGCCGGCTTGGGAATGAGTGGAAACTTCTTGCCCGGCTTTACTCAATATCAGTCGGTAACACCCCAAGATAAAAATTATGTTTCTATTGTGAATTTAGGAGCCTTTACTTTAGGCATGTTTTCCACGGTAAAGGAGTTAAAGCAAGAATTACCAAAATACAAAGTATGGTTTGACCCTAGCGAAGTCTCTGGTATTCCAACTGCACCGTGGCTTCATTTTGTATTCACTGATCGCAGTGGATCTAGTATTGTGATTGAGTTTGTGAAAGGTGAAATGGTTATTTACGACAATATTTCCAACACTCTTACCAATGCACCAACTTATGATTGGCATCTTAATAATGCGCGAAATTATTTAGCGCTTTCAGGAACTGCCCCAAAGCCGTTAACTATTAAGGGTAAAAGTATTAACGAGCTTGGCTCAGAGGGTGCTGGAATGATTGGTATGCCCGGGGACTACACAACGCCGGGTCGATTTATTCGCGCTTCTTACTTGTTACAAATGGCTGGACAAGTAAAGACTGGTCAAGAGGCAAATCAATTGATTGGCCATGTTCTCAATAATGTCGACGTGCCTCTTGGAACTTCAATTTCTACAGAAGGTAAAGCAACAGTTTCTGATAATACCCAGTGGGTGACTATTAAAGATTTGACTAATAACAAGTTAAAAATTGCCAACTATCTGAACCGAACAAACTACATTCAAATGGATCTAAATAAGATCTTTGCTAGCAATAAGCAGATGTCTTGGTTGATAGATGGACTTCCATACTCTGATGGGGATTTAACGAATAGATTGATGCAGTAAGAATCTTTTCACTAATCCCAATAAATAAGACCACCTTCGGGTGGTTTTTTGTCGGTTTGCCCGACCAACTGTCGCGTATCGAGACGCTCACGGTCATCCAGCGTCCACCATCCCCACTCGAAACGTCTACAAAATTCCACATTGTTCCGAACAGTCACCACATTTCTCCAGCCTACAAAGACAAAACCCCCACTATCGCTAGTGAGGGTTTCTTGATACTGGTGGGTCGGGCGAGATTCGAACTCGCGACCAACGGATTAAAAGTCCGCTGCTCTACCGACTGAGCTACCGACCCAGTAAGACAGAAATTATAGCAAGAACTTGATTTAACTTCCCTTAGTTTGCTGGGTTTTCCCTCTACGCCTTGTAGTTACAAGAGCGCTACGCATTGGCCCGTCTGGCAACTGGTGGATTTTTGGAGAAATAGTCCTTAATTCCCCTCAAAATCGCCTCCGCAATACGGTCTTGGTAGGCGTCGTCATTGAGGCGCGCCTCTTCTTGGGGATTGCTGATAAAGGCGGTCTCCACCAGGATGGATGGGATATCAGGGGCTTTCAGTACGGCAAAGCTAGCTTGCTCAACTTTTGCCTTATGTAGAGGTGCAAATCCACTAATTTGCTTCAGGATCGATGTGCCGACTTGTAGAGAGTCTTTAATCTGCGCTGTGGTCGACATGTCTAGCAATAAATTAGCTACTTGCTTATCTTGTGTCTTGATATTGATGCCGCCGATGAGATCTGAAGCATTTTCTTTATTGGCCATCCAGCGTGCGGTGGTGCTACTGGCCCCCATTTGAGATAAGGCAAAAACGGAAGCGCCTTTTGCTCTGGGTTCGATAAAAGCATCCGCATGGATTGATACAAATAAATCGGCTTCCACACGGCGCGCTTTTTGCACTCGCGTGTGAAGTGGTACAAAGTAGTCGCCATCCCTAGTCAAAAATGGGCGCATGTAGGGGTCGTTCTCAATCTTGTCATTCAAGCGCTTTGCAATTGAGAGAACCACGTGCTTTTCTTTGGAGCCCATTGCGCCAATAGCGCCTGGATCTTCTCCGCCATGACCTGCATCGATTGCGATGGTAATGAGGCGCCTGGGTTTTGCTGGGGCTGTAGCTTGCTTTACATCTGGTATGGCTTGAGCTACAGGAGCCCTTGGAGCCTCTTTTTCTTTTTTACTAGCAAACTGCGCAATTAAATCGATTTCTTCATTGCTTTTTTCTAGTGCACTCTCTTTGCGAGCACTGCTCTTAACCAATTCCATTAAAGGATCGGGTGGGGTAGTTGGATAGAGATCTAGCACCATGCGGTATTGGTATTCCGCAATCGGATCCAGGGTGAAGAGTTGAGGCTTTACAGGCTCCTTAAGATCAAAAACTAAGCGCACCATTCCCGGTTGAAATTGACCTACTCGAATTTGCGAAATATAAGGATCATTGGGTTTGACTTTGGCTACCAAGTCCTTCAGGGTGGAATTAAATTCCATTCCTTGGACATCTACTACCAGTCGATCGGGGTTGGTGAGTAGTTGCTGAGTAATCGGCAATGCTTTATCTGACTCGAGCGTAATACGTGTGTAATCTTCTGCAGGCCAAATGCGCACACCCAAAATCTTTGCACCCCAAGCAATTTCTGCCTCACTAAAGAATAGGATGAAGCCCAGCATCTTTGCTGAGGTTTTCAGATGCTTTCTTCTATAGGAGTTGATGGGTGCCTTACTCATCTTTAGTGCCATGCATTTTCTCTATGACAACCATTCCCCGGCTGGAGTTCGCGTGAAGACTAATGTTTCTGGCGTCCTCAACATCGTCAGCAAGGAGGCGAATTTCAATATCGAAAGCAGGTAGGGTGCCTTCGGCTTTTTCTGGCCACTCCACTAAGCAAAATCCAGGCTCATCAAAGTGCTCTGCAAAGCCTGCCTCTTGCCACTCTAGTGGATCCCTCATGCGGTAGAGGTCGAAGTGGTGGGCTATAAGGTTTGGAGTAGATGGATTGCTACTGTTGATTTGAATGGGATAGGGCTCACACAAGGTATAAGTCGGACTCTTAACTCGACCCTCGTATCCCAGGGCTTGTATTAGATGGCGGGCAAAGGTGGTCTTGCCGGCTCCCAGATCACCCTCAAGGGAGATATTGAGGTGAGCACTTTGATTTGTTTGAAAAAGATGGCTGAGACTGAGGGCAAGCTTTTGCGCCAAAGCGGCTGTTTCCGCTTCTTGCCTACAATGTTGAGTAAATGAATTCTGAGCCATTTGCCTAGTTTATTCAATTATTAAGCTCCATACTGTATTCCTCATGACTTCTTCCCCGACACTGAGCTCTTTTGACCAGGCCAATCTGCGCGAATGGCTGGATGAGCAGTCACGTCAATTGGGTTTTGATGGTTTACGTATTACCGATACCCATCTGGGCGATGCAAGTGAGCGTCTCAATCAGTGGCTGGCAGAGGGTAAGCACGGCCAAATGGAATATATGGCTAGGCATGCTCAATTACGTTCAGATCCAGGCTTATTAGTTCCGGGAACCGTTAGGGTAATTTGCGTCACTATGAACTACTTATCTCCCGAGGTTCATTTTGATCAAGAGTGGCAGCGCTTATCGGAGCCAACTCAAGCGGTGGTGTCAATGTATGCGCGGGGACGCGACTATCACAAGGTCATGCGCAATCGTTTGCAAGAGTTTGCGCAAATGATTGAAAAGAAAATTGGTTCATTTGGCTATCGCGTATTTACGGACTCAGCACCATTAATGGAAGTGGAGTTAGCCCGTAAGGCAGGCTTAGGTTGGCGAGGAAAGCACACTCTGTTGCTCAATCGTGAATCTGGATCCACATTCTTTTTGGGTGAAATCTTGGTAGATGTTCCGTTACCAGTTGACCAAGAAGAAGAATCACATTGTGGAAGCTGCCAGTCTTGTATCGAGGTATGTCCAACGCAGGCAATTACAGCGCCTTACCAATTGGATGCTCGACGCTGCATTTCTTATTTGACGATTGAAAATCCAGATGCTATTCCAGTGGAGTTTCGAAAGGCAATGGGTAATCGCGTTTATGGATGCGATGACTGCCAGCTCATCTGTCCGTGGAATAAGTTCGCAAAACGTACAGCCTTGCCAGATTTTGCAGAGCGTCATGGTTTGGGTAGGGCCAGCCTCTTGCAGCTCTGGTCTTGGACTGAGGATGAGTTTGAGAGGCGTCACGAGGGTAGCGCTATTCGCCGTATTGGCTACTCTCGCTGGCGAAGAAACTTGGCGGTAGCGATGGGGAATGCCTTGACCGATAGTGGTGTGCCTGAGGTAGACAAAGGTTTGCTTCGAGAGGGTTTGATAAGCGCTTTACCTAAGGCTGATACCCTGGTAGCTGAGCACATTCAGTGGGCGCTCGATTTATGAGGCTATCCAGCAAATCTTGATCCCGTCTCACTTACAATAAACCCATGTCATCTGCCGATCAGCCTTATATAGACCCTAGCGAAATTGCTCTAGAGGCTTCGGCAGCCCAGCGTTTTAAAAACCGTAGTGATGCCTTCTGGACGGGCATTCGGGATGCTGCAGGGGCTCCCGCCATGGTCTTATTTGCCGGCATGGTTGGATTTGGGGCGATGGGCAAAACCAATGGCATGGATGTTTGGTTTACTAGTGCTACCAGCCTCTTCATGTTTGCCCTGCCTGGCCAAGTGGTTTTGCTGGAGATGGCGATTACTGGATCATCGGTGATTGCTATTGCCTTGGCGGTGACCCTCACTTCCACACGTTTCATTACTATGACCGTGACACTCTTTCCTCAGCTGCATGAAAAAGATCGCAATCACAGTCTTTATGCTTCCGTTCATCTTTTAGCAATGACCGCATGGGCAATCTCCATGCGCGAGTTTCAGTCGATGGAGGCCAAGCATCGCTCGAGTTACTTCATGGGTCTTGGTTTGTTGTGTTGGTTGATCTCCGTACCTGGCACTGTTTTAGGCTACTTCTTAGCGGGCATGGTGCCACCGGCAATCACCTTGGGGTTGGTATTCATTAACCCTTTATTCTTTTTACTGACATTTACCGAAGTGAAACCTTGGGTTAACCGCATTGCGATTGGTCTCGGTTTTGTACTGGGCCCATTTTTCTTTATCTTGGATCGCGATACGAGCTTGCTGACTACTGGCTTGGTAGCAGGAACTGCTGCCTATTTATTTGATCGCAAGGTGTTGCGTAAGAAGGCGGGGGTAATAGGTTGATGAATACCGCTCTTCAAGGATGGGGTTTGTGGATTGCTTTAGCTGGCGCCACAATGGGAACCTACTTTTGCCGTGCCATTGGTGTTTTACTGGCCAAAAAAATTAACCAAGAGAGCGAAATCTTTCGTTGGCTTGCAGCTGTAACTTATGCGATGGTCGCAGCTTTGGTTGTCAGAATGGTCTTAATGCCGATTGGCCTTTTGGCAACTGTACCCGTCTGGATTCGGATTCTGATTTGCGTTCTTAGTCTTGGCGTGATGGTTTCCAAACCAACACGCCGACTCGTTCCAGCCTTATTGACTGGAACTCTGCTGATGCTAGCTTACGGCGTGATGCGTTAATCCAATTAATTCACTTATTGGATTAGTTTAGAGGTGGGCCGCCAAAATTTTGGCAATATGTACAGCGTCCCTTTGTGTGCCATCGGCAATCTGATGGCGACAGCTTGTCCCATCAGCTACCACCCAACTATCTGGCGCTTTACGTATAGCTGGTAAGAGGCTGGCTTCTGCCATTTGCTTTGACACTTCAATATGCTCCGCTTCATAACCAAAGCTACCTGCCATACCGCAACAAGATGACTCGATGAGCTTAGGCTCTGCATTGGGGATTAACTTCAAGAGTTCCATTGCTGGTGTAACAGCGGCAAATGATTTTTGATGGCAATGTCCATGAAATAGAACTGGGCGCGAGGCTGGCTTTAATTGAAGTTGAAGCTTGCCAGATCTTGCTTCGCTAGCCAAGAACTCTTCTAAGAGTTGCACATGCTTACTTACAGTAATGGCGCGCTCACCAAAGCCCATGACTAAGGCTTCATCCTTCAAGGTGAAGAGGCAGGATGGCTCGAGACCAATGATCGGAATGCCTTGCTCAGCAAATGGCGCAAGATGATTTACTAATTCATCTAAGCTGGCTTTGGCTTTGTCTACCATGCCCGCGGCCAAGTAGGTGCGACCACAGCAGAACTCTTTAGAGCAGGTGTTGCTTGAGTCTGCTGGAGTGTTTTGTTTACCCAAACTCTTCTGTGGAATATGCACGCGATATCCAGCAGCTTTCAGAACGGCTAGTGCCGCTTGCAAGTTCTCATCTTCAAAGTAGGCATTGAAGGTATCGGCTAACAGGACTACACCCTTATTGCCATTTACATCAGCCTTGCTCAGTTCTGCTGCCGTAAATTGATACGGCGCAATCGCATTCCGATTACTCCAGAATGTTTTTGCTTTCCAGATTGGCAAACTTCTTTGCGCAGAAATTCCCATGACCCATTCTTGTAGTTTGGCAATCGGCGCAATATGGTTGCGAAGATTCAGGAGCGCAGGCAAGCCAGGAATGCTGCTAATGATAGGTGCATATTTCGGTAAATAGGCTACGGCAAGATCTCGTAATGAGTGCCCAACCCGTTTTTTATAGGCTGATAAAAACTCAATCTTCATCTTCGCCATATCAACGCCAGTAGGGCATTCACGGCGGCAGGCTTTACAACTCACACAGAGTTCCATCACCTCTTTGATAGCATCACTGCCGAGGGGCGAACTTTCGTCCTTGATATCCAGTTGATTGGACAGTGCGAGACGTAAAGTATTAGCGCGACCACGGGTGAGGTGCTTTTCATCACGAGTCACGCGATAACTAGGGCACATTACTTCTGCATCAAACTTGCGACAGTGGCCATTGTTGTTACACATCTCAACAGCTTTAGCTAAGCCCATCGCAGGGTCGCCACCAGTACCAGGTGCACTGGTCTCTTCGGTGACGGGGTTATTTTGTACGTTCCAGGCAGACCAATCTAAAGCTGGTTGTAGCGGAATGACCTTATAGCTTGGTGGAAAGCGGAAGTTGCTCGCATCATCCATTTTCGGTGGATTAATGATCTTGCCGGGATTAAATAATCCATTCGGATCAAACGCATGCTTGATTTCAGCGAGGGCTTCGGTAATTTTTGGTCCAAATTGCCAGGAGATCCATTCACCACGGCAAAGTCCATCCCCATGTTCACCGCTATAGGCACCTTTATATTTACGAACTAAAGCAGATGCCTCTTCGGCTACTGCACGCATCTTCTGCGCGCCATCCCGACGCATATCTAAGATTGGGCGGACATGAAGCGTACCTACTGAAGCATGTGCATACCAGGTGCCGCGAGAACCATATTTAGAAAACACATCCGTGAGCGCTTGGGTGTATTCAGCAAGACTCTCTAAGGGGACTGCGCAGTCTTCAATAAAGCTCACTGGCTTACCATCACCTTTGAGGCTCATCATGATATTCAAGCCGGCCTTGCGTACTTCCCACAAGTTCTTTTGTGGGCTGGCATCTGGCATTGCAACTACGGAGCCTGGAAGTCCTAAGTCACCCATGAGACTTTGCAAAGATTTTAATTTTTCAAGCAAGGGTGCATGCGCCTCGCCTGAAAATTCAACCAATAAGATTGCTTCAGGAGTTGGGCCGCTGGCATCAATGAGAGCGGTCTCAATGGTCTTCTTAAAGCTCGGGTTGTGACGCGCTAAGTCAATCATGGTGCGGTCTACTAATTCAACTGCAGTAGGTCCGAGCTTGACGATATGCTGTGCGCTGTCCATGGCTTTAAAGAAGCTCGCAAAGTTCACAACACCCAGCACCTTATGTTGCGGTAATGGCGCCAACTTCAACTCAAGTGATTTGAAATACGCCAACGTACCTTCGCTACCCACCAAGAGATGTGCCAAATTCACGCTGCCGTCTTGTGTGTATGGGCGCTCACTTTGTGGATGGAATACATCTAAGTTATATCCAGCGACACGACGCAATACTTTAGGAAAGTGCGCTTCAATTTCTGGTTGGAGTTTATTGGCGAGGCCCTTTACAAAGCCCCCCAATTGTTTTGCTGCGCCAGAGCTATTGGCGTAATTCCCAAAGCTCGCCACTTGACCATTTGCTAGCCAGGCGTCAACACCTAACACGTTGTGCACCATGTTTCCGTAGGCTATAGAGCGGCTACCGCAAGAGTTATTGCCAGCCATGCCGCCGATGGTTGCCTGTGCAGCGGTGGAGACATCTACTGGATACCAAAGGCCATGCGGCTTTAGTGCAGCGTTGAGGTGATCCAAAACAATGCCAGGTTCAACCACTGCGGTCGCTTTTTCTGGATCAGCATGCAAGAGTTTGCGAAAGTATTTGGTGTTATCGATGACTAGCGCTGTGCCGGTAGTTTGGCCGCACTGACTGGTACCGCCTCCACGAGGCAAAACAGGTACACCCAGGTCGGCTGCAATCTGAATTGCTGTAGCAATGTCTTCAGCAGTTTTAGGAACAAAGACAGCAACAGGCATAGCTTGATAAATGGATGCATCGGTTGCATAACGTCCACGACTGGCCAAGTCCGTCATCACTTCGCCGGAGGTTTCTTGTCTGAGGCGCTTGGCTAACTCGGCTTTGTTGGCAACGAATTCTGGAAGTGGTAAATCGAGTGGCTTGTTCATGCTGCAACTTTCTGTTTGGATTCTGAGTCAACTAATTGGATAACTACATCACGTTTATTCATGACGTGCTGCATCATGACTTTGCGCATGCGCGCACTGTCGCGAGCCTTTAATGCATCTAACATTTCTTGATGTTCACCGACAGCCTTCTCCCATTTCACGCCATCTTGATTGGACCTAAAGCGTAGTGCTTCTATGCGAGCGTTAACCTGGGTAAATAACTGGCTTAAGACGGGGTTATTGGCTGCTTGATTAATAGCTTGATGAATTTTGAGATTGA
Organism: Polynucleobacter sp. es-MAR-4; assembly: GCF_018882055.1. Classification (GTDB taxonomy): domain Bacteria; phylum Pseudomonadota; class Gammaproteobacteria; order Burkholderiales; family Burkholderiaceae; genus Polynucleobacter. The sequence goes on along the minus strand of NZ_JACVPF010000002.1, from coordinate 251,711 downwards.
GTCGGTAGTAGCTCGAGAGATCTCTGCGTGCATATGAGGCCATCATTTCATATTGAAGTGCCTCGAGTTCGATGAGTGCTTGATCGCTAATGTTCTGCGCCGCCAATTCTCCAGAGTAGCCCTCTAAGTTTGCAATCACATCAAAGGTGTGAAGGATGTCATCACGAGTCAGTTGAACTGCGATAGCTCCACGGTTGGCAATCAGCTCAACCAAGCCATCGGCTGCTAAGCGTCGTATTGCCTCGCGGATTGGAGTGCGCGAGACATTGAGTTGCTCTGCTAACTCACGTTCATTCAGTTTGCTTCCTGGCGTAATGGCGCCCTCTACTAATAGGGCTCTGAGCTTTAGGAAGGTAGCTTCATGCAAGTTTTGCGTGTTTGCTGGCGTTGTGAGCATCATTTGAAATGTCTTAATTTTGTATACATATTCACTATAAACCATCAATAGCCATAAATAACGCAATAAAAGGCTTATTTTTTACATATTCCATAAATATTTTGCATACAAAATTGTAAATTGCCAAAAAGTGTCTTACACTGGCCGGCAAGATTAACTACAAAAACCAAGTGAGACTCAGCATGCTAAAACTAGATAACCACCTCTCAGGACGTCATTTTTTACATATTCCGGGACCAAGCCCAGTGCCATCACGCATTCTGCGTGCAATCAGTTACCAAACGATTGATCACCGCGGACCCGAATTCGGTGAATTTGGTCTCAAGGTCTTGCAGGGTATTAAGAAGATTTTTAAGACTGAGCAACCAGTGATTATTTATTCCGCTTCCGGAACAGGCTCGTGGGAAGGTGCTTTGGTCAACGTCCTCAACCCTGGTGACAAGGTGCTCTTTTATGAAACCGGTCAGTTTGCAAATTTGTGGCGTGCTTTAGGTAAACGCCTTGGTCTGGATGTTGAGGTGGTAACTAAGCCTGGCCAAGATACTTGGCGTTGGGGTGTTGATGCTTCTGTAATCGAAGAGCGTTTACGCAAAGATACTGGCCATGAAATCAAAGCGGTTTGCGTGGTCCACAACGAAACTTCTACAGGTGTAACTTCAAATATCGCAGCAGTTCGTAAAGCCATTGATTCCCTCAAGCACCCAGCGCTACTGTTGGTGGATACCGTTTCAGGCTTGGGCTCTGCAGACTATGAGCATGACAAATGGGGTGCCGACGTCACTGTATCGGGATCACAAAAAGGCCTGATGTTGCCTCCCGGTATTGGCTTTAATGCTTTGTCAGCTAGAGCAATTGAAGTGAGCAAAGCTAACAAGATGTCTAAGGCTTACTGGGCTTGGGATGAGATCCTGGAGTCGAATAAAACTGGTTATTGGCCAACGACTCCAAGCACCAATCTCATGTATGGCTTGCATGAAGCGATCGACATGATGATGGCAGAAGGTCTAGATACAATTTTTGCTCGTCATCAACGTTTAGCGGCAGCTTGCCGTGAAGCGGTTAATGCGTGGGGCTTAGAAATCCAGTGCCTAGATAAAGATTGCTACTCTCCGGTGCTCACCTGCATTGCTACGCCCGAAGGCATGGATGCTGATGTGCTGCGTAAGCATGCGCTCGAAAAGTTCAATTTATCTCTGGGCACGGGCCTTGGAAAAATCAAAGGCAAGGCTTTCCGTATTGGTCATTTAGGCGATTGCAATGAACTCAGTCTGATGGCCGCCCTCAGTGGGGTAGAGATGAGTTTGGGTGCGATGGGTTACAAGCCAAAGGCAAGTGGTGTTGTTGCAGCCCAAGAATTCCTAAAATAATCAGTAAGTTGGGTGTAAATGGGGTGTCAGCCGGTAAATCAATCGGCTAACACCCCTTATAATTCAAGTACTTATATAGATAGTACTTTCATCAAATAAAACATATTCGAGACAGAAAGATTTCACATGTTGGCAACTAAACCATATTTAACTCAAGCAGATGTGCAAAAGATTTTGACTGCGGCTGATCAGCATGCAGCTAAAAATAACTGGGCCGTGACTATCGCTGTTTGTGATGATGGTGGACATGTATTGGGTTTAACTCGTCGCGATGGTTGCGCTCCTGTCTCTGCTTACATCGCTCAAGAAAAAGCGCGTACTGCTGCAATGGGTAAACGTGAGAGCCGTGTCTACGAAGAAATTATTAATAACGGACGTATTTCCTTTTTATCTGCCCCACATATTTCGGGCATGTTGGAAGGTGGCGTCAATATCGAGGTAAATGGGTTTACCATCGGCGCAGTCGGCGTTTCCGGCGTTAAATCGACTGAGGATGCCGAAACCGCGAAGGCCGGCATTGCAGCCATTCTGTAAGTTACCTTGACAAATACTGTTCCTGAAATAAATTCCCCTACCGGCGCCACTGAGAGTAGCGCCACCCCGGCAACAATTACCTTTGCTGACTTTGGCTTAGATCCAAAGATTCAAAAAGCGGTATCTGAGCAGGGTTACAACACCCCAACTCCGATTCAAGCGCAATCTATTCCGCACGTTTTGGCGGGTAGTGATTTGATGGGTGCGGCCCAAACTGGCACTGGCAAGACAGCTGCTTTTGTCCTGCCAATTATTCAAAAGATTCTGCGTCATGCGAGTAGCAGTGCTTCACCTGCTCGCCATCCAATTCGTGCCTTAGTGTTAACGCCGACACGCGAGTTGGCTGTTCAGGTTGCTGAGAATGCTGCGAGCTACTCAAAACATACTGATTTGCGTGCTGCCGTTGTTTATGGCGGTGTGGATATGAAGGAGCAAGTTGCTACATTGCGTGGCGGCGTAGAAATTTTGATTGCTACTCCTGGGCGCTTGCTTGACCATATTGGTTCTAAGGTAGCCAACCTTTCTCAAGTAGAAATCCTAGTTTTAGATGAAGCGGATCGCATGCTGGATATGGGCTTCCTGCCTGACTTGCAGCGCATTATTGATTTGATTCCAGCGCAGCGTCAAACACTCTTGTTCTCAGCAACGTTCTCACCAGAGATTAAGAAATTGGCGCAAAGTTATTTACGTACGCCAGTTACGGTTGAGGTAGCGCGCCAAAATGCGGCTGCAGATACCGTCAAGCAAGTGGTGCATATGGTGTCTAGTGCGGACAAGCAACGTGCGATTGTGAAAGTGCTTGAAGCACGTACGCGTCAAGGCTTATCTCGTCAGTGCATCATCTTTACTAATAGCCGTTTGGGCTGTGCTCGATTGGCTCGCTCCTTAGAGCGCGACGGTATTAAGGCTGGAGCTATTCATGGTGATAAGAGTCAGGGTGAGCGTACTCTGACTTTGGATGCATTTAAGTCTGGCGCGATTGAGGCTCTAGTTGCAACCGATGTAGCTGCACGTGGCTTGGATATTCCATCAATGCCTTGCGTGATTAATCACGAGTTGCCGTTTAATGCGGAAGACTTTATTCACCGTATTGGTCGCACGGGTCGTGCAGGTAGCAAGGGTGATGCGATTGCATTGGTTGATGCCAGTGAAAAACGCTTACTCGACGATATCGAAAAGTTGATGAAGCGCAAGCTAGATATTCAGCCATTGCCTGAGGGTAGTCCTAGCTCTGTACCGAGCAGAAGCTCATCAAGATCAGATGCACCAGCCAAAATGTCAGATCCATTTTTCTACAAGCCTTACGAGCCAAGTGCCGTAACTAAGTCATCCTCAGAAACTACAAATCCTGAAGAGAAAAAAGTCGGCATCACTCCTGCAAGACCGGCTGTTGGCGCTTTACTTGGTGGTTTTAAGAAGAAATAATTTTTCTATTCCAAGCCTGGGTGGCAGCTAAAAGCCACTCAGCAATCGAAGTATCTTTTCCATCCGGAAGATCTCTCAATCCTAAATGTTCTGCTGCTTTACGTAACTCCTGTAAAGCCTGTTGTGCATTCTCAGTGTGAATAGCGCTCGCTAGAGTTTGCTTGCTGAGTTTTTCACCATACTCATCCAGCACCAGGGGCAGGTGTAAATAGTTCGGCGTTGAATATCCCAAAACATCTTGAAGATGAATTTGTCGTGCTGTGTTGTTCAGTAAATCTGCGCCACGCACAATGTGCGTTATTCCTTGCTCGGCATCATCGACCACTACGGCAAGTTGATAAGTAAATATGCCGTCTCGACGCCGTAGTACAAAATCACCCACTTCTCGATTGAGATTCTGACTTTGTTTGCCTAGGGCGAGATCTTGGAAATGAAGGGTGAGATCCGGGGGCAGGGCGAGTCTCCAGGCCACTTCGGTTGAGGGGGTATTTTGATTCCCATATGAAGGTATTTCTTGGGGTCTACAGGTCCCTGGGTAGACCATTTCCTGATTTCGATCCGTGATCACGCCACGAGCCTCCAAGGCACTTGCAATGCTTTGCCGAGAGCAGGTGCAGGGATAGGTGGTTTGAAGCTCATTTAAGCGCTCTAAGGCCTTTTTATAGCGCTCTTGATGCTTGGATTGCCAGGTTGGCTCTTCGTCCCATGAGAGTCCACAGGCTAGCAATTGGCGCATGATTTCTTGATCCGCCCCAGAAATACAGCGGGGGGTATCTAAATCCTCGATTCTGAGTATCCATTGCCCTTGATTTTTGCGGGCATCTAACCAGCTCCCTAAGGCGGCAACTAGGGATCCTGCATGAAGCGGACCGGTGGGCGAGGGGGCAAATCGCCCGCGATAGCCGTCAGCTGGGGATGAGGGGTTTTTGAAATTCGGCACAGCTAAAATGATCTCATGGCTTCACCCCGTTTTGTTCATCTGCGCGTCCATTCCGAGTTTTCAATTACGGATGGCGTCGTTCGCATTGATGATGCGGTAGCTGCCGCTGAAAAAGATGGTATGGGAGCGCTGGCGCTCACCGATTTAAGTAATTTATTTGGCCTAGTCCGGTTTTATAGTGCCGCACGATCTGGTGGAATTAAGCCTATTGCGGGCGCGGATGTTTGGGTGAGCAACCCCCAAGACCCAGATCAACCCCATCGTTTATTGCTCTTGGTTCAGAACCACTCCGGTTATCTCAACCTGTGTCAGCTGTTAAGCAAGGCCTCTCTAGAGAATCAATCTCGTGGTCGAGCGGAGGTGGATATCAAGTGGTTTAGTGAGCCAGCCTCTAAAGCGGAAGATAAAGCCGCAAAAAGAACGCTTGCCTATGGATTAATTGCACTCTCGAGTGGCCGCTGGGGTGATGTTGGTGCTGCCCTACTGGCCGGTCAGGAAGAGCAGGCTAAAGAAGCTGCTCAGCGTTGGGCAACATTATTCCCTAATGCTTTTTACATTGAGGTGCAGCGAGGCGGCCATCCTCAGGATGAGAAGCAACTTCAGCTGGCCTGCCATCTGGCTAGCGAATTGGATTTGCCTATTGTTGCTACGCATCCTGTGCAGTTTATGCAGCGAAGTGATTTCACGGCCCATGAGGCGCGTGTGTGTATTGCAGAGGGCGAGCTCTTAGGCAATCCCCGCCGCACCAAAAAATTTAATGAAGAGCAATATTTCTTATCTCAAGAGGAGATGGAAAAGCGTTTTGCAGATTTACCTGTTGCATTGGCTAATTCAGTAGAGATTGCCAAGCGATGCAATCTTTCCTTAACATTGGGCCAGCCACGCTTGCCGGATTTCCCAACGCCGCCTGGTATTACGCTCGACGATTATTTGTTACAGCAATCAGAGATTGGTTTGAAGCGCCATATGGAGCGCAACTTCCCTGATCCAGAAGAGCGTGCCAAGGAAGAGGCTCGCTATCATGAGCGCCTAGTTTTTGAGGTCAAGACAATTGCTCAAATGGGTTTCCCGGGCTACTTCCTGATTGTTGCGGACTTCATTAACTGGGCAAAAAACAATGGCGTACCAGTAGGCCCAGGTCGTGGATCTGGAGCAGGCTCTTTAGTTGCTTACTCGCTTGGTATTACTGACCTGGATCCATTGCGCTACAACTTACTCTTTGAGCGCTTCTTAAATCCTGAGCGGGTATCCATGCCCGACTTCGATATCGACTTCTGTCAGCATGGGCGCGACCGTGTCATTCAGTACGTAAAAGATAAATACGGAAAAGATGCGGTCAGTCAAATCGCCACCTTTGGAACGATGGCTGCCAGGGCTGCGATTCGTGACGTGGGCCGTGTGTTGGAGCAGGGCTATAACTTCGTGGACGGTATTGCCAAGTTGATTCCGAATAAGCCAGGTCAGTACATGACGATTGAAATGGCGAAGAAGGAAGAAAAGCAATTAGGCGAGCGCGAAAAGAATGAAGATGAAGTGCGCCAACTCTTATCTTTGGCGCAACAGTTAGAAGGCATGACCCGTAACGTCGGTATGCACGCGGGCGGTGTGTTGATTGCTCCTGGCCGTTTAACTGACTTCTGTCCGCTTTACACGCAGGAGGCAAAAGATTCTAAGGATCAAGAGAGTGGCTCGGTCATCAGTCAGTTTGATAAAGATGACGTCGAGGCAATCGGCTTAGTCAAGTTTGACTTCTTGGGTCTAACCACACTGACGATTTTGGCAGCGGCTGAAAAGTGGATTAAGACGCTACACGCTGATCGCAAAAACTGGAATATCGGTGAAATTCCGCTCGATGATGAAAAAGCTTTTGAAGTCTTAAAAAATGCCAATACAGTTGCCGTCTTCCAGCTAGAAAGTCGCGGCATGCAAGGCATGCTTCGTGAAGCTAAGCCTGACCGCTTCGAAGATATTATTGCGCTCGTGGCACTCTACCGTCCTGGCCCAATGGATTTGATCCCGGACTTTATTGAGCGTAAGCATGGCCGTCAAAAAGTAGAGTATCCAGATCCACGTATTGAGCCGGTTCTGCAAGAGACCTACGGCATTATGGTCTATCAAGAGCAGGTGATGCAGATGGCGCAGATGATCGGCGGCTACTCACTCGGTGGCGCAGATATGTTGCGTCGCGCGATGGGCAAGAAAAAGCCCGAAGAGATGGCGCAGCATCGTAAGATTTTTAGTGATGGTGCAAAAGCAGGTGGTATTACTGAAGGCAAAGCTAACGAGATTTATGATTTGATGGAACGCTTTGCGGGCTATGGATTTAATAAATCTCATGCTGCTGCTTACGCGCTCTTGGCATATCAAACTGCCTGGTTAAAAGCCTATTACCCTGCTGAATTTATGGCGGCCAACTTATCGCTTGCCATGGATGACACCGATAAGGTGAAGATTCTGTATGACGATTGTTTGGCAAATAATATTCGCGTGTTCTCACCAGATATCAATACTGGCGTTTATGTATTCACACCATTGCGTGCGCCAGATGCAGCTCCAGATTCACCAATTAGCCATATTCGATATGGTTTAGGTGCTGTAAGGGGTACGGGTGAAGCAGCAATTGAAGTGATTGTGAAAGCGCGCGAAGCTGGCGGACCTTTTAAAGATTTATTTGACTTCTGTGCGCGCGTTGATCGCAGGCAGGTGAACCGTCGAGCGATTGAAGCTTTGATGCGTGCCGGCGCCTTTGATAGTTTGTATAAAGACTCTATTCCCGCAGGTGGCAATCCTTACGATATTCGATCCACCTTATTGGCTTCACTTGCACGGGCAATTGAAGCTGCTGAGCAAGCTGAAGCCTCAATCAATCAAGTGAGTCTATTTGAGGTAGCAGGGGAAGAGGATCGCCATCTACCCGAGTTAGTTCGCGAACCGGTGTGGTCGGAGAAGAAACGTCTGCAAGATGAGAAAAGCGCTCTAGGACTTTGTCTTACAGGGCATATGTTTGATGCTTATCGTGATGAGGCAGCACATTTTATTCGCCAACCATTAGCTAAAGTGACCGAGGGTAAGGATCAGTTGATCGCCGGCATCATTACTTCTGCGCGGATGCTGACAGGGCAGCGTGGTCGCATGATGATTGCAACGATTGATGATGGAACTGCTGCAATTGAGGTCACTCTGTATAGCGAGGTCTACGAACCCAATCGTTCGTGGCTTAAAGAGGATGAGTTGCTGGTAGCCAAGGTAAACGTCACGCCCGATAAGTTTTCTGGTGGGATGCGTATCGTGTCTGAGGCGGTGATGGATATCACTGGCGCCCGCATGCGATTTGCACGTAACGTTCACTTATCCATTGATTCCGCAATTGATCTCAAATCCTTGCGCAGTCAAATTGGACCTTACTTGATGAGTAATCGCGTACGAGACCCTAAGCTGGGACCTGCAGCAGCTTCTATACCAAGCGCTAGCGAGGGTTTAAAAGGTTTAATGCTCACGGCTGCTGTCACTACTAGTGGTGGAGCTTGTCTAATGCAATTCCCAGAAGAATTGCGCATCTATCCCGATGATGCTTGCTTGCATGGCTTGAATCAAATTTTGGCTGCTAAGCAATCCAATACTGTTCAGGTTCAGTATCACTAAATCAGTGGCTGCAAAACTACCCAGAGTAAGTTATTTATTTGTAGCAGCTTGAAGCGCTGCAATCACCTGATTTGGTTCTAAGTGATCTAAGCATTCGCTATTACTACTTGCACGGTCTTCGCAGCCTGCTTTACGGCAGGGAACGCATTCACCGGGCCCTTGCAAGATGGTGACATTGCCAACGGTTTGTGAGCGTGCTCTCAATTGATAGGGCTGTTCGCCAATAAAGCCATTAGGCCATGGCCCAAAGTTGGTAGGCGGTGTTGGGCCAAATAAGGCAATGGTGGGCGTATTGCATGCTGCTGCAAGATGGGTGATCGACGTATCCACTCCAACATAGGCAATTGCGCCACGAATCAGTGTGCCCGCTTGTGAGATAGGCAGTAAGCCAGCCGTATCAACTACATGACTACGTGTCTCTTCATCCAGCAAGGAAAGAATGTCCTTATTGAGCTGCAGATCTTGCTTAGCCGGTGATGCGCTAAGCACCACTTGCCAACCTTGCTTTGTAATCCATGTCAGCAAGGTTTGCCAATAAGCTAGAGGCCAGCGTTTATAAGCGGTTAGAGGTCCAGGATGGACCACCACATAGGGTGCGTGAAGTTGACCCGCAATACTGGGGGCAATCGGATCACCAGCAGGAGCGGTAACCGAGATTGATTTTTTAAATAAGTCCGCTGGATTCTTATAAAAGATCTCAAGCAAGCGAAGCTTTTCGGCGATCACATGTTGTGCGAAATAATCTATATCAACTGTATGTAAGCAGATTGCTTTTTTCCAGGCATTTTGTTTATCGCTTTTAGTTCTTTTATTTTTATCTTGCTCTGTGAGGCCTTGAGGGTGACCGCCTAATACGCCCACTCGCTGATGGGCCGCCGCTAAGCCATAGAAGTAAGCGCGATCGCTAGGTTGTGTAACTACCGCGAGATCGTAACGTTGAAAGAGCTTGAAAAATAAGGAGAGATATTCTTTTAGTTTAGGACGGTCTGAAGTTTCGATTGTCTGCGCAATATCAGGATTGCCCTTGAGCATCTCGAGTTTTCCACGGTAACCCAGGAAGTGAAATTCAGCATCAGGCCAGAGTTCACGCGCTTGTGAAATTAGCGGTGTAGTAACAAGGACATCCCCAATTTGGCGAGTCGCAATAAATAAAACTTTTTTAGGTTTTAGTGCTGAAAATGCAGTCATGGGGCTAATGTAACTCAATCCTACTGAGCTTTAGCTAGAATTTTTTCACGTACACGACGCGCATTTTCAGCAGCATTGGACTGGTCGTTAATGCGATGATAGAGGTGAAGCACTTCGGTAGACCATGATCCAGATTTGCGAATCAAGCCCCTGTTCTGCAGCCTGAAAACAAAGTCCGCATCCTCGTGCCCCCAACCAGTCATGGACTCATCAAAGCCGCCAATAGCAAGGGCATCTGACTTCCAGCAGGCCATATTGCACCCCTTAATACGGCGCCACACAAATTTCTTGTAATCGCGCCAGGCGCCATTCCCTAGCTTCATCTTGAGAGGCCAATATTTGTTGATACCGCCAGAAAGTCGATAGCTCAACAACTTACTGATAAATTTTTTGAAATCCCAATGCGACCATGAAAGCAATTCTTTGCTGAGCTCTTGATTGAGTAGGACGCGACTACCTGTAACCAAGTGCTTAGCCTGAGATAGTGTTCGATGTTGGGCGATAAAGTCTGGTTGAACAATACAATCGCCATCGAGAAATACCAAATATTCACCGGCGGATGCTGCTATGGCTTGGTTTAGGATGCGGGTCTTACGAAAACCCTGATCCTCTTGCCAGAGATGCACTATTTTTACTGGGAAACGAGCCTGAGTAGCGGTGATGAGATCTTTGGTGTCTGCACTTGAGCCATCATCAGCAATGATGATTTCAAAATCTAAATCCGTTTGAGTGCCAAGTGACTCAAGGCATAGTTTGAGGGCTTGCGGCCAGTTGTAGGTCGCTAAAAGTACAGAGATCATTTACCGTGATGTTGGTGAAGTGCAGTTTCTTGATGCAGTTGCCATAACTTCATATAGCGATAGTAGGTTCCTTGACCATTAGAGATTGCTAATGCAAAACCCTGGGGGCCATCCAAGAAACCAAGGCGAATGAAGTAGGTGCGTATAAAAGCCCAGATACCATGAAGTACTGCTTTTAATGGGCTACTCTTTTTCCCTTTAGCAAAAGCTTGCTCTGCTGAAGCAGTTGAATACCGATCTAACTTCTGCAGTACCTGTGAATAGTTCATAAAGCTGAAGTGCAGCATTGGGTTCTCGAGTTTTGCTACTTGACCAGCAGGGATCAGACGCTCATGAACTAGGTCATCCGAAAAGCGAGCTGTGCCACGTTTGAATAATCGATCAACATAATCTGGGCTCCAGCCTGAGTGGCGAATAAAGCGACCGCAATACCAGGATAGGCGTGGAATGGCAAAACAGTCGACATGGGCCGAATGATGCATTGCCGTCAGAATTTCATTTCTGAGGGCTGGGGTGAGGCGCTCATCGGCATCCAGGGATAGCACCCATTCACTAGTTGCCAGATCAAGTGCGCGGTTCTTTTGGGGTCCAAAACCAGGCCAATCTGCTGGCTGGCTAATGACCGCCCCATGGTTTTTAGCGATTTCTAGAGTGCGATCTGAGCTGTTGGTGTCCACCACCACGATTTGCTGGGCAATCCCGTCCAGAGAGGCCAAACAGTCGGCCAAATTGGCCTCTTCATTACGAGTGATGAGTATGACGGATAAGGTGGGCATAATTCATTATATGAATGCTCAAGACCGTACCGCCCTAAATCGCTTAATTCAGTACCTCAAGCCCCATATTGGCTTAATTATTGGCTCTTTATTGGCTATGGCGATAGTTGCTGGCGCCGAAACCTCTATTCCCGCCCTCATGAAGCCATTATTGGATCGCGGTTTTACCGGGCAAATGAATGACAAGCTGTGGCAGGTGCCAGTTTTCTTGGTGGGCTTAGCTTTTGTTCGAAGTTTGGCTCAGTTTCTATCGAATTATTTGCTCACTCGTGTCATTAATTCAGTTTTGCTGAAATTGCGTCAGCAGATGTTCCAAACACTATTAAATGCATCAACTACTTTTTTTCAGAAGAACTCTGCATCGAATTTAATTAACGCAGTTGTTTTTGAGGTAAATAACGTCCTCTCCATCATGGGCGGTATGTTGATTAGCCTGGTGCGAGATTCGCTTACTGTGGTGGGCTTAATTGGTTATCTCATTTATTTGAATTGGCAGCTGACTTTAGTGGTGTTGGTGATCTTCCCGATCATTGCCTTCATCATGAGCAAAATCAACAAGCGTCTGCGATCTTTAAATCGTGAGCAACAGACTCTGACTAGCGAGTTAGCCTATATCGTTGAAGAATCAGCGGCTGGGTACAAGATTGTGAAGGTGCATGGAGCAGAAGAGTACGAGATGCGTCGCTTTATGGAAAAAGCGGATCGCCTGCGTCAATTTGCCTTGAAATCGGCGGTAGCTGGAGGCTTAAATCAGCCGATCACTCAACTCATAGCCTCTATGGCGCTATCACTCGTCTTGGTCATTGCCTTGATGCAGTCAGCTTCAGAAGGGACTACAGTCGGTGGCTTCGCCTCTTTTATTACTGCCATGATGTTGGTGATTTCACCGATTAAACATTTGGCCGATATTAACCAGCCCTTGCAGCGTGGATTAACTGCAGCAGAGATGATTTTCGCTCTTATGGATCAGCCTTTTGAAGAGGATGAGTCCCGTAAGGAGAATATGAAGTCTTTAGGTAAGGCTAAGGGCGGAATTCGATTTGAAGATGTTGGCTTCTCTTACCAGCAAGAGGTTGGGCGTAAAGATGCCCTCACTGGAGTGAACTTAAATATCAAGCCAGGTGAAGTGGTTGCTTTTGTCGGGCCCTCTGGCGGTGGGAAATCAACGCTGGTCAATTTATTGCCTCGCTTCTTTAAGCCGACAAGCGGACAAATCTTCTTGGATGACATCCCGCTTGAAAACATTGTTCTTGCGGATGTGCGTAAACAAATTGCTTTTGTGAGCCAAGATGTCATTTTGTTTAACGACAGTATTGCGGCCAACGTAGCATATGGTGCAGTCGGCCCAGAAGGCGTTGATCGTGGGCGCGTGATGGAGGCGCTTGAGGCGGCAAACCTATCTTCACTCATAAAAGAAATGCCGGAAGGAATTGATGCGCAAATTGGCGATAACGGTAATCGCCTATCTGGTGGTCAGCGTCAACGTTTAGCAATTGCGAGAGCGATTTACAAGGATGCGCCTATTTTGATTTTGGATGAAGCAACTTCAGCGCTTGACTCCGAGTCAGAGCGTCAAGTTCAAGATGCTTTAGAGCGCTTGATGGCGGGTAGAACCACTCTGGTGATTGCTCATCGTCTTTCAACTATTGAGCATGCCAATCGAATTGTGGTGCTAGAGCATGGTCATGTGATTGAGAATGGCTCACATGAAGAGTTGATTGCCAAAGATGGCTTGTACGCCAATCTGCACCGCATTCAGTTCTCAAACGCTTAATCAGCGATTAACTGAGAACGATATCGTATTGCTCTTGTCGGAAACTACCTTCAGCTTGTAGTTTGATAGGCTTGCTAATAAAGTCGCCCAACTGTGCCAAGAATTGGTTTTCTTCTTCAAGAAAAAGATCAATCACATCCGGTGCAGCAACAATCCTAAATTCTCGAGGATTAAATTGGCGATGTTCACGCACAATCTCCCGCAAAATCTCATAGCAAATAGTCTGAGCGGTTTTGACTTCACCCTTACCTTGGCACGTAGCACAAGGCTCGCAAGTGATGTGAGCAAGGGATTCTCGAGTACGTTTACGCGTCATCTCCACTAGGCCTAGCGAGGAAAACTCGCTCACCGAAGTACGGGCATGATCCCGCTCTAAATTGCGATTGAGCTCGTGCAAAACAGACTCTTGATGGTCTTTGCTTAACATATCAATAAAATCAATGATGATGATGCCGCCAAGATTGCGTAAGCGGAGTTGACGAGCAATCGCCTGAGCAGCTTCAAGATTGGTTTTAAATACGGTGTCATCGAGATTGCGTGCGCCTACATAACTTCCGGTGTTGACATCAATCGTAGTCATCGACTCAGTTTGGTCAATCATGAGATAGCCGCCGGACTTGAGATCAACCCTTCTACCAAGTGCCTTATTGATTTCAGCATCCACATCAAATAAATCAAAGAGGGCGCGCTCACCGCGATGCAGTGTGAGTTTGTCCAAGAGATTGGGCATATACAAGGTGGCGAATCCTTTGAGCTTTTCAAAGTTTTCAGCCGAATCGACTCGAATTTGAGTGGTTTCTTCACCAGCAACGTCACGCAATACACGTTCAGCTAGACTGAGATCCTGGTAAAGCAAGCTAGGGGCGGCCTTGTGATTTACAGCTTCCCGAATTTTTTCCCAAGTGGTCCGTAGGTAATGCATATCGTGCTCGAGCTCAGTATCGCTAGCATCTTGCGCGCTGGTGCGCACAATGATTCCACCTTTTTCATCCACAGGCATGAGTCCTGCAAGGCGCGCCTTGATTGCCTCGCGCTCTTCAGGTTGGTCAATTCTTTGCGATACGCCAATATATTTTTCAGTAGCTGCATCTGTCCCGGCTGGCGGTAGGTAAACTAAATTGCGGCCAGCAATACTCAGTTGAGTGGTGAGACGTGCGCCTTTTGTTCCTAGGGGATCCTTCAGGACCTGCACTAGAACATTTTGTCCCTCAAAAAGGAGTTTCTCGATTTGCGCCTGAGGATTGTTTTGGGTGATATCAGCAACATGCATAAATGCAGTGCGCTCTAAGCCGATCTCAATGAAGGCAGATTGCATGCCCGGCAGTACTCTTACCACTTTAGCCAAATAGATATTGCCAACGATGCCGCGTTGACGCGTACGCTCAATCTGAAGCTCTTGAACAGCCCCTTGCTGAATTAATGCCACCCGTGTTTCCTGTGGGGTGATGTTGATTAGGATTTCTTCATTCATATACGGGCAACTTTAGCGAAATCTAATAATTGGTTAACTTCGAAAATAGGTAATCCCATGATACCGCTATAGCTGCCTTTAATTGAGGGAATAAAAGCCCCTCCCAAGCCTTGAATGCCATATGCGCCAGCCTTACCAAAGGGCTCACCACTCTGAATGTAATTATCAATCTGGGTTTGAGTTAAGTGGGCAAATTCCACTTCAGAAACCTGCACCAAGCAAAGAGGGTTTGTTTTGGGATCAATTGTGAGTACAACCGCGGTGAGTACTTCATGCACTTTGCCGCTGAGCATTTTGAGAATGCGTTCAGCATCAGCAGCATCATTCGGCTTTCCCAGAATCTCGCCAGCTGAGCTGCCGGGCAAGCTGACAGTGGTATCTGCACACAAAATGGGTGCCCACGGTTTACCGCTGTTTTGCCATCTGGCTAATGCAACAGCACTTTTGGCAAAAGTGACCCGCTCAACATAATCACGGGCTCGTTCATGGGGTAGGGGTGCCTCAAGAGTTTCTGTATCTTCACCCGGTGCTGCGATCAACATTTCAAACTGGACGCCAATCTGTTTGAGTAACTCTTGGCGACGTGGACTTTGTGAGGCAAGGTAAATATAAGAAAACATGAATGACTTACTCGCGGTGATAAGGGTGGCCTTGCAAAATGGTCCAAGCTCGATAGAGCTGCTCAACTAGCAAGACTCTTGCCATAGCATGGGGTAGCGTGAGGCTTGAGAGGCGCCACATCCCTTGAGCGCCTTCTTTGAGACTTGGATCAAGCCCATCGGCGCCACCAATTAGGAAGGTGATATCAAAACCCTCCTGTCGCCAGCTTGCTAGCTGAGTGGCTAGATTTTGAGTAGTGTGATCTTTTCCTCGCTCATCCAGCGCAATAACGCGAGAGCCCTTCGGAATGGCTGCCGCAATCTTGATTGCCTCTTTAGCTGGTGTGAGATCAGGCTTAATCTCTTTGATTTCGATACTGCAGTCTGCGGGCATGCGCTTAATGTAATCATGGGTTGCAGTTGCAACCCATTCTGGCATTTTGTGACCAACAGAAACAATCGTTAGACGCATTGCTAAAGCATTAATCTTCGTCGTCGGGTTCGCTTGCTTTCACAAGACCTTTGTCTGCCGCTAATTTGACGCGAACAGGCTTAGCACCCCACATACCTTCAAGCTGGTAGTACGCGCGCAATGCAGGTTGCAGAATATGAACCACGATATCGCCGCAGTCGACGAGTACCCATTCACCAGTCTCCAAGCCTTCGACGGAGATCACTTCACCACCTTTGGCGTTGAC
This sequence comes from Polynucleobacter sp. es-MAR-4, assembly GCF_018882055.1. Lineage (GTDB taxonomy): Bacteria > Pseudomonadota > Gammaproteobacteria > Burkholderiales > Burkholderiaceae > Polynucleobacter. The sequence continues at coordinate 236,100 of NZ_JACVPF010000002.1, read as the reverse complement.
AGCCTCTTTAACCGACATGGCTAAAGATCGAGTTTGACGATTAGAGGTACCGGTGGCAATGATCACGCGATCAAATAGCTCGCTCAATTTGGTCGTGTCATAAACACGAATATCTTGTGCCTTGACGTCTTCTAGGGCATCGATCACGACACGTTGTAATTTTGTTAAGTCCATAGTTTCTTTAATATTTTTCTGAGATTTTTGAATATAGGGGTGATCTTAGCCTGATTATTTGTACAGACCCAGATTTGTAATGATTTCCAAAGCGTGAGACGGAATATGCTCGGAAGCAATAGCGCTACGAGAGGTGCTTTTAAGCTGGGCTCGAAGCTCGGTTGATGAAAGATCTACTGAAAGACTGTTATCTAGATAGATGCGGCCAAATGGGCTTTTTTCAAGGCTGCTTGCATCAATAGACTGATATTTTTCCAATAAAGCCTGAATTTCAGGGCTCATTTCTGTGGAAAGTTCATGGTGGGGTCTACTGGCCACTGCAAAATTCACAAAATGAAGCAATTGATCCCACGAGTTCCAGGAGGGGATGTTTAAGAGGGAGTCAGCCCCCATTAACCAAGTCAAGCTGACGAGAGGGCCAAAGCGATCTCGCAGTGCTTTGGCAGTATCAATGGCGTAGCTCGGCCCCGCCCTATCAATTTCAATGCGATCAATCCCAATTTGAGTCGGTATTTTTAAATAGAGAAATGCTCGAGCAAGATCAATACCGGCCGCTTCAGTGAGTTGCAGACGAATTTGTGCGGATGTTATGTCCGGGTCTTTTTGCCAAGGTTCGCCGCTAGGGATAAGGAGTAGGGCATCGAGATGCAATACCTTTGCAAAATGCGTAGCCAGTTTGAGGTGACCAAGATGTGGTGGGTCAAAAGTGCCACCCAGAATGCCAATTTTTTTGGGAGTGTCTAAATGCGCTGAGGTCAATTTAGGCTAGCCAGTCTCGTGGCTTTAGGTAGTAGTCATAAAGCTTTGCCTCGGGTGTTCCTGGCTTCGGTTGCCAGTTGTACCACCACTGCACTACCGGTGGCATGGACATCAGAATAGACTCGGTGCGTCCGCCAGAGTGAAGGCCAAAAATGGTGCCGCGGTCGAATATGAGGTTGTACTCCACATAGCGGCCACGACGGTATTCTTGAAATGCTTTTTCTTCAGCGGTAAAGCTGTCTTTATAGCGACGCTCCACAATCGGTAGATAAGCGTCAATGAAAGCGTCACCAACGGCGCGCGTCATAGCAAAGCTTTGTTCAAAGCCAAGGCTATTGAAGTCATCGAAGAAGACGCCGCCAATACCGCGTGGCTCTTCTCGGTGTTTTAAGTAGAAATACTCATCACACCATTTTTTAAAACGTGGATATAAGTCTTCGCCAAATGGATCTAAAGCCTCTTTAGCAGTTTGATGAAAGTGTTTGCAATCTTCATCAATGCCGTAATAAGGGGTGAGGTCAAAGCCACCACCAAACCACCACACCGGCTCTTTATCAGGAGCTTGTGCAATAAAGCAGCGCACATTCATATGTGTAGTCGGGACCTTGGGATTATTTGGATGAAAAACTAGCGAAACCCCCATTGCTTCAAAGCTACGTCCCGCAACCTCTGGGCGATGATGTGATGCGGAAGGGGGCATTTGATCACCGCGAACGTGTGAGAAGCCTACGCCACCCTTTTCAAGAATATTGCCGCCATCCAAAATGCAGGTGCGCCCATAACCCTTAAGCTTGCTATCCTCGGGCTTCTCCCAGACATCCACCATAAAGGCTTTGCCATCAAGCGCACTCATTGCGGTAGTGATGCGATCTTGCAAACCTAAAAAGTAATCTTTTAAGTCTGCAATGTTGATTTGAGTATGTTCAGTTGATGACAAGAGTGAAAGGTTCTTCGTGTTTGGGTAATATAAATTGGCTTAATTATTTCACTGCACGATAGCCAATATCTTTTCGATATTGCATGCCATCAAATTGGATTTTAGAAATTGCGTCGTATGCTTTTTGTTGTGCACCACGAACGGTATCTGACAAGCCCACCACGCACATTACTCGACCACCCGAGGTGACTAGCTTGCCATCTTGCAATTTTGTGCCGGCATGAAAGGTCAACTGATCATCGGTATCGGCTGGTATGCCAGTGATGACATCGCCGTTACGCGGAGTATCTGGGTAGTTGTGTGCAGCAAGTACTACGCCTAGTGCAGTACGACGATCCCAATCGAGCTCCACTTCATTAAGCGTGCCATCAACAGCATGATCAAGAGCGTTTACTAGATCGCTGCGGAGGCGAGCCATGATTGGCTGTGTTTCTGGATCACCCATGCGGCAGTTAAATTCCAAAGTCTTAATTTTTCCATCGGGAGAAATCATGAGACCGGCGTAGAGGAAGCCAGTGTAAGGAATGCCATCAGCTTCCATGCCCTTCACGGTGGGCATGATGACCTCACGTAAGGCACGTGCATGAATTTCTGGGGTGACGACTGGGGCAGGTGAGTAAGCACCCATGCCGCCGGTATTAGGGCCCTGATCGGCATCGAGTAAACGTTTGTGGTCTTGGCTGGTAGCAAGAGCTAAAACATGCTTACCATCTACGAGCACAATGAAGCTAGCTTCTTCACCAGTCAGAAATTCTTCAATCACTACCCGTGCACCAGCATTGCCTAGTTTGTTATCGGCGAGCATCATGTCGACCGCTGCATGAGCTTCCGCTAGATCCATTGCTACAACTACCCCTTTGCCAGCAGCTAGGCCATCCGCTTTAATGACAATAGGCGCACCTTTGGCGTCAATGTACGCATGAGCCTCTAATGCGTTTGAGAATGTTTGGTATTCCGCAGTTGGGATGCCATGACGTTTCATAAATGCTTTGGAGAAATCCTTTGAGGATTCCAATTGAGCAGCCAGTTGTGTTGGTCCAAAGATACGCAATCCCTGATTGCGAAACACATCTACGATGCCGGCAGCTAATGGCGCTTCAGGGCCAACTACTGTGAGATGAATCTTTTCGCGCTTAGCAAAGTCTGCCAACCCTTGAAGATCGGAGATGGGAAGATTTTGAATGCCGGCTGCAGCTTGTTTTGCAGTCGCGGTGCCGCCATTACCTGGGGCTACATATACGGTTTGAACTTGTGGAGATTGGGCTAACTTCCATGCCAATGCATGTTCACGACCACCGGATCCAACTAAAAGAATTTTCATAAAGAGCTAAGAGATAGGTTGATGAAGAGTATTAAATGAATGGAATTGATTTGTTGACTAATTACAAAGAGGCATTCGTAAAGACTTCCTGAACGTCATCCAAATTCTCAAGAGCATCTAATAGCTTTTGCATGCTCTCGGCTTGCTCGCCCTCGAACTCAGTTTCAGTCTCAGGACGCATTGTTACGGTAGCTATCTCCGCTTTCAAGCCTGCTTGTGTCAGTGCATCCTGTACTTTAGGAAAGTCGGGAACGGGAGTAAGTACCTCAAGCGAGCCGTCATCATGGGTAATGACATCTTCAGCGCCTGCATCAAGCGCAATCTCCATGAGTTGATCTTCATTGGTGCCAGGGGCAAATATCATTTGGCCGCAGTGCTTGAACATAAAAGCAACAGAACCTTCGGCACCCATATTGCCGCCATTTTTCGCAAATGCATGGCGCACTTCAGCAACAGTGCGAGTGCGGTTATCCGTTAAGCAATCAACGATGATGGCTGCTCCATTGAGGCCATAACCTTCGTAACGAATTTCTTCGTAGTTCACGCCTTCCAGCGAGCCTGTGCCACGCTGAATTGCCCGCTGCACGTTGTCATTAGGCATATTCGCATCTTTAGCTTTATCGATTGCTAAGCGCAAACGCGGGTTGGTGGCGATATCGCCGCCGCCTAATTTAGCTGCAACGGTGATTTCTTTGATGAGTTTGGTCCAAATCTTGCCGCGCTTTTCGTCTTGACGTCCTTTGCGGTGCTGAATATTGGCCCATTTCGAATGGCCGGCCATACGGGTAAGTCCTTTTGAATAATGTGGCTTGAAGACCTCATTTTAAGGGCTTCTGAGGTCAAGAATGGGGGTGCTACAACTTTTTTGTTACACTCTCACCTCTTAGTAAGCTTCAATGCAGTTTTTCCACTGCAAACACCTGCCCCGGTGATGGAATTGGTAGACGTGCCGGACTCAAAATCCGGTGCCGCAAGGCGTGGCGGTTCAAGTCCGCCCCGGGGCACCATCTCCTTATCTTATTTTCAAGCCCTGACCAATGCGGTGCACGGGTAGCCTTTGCTATGATTGTTGCCAATAAAAGCTTCTAGCAAGCGTAAAAATAAACTAAACGAGATCAAATAATGAAAAAAGTAGGATTAATTGGGCTGGGTGCCATGGGCTCCGGTATGGCCTCATCCCTCCGAAGGGCAGGCTTTGATCTATATGTATTTGATGTACGTTTAGATCATGCTCGTCAATTTTGCGAAGCTGGTGGTACGGCTTGTAAGTCTATAAATGAACTCGGTTCAATATGTGACGTGGTTGTCTCGGTTGTGGTGAATGCTGCTCAGACGGAAGAAGTTTTGTTTGGCTCGCCAACTAGCCCTGGGTTAGTGGATACTTTAAAGCCCCAGAGTGTTTTCGTGATGTGCTCCACTGTAGACCCTAATATCTCAATTTCATTTGAGTCGCGTCTCGCTGAAAAAGATATTCTTTATGTCGATGCCCCCATATCTGGTGGGGCAGCCAAAGCCGCCTCTGGCGAAATGACTATGATGACTTCAGCATGTGCAGCTGCATATGAGCGGGTCAATCCCATTCTTGATGCGATGGCGGGAACTGTTTATCGTTTGGGCGATAAGGCAGGTATTGGCAGCAAAGTGAAGGTCATCAATCAACTACTTGCTGGTGTGCATATTGCTGCCGCTGCAGAAGCAATGGCACTAGGTTTGAGGGAGGGCGTGGATGCAGGCGCACTCTACGAAGTGATTACCCATAGTGCAGGTAATAGTTGGATGTTTGAGAACCGCATGGCGCATGTGCTTGCGGCTAACTATGAGCCTTTATCTGCAGTAGACATTTTCGTTAAGGATTTGGGAATAGTTCTAGATATGGCCCGTGCGAGCAAGTTCCCCTTGCCTCTCTCATCCACCGCACATCAAATGTTTATGCAAGCATCAACTGCTGGTTTTGCTAAGGAAGACGATAGCGCTGTCATTAAAATCTTCCCTGGTATTGAGTTGCCGAAAGCTACAAAGTGAGCATTCTTTTAGGTTGCATTGCGGATGACTTTACGGGCGCCACCGATCTGGCGAATAACCTGGTGCGCAATGGAATGCGCGTTTCACAAACGATAGGTATTCCGCAGCACAATTTAAATTCCGAGTTGGATGCAGTGGTGGTAGCACTTAAGTCCAGAAATCTTGAGCCTGAGGCCGCTATAGCCCAGTCTTTAGAAGCGTTAGAGTATCTGCTTGCGCAAGGAGCTCAACAAATCTTCTTTAAATACTGCTCTACATTTGACAGTACGCCAAAAGGAAATATTGGCCCTGTAACAGAGGCTCTGATGAGGGCTTTGGGGACTGACTTTACTATTGCAACCCCGGCTTTTCCGGATAATGGGCGGAGTGTATTTAAGGGTTATTTATTTGTCGGTGATCAATTGTTAAGCGAGTCTGGAATGCGTGATCACCCCTTAACTCCAATGACTGATGCAAATCTGGTTAGAGTAATGCAGGCTCAATGTCAGCATCAGGTGGGGTTAATTGAGTATCAAACCGTTCTTGCTGGTGCCGATGCGATCTCCTCCAGGATCACTCACTTAAAAGCATCAAATGCAAAAATTGCAATCGTTGATGCGGTGACTAATGATGACTTGTATCGTATTGCACCCGCACTAAAAGATCTTCCCCTAATTACCGGGGGGTCTGGTATTGCCATTGGACTTCCTGCCAACTTTGGACTGCGTGCGCATCCAGCATCTAGCAAGCTTCCACCTGCTAGCGGATATCAGGCGATTGTTTCAGGTAGCTGTTCGCAGGCCACCAATCTCCAGGTTAAAAGTTTTAAAAGTTCGGGTGGCGAAATGTACGCTGTGAATCCGCTTACATTAAACGAGAAATCTGTAGAGCAAATACTGCAGGAGATCTTAACTTGGGCGGAGCCTCGACTCTCACGTGGTCCAGTCTTGATTTACTCATCAGCAAGCCCTGACCAAGTTAAAGAAGTGCAATCACAGCTTGGAGTTCAGGCTGCTGGTAGCGCAATTGAGAATCTTTTGGGGCTGGTCGCCAAAGGCCTTGTTGCTCTTGGTGTTCGGCAATTGTTGGTTGCTGGCGGAGAGACCTCCGGCGCATGTGTGAAAGCTTTGGGTATTGATCAAATGCAGATCGGTCAGCAAATTGACCCAGGTGTACCGTGGTGTTACGCGGAGGTTCAGAATAGGCCTCTACATATTGCGTTAAAGTCTGGGAACTTTGGCGCAGCAGATTTTTTTACAAACGCCTTCTCAAAACTGTGAGCAAAATGATGATTGAGCAATTGGCAAGAGAAGAGATTTGTAGGGTTGGGAAAAGTTTGTTTGATCGATCCTACGTCCATGCAACTGCAGGCAATATCAGCGTTCGTATTGAGGATGGTTTTTTAATTACACCCACAGATGCCTGTCTTGGATTCCTTGAGCCGGATCGATTGGCTAAGATTGATATTCATGGGCAGCAGCTGAGCGGTGATAAGGCCAGTAAGACAATGGCCTTGCATGCTGCCATTTACGATAAAGCAAGGCAATTTGATCAAGATGTCTCTTGCATTATTCATACTCATAGTACCCACTGTGTAGCTTTGACGCTTGAATCCAATGTATATGTTGGTAATGGAGTTTTGCCTGAGCTATTACCTGCGATCACGCCGTATTTTGTAATGAAGGTAGGTCATGTGCCAACAATTCCCTACGCTAGCCCTGGTTCAGTCAAAACGATTGAATGTGTTGAGAGGGCAATTGAGGCTTACGGTCTGGCTGGAACACCTCTGCGGGCTTGTATGCTGGAACGCCTGGGGCCGTATGCATGGAACAGTTCACCCAGCTCAGCAATGGCTACCTTAGAAGAGTTAGAAGAAACGGCAAAACTTTTCTACCTCAAAAATACTCCGATAAAGTCGCTCACGGATGCTCAATTAAATGAATTGCGGACTGCATTTGCAGTCCGCTGGTAATTGCTAAATATAGATTTAATTAATCTAGTTCGATTTTGGCGAAATCAACTACCTTTTTCCACCTTTGTGCATCGGCCTTAATAAATTCAGCGGACTTTGTTGCATTCATAAAGTCTACAGTGGCTCCAAGTCTAGTGAGTGAATCAGCCACTTCCTTTTGAGACACTGCCTTTTGAATACTATTCTGCAATTTCATAGCAATATCTGCTGGCAAACCTTTTGGTGCAGCGATTCCAAAGTAAGCTGAAACCTGAAAGTTAGGAAAGCCTGCTTCTTGCATTGTTGGAACCTGTGGAAGTGCAGGATTTCTGGTGGTGCTGGTTACGGCAAGCGCTTTCAACTTGCCACTTTTAATCAAGCCAAGTGCAGGCGGAAGATTGTCAAACATAAAGTCTATGTCTTTGGATACTAGAGCCACATTCGCTAAGGATGAGCCTCTGTATGGGATGTGAACTACAAAAATACCGGCTTGGCTTTTCAGCATCTCGGCACTCAGGTTCAGTGAGGTGCCATTGCCATTGGAGCCATAGTTCATCTTGCCTGGTGACTCTTTTGCACGTTTTACTAATTCGGCTACTGAATTAATCCCAGAGTCGGGATTTACTAACAGTACATTCGGTAGCTGCCCAAAAATAGCAATTGGCTCAATGTTGCTGGGATTGTAAGGAAGTGTTTTATAGATTGCTGGGCTAATAGAGAGGGGCGGGGAGGCCATGAGAAGTGTGTATCCATCTGGATTTGCTTTTGCAACTTCTGCTGCACCTAAATTACCGCCTGCGCCGGGCTTGTTGTCTACAACAATAGCCTGCCCAAGATCGGTTGACAGTGCTGGAGTAATGAGGCGGGCCACGTTATCGATTAGGCCACCGGGGGGGAATGGCACCACTAACTTAATAGGCTTATTTGGATAAGGGGTTTGCGCAAATCCAATGCCTGAGCTCGCAAGCATCAGAAAAACTGCACATTTTTTAAATATGGATATCAGGTGATTTTTCATAAAAACTCGATCAATTGTTTAAGGGTGCACATATGTCAAGCCAAAGGTTAGCACGAAGTTGGGAGCTCGGTTTGTGGCTTAAATCTCGTAAGTCTCCGATTCGCTATTCATTGCTTGCTCAACAATTTTCTTGGTGAGGGTTGGTGAGAATAGCTCAATGAAGGTATACACAAAAGAGCGCAAATAAGCTCCTTGCTTCACGCCTAAATGCGTCACGTTGTTACCAAATAAGTGGCCAACTGGGATCACTCGAAGATTGCGATCTCGCTCAGCGTCGTATGCTAATCCAGCCACAATTCCCACCCCCATCCCTGTTTCGACATAGGTCTTGATCACGTCCGCATCAATCGCCTCCAAAATGATATCGGGGCTCAGATTGCGTTGTGCAAATGCGGCGTCAATCTTGCTGCGACCCGCAAATGCCCTGTCATAAGTAATGAGCGGGTACTTGGCAATTTCTTCTAAGGTGATGGTTGACTGATTCAGGAGTGGGTGGCTCAGCGGAACCATCACGACGTGCTGCCATTGGTAGCCTGGCAGTGCCAGTACGCCAGGGGTGTTGGCAATACCTTCGGTTGCAATCGCGATATCCGCCCGATCATGAATGAGTAGCTCTGCAATTTGACCTGGGCTCCCCTGTTGAATACTGACTCGAACCTTTGGAAAGCGCTTAGTAAATTCGGTAAGCACTTTAGGTAAGGCGTAGCGGGCTTGCGTGTGTGTGGTGGCAATTACAAAATTACCCTGATCTTGGCTGGCAAAGTCTTTGCCTACTCTTCTCAATGTCTCCACTTCATCCAGAATGCGCTCAATCGAGGCGAGGATACGCTTGCCTGGTTCAGTCAGTGAACGAATTCGTTTGCCATGGCGACGAAAGATTTCTACGCCTAGCTCATCCTCCAACTCAATGATGGCTTTGGATACTCCAGGTTGAGAGGTAAAAAGTGCTTTCGCTGCAGAAGTCAGATTGAAGTTCTGTCTTACAGCTTCACGAACAAAACGAAATTGGTGCAAATTCATATGGATTCCATTCTTTATATCAACTGCGATATATGAATGTAATTTTATATGATTTTTAGGTATTAAGCTCTAGATACCCAGCGCAAGCCCACGATCGCCAATATGAAATAGAGCAAGGGCGGAATGAGGGCGGTAAGAAGTGCAGGCCACGATCCTAGAAGCCCCACATTCGAGAAGAGGGAGTTAAAGAGTTGAAAGCTCATGCCTAGCATGATGCCGCCGAATACTTTAATGCCGACGCTGCCTGCTCGAACCTTGAGATAGGCAAATGGTAGTGCCAATGTCAGCATGACAAAGATCGTAAATGGGTAGATTACTTTTTTCCAGAACGCGATGGAATGCCGCTGTGCATCTTGTTTGTTATCCCTCAAATGGGAGATAAATCGGCCCAAACTAAAGATCGACATTTTTTCTGGGCTCACTAAAAGTACGCTCAAAATTTGGGGCGTGACTTCGGAGTTCAGACTGACAATTGGATGTACAAAAGTTTGCGCCGAATAGACTGGGTTGAGTGGATCAGTCTGTTTGGTTTCTTTGAAGCGAGTTTCGGTAACGTCATCCAGGATCCATGTACCCGTCTGATCAAAGCGTCCAGAGACAGCGCTTCGAATAGAGAGTAAGCGGTATGCATCGTCAAACTCATACATACGGATATTTTTAATCTCGTTGTCTTGCTCAATTTTGCCAACGTTGACATAACGAACCCCTGGCCTAATTGGCCCACTGCCATCATCATCGCGCAAACGATCTTTTACCCACACCCCAGTTTTGAATTGTGAGCTATAGGATGAACCCAAAGCTTTCATGCGAATTTGGTCGGATAGGTTTTCGGTGTAAGGCCCGAGCCATTCGCTCATCACAAGCGTAACAATCACTAAGGGTAGTGAAATTTTGGCCAGGGTAGTTAAGCCTCTGCGCATATCTAATCCGGCGATGCGTAAGATTGTGAACTCGGATTGACTGGCCAACATTGCAAATACATAAATGCTTCCAATCAAACCAGCGATTGGAATGATCTCGGAAATGCGACTTGGTGCTTTCAATAAAACATGCAAGAGGGCTAAAGGTAGGGTGTACTGACCTTTTACAGAGCCCAGCTCGCTCAGGATGTCAAAAAATAAAAATAGTGCCACCAAAGCAAACAGAATGAAGCCAAAGGCAGCATATATCTGCCTAGCTAAATAGCGCTCAAATATATACGGGAATAGATATTTCATCTATTAGCCAAGAACGAGGGGAGTTGACGGCGCCACCATTTCAACGATGGGTTAATACGGTTACGAATCAGTAAAAAAGCAATGCCAAATGCTAGGGCATGTATAGGCCAAGCCGCTACATAAACATTCACCTTTCCTTGGGAAACAAAGTTTTGAGTGAGGTTCAGGAGGTTGCTGTAAATCAAGTAAATCAGCACGGCATAAAACATGGCAGTGTAGTTGCCCAGTCTGGGATTGACATAAGCCAAAGGGATGGCAATGAGTACCAAGCCTAAAGCCATTAATGGCAAGCCAATACGCCAAAGTAATTCGGCGTAATTCGGATTCATTGCAATTGGATCGGGATCGTTTAGTAGTTCAAAGACTGTTTTTTCACGATCGCGCGGTGCTGGATCAAGTGCACTTTTGCTGTGAATTTGGGTGCTGTACTCAGCAAATTCCAAAATTCTGAAATCCGGTTGCGTTGGCAATCCTTCGTAACGCCGACCATTATTCAGAACAATCGATTTGCTGCCTCCTGCGGCATTCTCAATGAATCCGGTGGCGGCAACCGCGACACTCAGACGCCCATTTTTTGTTTCAGCGGCAAAGATATTCTTCACCTCGCTTTTATCGACATCCAACTCTTCGATAAAAAATACCCGCTCCGCTTTAGCTGATTCTCTAAACTGACCTGCAGCAACCATAGAAACATCGCTGCGTTGTTGAAACCGCTGACTAATGATGGTGGATTCACGATTAGCCCAAGGCCAAACAAAGAGGGCTAAGAGGGCGATGATGACAATCAGTGGCGCTGCAAAACGCAGGATTGGTCGAATGAGGCTGGCAATGCTCAGGCCGCTGGCAAACCAAACAATCATTTCCGAATCTTTGTACCAGCGAACCAGCACTATTAAGACCGCCACAAAGAGCGAGACCGTCAGAAGCACGGCCATATAACCCAGAGTGGCAAGTGCTATTAAAACGAGGGCATCCTCTGGATTGACGGCGCCATTTGCCGCAAAGCCCAGAATTCGGATAACTAGGGTCGTAATCATGATGGTGACCAAGACCAAAAAAACGCCACCAGTCGTAAAACTGAGTTCTCGGCGAAGGGCTTGATGAAAAATCATGAATAGATAATGAGTTGGCGGTTATTGGCTCACTCAAGATGTGAACCTGCATCTCGGAGGATAATGGATAAACACCCATTTTTTCCCTTGAATTGACTTAAAAATACCTTAAGACATCATGACCATTCAATTTAGCACTAAGAATTTCGCGCAAGCCGATCTGAATAACCCCAAGCAGCTCAAGGCGAGCTTGGCCACGCTACTGGCTCAAAGCTCAGATTGCTTGGTTTTAGCCTATTCAAAAGCAGATTTAGATGCCTTAGCGGCTGCCAAATCCAAGTCTGGAATTTTGGTTGAATTGGATCGCCTGCTAGGCGGTTCAGTGACCCATGCAAATCTGGTGGGCGATCTCGATGCTCAGTCAGCTTCTACTTGTGTGATTCGTGCGGAAAAATCCTGGGCTACTTCTGGGGTTAAGGTGAAGCGCATCCTCTTAGTATCTTTAGGTGATATTGCTCCGGCTAGTGCGCGCAGCCTTAGCTCGTATTCCAAAATTGCTCGGGCTGCATTAAAGCAATTAAGCGGCGGTTCAATTCAAAACGCTTTGTGGTTTATTCCGAGCTTTGCCTTGGGACATCGCGCTGACTTCATTGCTGAGGAAGTGCGTTTGACGATTCAGTATGCTGGCGATCAGGCATACCGATTCGGTGTGAGACAGCCAGCCATGAAATTCAAAGCTAAAGATAAGGCTGATACTTTTACTCACTTGGTCTTTGCTGGCAATGACACCTGTGCCAAAGAGCTCAAGGCTGCCGTACCGGAAGGTGCGGCCATGGTTGAGGGTATGAACTTAGCCAAAGACTTAGGTAATTTGCCGCCAAATATTTGTACGCCAACCTATTTGGGTAAAGCGGCACAGGGCTTAAGCAAAAAAACTAGCCTCAAGGTTGAAGTCTTGGGCCGCAAGCAAATTGAAGCATTGGGTATGGGCTCATTTTTATCCGTTGCCAAGGGCTCGGATACTCCGCCACAATTTATTGTGATGCGTCATCAAGGCGGTAAGGCCGGCGAGGCTCCTATTGTGTTGGTGGGCAAGGGTATTACCTTTGATACGGGTGGCATTTCTTTAAAGCCTGGCGAAGCCATGGACGAGATGAAATACGACATGTGTGGTGCCGCCTCGGTGATTGGCACGATGTATGCCACAGCTTTAATGAAGCTGAAAAAGAATGTCATCGGCGTGATTCCGACTTGTGAAAACATGCCTTCTGGTAATGCAACTCGCCCTGGCGATATTGTGAAGAGTATGTCGGGGCAAACGATTGAGATTCTGAATACGGATGCTGAAGGCCGTTTAATCTTGTGTGATGCCTTAACTTATGTTGAACGCTTCAAGCCTAAAGCCGTGATTGATGTAGCTACTTTGACTGGCGCCTGCATCATTGCATTGGGTCATGTACATAGTGGTGTGTTCTCCGATGATGAGGGCTTGGTTCAGTCCCTCACTAAAGCTGGCCATGCTTCTTTGGATACCGTATGGCGTTTGCCTTTAGATGCGGCTTACCATGAACAGCTCAAATCGAATTTTGCAGATGTAGCCAATATTGGTGGGCGCCCAGCAGGTAGCGTTACTGCAGCTTGTTTCTTATCCCGTTTCACTGAGAAATATAAATGGGCTCACTTAGATATCGCTGGAACAGCCTGGAAGAGTGGCGCCGCTAAAGGTTCAACTGGACGTCCTGTGCCTTTGCTTGTGAATTACTTGCTTGAGCAAAAGTAAGCGCAGAAAGTAATTTATGGCTCGCATTGATTTTCATAGCAACGTCGGTGATAAGTTGGAATACGCCTGTCGCTTAACCCGTAAGATCTGGAGTGCCACGCCAGCGGGTGAGCCTGTGCGCAATATCGTGATGGTTGGCGACAAAGCAGATCTTAAAAAGTTGGATGAACTTTTGTGGACCTTTAGCGCAACAGACTTCTTGCCGCATTGCTTTATTGAAGATGAGGCAGCAGCAGAGACTCCTATTTTGCTGACAGAGCATTTCTTATCGCCTGCCTTATCGCAGCTTCCGCATGCGGACGTTCTCATTCATCTTGGAATGCGTATGCCTGCTGATGTGCCGGGATTGCTTGCGCGCTTCCCTCGCATTGTTGAGGTTGTCACGATCAATGAAGCGGAGCGTCTCGCAGGGCGCGAGCGATATAAGGCCTATCGTGACTTAGGTCATGAGCTACACAACTTCGATCAATCTAAAGCGTGATCATTAACCAACCCCGAGTATGTTGATTCATCCAGAATTTGATCCTGCCGCAATTCGGATTGGTGCATTTGCCATTCATTGGTATGGCTTGATGTACCTCCTAGCCTTTGCCCAATTTTTGCTATTAGGTCGTCTGCGTATACGTGCTCCGCAATATCAATCTCTGGGTTGGTCATATAAAGATCTTGAGGATCTTTTATTTGCTGGCGTTTTAGGCGTGGTACTTGGTGGGCGTTTGGGCTACACCTTGTTTTATATGCCTGGCTATTACCTCGCAAACCCCCTGAGTATTCTCAAGATATGGGAGGGCGGTATGTCCTTTCATGGTGGCTTACTCGGTGTTTTGCTGGCGCTGCTTTGGTTTGCGCATCGTCGCAAGGTTTCATTTTTTGTAGTTAGTGATTTGGTTGCACCACTTGTCCCGTTTGGTTTGGCATTTGGCCGCTTGGGCAATTTCATCAATGGCGAGTTGTGGGGCAGGCCGACAGATTTACCTTGGGCCATGATCTTCCCAATGGTTGACTCCTTACCTCGTCACCCTTCCCAGATCTATCAGTTTTTTGGCGAGGGAATTTGCTTGGGCATCATCCTTTGGATCTACTCCAGTAGGCCACGCAGGGTCGGACAGATTTCTGGATTATTTTTGCTGGGCTATGGTGTTTGTCGTTTCTTAGCGGAATTCGCACGCGAGCCTGATGCCTTCCTGGGTCTCTTAGGTCTTGGTCTATCCATGGGGCAGTGGCTTTCTGTGCCCATGATTATTTTCGGAATTTACCTTATAGTAAGAGTGAATACGAAAAACGGCACTCATCAGTAGCTAAAAATCGGTTTTCTTGGGGTATTTGTAGGTAATTTCATGAAATTGCCTTAATTCCCCTGGATGGCATCAGATTTTTGCTGAATTTGCCCAATTTCTGACCATATTTACTTTAATTGAAAGATATCCATGCTGGAGAAGCTCACTAAAGCGCGTAATTTATCTAAGGCAAATAACGCTATCAAACGCTTGATATCTGAGCGGGGAGAATCAAATGCGCTGAGCATGGCTGATGATGTGGTCAACAACTACCGCAAATTAGCAAAAGATCAGCACGTCTCATTCTTTACCTTTCTGTTTGAGAAGTTGAATCCTCAAGCGGATGCGGTGCTGAAGGCAGCGCAAAATTTTGTGGCCGACTCTAGTGCGCGAAATTACATCCAGCTACAAAAAGTTTCTGAATCCCCTCGGCAGGAGTTTTTTCGTCGCCTCAACCGCGCCAGCCAAGGTACTGCAGCCGTAGTGCAAATGCGTCGTGATTTATTGCAGTTGCTGGATAAAAAACCAGAATTGGCTGCGGTGGATTTTGATATGCGCCACTTACTCTCGTCTTGGTTTAATCCGGGCTTTCTCAAAATGCACCAGGTGGACTGGAAATCACCGGCAGAAGTCCTGGAGAAATTGATTCAGCATGAAGCAGTTCATGCAATTGATGGTTGGGATGACTTACGTCGTCGCCTGCAGCCTGATCGTCGTTGTTTTGCTTTCTTTCATCCGCAACTCCCAAGTGAGCCCTTGATCTTTGTTGAAGTGGCACTCTTACCTGAGATCCCAACGGTCATTACGCCATTGGTTGATAAAAAAGCAGAGACAGTCGATCAGGCCTCTCAATATAAGGTCGCTGTTTTTTATTCCATCAGTAACTGCGAGCCTGGTCTTCGTGGTGTATCCATGGGCAACTTTTTGATTAAGCGAGTAGCTGAGCAGTTGCATGCCGAGTTCCCCGGAATCAAAACCTTTGTCACTTTGTCACCTATTCCAGGGTTTATGGATTGGGTTGCTGCAGGCGCTCATTTAGGTGAGGGTGTGCCAGCTGATAGATTGAAACCCAATCTCAAGGTAGCGAGAGACAGCGCTCTGGCCGTATTAAAGCTTGAGAATCAATCTTGGACTGAGCGATTGACGGGTGGTTGGCATCCAGACTTGGCCTCTGAGAAGGAAAAAGCAGCTTTATTGAGTTTGGCAAGTATGTATTTAGGGCTTGCCTCTACCGGGCGTGATGGCAATCCAGTAGCCAAGTTTCATTTGGGTAATGGTGCAAAGCTGCATCTCGTTAATTGGGCGGGTGATTTATCGCGCAAGGGCTTGCGCCAATCTGCTGGCTTGATGGTGAACTATCTTTATGATTTGGGCAGCGTGGAGGATAACCATGAGCGCTTTGCTAATGGGGAAATTGTCTATTCCAGGGCTGTAGGCCGCTTAATGGCTCCCTAGTGTTTTCCCTTGTACGGACTTTTGCAGCAAGTGTTAAGTGCCCTTAGAATGGTGCAGTATTTATAAAAACGACGTCAATCACAGATTGATAAAAAAGGAGACGAAGATGTTTAATCAAAAACTAAAGGCATCACTTTTTTCTGTCAGCACGTTGAAGAAATCATTATTTCTTCTCTGTGCCGCACCTTTGACTGTTATGGCGCAGGAGTGGCCAGTTAAGCCGGTTACCTTCCTGAATCCATTCCCTGCAGGCGGTGGAACAGATGCATTCGCTAGACCATTGGCAGCACAGTTAACTGAGCAGATGGGTAAGCAATTCATTATTGATAATCGCGGTGGTGCTGGCGGTACTGTAGGTGCTTCAGTTGCTGCAAAGGCAGCTCCAGATGGTTACACCTGGTTTATTGGCGCTACTCATCACACTATCGCCCCTTCGATGTACAAAAATCTTGATTACGATATTGAGAAAAGCTTTATTCCTGTAGCTATGTTGGCAAACGTTCCTCAGGTTCTGGTGGTTAATCCACAAAGAGTGAGTGCGCGTAATGCCAAAGAGTTTATTGATCTCATGAAGAAAAATCCTGGCAAATACAACTTTGCTAGCGCGGGTAGCGGCACTGTTCATCACTTAGCTGGTGAGCTCTTCAAGATTCAGACTGGCACCTTCATTACTCACATTCCATACCGTGGCGCTGGCCCAGCAATGAATGACTTGTTGGCTGGTCAGATCGACCTAGAGTTTGATGGCTTGGCTACTTCAGCTCCACAGATCAATGCTGGTAAGTTGGTGGCAATTGCTGTGGCATCAAATAAGCGTTCAACTGCTATTCCTAACGTACCTACTTTTAAAGAAGCTGGCTTGCCTGACTATGAGGTATCTACTTGGTACTCCATGTTTGCTCCAGCAGGTACACCAAAGCCAATCGTAGACAAGATGATTGTTGAGGTACAGAAGGCATTGAATACGCCAAAGCTCAAAGCAATTTGGGAGAAGAATGGATCCGATACACCTAATCTCTATGGTGAGGCTTTTGGTAAGCAGGTTCGTGCTGACGTAGCACGTTGGTCTAGCGTAGTGAAGAAATCTGGCGCTTCGTTAGATTAATTTAGTAATTAATGAATTGGTATTTGAGGCTCGAATGAATTTATATTCCTTATTGGAAAAAGGTTTTCCAAAAGATAAGCAAGCATGTGCACTTGAAACGCATGATGGACTTTATTACTCCTGGAGTGATCTGGAGCGTGCGACTGCCAAGATGGCAAATTTGCTTAAGAGCCTCAAATTACCCGCTGGATCAAGGGTTGCGGTACAGGTTGAAAAATCCCCTGAAGCACTCTTTTTATACCTCGCTACTATTAAGGCGGGTTACGTTTATTTACCCCTGAACACTGCTTATCAAGCGGCGGAGATCCAATACTTTCTTGAGAATGCTGAACCTGCGGTTGTAGTTTGCAGCAGCAAGAATTTCTCTTGGGTATCTAAAGTTGCTTTTAAGGCTGGCACTAAACATGTCTTTACCTTGGATGAAGATCGCAAAGGCACTTTATTAGAGCGCTCTGCTGGTCAAAGCGATAAGTTCAAAACAGTTGCAGTCAAAGATGATGATTTAGCGGCAATCTTGTACACGTCTGGCACAACTGGTCGCAGCAAAGGCGCAATGCTCACCCATAAAAACTTGGGAAGTAATGCTCAAGTGCTGCAGAAGTTTTGGGGTTGGAAGAAGGGCGATGTCTTGTTGCATGCCCTCCCGATCTTCCATGTGCATGGACTGTTTGTGGCGGCCCATGGCGCTTTGATTAACGGCAGCAAAATGATTTGGTTGCCGCGTTTAGATACTGCGCAGTTAATTCATCACATGCCTAATTCCACTGTCATGATGGGTGTGCCAACGTTCTATGTTCGCCTGCTTGCAGATAAAAACTTTAATAAGAACGTCACGCGCAATATGCGCTTGTTTGTTTCTGGCTCTGCACCCTTGCTCACCGAAACGTTTAATACCTTCAAAGAGCTTATTGGACAACCGATTCTTGAGCGTTATGGAATGAGTGAGACGGTGATGTTAGTTTCCAATCCGTACAAGGGCAATCGCGTCGGTGGATCTGTTGGCTTGCCGTTGCCAGGCGTGAAGGTTCGCGTGGTCAATGAAGCTAATAAGCCTTGTGGTGTTGATGAAATCGGTAGCATCCAGGTAAAAGGTCCAAATATATTCAAGGGTTACTGGCGTATGCCGGAAAAAACCGCTGAAGAATTTACTAAAGACGGCTGGTTTAAGACTGGTGATGTAGGGCGTTGGGGTGGTGATGCCAACGGTGGTAAAGCCCCTAAGGACTACCTCTGCATTGTTGGTCGCAGTAAGGATTTGATTATTTCTGGTGGCTATAACGTCTATCCAAAAGAAATCGAAAGCTTTATCGATGACATGGATGGCGTTGATGAGAGTGCTGTGATTGGTATTCCGCACCCAGATTTTGGTGAGGCGGTAATGGCGGTTGTGGTGCCAAAAGCGGGAGCCAAACTAGATGCGCAAGCGATGATCGCAACACTCAAAACGCAAATAGCGAACTTTAAGATTCCAAAACGTTTGGAGATTGTTTCTGACTTACCTCGCAATGCGATGGGTAAAGTCCAGAAGAATATTCTGCGTCAGCAATACACAAGCTAACAGCGTAAAAATACCGACTTAGAAACCGAATGCCTTGCGGCTTTCATTAAACATGAAGGCTGCAAGCATGAAGAGCATTACACCAAAGATGCGCTTCAGTTGAGCGACATTGAGTTTCCTAGCCATTTTTGCGCCAAGCGGGGCTGTGAATATGCTGACCGCCACAATACAAAGCACTGCCGGAAGATACACAAAACCCAATGATCCTTGTGGAAGGTTGGGGTTGCCCCAACTTCCATACATGTAGCCAATCGTTGCTGCAGCTGCAATCGGAAACCCTAAACCTGAAGAACTTGCCATGGCAGTGTGCGGTTTGACGTTGCACCAAAGCATAAATGGCACAGTAATAAATGCTCCGCCCGCACCAACAAGGCTGGCGATTACGCCTGTGAATGCCCCGAAAGAGAAAAGACCAACAGCGCCTGGTAATTCTCGTCCAGCCGAAGGCTTCTTGTTGATGATCATTTGGATCGATGTGTAGACAATAAAAATGGCAAAGAATAGTGACAGCCACGAGGTATTGATAGCCTCGAAGATTTCGCTACCACCGACAAGGCTCCCGATAACCAGTCCAGGGCTAAGCGCCGCTACTAATTTCCAATCAATTGAGCCGTGCTTGTGGTGCGCCCAGATAGCTGAAGTAGTTGTAAATAGAATGGTTGCCATACCGGTAGCAATTGCCATATGCACGATGACGTTTTGGCCGAATCCCAAGTGGTTGAAAACCACAATCATGAAGGGGACCAAAATCATCCCGCCACCAATTCCAAGTAATCCCGCTAGGAAGCCAGATATGCTCCCGCAAAGCATGAGCATCAGAATATCGGTTATTGACATGAATTCCCCGCCTTAGCCGCTAGGCCGTCATCCTGAACCCTAAGGTTCAAGGTGGAACGGCTACTTTGTTTCGGGTGCATTAAGAAACTCAGGGAGTGAACAGCGCGAAGCTGCCACTGTGAAGATTCGAAACGCTCACGCCCACAATGTAAAGATCGTTCCGGATGCTTGCGCATCGGTTCAAGGAACTATTGGCCTTGGCGAACCAGGCAGGGAAAGGGTTTGCATTAGAGCGTCCACTTGATCTTCCAGCGTATGAATTTCATTCTGGAGTCGGGCAATCTCTTCTGGATTGGAGTGGGATGAGGCGCTCTGCGCAGGAGCATGTTGAGATGCGGTTTGCAGTTTAATCAGGTCGCCTGCAATTTTTAGTGCAGCCATCATGCTGGCGCGTTCAATGCTGCGGTTGCCGCCATTGATGGCCAGCTGAATCTGTTCGTCTACCAAGGTGCAGGCTGCACGCAGTAATGGCTCATGTTCAGCACTCGTGGCTAAGGTAATTTTTTGACCGGCGAGGGTTACTTCAATGCGTTGTTGGCTCATTGTCATCCTCTGGATTGGTTGGCGTTACAGGATCGCCGAGCAAGTTCAATTGACGTGCGTCACTTTGCTCCGGAAGGCGACTCAAAATATGTTGAATCCGTTTTTGCGCATCCTCAATTTTGGTCTCAAGCTGGCTACGCTCTTGGTGCAGCGTCTTGACGGCATCGGAGATCAGCTGAATTTTTTTAGACAGCCTTTGCAATGACTCGGCTATTGAATCGGATTCAGTAGAGTCGCTTGGGATATGAGGGGTGTACTCAGTCATATTGGCATTGTAGCCCCAGGGAAATGCTTTTTCATACTCCTGATTTTGGGTTTAGTTGGGTAAGGCTACCCAATCGCTTCCGAGCTTTTCTAGGCGTATACGGCCATTGAATAGGGCTATCAGGGCTTGATGAGTTCCAGGATCTTGGCTGGACCCCTGGAAATGCAGTTTCCCTTTGTTGAGCATGACTACATAGTCTGCCCGGAGGGCAAAGTGAATTTCATGCAAAACGGTCACCAAGGTTTTGCCTTGGGCCAATAAGTCTTCTTGCCATTTCAAAAAATCAGCCTGATGGGGTGGGTCTAAATTGGCTAGTGGTTCGTCCATGAGGAGGATATCGGAGTCCACAGCAAGAAGTCGCGCCAATAGAACTCGCTGACGCTCTCCTCCGGATAATTGCTGCAAGGGGCGATGACGAAGATGCCAGGCATCAGTATGTTGCAAGGCTTTTTGAACCAGCGCATGATCTGTCTCTGAAGGAAGGTGTAGCCATCCTTGGTGAGGTAGCCGTCCCAACATGGCAGTGTCATACACGCTAAGAGAGTCGCTTAACTCATCAGGTGTACTTAAGGTCTGGTCTAGCCAGGCAATTTTCTTAGCAAGATCTTTATTGCTGAATGTCGATACATCCACGCTGTCGATTGTGATTGACCCATCCCATTTGAGTAATCCGACCATTGCTTGCAAGAGCGAGGATTTTCCTGCCCCATTGGGCCCAATAATGCTGGTCCATTTTCCTTGTGGAATATCGACATTGAGGTCGGAGAGAATAGCGCAAGAACCCCTGTATACATTCAGTTGGCGGGTTTTCATGGGCGTACCCCAAAAGAGGTTTGCCTCAGCAGAACCAGGAGATAGAGGCCGCCTAAGACTGCTGTCACAACACCAACTGGAATTTCAATTGGGGCAAATAAAGTACGTGCAATCAGATCCGAGCTGAGTAATAAGATTCCGCCACCTAGGCAGGAGAATAAAAGTTGCACTCGTTGTTGCCCACCCGAGAACTTTCTCACTAAGTGTGGGGCTGCAAGCCCAACAAAAGCGACTAAGCCAGTTTGTGCAACAGCGCATCCAGTTGCAAGAGCAAGAATGCCAATCAATATCAAACGTAGTTGATCTAGCGGCAAGCCTAAAGTACGGGCGGTATTTTCACCAAGAGATAAAGCATCTAGTACGGGGCTAATCATGAGAGTGATCAGTAGGCAGATCAACAAAACGCTAGCCATTATTTCGACACCTGGCCAATTTAGTAAGGTAGTGTTGCCCAGCATAAAAGATTGAATGCTTTGAAATAGATCGGGGCGGATAAATGTGAATAAAGAGTTAGCTGCTCCTAAGATCACGCTGATAACGACCCCGGATAATAAAAGGCGTAAAGAGCTACGGTAGCCACCTGCTAAAAGTAGGGAGGCCAGCACGCCAATCAAGGCCCCTAGAAAAGCGCCACCATTCAGGCCAATAATTTCCAGCCAAGAGTTACCCAGATAGGCAAAACAAAGAATGCTTCCAACACCAAGTAGTGCGCCTGATGCACTGCCTAGTAAGTAGGGGTCAGCCAGGGGATTGCGAAATAGGCTTTGTGCAATGCCGCCAGCAAGTCCTAATAGGGCGCCGGCAAGGTAGGCCCCTAATGATCGCGGCAGTCGAATCTCAAGCAAGACTATTTGGTCTACTCCTGACATATTCCAGCTGGCACCCATACTTCCAAGTAAAGTGCCCATGAGCACTAAGGCCGCGCTGAGAATGAGTAGGGCGAACAGCTTGCCCAGAAAATAGTTTTTCTGCATTACCGAGATGATGACATCTTCTCTTGTACGCATTGAGAAATAATGAGTGCAGCTTCACCCATACGTGGCCCAGGACGCACTAAGACGTCATTTTGATTACCTGTAAATACGCAAATTTGATTCTTAGAAACCGCTGGAATGGAGCTCCAGCCTGGACGTTTTTGAATATCGGCTATCGTTGATTCAGTCAGAAGAATGACTTCGGGCTTGGCCTGTACTACAAACTCAGGATTAATTTTCGGAAATGGGCCGAGTGATTTTGGAATGATGTTGACCAAATCTAATCGAGACAAAATTTCACCGATAAAAGAAATGCTGCCGGCTGCAAAGGGTGCGGGATTTACCTCAAAGTACACGCTGATATTTTTTTCTCTTGTTGGAAGCTGCTTGCTAGCGCGCATGATTTCTTGTTGAATCTGATTCCATACACGTGTGCTCTCGGAGGTGCCCAGTACAAGATCTAGCTTTTGAAGAGCGCGCTCTTCATCCCCCATTGATTTGATATCCAATGCAAACGTTTTGATGCCTAAGCCATTTAGTCGTGCGATCACAGGAGAGGATTTTTCCAGCAGTACAACATCCGGCTTGAGTTGTACGATGCGCTCAATATTGATATCACCCATTCCACCAAGCTTAGGCAAGCCTTGAATTGATTTTGGCCAATTCGAGAATCGATCAACACCAACCAAGGCACTGCATTTTCCTAGAGCACAAACAGACTCAGTAATTGATGGTAGAAGACTCACAACGCGCTGCGGTGGCTTATCAAAAGCTACCGTAACACCTCGGTCATCCGCAACTGAAACCGGTGCGGCAAAAATAGCCAAGGAAAATCCCAAAAGAAATAAAGCAACCCCTACCGCCAAGTATCGGAAGCAGGTCAAGGGGTTCCCAAGATCTCTAAGCATTAATTAAGGGTGTATTTCAGGGTTAGATAAACCGACCTTGGTTCGCTTGGATAATAAAAGTGAGTTCCGCTAAATGAGCTAACTCCTCCATAGCTTGAGTATTGGGCATTCCCAATATTTTTAACTGTTAGTCGAGCCTCGATTGCCTGGAGCTTATAAGAGGTAAACACATCACCAATAACGTATGAAGGCATAGTTGGGGCATCGCTGTAACTATTGGGTCCGGCATCGTAATACTGGTTGCTCACGTAATTGACTACACCACCCAAAGTCCATTTACTTGAAATGAGGTAGTTGGCTCTGGCATTGAGTATGGTGTCCGGGACAATGGGGATGGAGTTTCCGGCATAGGGCCCATTTGCATAGTAGGACTTCTGATATTTTCCTCCGGCGCCAATATTGAGGGATGGAAGAACGTTCGAGCTCACATCAAGCAAAACCCCGGCTCTATTTGTCTGGTAGATAGAGTTGTAGTTATAGCCTGTTGTTGGGTTATAGCTAATCTCATTTTGAGTCATGGATTTAAAAATAGAGGAGGTAATTTTTGAGCTCAAGGCTGTCCAATTTCCTCCCATCTCATAAGTCTGAGTAGTTTGAGGTTGCAAGATTCCGTTGAATACGGTGCTACCCACTCCATTTGCGTCATATGCAAATCCCCAATATTCATCGATGTTAGGAAATCTAAAGGATTGGTTCCACTTCGCATATATTCGCTGTCCTGGCAGGTAATTAGCATTCAAAGCAATATCTCCTGCATTTGCAGCAAATTGTTGTGTATTGCTAACCGTGCCATTGGCTGCGCTGATTGAAGTGTTGTTGGTAGAGGCCTGCTGCACTTGACGACGAAAACCTCCGCTGGCCTCAAGAATATTCCCGAGCGGCACTCTTTGCATTACATAAACAGAATTATTAATTTGCGATGCACTCTGAGAATCGCTAGTCAGGTTGTTGTAGTACTGACCATATACATTAGCATTAATAATTCCTTGCGATAGTGGGCTATAGCTATTGCTACCCGCTTGATTTGCTTTGGAGAAGTCGTACCCAACAATCGTAGTGCCGAATCCAGCGAAATTTGCTTTCATTCGAGGGGAGGCAGCGAATTGCCAGCCTTGCAACTTATTATTCATTGCGCTTCCAGCATATCCATAGTTAGCGTTATTTGGATCTAAGGATGTAAAAAAGTCAGCTTGTGGTGAATAAAAGAAGGATGTCTTATTGTTGTAAGAGGTATCGAGCTCTACTACATAAGCTTCACTTAAAGTTTTTGTAAGCCCTTGGCGAAATCCAGAATTATTAACAGTGGAATTGTTACCGGCATTTTGTGGTCTTACTGATAAAGGGTTTCCAGACCCAACCAATCCTACTACCGGGCTAGCGATCTGTGAGTTTGTATAGCCATAGTAGCCATCAATAAAAACTCGGTCATTTCCACCAAGATCTTGCAATATTTTTGCATCCACTGAATAAGCATTTGCTGCAGTATTTGGTCTCCAGCCATTTGTGTTGGAAGTATTTGCAGTAAGTTGATATGTAGTTTTTTCAATGGTGTTCTTGAAAATTGCATTATTAATTAGCGTTCCCCATGTTCCATAGGTCGAAGAGGCTTGGTTAATATTTTTCTTGCCTCCATTGGTGATAATGTTGATAACACCACCAACCGCACCATTACCGTATTGAACGCCGGCACCGCCTTGTAGTATTTCTATACGCTCAACCGAATCAATTGGAATGGATTGCCAGTCAATACTTCCCGAGTCAATAGGATTGACTCGTATCCCATCCACCAACACCACTGTTGTACTGTTGCCGGATGGACCAAATCCTCCCATGTCAACTGAGGCATCTAAATTTAGTGAGCTGGAATTGACTCCCCTTACTAGCAGTCCACCAATTTGAGACAGTACCTGTGGAATCGTATTCGAGCTAGACTCATCAATCTCATCGCGTGTAATTACTTTGACGTTCGCAGGAACCTCGTTGAGGTTTTCTTGAAAACGTGAGCCGGAGACAATAACTGTTGATTGCGAGTTTTGAGCTGCTGCGTTAAATATGATTGCTGCGCCGCAAAGTAGGGCGACTAGCGTTTTGCTGCTGAACTGCTGTTTCATGATGAACCTTCTGCCTTCGAATCACCTAGCTAACTTCCCCGTAAGCTGGGTCGAACAGAATTTCACTTTGTGAGAGCTCAAGCGTCAATTGGGCGTCCTGCCGGTTTGGCTTTGGATGCTTCATCGGCGCGCGAAGATCCCCGTCCGCAAAATTCCACCTGTCTTGGCCGGTATCCGGGCTAGTAAATCTCAGAATCTGGCCTTCCCATGCAATTGACGCGCACAGTGGCTACTTCAGACTCCTGACACCTTTTACTAATAGTTAGGGTGTATTTACTTACCGTTGCGGGGGCAGCACACGTTTTGTGTTTCCCGTTTAACTTTATTGCACTGCAATAAAGCACCACGACCCGGTAATTCTATCCCAGGCTGGCCTAGGGTCGGCTGAAAAAGCCAAAAAAGCCTACAATAGAGCCTCTAGGATTAAGGATTCATGACAGCATTAGACAAGCACCCCGAAAAAAACCTGATTCGTTTACAGCTTAGCCAAAACTCGGTTTTAAAAAGCTTGGATCCTGAAGCAATGGCAGATTTAGAGCGCCATTTAGTTATCTCAGACCTCAGAAAATCAGAAATCTTGCTTCATCAAGGTGATCACCAGATGGAGCAATACTTTGTGCTGGACGGAATCCTGAAGCGCATCGTCTCAAGTGCTGATGCAAAAGAGATGATTCTGCGCTTTGCCATCGAAAAAGATATTGAGACAAGCTACGCAGCTTGGCGCCTTAAAACGGCTGCTCCCTACAGCATTGCCTCGGTTACCAAGGCTCGTGTTGCCCGCATGCCCCTCAAAAAGTGGGCTGAGTTTTTGGATGCTCACAAGCCCCTCAAGGAAAGTTTTGAGTTTGAGGTTATGCGCTTAATGAGCGAGATCATGGCCCATACAATTACCCTGCACATGCTTGATGCGCCGGGCCGAGTTGAGCGTTTTTTACGCAAATATGAAGACTTATTTGAGTTGCTCCCTAAAAAAGAGCTGGCAGCCTATCTCAACCTCTCCCCTGAGACTTTGAGTCGCCTTAAAACAAAGCATAAAGAGCTCTTTGTCTAATTAGAAACCCCAGTTGGTTCTGGATTTCAGGGGAAATTGACCGAAGTCAATGATGAACCCCATCCCCAAGCCTAAGATTCATCTCAGCCTCAACGGGAATGTCAATAGTTACCCGTGGCACTACTAATAACTTAATTGGAGACAGTTGGCGAAAGCTGAATTGCACTGAACATGTTGTGCGTTCGGGCGGTGTAATTAACTATAAATTTCTATGACAACAGACAATCAAAATACACAAGTTACTGATGGCTTTCATCTCGTCATTGATGCCTTAAAAGCAAATGACCTAGATACTATTTTTGGTCTCGTTGGTATTCCAATTACCGACTTATGCCGCTTGGCTCAAGCAGAAGGAATGCGCTTTATTGGCTTCCGTCATGAGCAGCACGCAGGTAATGCTGCGGCGATTGCCGGTTACATGACGCAAAAGCCTGGTATCTGTATGACTGTTTCAGCACCAGGTTTCTTGAATGGTTTGACAGCGTTGGCCAATGCCACTGTGAACTGCTTCCCAATGATTTTGATTTCTGGTTCGAGTGAGCGTGAAATCGTTGACTTGCAACAGGGCGATTACGAAGAGATGGATCAGCTCAATGCAGCTAAGCCATATTGCAAAGCTGCATATCGTATTAATCACATTGAAGATATCGGCATCGGTTTTGCGCGCGCTATTCGTGCAGCCGTTTCAGGTCGTCCAGGCGGCGTTTATTTGGACTTGCCTGCACAGTTGCTTTCCCAAACGATGCCGGTTGAAGAAGCTAAGAAATCAATCTTCAAAGTTATTGATCCAATTCCACGCCAAATCCCTGCGGCTGATGCTGTAGAGCGTGCCTTGAATGTATTGAAGGGTGCTAAGCGCCCATTGATTCTCTTGGGCAAGGGCGCTGCTTATGCTCAAGCTGATAAAGAAATTCGTGATTTGATTGAAAAGTCAGGCATCCCGTACTTGCCAATGTCGATGGCTAAAGGTTTGTTGCCAGACAATCACCCGCAATCTGCTTCTGCAGCGCGTTCATTTGTGTTGGCTGAAGCTGATGCGGTGATGTTGGTTGGTGCGCGCTTGAACTGGTTGCTGGCACACGGTAAAGGTAAAACATGGGGCAAAGATCCTAAGAAATTTATCCAAATCGATATTCAAGCAAATGAAGTTGATAGCAACGTACAAATTGATGCACCTTTGATTGGTGATGTTGGATCTGTTGTTGGTGAGCTCTTAAAAGGTATTGCCTCAGTTCCAAAGACATCTGCCGAGTGGATCAATGCGATCAACGAGAAAAAAGATAAGAACATGGCGAAGATGGCAGAAACACTTGCCAAAGAAGCTTCACCAATGAACTTCCATGGCGCTCTGCGTGCTATTCGTGATGTGATCAAGAAGAACCCAGATGTGAACTTGGTTAACGAAGGCGCAAATACGCTCGACTATTGCCGCGCAATTGTGGATATGTACAAGCCGCGTAAACGCTTTGACTCCGGCACTTGGGGAATCATGGGTATCGGTATGGGTTATGCGATCGGTGCTGCTGTAACTAGCGGTTTGCCAACAGTTGCGGTTGAGGGTGATAGTGCCTTTGGCTTCAGCGGTATGGAATTGGAAACAATTTGTCGTTACAACCTACCAATTACTACAGTTGTTTTCAATAACAACGGCGTATATCGCGGTACTGACGTAAATCCAACTGGTGGTGCAGATGTTGCCCCAACGGTATTCGTTAAGAATGCGCGTTACGACAAGATGATTGAGGCGTTTGGCGGTGTTGGTTATTACGTAACTACTCCAGCTGAATTAGAAGCGGCTTTGACTAAGGCGATTGCCGAAGGTAAGCCAGCCTTAATTAATGCGGTAATTGATGAGACAGCTGGTACAGAGAGTGGACGTTTAACCAATTTGAATCCATCAACTGCAGCAGGTAAGAAGTAATCCAAAAGCATTTGATACGTAATTTTTTAAGAACAAATTTAGCAACACACAAGAAAGACTTTAAGGAGAATCAAACATGACTAAACCATTAGACGGCATTCGTATCATCGACTTCACACACGTACAGGCAGGTCCTGCATGTACTCAGCTATTGGCTTGGTACGGTGCGGACGTTATTAAAGTAGAGCGTCCAGGCTCAGGTGACGTAACTCGAAGCCAGTTGCGCGATATACCAGGTGCAGATGCTTTGTACTTCACTATGTTGAACGGTAATAAGCGTTCTTTGACTTTGGATACCAAGACTCAAGAAGGTAAAGAAGTTTTAGAGAAGATGATCAAGACTTCCGACGTCATGGTCGAGAACTTTGGTCCAGGCGCTTTGGATCGTATGGGTTTTAGCTGGGCGCGTATTCAAGAACTGAATCCAAAAATGATTATGGCTTCTGTAAAAGGCTTTAGCGATGGTCACTCATACGAAGACTTAAAGGTATACGAGAACGTTGCTCAGTGTGCTGGCGGTGCCGCATCCACAACTGGTTTCTGGGATGGTCCTCCTACAGTTTCTGCTGCTGCCTTGGGCGATAGCAACACTGGTATGCATTTGGCTATTGGTATCTTGACTGCATTGATGCAGCGTCAGAAAACTGGCAAAGGTCAAAAAGTATCCTGCTCAATGCAAGATGCTGTATTGAACTTGTGCCGCGTTAAATTGCGCGATCAACAGCGTTTGGATAAAGTTGGTTACCTCGAAGAGTACCCACAGTATCCACACGGCACATTCTCTGACGTAGTTCCACGTGGCGGTAACGCTGGTGGTGGTGGTCAGCCAGGATGGGTATTGAAGTGTAAGGGCTGGGAAACAGATCCAAACGCATACATCTACTTCACTATCCAAGGTCATGCTTGGGAGCCAATTACTAAAGCTTTGGGCAAGCCAGAGTGGGCAACTGATCCAGCGTACATGACTGCAGAAGCACGTCAAGATAAGATTTTTGACATCTTCGCAACGATTGAAGATTGGCTCAAGGACAAGACTAAGTACGAAGCTGTGGATATCCTCCGCAAGTTCGACATTCCTTGCGCACCAGTTCTCTCAATGAAAGAATTGGCTGCATCACCTGACTTGCGTAAGAGTGGCTCTATCGTTGAAGTTGACCACAAAGTTCGTGGCAAGTACTTAACAATCGGTAGCCCAATCAAGTTCTCTGATTTGAAGATCGACGTTGGTCCATCACCAGTTTTGGGTGAGCACACTGATGAAGTATTGAAAGATCTTGGCTATAACGCTGATGACATTGCTAAGTTGCATGCAGCAAAAGCGGTTTAATAACAATAAGTAATTTTTTTGCGATCTTAAAGGCGCTCCTCGTGAGCGCCTTTTTTTATTTACCCGAACAGAATGAAAGTCTTTAGACTGACGGGATGAAAACAACTGTCGATTTACTTCAACTGATTGACTGTGTCGGTGATGCAGTCATCGTGGCCGATGCTCATGAAAAGATTGTGCTTTGGAATGCAGCTGCCACCAGGATTTTTGGGTACTCGGAAGCGGAGGCACTTGGAAATACACTGGATTTGATTGTTCCTGAGCGTCAGCGCCAGAAACATAATGAGGGTTACAGCAAGTCTATGGAGACCGGCACTACCCGCTATGGCACTTCATTATTAAAGGTTCCGGCAAAACACAAGGATGGACGCACCTTATCTATTGCGTTTACAGTGGGCATGTTGTTTGACGAGAAACATCAGGCTAATGGTGTTGCAGCGGTGATTCGTGATGAGACTGAGCGTTTTGCCGAAGAAAGGGCGCTTAAAAAGCGACTTTCTGATCTTGAAAATCAATAAATTTGCCTCCAAATAACCAATATGGGGCATCCCTTGCTGGATGTGCCTAATAAATAGGCACGCCATGTTGCACCGCAATCCGTCGCTGGTAAAATTGGCTTAATTCAAAATTTCAATCTTATTAGGACTTTAATCATGGCAAAAGCATTAGAAGGGGTCAAAATTCTTGACTTCACCCACGTTCAATCCGGCCCTACCTGTACTCAGTTACTTGCATGGTTTGGCGCAGACGTAATCAAAGTAGAAAAATCAGGTGAGGGTGATGCCACTCGCGGTCAATTGCGTGACATCCCTGATGCAGATAGTTTGTATTTCACGATGTTGAACCATAACAAGCGTTCAATTACTGTGAATACGAAGACTCCAAAAGGCAAAGAAATCTTGGAGCGTTTGATTAAAGAGTGTGATGTTCTCGTTGAGAACTTTGCCCCTGGTGCATTAGATCGCATGGGCTTTTCTTGGGAGCGTATTCAAGAACTCAACCCAATGATGATTATGGCTTCAGTTAAAGGTTTTGGCCCTGGTCCTTACGAAGACTGCAAAGTTTATGAAAACGTTGCTCAGTGCGCTGGTGGTTCGGCATCGACAACCGGTTTTGATGATGGCCCTCCAATGGTGACTGGTGCTCAGATCGGCGATAGCGGTACTGGTTTGCATTTGGCATTGGGTATTGTGACGGCGCTATATCAACGCACCCACTCTGGTCGCGGTCAAAAAGTATTAGCAGCGATGCAGGATGCTGTTTTGAACTTGTGCCGTGTGAAGTTGCGCGATCAACAGCGCTTAGAGCGTGTAGGTCTAATGCAGGAGTATCCACAGTTTCCTAATGGTGAATTTGGCGACTCTGTACCTCGTGCTGGTAATGCCTCTGGTGGTGGTCAGCCTGGCTGGATTGTGAAATGCAAAGGTTGGGAAACCGATCCAAACGCCTATATGTACGTCATTGTTCAGGCTCCAGTTTGGGAGGCAATTTGCAAAGTAATCGGTCGCGAAGATTGGATCACAGATGTTCGCTTTGCATCCCCAATGGCCCGTTTGCCGCACCTCATGGAAATTTTCGGTGAAATTGAAAAATGGACAATGACTAAGACCAAATTCGAAGTCATGGATATTTTGAATAAATATGACATTCCATGCGGTCCAATTTTGTCGATGAAAGAAATCGCAGAAGAGCCAGCATTGCGTGCCACCGGCACTGTTGTTGAAGTGGATCATCCAATTCGTGGCAAGTATCTCACTGTGGGTAATCCAATCAAGATGTCTGATAGCCCAACAGATGTGACGCGTTCACCATTGTTAGGCGAGCATACTGATGAGATCTTGAGTGAGTTAGGTTACTCAACAGATGAGTTAATCAGTCTTCGTCACGATAAGGTGATCTAAGATGCGTGTTGCGCTGATTGGGAGTGCAGATTTTGGTAAGGCGGCATTAGAAGCTTTTTTAGATCGTGGTGATGAGGTCGTTGCTGTTTTTTGTCCGCCAGATAATCCTAAATCTAGCAAGCCTGAGGTGCTGAAAGAGGCGGCGATTGCAAGAGGCTTAACCCCCTTGCAATTTGCCTCACTCAAAGGCTCCGAAGCAGCGCAAGCGATGATTGATAGTAAGGCTGATATTTGCGTCATGGCCTACGTCATCCAGTTTGTACCGCAAGAACTTTGCAAAATTCCAAAGCATGGAACCATTCAATATCACCCATCCTTATTGCCGAAGTACCGTGGCCCTAGCGCCATTAATTGGGCGATCGCTTTGGGTGAAGAGAAAACAGGTCTAACTATCTTCCGCCCATCCGATGGTTTGGATGAGGGCGAAGTCATTTTGCAAAAAGAAGTTGCTATTGGCCCTGACGATACTTTGGGTAAGGTGTATTTCGATCACTTATTCCCGGTTGGTGTGAAAGCGCTATTAGAGGCTGCGGATCTCGTGGTTGCTAACAAGCATCAGGAGATAGTTCAAGATGAGTCACAGGCGAATTATGAAGGTTGGTTTGATGCGAATGCCGCTCAAATTCACTGGGCTACTCACATTACTCAAATCTATAACCTAATACGCGCATGCAATCCTGCGCCTGGTGCTTGGACTAAGTTTGGTGAGCAAAAGGTACAAATTTACGATTGCCACAAGCATGTAGCAGCTACCTTCGGATCGGTTAAGGGTAAGCCTGGCGAAATCACGCAAATTACTTTGGATTCATTCTTCGTTGCTTGCCATGGTGGGCAGATTGAAGTCCTCAAGGCAAAAGGTGCCGCAGGGAAAGTTACCGGTGCTGAATTGGCTAAAGAGTTGAGCTTGGAAGTCGGTCAGTTCTTTGCGCTGTAAAGCCATAAACCTAGAAACTAGATTTCTAGGTTATCAATCAAACGCGTTTTACCGAGCTTGGCAGCTGTCAAAATGACTAACGGCTCGCCAGCTTTTAGGCTTTCGTTGGAGGCTGGCGCTAAATCGCATTGCTGACGTATGGCAATGTAATCCGGTTGCCAGCCGCGGCTAGTTAGAAGATCTACTGCAATCTTTTCAATCTCAATGAGTGAATGCGTATTGCGCTCATTCAAATCAAGAACGCGTGCGCGAACATCCCTCAAAGCTTTCTGCAATTCAGGTGCCTCTGCACGCTCTTCAGTGGAGAGGTAGCCATTACGAGACGATAGAGCAAGCCCATCTTCTGCGCGCACTGTTTCGCCCGGGATAATTTCAACTGGGAGAGCGAATTGCTTTGCCATCTGACGAATGATCATCAGTTGTTGATAATCTTTTTTTCCAAAAACAGCCACTTTGGGTTGCACACAGGACAGAAGCTTCAGTACAACAGTACAAACACCCTTAAAGAATCCTGGGCGGAACTCACCCTCTAGGATGTCACCTAGTTGCTGTGGTGGATCTACTCTGTACTCTTGTGGCTGTGGGTATAAGTCGCGCTCAGTTGGCGCAAACAAGATATACACACCTTCTTTTTCTAGCTTGTCGATATCTGCCTGCATGGTGCGAGGGTAGCTATCAAAATCTTCGTTTGGGCCAAACTGGAGGCGGTTAACAAAGATACTGGCTACTACTGGATCCCCGTGCTGTCTGGCTAGGCGCATGAGTGATAGGTGACCTTCGTGGAGGTTACCCATCGTTGGCACAAAGGAAGCACGATTTTGGCCACGTAAGTGGTCGCGCAACTCTTGTATATCGCTAATTATTTTCATGCAACAGGGGTGTAGGCGAGGCGCACATAAATTGGTGCGTATGGCTCGGCCTGGGTAATTTCAACCAAAGCTTCGCGAGAGAGCTCTAACATCGCAATGAAGTTGACGATCACTACTGGAATGCCTTTACCGGATTTAATGGCTTCTTCAAATAACTCACTGAATTCTACGAATTTAGTGCTTTGTAAGCGACGCAAAATACGTGTCATGAAGTCACGAACGGACAGCTCTTCGCGAGTAATGGTGTGGTGTTGGTTCAGTTTTGCGCGATGCAGTACATCACGCCAAGCCATTTGTAAGTCATCTTGATTAACGTCTGGCCAAGTAACGGCAACAGTCGTATCAACATAGCCATGAGCGATTTGAAAATCACGCCCTTGCTGTGGAATCTGATCTAGCTCTTGAGCGGCCAACTTCATGCGCTCATATTCTAAGAGGCGGCGAACCAGTTCTGCGCGCGGATCTTCAACCTCTTCATCACTATCAGCCTTCTTCATTGGTAGCAGCATGCGAGATTTAATCTCAATCAACATGGCTGCCATCAATAGATACTCTGCAGCAAGTTCTAAGTTGTGATGGCGGATCTGGTCGATGTAGCTCAGGTACTGTTGAGTTACCTGCGCCATTGGAATATCAAGGACGTTGAAATTCTGCTTACGAATCAAATAAAGCAGGAGATCAAGAGGGCCTTCAAATGCTTCTAGAAAAACTTCTAGTGCATCAGGTGGAATATAGAGGTCTGTTGGAAGTTTAAATAATGGCTCACCATATAACTTCGCAAATGCTGAAGACATTCCATCGGTAACCGACGGAGTGCTATCAAGCAACTCGGTTTGAACGCTTGGTTCAGATCCCAAGGAAATGCCTGAGTTAGTCATTCGAATACACGTAAGCGCGCTGCTTTAACTTGGCTGCCTTAGCGCGACGTTGATCTTCAGTTGTTAAAGGCTCTTTATCCCAAAGAAGGGCGCGACCAGCTTGCTGACCTGCTTCGAGCTCTGGTTTCTCGGATTTGAGCTCATTTAAGAACTGGGTGAATTCGGATGTATATCTAGCCATCATATTTCCTAAAATTCTTAATTAATTCAATAACTTGCAAAAATTACTGCGTAGCAATGATCTGCCTAGCCCATCATTATTAACGATTTTTCCTACAAACCTGCCGACTTTTTGGCTAATTCCTAGAAATTCGCCTTTTTGAGGTCTTTTTTACAGGTTTGCTGCCAATAAAGCCTCGATTTGAGGCGCCTCGACACGGGTCATGAGGTGTTTATAGGCTTTGATCGGATTTTGGCTGGAGAGCGGCGTTTTAACGTCATTCCAGGTCATGGCTGGAACCGACAGGAAGTCCTCAACTCCAGCGGTAACTTGAGGCAAGACTGGCTTGAGATAGAGGCTTAATAGACGGAATGCCTCTAAGGTGACGCTGCACACTTGTTGCAAGTCAGCTTCACGCTCCGGATCTTTAGCGATCTCCCAAGGTTTGTTTTCATCAACGAAAGCATTGACCTTATCTGCCAGCTCCATAATCGTACGCAATGCTTTTGCGTATTCACGTGCTTCATACAACTCGGCAATTTTTTCACTTGCGGATGCAATGTCAGCAAGCAGTGGGTTTTGCATTGCTGCATCAGAAACAACGCCGCCAAAACGTTTCACCAAGAAGCCAGCACTTCGACTTGCGATA
The DNA here is from genome assembly GCF_018882055.1 of Polynucleobacter sp. es-MAR-4. Classification (GTDB taxonomy): domain Bacteria; phylum Pseudomonadota; class Gammaproteobacteria; order Burkholderiales; family Burkholderiaceae; genus Polynucleobacter. Next base: position 201,334 of record NZ_JACVPF010000002.1, on the reverse strand, counting down.
TTGATGTACTTACCCAATAGATCACTGTTGACTCGTGCAACAAAGTCTTGAAGATTTAAATCTAAATCCTCCATGCTGTCATTGAGTTTGGTTGCAAAGTAGTAGCGGAACCATTCTGGATTGAATCCAGACTCAATCACGCTATGTGCGGAAATGAGAGTGCCACGTGACTTGCTCATCTTCTCACCATCTACCGTGAGGAAGCCGTGAGCAAATACATTGGTTGGTGTGCGGTAACCTGCAAAGTGCAGAGTTGCTGGCCAAAAGAGTGTATGGAAATACAGAATATCTTTACCGATAAAGTGATATTGCTCGGTGGTTGTATCGGGCTTAACCCATTCCTCAAAGTCCAAGCCTTTGCTCTGGCAGTAGTTGAGGAAGCTGGCGTAGTAGCCAATCGGTGCATCAAGCCACACATAGAAATATTTGCCAGGTGCGTCTGGGATTTCAAAGCCAAAGTAGGGTGCATCACGGGAGATATCCCAGTCACCAAGCTTGCTATCTCCTGGCTGTCCAACCCACTCCTTCATCTTGTTACGAGCTTCAGGTTGTAGTGGCGTTTTTACTTGAGTCCACTCGCGCAAGAAAGTCTCACAGCGAGGATCGGATAACTTAAAGAAGTAATGGTCGGAAACTTTTTTAATGGGTGTTGCACCACTCACTACGGAGAATGGGTTTTTTAAGTCAGTTGGGGAGTAGGTTGCTCCGCACTTTTCGCAAGAGTCGCCATACTGATCTTTAGCGCCGCACTTAGGACATTCGCCTTTAATAAAACGATCTGGCAAGAACATCTCTTTAACGGGATCGTATGCTTGCTCAATAGAGCGCATTTCAATTAAGCCAGCATCGCGCAATTTGAGATAGATGCTTTGAGAGAGCTTTTCGTTTTCAGGGCTATCTGTGGTGTAGTAGTTATCGAAAGAGATTAAGAAATCATCAAAGTCGCGCTTGTGCTCTTTCCAAACGTTCGCGATGAGTTCTTTGGGAGTGAGTCCCTCTTTTTCAGCGCGCAACATAATCGGAGTGCCATGGGTGTCATCAGCGCCAACATAATGCACTTCGTGACCACGCATTCTTTGGAAGCGCACCCAAATATCAGTCTGGACGTATTCCACCAAATGCCCAATATGAATCTGGCCATTGGCGTAAGGCAAGGCGGAGGTAACTAGCAGGCGACGTTTGGGGCTACTCATGCGGTCTTAAATAGAAATAATTTCAACAAATGGGAATACAGGATTATGGGCCTTAGGCCTCAACTTCAGCACCAATTTTAGTCTGCGGTTAAAGTTAACACCGATTTGAACCTATTTAAGAGGCGTTTTATGGCTTTGCCCCACCACATTCAGATGTCTCACGCTTCCGTGCCCCTAGTGCACGAGGTACAGGTCATGGATGAGGCAGGACGCATCAAAACAACTCATATCCCCGGGGAGCGCCCTTTAACGATTTACCTGGATAAGCGTGAGGTGGTTACCTTGATGACCTTGGGGAGTGCTCCTGAGGCTTTGGTGCTGGGCTATTTGCGTAATCAGCGGCTAGTAGAGTCTCCAGACGATATTGCGAGTATCCAGGTGGACTGGGAGACGGATTCTGCAGCTGTGAAGACCCATCGCAGCACAGTAGATATCGATGCTCTCACCAGTAAGCGGGTAGTGACTACAGGTTGCGGGCAGGGCACGATGTTTGGTGGCTTGATTGAGGAGATGGCGGAGATCAGATTGCCAGATGGCCCTCCATTAACCCAAGAGGCAATAGTGGCCCTCATCGACAGCATTCGAGTTCACGACACTATCTATAAGAAATCAGGCTCCGTTCATGCCTGCGCTGTTTTTGAGCGGGATGGCAATAACAATGTCCGTCTACTGCATTTTATTGAGGATGTTGGCCGTCACAATGCCGTTGACTCCATTTCTGGTCTGATGTGGCTGGCTGATAAGCCGGGCAAAGACCTGATCTTCTTTACTACTGGGCGTCTCACCTCTGAGATGGTGATTAAAGGTGCTCAGATGGGCATCCCTTTCTTGATGACTCGCTCCGGTATGACCTTAATGGGCCTCGAGCTTGCCCGCAAAACCAATCTCACCCTGCTATCCCGCTGTTCCGGAAAGCATTTTGAGATCTTCAATGCCCCTGAGAGGGTGATTTTTACCTCCCCTCCTGTTACCTCTTAAATTCGTGGGCATATGGCCTGCGATGGTTTTACAATTCGGCCATGACTATTAAATCTGACCACTGGATCCGCCGCATGGGCGAGCAAGGCATGATCAGCCCATTTGAACCTGGGCAGGTCCGCCAAGATGCCGCCGGGCAAAAAATTGTGAGCTATGGCACTTCAAGCTATGGCTATGACATTCGTTGCGCTGATGAGTTCAAGATTTTTACGAACATCAATAGCACTATCGTTGATCCTAAGAATTTCGATGAACAATCATTCGTTGATTTCAAGGGTCCGGTTTGCATCATTCCTCCAAACTCTTTTGCCTTAGCAAGAACAGTTGAGTACTTCAAGATTCCTCGTAGCGTATTAACAGTGTGCGTCGGTAAGAGTACCTATGCTCGCTGTGGAATTATTGTGAACGTCACCCCATTCGAGCCTGAGTGGGAAGGTTACGTCACACTCGAGTTTTCTAATACAACTCCACTGCCTGCAAAGATTTATGCTGGCGAAGGATGTGCACAAGTTCTGTTCTTTGAAAGCGATGAAGTATGCGGTACATCGTACAAAGATCGTGGCGGCAAGTATCAAGGCCAAGTCGGCGTCACTCTGCCAAAGACTTAATCTGTTTAATCGCCGTATTGGCGAATTTAAAGGCTACTCATGAAATTTCGTTTTCCAATCATCATTATTGATGAGGACTTTCGCTCTGAAAATATTTCAGGTTCGGGTATTCGCGACTTAGCGGAAGCCATTGAAAACGAAGGCATGGAGGTTATTGGCTTAACTAGCTACGGCGACCTCACATCCTTTGCGCAACAGGCCTCCCGCGCTTCCAGCTTTATTGTGTCCATCGATGACGAAGAGTTTGTTTCCGACTCTGAAGACCATGATTTGCCAGCATTAAATAACTTGCGCGCCTTTATCACTGAAGTACGTAAGCGTAATGAAGATATTCCAATCTTCTTGTATGGTGAGACCCGTACTTCACGTCATATGCCAAATGACATCTTGCGTGAGTTGCACGGCTTCATTCATATGAATGAAGATACGCCGGAGTTTGTGGCACGTCACATTATTCGTGAAGCAAAGGTGTACCTGGATTCATTAGCTCCACCATTCTTCCGCGCTTTAACTAATTACGCCTCTGAAGGCTCTTACTCTTGGCATTGCCCGGGCCACTCTGGCGGTGTCGCTTTTTTGAAGAGCCCAGTGGGCCGCATGTTCCATCAATTCTTTGGCGAGAACATGCTTCGTGCTGACGTTTGCAATGCAGTGGAAGAGTTGGGTCAACTACTGGATCACACTGGCCCCGTATTGCAAAGTGAGCGCAATGCTGCGCGCATCTTTAATACTGACCATTTGTTCTTCGTAACCAATGGCACCTCTACATCAAACAAAATTGTTTGGCACTCGACTGTTGCCCCTGGTGACGTCGTCTTAGTGGATCGTAATTGCCATAAGTCTGTGATTCATTCGATCACGATGATGGGTGCGATCCCCATCTTCTTGATGCCAACTCGTAATCATCTGGGCATTATTGGTCCGATTCCTAAGGAAGAGTTTGAGTGGAAAAACATCAAGAAGAAAATTGATGCTAACCCCTTCATTAAGGACAAGAACGTAGTACCTCGCGTAATGACGCTCACCCAAAGCACCTATGATGGGATCATCTATAACGTCGAGATGATTAAAGATATGCTCGACGGCAAAGTAGATTCACTGCATTTCGATGAGGCTTGGTTGCCGCACGCTGCATTCCATCCTTTCTACAAAGATATGCATGCGATTGGTGCAGATCGTAAGCGTACCAAAAAGAGTTTGATGTTTGCTACCCAATCAACCCATAAGTTATTGGCTGGACTCTCTCAAGCTTCGCAGGTATTGGTGCAGGATGCGGAGGAGCACAAGCTTGACCGCGACTGCTTCAATGAAGCCTATTTGATGCATACCTCCACCAGTCCGCAGTACGCCATCATTGCTTCATGCGATGTATCTGCTGCCATGATGGAGGCTCCTGGCGGCACTACGCTAGTTGAAGAATCTATTGCCGAGGCGATGGATTTCCGTCGGGCGATGCGTGAAGTTGATGATAAGTTTGGCGCAGATTGGTGGTTCAAGGTTTGGGGTCCAGATCATTTGACCGAAGAGGGTATTGGCGAGCGTTCAGATTGGATACTTGAGCCCAATGCTAGCTGGCATGATTTCGGTAAAGTCGCCAAAGACTTCAATATGCTCGATCCAATCAAAGCGACAGTAGTAACGCCTGGTTTAGATATTGAAGGCAACTTCGGCTCTATGGGTATCCCAGCAAGTATCGTTACTAAGTACTTAGCTGAGCATGGCGTGATCGTAGAGAAGTGCGGTCTTTACTCTTTCTTCATCATGTTCACGATTGGCATTACTAAGGGACGTTGGAATACCTTAGTGACCGAGCTTCAACAGTTCAAGGATCACTTTGATAAAAATGCTCCGCTCTGGAAAGTATTGCCAGAGTTCGTTGCTAAGCATCCTCGTTATGAGCGCGTTGGCCTGAAAGATATCTGCCAGCAGATCCATGAGTTCTATAAGAGTCGTAACGTTGCCCGTATGACTACTGAGATGTATACCTCAGACATGGTGCCTGCAATGATGCCTTCAGAAGCTTGGGCCAAGATGGCGCATAAGAAAGTAGATCGTGTTCCATTGGATCAACTGGAAGACCGCATTACCGCAATGCTAGTAACTCCATATCCTCCCGGCATTCCGCTTCTCATCCCGGGTGAACGCTTCAATAAACGCATCATTGACTACCTCTACTTTGCGCGTGATTTCAATGATCAATTCCCAGGCTTTGAAACTGATATTCACGGCCTAGTTAAAGCCGATATTGATGGGCGCAGTCAGTACTACGTTGATTGTGTAAGGCAAGAGCCGGATATCACTTTGTAATTAATAGCTACTTAATAAAAAACCACCTGCGGGTGGTTTTTTATTTACCTGGTTTATCAAGCTGAAAGACTACTGGTGCATCTTCATCCACCTTGCTTACAGGTGCTTCCGATTTAGTCTCATCACCGCTGGTGAAATTAAAGTCTTGGCTCTGAATTACTGCAGCAGGCTTATCTAAGAAAGTGGTAACTAGTGCCGGGAATGCCGCTACCACCACCACCATGATGAGTTGCAGGGCTACCCAAGGTAGTGCACCCCAATAGATATCGCTACTCTTCACCTCTTTGGGCGCGACTCCACGGAGATAAAACAGTGCAAATCCGAATGGCGGATGCATAAATGAGGTTTGCATATTCACACAAAGCATCACGCCAAACCAGACTAGCGCCGCGCTGGCTGCAGCTTGAGGATTGCCATTCATGGAGGCGAGCAGTACTGGTGCAAGTAATTTGACTGCGACAGGTGCCAACATAGGTACAACGATGAAGGCGATTTCAAAAAAGTCTAAGAAGAATGCCAGGAAAAATACAAACAGATTTACGACCACTAGGAATCCAACCCATCCTCCTGGAAGATTGGAAAATAATTCTTCTACCCAGTGACCGCCGTCAACGCCCTGAAAGACAACCGAGAAGCAGGTGGAGCCAATGAGGATGAAGACTACCATCGCAGTAATGCGCATCGTGTTTTGATAAGCCTCTTGTATCAATCCCTTGAGATTGGGAATACTTGCTCTACGAATCCATGCCAAGATCAATGCGCCCATCGCACCCATGGCGCCAGACTCAGTCGGGGTCGCAATACCCGTCATGATGGTTCCTAGCACCAAGAAAATTAGCACCGCTGAAGGAATGATCCCTAGGAGACATTTTTTCCAGAGTGCCCAGCCTTTTAAAGTAAGTTCGTTTTCTGGTGTGGCTGGTAGGTAGTCGGGTCTAAAACGGGAGAGGAAGAATGTGTAAAGGGCAAAAAGCGCAATTTGAAGGAGGGAGGGGCCCCAGGCCCCTAGGTACATACTCCCCACATCGGCGCTGCCGCTCTGGGTTTTCAGTTGGTCAGCCAGCACAATCAGCACTAACGAAGGTGGTACTAGCTGGGTAATGGTCCCAGAAGCTGCTAAAACGCCCGTAGCGTAGCGCATGTTGTAACCGTAGCGCATCATTACGGGTAGGGAGATCATCGCCATAGCGATCACCTGAGCGGCTACTGTGCCAGTGATCGCCCCCAGAATAAATCCCACAATAATGACTGAGTAACCAAGGCCGCCCCGAATGCGTCCAAAGAGCTGGCCCATGGAGTCCAGCATTTCTTCTGCAAGACCGCAGCGCTCCAGGATGGCGCCCATGAAGGTGAAGAAGGGGATTGCTAGAAGTAAGTCATTTGCGAGGACGCTGCCAAAGATGCGTTGCGGGATAGCTTGCAAAAACGGCATGCCAAAGAAATTCTCAGCAATTGCAATGCCTGCAAAAAATAATCCTGCAGCCATCAAGGAGAACGCTACCGGAAAGCCGATCAACATAAAGACAATGAGTCCGCCAAACATCAGCGGTGGCATCCATTCAAGTGGAATCATTGCATGGGCTTTTCATAATGGAGATCGGCAGCTGGCAATGTTGCTTTGCCTTTAAGTGCACCAATGCGTTTAATAATTTCAGATAGACCTTGAAGGCTCAGCATAAAGAAGCCAAAAGGCACAACAAATTTAATGGGGTAACGCGACAAACCGCCTGCGTTGAGTGAATGCTCTGAGACTAACCATGAGGGATAAAACAAAGTAGTCCAAGATAGCCAGGCAAATAAGATGCAGGCTGGCATTAAAAAGACAATCAAGCCAAAGAGATCAACATAAAGACGTCCGCGATCAGAAAGCTGCGAGTAAATTAAATCGACTCGTACATGTTCATTACGCTTGAGGGTGTATGCAGCGCCCAGCATCACTGCGGCCGCAAAGAGGTACCACTGCAATTCCAGCGGCCAATTGTTACTGATGTCTAAGCTATAGCGGAGTACGGCATTGACGGCTGACACTACACAAGATAGCAAGATCATGATGCTAGCCATCTTGCCTAGGAATTGATTTAGTCGGTCAATTCCCGTTGAAAGTGTTCCCCAAAAGCCCATGCAGTTCAGAGATCTGCACGACCCCGTTTAATTGCAGCAAGCACTTGTGCTGGGGCGGTGCCACCAGCATGTTGACGAGAATTTACGGAGCCATCGACAGTCAGTAGGGCAAAGACATCGTCACCCATGAGTTCAGGGCGATTATCTAAGCCACAAGCAAAGCGTAACTCGGGAAGGGTAAGGTCGGTAAGCATGCAGTTGCGACCAACGCAGGCCTTCACCGCATGAGCCACGGCTTCATGGGCATCACGGAAAGCTAAACCTTTTTTAACCAAGTAATCAGCCAAGTCAGTTGCGGTTGCAAAACCTTCTTCAGCGGCAGCCTTCATCACATCTGCTTTTACTTGAATATGCGGAACCATATCAGCGAAGATGCGCAAAGTATCTTGTACGGTATCAACAGCATCAAACAAAGGCTCTTTATCTTCCTGATTATCTTTGTTGTATGCCAATGGCTGACTCTTCATTAAAGTTAATAAAGAGATTAAGTCGCCATATACGCGGCCAGTTTTGCCGCGAGCTAATTCAGGTACATCGGGATTCTTTTTCTGCGGCATGATGGAGCTACCAGTGCAGAAGCGATCTGGCAAATCAATGAAGCCAAAGCGTGGGCTAAGCCAGAGTACAAGCTCTTCGGATAAGCGCGACACGTGCATCATCAAGATAGATGCAAAGGCACAGAATTCAATCGCAAAGTCACGATCAGATACGGCATCAAGAGAGTTATTGCAAATGCCATCAAAACCTAGGGTCTTGGCAACTTGCTCGCGATCGATTGGGTAGGTCGTTCCAGCTAAAGCAGCTGCACCTAGCGGCAGACGATTAAAGCGGGCGCGTAAATCAGCCAAGCGACTCGCATCACGACTAAACATTTCGTAATAAGCCATTAAGTGATGGCCAAATGTAATTGGCTGAGCTACTTGCAAGTGAGTGTGACCAGGCATGATTGTGGCAGAGTGAGTTTCTGCAAGATCCAGCAAGGCAATTCGTAAAGTTTTGAGGGTGGCTGCAATTTGATCCACGCTGCCACGTAACCAAAGACGTAAATCCGTAGCGACTTGGTCGTTACGTGAACGACCGGTATGAAGACGCTTTCCAGCATCGCCGACCAATTCAGTGAGGCGGGCTTCGATATTGAGGTGCACATCTTCCAGTGCAAGTTGCCAGTTAAATTCACCGGCCTCGATTTCGCCTTTAATCTGAGCCATACCCTTTTGGATATCTGCTAAATCTTGCGCGCTAATAATCTTTTGAGAAGCCAGCATCTCAGCGTGGGCTAAGGATCCAGCGATATCGACTAAGGCAAAGCGTTGATCAAAGCCAATGGAAGCGGTATAACGCTGTACCAGTTCGTCAACGGGTTCGTTAAAACGGGCCGACCAAGCTTGGGCTTTGTTGGCAAGGGAATTTTTTGATGAGCTCATAAACGCAGTATATTGGTGTAGGTCTTTGATTATTTTAAATGTTATGTCCCAAACCCCCATTTCTAGCTCTACCTCCCCTATATCCGCTACCCCTCAGCGCCTAGTAATCGCCTCCCGTGAGAGCCGGCTCGCTATGTGGCAGGCTGAACACGTCCGGGATTGCCTCAAAAAGCTCTATCCAGCTTGTGATGTACAGATCTTGGGAATGACTACCCGGGGCGATCAAATACTCGATAAAGCCCTATCCAAAGTAGGCGGCAAGGGCTTATTTGTAAAAGAGCTTGAAACGGCCCTGGAAGACGGCCGGGCGGATTTGGCGGTGCATTCCCTAAAAGATGTCCCTATGGTCATGCCAGAGGGCTTTGATTTGTCCTGCGTCATGGCGCGGGAAGATGCTCATGATGCATTTGTTTCTAATGACTTCGCTAGCCTCGAAGATTTGCCAAAGGGTGCAGTAGTTGGTACTTCGAGCTTGCGACGCGAGTCAGTACTCAGATCCAAGTTCCCACATTTAGTGATCCAACCCCTGCGGGGCAATTTAGATACCCGCATGGGTAAGCTTGATCGCGGTGAGTATCAAGCCATTATTTTGGCTGCTGCAGGTCTCAAGCGACTTGGTTTAGAGAGTCGTATCCGTGCGCTGTTACCGATTGACCCATACACTCCAGCCGCAGGGCAGGGTGCTTTAGGTATCGAAACCCTCAGCAAACATCCCAATATTAAAGAGTGGCTTGCCCCCTTGAATGATTTGCCAACTCTCTACGCAGTTACTGCCGAGCGTATGGTGTCACGTCAATTGGGTGGTTCTTGCGAAGTTCCTTTAGCAGCCTATGCTACTTGGGATAAAGACCACATGAACATCCGCTCTTTTGTTGCTAGCGTAGACGGTACTGCAAGTTGCTTGGCTAGCGCTCAAGGCTCAGTAAAAAGTTTGGAAGATGCCGAGGCACTTGGTTTGTCAGTTGCACGCGATCTGATTTCTCAAGGTGCTGAGCATTTATTGCCTAACGGTTTGCCGAAGTAAGCGGTAATAAGGTAATTCTCTAATGAGCAATAAAACAATTGTCGTTACCCGTCCTAGCGGACAGGCACGTCAATTGTCGGAGGCGCTTCAGGTAAGTCTCCTCAAGAGTGGTTTTACTTCAGAAACTTCGCCTCAGATTATTTCTTTACCTTTGCTGACGATTGCCCCGAGGGGTGATGATGTTTTGCTAGGGCAGATTTCCGTAGCACTCAAGACTGCGGACTTAGCCATTTTCGTTAGTCCAAATGCGATTGAATGCACGATGCGTTTATTGGAGAGGTCTTGGCAGGATGTGTCGGATCGGGCTCTATCAATAGGGGTTATGGGTGGCAGTAGCATGGCAGCCCTTAAAAATCACGGTATTGGTATTGAAAGTAACCCTACAAAAATCATTCTTCCTCAGAGCAACGCACAATGGGATTCTGAAGGCTTATGGGCCGAATTGCAGTCCCTAAATTGGGATTGGTCCACCAAGAAAGTCATCATCTTTAAAGGTGAGGGTGGGCGCGATTGGCTGGCCGATACTTTGAAGCATGCTGGCGCACAACTCGATGCATTCTCGGTTTATGCTCGCGTGCCTTTAGATCTCAATAGTCCCTTGTGGACCGACATTCATGAGATGGATTTTGCTAAGTCACTTTGGCTACTCACCTCATCTGAAGCGGTACGCTATTTGGGTCAAGCAAAATTGCCGCTAGATCTAGCAACAGCCATTTGCCCGCATCACAATATTGCTGATGCTGCTGAGCAAATTGGTTTTGGTGAGGTGTTTACTTGCGAGCCCGGTGATGAGGCTTTGATTGCCGCGTCGCAAGCCTGGATATCTATTTAAATACTTGGGTAATTGAGTAGAGCAGGTAGAAATACTTCACTTACTAGAAGTGGTCGACCCTTCAATTCATACAGGGTGCGCCTACCCCATGCTACAGAAGGCAATTGCGGATATTGTTTGAAACACTTTCTCCATAATGCATTTTGTTTATCCAGTCGAGAAATTTCACGCATCGGTTTTTTCTTGGAGTGCATCCGTGTTTTAGCAAATAGCACTGCACCTAATGGTTTTTTACCTAAGCGCAATACCTCGTGGTTGCTTCCACTTGAACTAGTGCTCGGAATAATGCTATGCGCCATTACAAGTGGGGTGCCATTGGCACATAACAGCACTTCTCGAATCCGACAACGTTGGATCTTGAAATGAAAATAGCGACTCTCGTCGCTATTTAGGTTTTGTCGACAATCTCGCAGAACTAGAACCTCTAGTTTTTTTCCGATTGCGCGTTCAATTTTTTGGGTTAATGAACCGGTGTCGCTGAGCCAAGACTGCCACTTGCGTGGCGCTTGATGCAATTCACCGGAATCGACTCGATTCCATGCAGAACGGAGGCGACGACGGTGAACCATTTTTAGCTACCGTTAAAGTTTCTACGTTGACCGCCAGATTTTGGTTTAGCAAAACGTGGGCCAGCGGACGGGCGTGAATCTCCAGAACGTGCTGGACGTGAGTCAGCAGAACGTGCAGGGCGTGAATCAGCAAAACGATTGCCACCAGCAGGGCGTGAGTCGCCAGACGGACGGGAATCACCAGAGCGAGATTCGAAATGATTGCCTGAGCGATTACCACCGCCTCCGCCACCAGAACGAGACTCTGAACGAGCACCAGAACCATAACGACCGCCACCGCCACCAGAACGGTTACCACCACCGAAGCCGCCGCCAGAGCGACCGCCACCTGGGCGACCACCGCCACCGCCAAAGCTAGGCTTAGCTTGTGGCTCAAGGCCAGCGATGACTGAAGCAACGATGTCTTGCTGTGTAAAGCGTTCGATATTGCGAATCTTGGCGCGATCACGATGTTCAACCAAAGTGATAGCCACACCATTGCGACCTGCGCGACCAGTACGACCGATGCGATGCGTATAGTCCTCAGGTTTCATTGGCAAGCCAAAGTTAATTACGTGACTAATACGTGGCACATCAATACCGCGAGCAGCTACGTCAGTTGCAACCAAAATCTTGGTATGACCTTTACGCAAAGACTCAAGACGGCGCATACGAACAGCTTGAGGCATTGCACCGTGTAAGGCGCTAGCTTCATAACCATTAGCACGTAATGTGTCAGCAATTTTTTCACTTTCAACTTGAGTGCTTGCAAACACCACTGCTTGATCCAAAGAGGCGTCAGCCAAAATGTGCTCGAGCAATTTATGCTTGTGTGACATGCTGTCAGCCCAGTGAAGCTTTTGCTCAATGTTCGCGTGCTTTTCGCCAGCATGAGCAAGCTCAATACGTTTAGCGTTAGTAGTCAACTCATTAGCCAAAGACATAATCTTTGGTGCAAAAGTTGCAGAGAACATCAAGGTTTGAGTGCGTCCAGCACAACGCTTGTCAATTGCCTCGAGATCATCAGCAAATCCCATGTCGAGCATGCGATCGGCTTCGTCAATAACGAGTTGTTTGACATCGTCCAAACGAATTGCTTTGCTGTCAGTCAGATCGAGCAAACGACCAGGAGTTGCGACAACTAACAATGCACCTTTAAGTGCCTGGATTTGCTTGCCATAAGGCATGCCACCCATGACGGTTGCAATACGGATACCTTTCATGCCGCGAACTAAATTCACTGCATCTGCGGCAACCTGTTGAGCTAATTCACGAGTAGGGCAGAGCACCAATACTTTAGGTTGTGCGCGGCCTGGTACAGGTGAGCCGTTTGGGTTGTCTTCGATAAGCTGATTAATCAAAGGCAATAAAAAGGCTGCGGTTTTACCGCTACCAGTTTGGCTGCTGACCAATAAGTCACCACCAGCGAGAGCAGCAGGAATAACCTGAGCTTGCACTGAGGTAGCTTGGGTGTAACCCAGCTCAGCAACGTTTTTAAGAAGTGGCGCCGCGAGGGCGAAATTCTGGAACTCAGTTCCAGTAGGATTAGTTTCTTTAGAAAAAGTCATGCTATTACACATCCCGTTTAAGGGATGTCTCCGTGTATACACTCTTTGTTTTTTTGAGTGTGATGGTCAAAGGCATCGACCATCAGACAGGCGGCAGCGCGTTTTTTGAACTTCGGTGTTTATGACTTCTAAACGGTACGCTGAAATATAGCTGGGGGGCGATGAATCAAATTGCTTTAAAAAGCCTCCCATTATGGCATTTTAAGAAGGTAATTACAAGGGTTTTCCCGAATTAATTACAAGTCATGCGATTAACGTAGCCAGCGCAATAAGCGCTCAACGCCTTTGCCGTAGGGCGGTCTTGCCAATTTAGTGCCGCGTAAGAAATTCAGACCGAAGAAGCCTCGAACTTCTAAAACGGATTTGCGATGACTAAATGCCTCAAAACCCGCTTTGCCATGATAGGCACCCATACCGCTTGCGCCAATGCCGCCAAACGGTAAGTCTTCTACTGCAGCATGCAATAGGGTGTCGTTGATTGTTACGCCACCAGAGCGAGTCTCAGTCAGAATGCGTTGCATTACTTTTTTATCTTTGCCAAACCAATATAGAGCCAATGGTTTTGGACGGTTATTGATATAGCGAATGATTGAATCGATGTCGTTGATTGCTACGATTGGCAGAATGGGTCCAAATATCTCTTCTTGCATGATGAGTGCATCTTCAGAAACATTGAAGAGTGCTACTGGTGTGAACGGCAATTCAGCATTAGCAGTAGAGGTGAGTGGGATTGCTTGCGCTCCACGATCTACTGCATCTTGAACTAGCTGATCCCAGCGTGTCAGTTGTTGTTCATCAATTGCACCAGTGAAATCTTCTGGATTTGAAAACTGCTCTTGGGCTGCATTTTGTATAGCTTGAATAAATGTATCGCAATCATTTGCGTGAACTATTGCGTAGTCTGGGGCAATACAGGTTTGACCACCATTCGCTAGTTTGCCGTAAATGATGCTTGCGGCAGCATCTTTCAGTTTGGCTGAGGGGTCGATAATCGCTGGTGATTTACCGCCTAACTCAAGGGTAATTGGTGTTAAGTGATCTGCAGCTGCACGCATCACCTTTTTGCCAATGTCGCCTGATCCAGTAAAGAAGAGATGATCAAAAGGTAGGGCTGCAAAAGATTCTGCAACGTCAGTGCCACCAACGGTGACGCAAAACTCGCTCGGGTGAAAATATTCCTGAATCAGTGCTGCTAAAAATCCAGAGGTACGAGAACTTCTTTCTGAGGGCTTTAGCCAAACGCGGTTGCCTGCTGCAAAAGCAGCGATGGCTGGAACTAGTGCGAGCTGGACTGGGTAATTCCAAGGGCTCATGATGCCCACGACACCCATAGATTGCATTTGCGTCCAAGCATGAGATGAACCCAGGAATCCAGGTGTTGGCACTAGCTGTGGTTTCATCCACTCTTTCAGATTCTTGCGAACATGCTTACAAGCTTGATAAATCATCTGAAACTCGAGCAGTCGACTCTCAATTGGGTTGCGAATGCCGAAATCCGCCATCAAGACTTTGCAGATCTTTTCTTCATTGGCGGAAATCATTTGCTCAATGCGGCCAATTCGTTCAAGACGAACCTCTAAGCTAGGGTTGGGTTCTGCGGCATAGGCTGCCTTGATTTCATCTAATTGGAGTGTGAAGCGATTTATCGACATGGGTTTTATGTGGGGCAAGCAAACGATTGAATAAGGTATTAGGATAAAGGCATGAACGAATCCATCCTCAAAAACCACCCCAGCCTTGAACGCGCCACTTTAGGAGGCGGCTGTTTCTGGTGTCTGGAGGCGGTTTACCAGCAAATCTCCGGCGTCAGTGCAGTAGTTTCAGGGTACGCAGGAGGAGCGATGCCAAATCCTGACTATGAGTCTGTTTGCTCAGGCCAAACAGGACATGCTGAAATCGTTGACGTCTATTTTGATCCGTCAGTAGTGTCTTATCGTGATTTATTGGAAATCTTTTTTGTTATTCATGATCCAACTACCTTGAACTACCAGGGCAATGATCATGGTACCCAATATCGCTCAGTAATCTTTACTCATAGCGAGAGTCAAAATACGGTAGCACATGAGGTAGTCAAAGAGCTGGAGGATGCGAAGATCTACTCTAAGCCAGTCGTGACTCAAATTGATATTGCGCCAGTTATTTATCCAGCTGAGGACTATCACCAGAATTATTTTCGTCAGCACCCAGGGCAGGGCTACTGTATGGCAGTCGTTGCCCCTAAATTAGCAAAATTCAGATCAAAGTTTCAATCTCTGATCGCGCCAGAATTTAAATAACTCTAGGGCGCTAGACGAGCAATTCGCCAGCTAGATCCGTCTAGTTGATAGTGAATGCGATCGTGTAGGCGTGAAGGACGTCCTTGCCAGAATTCAATTTCAGTAGGGTGTAGACGATAGCCGCCCCAATGCTCTGGTCTTGGTGCCTTATCTCCAAAGTCGGCTGCGAAGCGTTTTTCAGCCTCTTCAAGATATTCTCGGTTGGGGATCTCTGCGCTTTGTGGCGAAGCCCAGGCCCCAATTCTGGAAGCGGCTGGGCGGGATTGGAAGTATTCATCGCTCTCGGTGGGGCTAACACGCTCAACCACCCCTTTAATGCGAACCTGACGTTCTAGCTCATGCCAATGAAATAATAAAGCGGCTTGCGGGCGAACGGCCAAGTCTTTGCCTTTTTGGCTTTCGTAATTGGTAAAGAAGGTGAAGCCGGCTTCATCGGCGCCTTTTAGTAAGACAATACGGGCTGATGGATTGCCTGCCGCATCTGCAGTTGCCAAAGTCATCGAGTTGGGTTCTGGACACTCCGCTTTGACGGCCTGATCAAACCAAAGCTGAAATAAGCTTAGTGGATTCGATGAAACTTCGGTCTCTGATAGTTGGCCGAAGGTATAGTTTTTGCGGAGTTGAGCGATGGAGTCCATTTTTTCAGTATAAAGAGAAGCTATGGCAGAAGACAAGTTAGAAGACAGCGCAGGGGATCGTCGTTTTGGGGGTGTAGCTCGGCTATACGGACCCGATCTACGTGAGCGTTTTCGTAATGCCACGGTCGTTGTTGCTGGATTGGGTGGAGTAGGCTCTTGGGCTGCTGAAGCTCTAGCCCGCACTGCCATCGGACATCTTGTCTTAATTGATTTTGATCATATAGCTGAAAGTAATACGAATCGTCAGTTGCACGCTCTTGAGGGTGAGTATGGCAAGGCTAAGGTACAAGCGATGACTGATCGAATCAGACTCATTAATCCTGAGATCAAACTCACTACTCATGACGCATTTTTGGAGCCAGAAAATCTGGATGCATTGATTCCAGAAGATGCAATTGTGTTGGATGCAACTGACTCAGTGCAAACCAAAATTGCTTTAGCAGTTTGGGCAAACAAAAATCAGCGCGCTCTAGTGATGTGTGGTGCAGCTGGTGGAAAGTCAGATCCTACTTCTGTACGTTGTGATGATCTTTCTCGAACCGAGCAAGATGCTTTGCTTGCAAAGGTCCGCCAAGGTCTCCGACAGGATCATGGCTTCTCCAGAAATCTGAAGAGAAAAATTGGTATTCGTGCGATCTACTCTCATGAGCCTCGCGCAGGTGTTGCCAATGGTGGCCTTGCTTGTTCTGGTTATGGATCAACTGTGATGGTGACTGCAGCCTGTGGTTTAGCTGCTGCTGCTGAAGTTCTTAATCTCATTGCTGCTCAGTAGGTTTTTTCAAATCTATCCATAAATCTTTAAGGGGAATCCCTGTAGGAAATTACGGATTCTGTTGTCATCCCAAATTAATTAATTCCCTATAGAGCTCGTACATTCGTAGAGCAGTCATTTCTATCGAATCACATTTATTTGTTTAAGTACTTTGCACATATTTCTCCCCTAGTGTAGAAGCGCAGTCCTCCCTAGACTTTGCCACGTTGGTGATTTACCAACGACAAATCGAAAGGAGGTCTCTTTTGCAGACTGAACAAACTGGTTTACAGCGCCACCTCAAAGTACGACACATTCGTCTTATGGCTTTGGGGTCCACTATCGGTGTTGGATTATTTCTGGGCTCAGCTAGCGCAATTCAAATCGCGGGACCTTCCATCTTGTTGGGATATCTCTTAGCTGGCATCGTCGCCTTCATCGTACTTCGTACCTTAGGTGAGATGGCAGTGCATGAGCCGGTTGCTGGCTCATTTGCGGCCTATGCCAATACCTACGTAGGACCGCTTGCGGGATACATGGTGGGGTGGGGCTATTGGACTTATTGGATCGTTGTCGGTATAGCTGAAGTCACTGCAGTTGGTATCTACATGGGTATCTGGTTTCCAGAAACACCTCAGTGGATCTGGGCTTTATCTTCCATCCTGATGATGGGTCTAATCAATCTGATTGCCGTAAAAGTATTTGGTGAGTTTGAGTTTTGGTTTGCCCTCATCAAAGTGGTTGCCATTGTTGCCATGATTGCCTTGGGCGGCTCAGTCATTTTCTTTGGCTTTACCAATGACTGGAATCCTATTGGTTTTGGTAACTTATGGCAGCACGGCGGATTCTTCCCAAACGGCATTAGCGGCATGCTGCTTTCCTTGCAAATGGTTTTATTTGCCTACGTTGGTATTGAGATGATTGGTTTGTCTGCTGGTGAAGCAGAGAACCCACGCAAAACTATTCCGATGGCAATTGACTCGTTGGCATGGCGTATCTTGATTTTTTACATGGGCGCGATCCTTGTTATCTTGGCGATCTTCCCTTGGAATGAAGTTGGTCAACAAGGTAGCCCATTTGTTGTGATGTTTGAGCGCATTGGTCTGCGTGAAGCTGCTGGAATTATTAACTTTGTTGTCATTACAGCCGCTTTGTCATCCTGTAATGCCGGCATCTTTAGCGGTGGACGACTTTTGTATGCGCTCTCTGTGAATGGTTACGCACCCTCGCCATTTGCCAAGCTTTCCAAGTATGGCGTTCCACATCGCGCAGTAATGGCGACGGTAGTGGTTTGCATGACCGGAGTAGTGCTTAACTACTTTGTTCCAGATAAAGCGTTTCAGTACGTTATGGCTGCGGTTACCTTTGTTGGATTGATGGTGTGGATTGCAATCTTGCTCACCCAAATTCAATTTCGTCGCTCACTTACTAAAGCCCAGGTTGCCGAGTTGGCATATCGCACGCCTTGGTGGCCTTATTCCTCGTGGTTCGCATTGGCATTTATTGCCTTGGTAGTGGTGTTGATGGGCTTTCATGAGGATGCACGGATTGCATTGATCTTAGGTCCGTGTTTATTGGGTGTGTATCTCGCCATGTTCTACATCGTTGGCTTGCATCGCAAAACAAAACTGAGTCGTGAATTCAAATAAGGAGACATAAATGATTGTTGGCGTACCTCAAGAAGTAAAAAATAATGAATTTCGTGTTGGCTTAACCCCAGGCAATGTCAGAGGCTTGTGCAAGCAGGGCCATTCTGTCTTGGTGCAGCGTGGAGCGGGTGAGCAAATAGGTTTGAGCGATGAATCCTATCGCTTAGCTGGTGCCACTTTAATTAACAGTGCTGCTGAAGTTTTTGCAAAAGCAGAGATGGTAGTAAAGGTGAAAGAACCTCAGCCACAAGAGTGTGCGATGTTGCGTGAAGACCAAATCCTTTTCACTTATTTGCATCTCGCGCCAGATCCACAGCAGACCAAGGCTTTACTCGCTTCAGGGGCAAGTTGTATTGCCTATGAGACAGTGACTTCATGCAATGGGGCTCTACCTTTGTTGGCCCCTATGAGTGAAGTTGCGGGCAGGATGTCTATTCAGGCGGCAGCTACGCATCTGGAAAAAACAAACGGAGGCTTGGGCATCTTGATGGCAGGTGTACCTGGGGTGGCGCCAGCAAAGGTCGTCATATTAGGCGCTGGTGTAGTGGGGCGCAATGCTTTGCAAATGGCAGTTGGTATGGGTGCAGATGTATGCATCTTTGATCGTAATATTGATTGCTTAAGGCAGATTGACATGCTGTACGGTAATCGTGTGAGAACCTTTTACGCTGACCCGCTTTTGGTGGAGCTGGAGGTGTGTGAGGCAGATGTCGTGATTGGCGCTGTCTTATTGCCTGGTGCGGCAGCCCCGAAGCTAGTAACTCGCGAGATGGTGCGCAAAATGAAGTCGGGGGCAGTAGTGGTAGATGTGGCGATTGATCAAGGCGGCTGTTTTGAGACATCGAAACCTACTACGCATACTGATCCCACCTTTATCGTAGACGGTGTGCTGCATTACTGTGTTGCAAATATGCCAGGTGCGGTTGCGAGAACCTCCACCTTTGCCTTAACCAATGCAACCTATCCATTTATTGAAGCCTTAGCAAACCGTGGAATGGTAAAGGCGCTCTCACAGGATCATCATCTGCGTAATGGCTTGAGTGTGCACCGGGGTAATCTCACCTCTGAGCCAGTGGCCAAAGCTCAGAAAGTTGATTTTGTCTCTGCGGAAGAGCTGTTGGTCGCCTAGTAATTTCCATGCAGTATCAAGATTGAATGTCTTGGGGGCTCAGGCTCCCAAGCTTTCCTCTATCATTCCAGGAATGGACTTATCTGCTTTAGCACTTTCTACTGGCGTAGTCGCTCTCGCTGAGATGGGCGACAAAACCCAACTGCTTTCCTTGATGTTGGCTGCCCGCTATCCAAAACAGGCTCTTGCCATTATTGGTGGGATATTGATTGCGACAATTGCTAACCATGCTTGCGCAGCCCTTCTGGGACATTGGCTCACCACGTTTATGAGTCCGGATTTACTCAAGTGGATTTTAGGTTTGAGCTTTTTAGGAATCGGTCTCTGGCTCTTGGTTCCTGATCACATTGACGATGCCGCAGGATCAAAGGTCGCCGACAAGGCGTTTCAGGTGTTTATGTTGACGGTTGGACTCTTTTTCTTGGCAGAGATGGGGGATAAGACCCAAATCGCTACGATTGCACTGAGCGCCAAATATTCCGATGTCTTCTCTGTAACAGTCGGCACCACTTTGGGGATGATGCTTGCTAATGCCCCGGCGGTTTGGATTGGTCAGAAATTCACCAAACGCATGCCTATTAAGTGGGTGCACGCCGTGGCTGCAGTAACCTTCATCGCTATTGGTATTGCTACCCTCATCTGGGGTTAGGTCAAATTTTTGCATGGGGCTTAAAATTGCCCTATGAAAACTGATCTGCCACAAAGCTTTCGCAGGCTCGAATACCGCGCTCCCAATTACACCTTTTCTCAGGTTGAGTTAGATATTGCTTTAGATCCCGCCAGGACGATTGTGAAGAGTCGCCTAGAGGTGCTGCCTGGTGCTGGTCATGAGTCTGGCGCACCTTTGGTCTTGCAGGGTCATGAACTCGAGTTTGTGAGTTTGCGTATTAATGGCGAAGCCCATCGTCAATTTGAACTGACGCCAGAAACATTAACGATTCATGCGCTGCCCAATGAAGGCAAGCAAGCTTTCGTTGTTGAGATCATCTGCGTTTGTGTGCCCGAGAAAAATACCTCACTGATGGGCTTGTATGTCTCGAATGGAAATTTCTTTACTCAGTGCGAAGCTGAGGGATTTAGAAAAATCACTTACTTCCTAGATAGACCGGATGTGATGGCGCGCTATCGTGTAACGCTCCGAGCTCGTGAGGCAGATTACCCTGTGTTGCTATCCAACGGCAATCTCATTAGTACTGAAAAATTACCGAATGGCTGGCATAGCGCAGTTTGGGAAGACCCATTTCCAAAGCCGTCTTATTTGTTTGCTTTGGTAGCCGGTAAGCTCGAATGCATTGAAGAAACCATCACCACTAGTAGTGGCGCTAAGAAGTTATTGCAAATCTGGGTTGAGCCACATGACTTAAAGAAGACCCGTCATGCGATGGATTCTTTGATTGCCTCGATACATTGGGATGAAAAACGCTATGGTCTCGAGCTCGATCTCGAACGCTTCATGATTGTGGCGGTAGGTGATTTCAATATGGGTGCGATGGAAAACAAAGGTCTCAATGTTTTCAATACCAAATTTGTACTCGCACAGCCAGAGACGGCAACAGATGCTGACTTTGCCAATATCGAAAGCGTAGTTGCCCATGAATACTTCCATAACTGGACTGGTAACCGAGTGACTTGCCGTGATTGGTTTCAGCTTTCCCTTAAAGAGGGTTTGACGGTATTCCGTGATCAAGAGTTTTCTGCTGATCAAATGGGTAGTGAGTCTGGGAGGGCGGTAAAGCGTATTGAGGATGTGCGTTTATTGCGTCAACTACAGTTCCCTGAGGACGCGGGTCCGATGGCGCACCCAATTCGTCCAGACGAATATCAAGAGATCAATAACTTCTATACCGTGACCGTGTATGAGAAGGGTGCTGAAGTCGTGCGCATGTATCAAACCCTGCTGGGCATGGATGGCTTCCGTAAGGGCATGGATCTCTACTTCAAGCGTCACGATGGTCAAGCGGTGACCTGTGATGATTTCTTAGCTGCTATGGCAGATGCTAATGGCCGTGATCTTTCTCAGTTTAAGAATTGGTATAGCCAAGCGGGCACTCCGAAGGTTAAGGTGGAAGAGTCCTACGATGCGAATACAAAGCAATATCAAATTACTTTGACTCAAAACCCGGCAGCAAATACAGAGCATAAAGAGAGTAAGCCGTTTCACATTCCATTGAAGATGCGCTTGTTAACTCCTGCAGATGACCAGGTCGAGACATTATTGGAATTGACTCAAGATCAGCAAACTTGGACTTTTGATCAAGTGACGAGTCGCCCAGTGCTGTCGATCAATCGTAATTTTTCAGCCCCGATTAATTTGGATTTTGATCAAAGTGAGGCCGACCTGTTAACTATGTTCTCGAGCGATGACGATGCTTTTAATCGCTGGGAAGCTGGTCAAAAACTTGCAATGCAAATGATTTTGGCTAATCGCTTGCCTGATAAGGAGTTGATTGAGGCTTATCGCACCCTTTTGACCGATCCGGAGTTAGATCCTGCATTCAAAGAGCTGGTACTGACTTTGCCTGCCGAGACTTATCTATATGAACAGTGCGCAAGCGTTGATCCCCAAAGGATTTATGCTGCCCGTCGTGCTTTCCGTCACGCTATTGCAACCGAGTTGCGAATTGAGTGGGCAGCCCTCTACCAGCAGATGCAAACGCCGGGACCATTTAATCCGGATGCAGTAAGTGCTGGTAAGCGTGCGCTGAAGAATCTTGCATTAAGTATGCTGCTTGAAGCGGATCCGCTGATTTGGGCTCCAATGGCAGTGAATCAATATCAGAATGCTGACAACATGACCGATCGTTATGCGGCACTGGCTGGCTTGGTGATTCATGGATGCAAAGCAGCTGCAGCTTGTCTGGAAGATTTTTATACTCGATTTGCTGATGATGCTTTGGTGATTGATAAGTGGTTTGCATTGCAATCGAGTAGGCCGCCAGTCGCTCATGCTGAATCCACCTTGGATGAAGTCAAGCGCTTGCGTGAGCATGATGCGTTCAAGATGAATAATCCAAACCGGGTTCGTAGTGTTATCCATGCTTTTTGTATGAACAACCCTGCCAGCTTTCATCAAGTGGATGGCAGTGGTTATGCATTTTGGGCTGAATCCGTTCTTGCCTTAGATCCAATCAATCCTCAGGTTGCTGCTCGTTTAGCCAGAGGATTGGATCGCTGGCGTCAATTTGCCCCGAGTTATCAGGAGCAGATGCTGTCAGCCCTAAGGCGGGTTGCGGCCTGCGAAACCCTCTCTCCTGATGTAAAAGAGGTGGTTTCTAAGGCTTTAGGCAATTCAGTCGGCTAGAACAAGGCAAAATAGAGTCCATACAGAACTAAACCCATCACGGAGAAACTCCTTTTGAGCGCTTCAAGTACTTTTAATACCAATTTCAAGCAATACCTAGAATCCACCAAGGTTCAGGGTGCAGCCATCCCCGCTGGATTGCAAGAGTTGTTGCTTGCTGTTGCAAACACTTGTTCCACATTAAGTCATGAAGTTGCTCAAGGCGCCTTAATTGGCTTATTGGGCTCTGCGGGAACGGGCAATGTCCAGGGCGAAGTTCAGCAAAAATTGGATGTGATTGCTAACGACCTATTAATCGATGGTGTACAGGGATGTAAATCATTGGCTGGTCTTGCTTCTGAAGAGATGGAGTTACCACTTCCGGTTCAAGGAACTGGCGACTACTTATTGCTATTTGATCCATTAGATGGCTCTTCTAATATCGATGTGAATGTATCCATCGGCACTATTTTTTCTGTACTCAAGAAACAAGATCCTGTGGCACCTTTGCAGACAGAGGATTTCTTATTGTCAGGCCGTCACCAGGTGGCAGCTGGTTACGTTGTGTATGGTCCACAAACCACCATGGCATTAACTCTGGGTGATGGCGTAGTGATGTTCACCCTCAATAAAGTAACTGGTGAATTTGTTTTAATTAAGCATGCAGTAGAGATTGCTCACTCAACCAAAGAGTTTGCTATCAATATGTCGAATATGCGTCATTGGGCTGAGCCTGTGCGTCGCTACGTTGATGAGTGCTTGGCTGGCGTCAGTGGCGAACGCGATAAGGATTTCAATATGCGTTGGATTGCATCCATGGTTGCCGACGTACATCGCGTCTTATCGCGTGGCGGCATCTTTATGTATCCATGGGATCAACGTGAGCCACACAAGCCGGGTAAGCTTCGTTTGATGTATGAGGCAAATCCGATGAGTTTCTTGGTTGAGCAGGCTGGTGGTGCATCGACCAATGGTGATCAGTTGATTATGGATATGGTTCCTACTGAGTTGCATGAGCGCGTTTCTGTCATGCTGGGATCCAAAGAGGAGATTGAGCGTTTGCAACATTACCATTCTCAGGCTTAATGCATCTGCCGTAATCAAAGCCAATAGCACCCAACAAAAAGCCCAATCAGTGATTGGGCTTTTTTATTTAAGGCGATCATCTGAAAATGAATCAAATGACTAGGGCCGAACCTTCTCTTTAAGGTAGGCCAGAGATTCCTCTACTTGGTCAATGAGAATTAGACAGATGTCGCCAGCAGATAAATCATTGAGGGCGGTATCGATTGCAAGGAATTCACCAGTGATTTCTTTAACCTGTTTGGCTTTCTTGGTACCCACCAAACCTTCTTGTAAAAGTTTAAGAACTTCTCCATCTTCTCGACCACGTTGACACTGGTCTTGATAGAGAATGACATTGTCAAAACTATTGCCAAGAATGCGCGTTAAATCACGAATATCTTCATCGCGGCGATCACCTGCGCCACTAATCACAACGTGACTCTTCTTGGGCTTCATGGCTTCGATAGCGCTTGCTAAAGCACGCATGGCATCTGGGTTGTGACCATAGTCAGCAATCACAGTGGCGCCATTGTGCTGGAATTGATTAAAACGTCCTGGTACGGCATTGGCAGAGCTTTCAAAAGAATGCAGTCCGCGCGCAATTTTTTCAGCATCTAGCCCTAAAGCCCAGGCGGCACCAATAGAGGCCATTGCATTTTCAATTTGGAAACCTAAAACACCATTTTGAGTCAGTGGAATCTCGCTCACAGGGAAGCGGAAAAGTACGCGCGCTCCTTTTGAGCAGACGATATAAGTACCATCAAAGAAGATGACTTTTTTATTCTTGGCGCGGTGGGCTGCAATGACAGGGTGGTGTTGATTCTGTGCAAAGAAAATCACGCGACCAGTGCAAACATCACCCATCTTTACAACTATTGGATCGGCAGCGTTAAGAACTGCAGCGCCGGTTGGTGCAACGTTCATCACAATAACGCGTTTCAGAATCGCTAAGTCTTCTACGCTAGTGATGTAATTAAGACCTAGGTGGTCTCCTTCTCCAATGTTTGTCACTACAGCAACTTCGCAACGATCGAAGCCAAGGCCCTCACGTAACATTCCGCCACGGGCTGTTTCTAGTACGGCAGCATCAACATCCGGGTGCATGAGGACATTACGAGCGCTCTTGGGGCCACTGCAGTCACCAGAATCAATTAAGCGATGGTTAATGTACACACCATCAGTAGTCGTCATACCGACGCGCAGGCCAGTCTCATTCAGTAAATGAGAGATAAGTCGAACGGTTGTAGTTTTACCGTTAGTACCAGTCACGGCTACGACTGGAATACGGCCATCTTCACCTAGTGGATACATCATGTTGACGATATCTTCGCCAACAGGGCGGCTCTTGCCATAGGAAGGTTTGAGATGCATGCGTAGGCCTGGTGCAGCATTCACTTCGACAATGCCACCACCTTGAGTCTCTAAAGGCTTGTAAATCGCCTCACACAGTATGTCGACACCAGCAATATCTAAGCCAATCATTTGTGCGGCAGCAATTGCGCTGGCAGCAACATCAGGGTGAACGTCATCAGTCACATCGGTGGCGGTGCCACCAGTGCTGAGATTGGCGTTATTGCGAAGTAAAACACGCTCACCGGTCTTGGGAACATACTGAGGGCTTGAGCCATTGCTGGCTAAATGCGCAAGAGCGATGTCATCAAAACGAATCTTGGTTAATGCAGTGGCATGACCATCGCCGCGCAATGGATTTTTGTTTTCTAGTTCAACCAGTTCGGTGACGGTATGCTTGCCATCACCAACAACTTGGGCGGGTTCGCGACGTGCTGCGGCGGATAGGCGATTACCTACCACCAGCAAGCGATAGTCAGCGCCGGGTAAGTAGCGCTCAACAATGGTTTCGCGTCCGAAGGCTTGAGTAACTACAAAGCCAGCACGTACCTCAGCTTCTGTTTGAATGTTGGCAACAACACCTTTGCCTTGATTACCGTCCTTAGGTTTCAGAACAATGGGGCCGCCAATCTTTTGGGCTGCACGCCACGCATCATCCGCAGTAGTTACTACTTCACCGATTGGAACGGATACGCCTGCTGCTGCTAATAGGTTCTTGGTGAGCTCTTTATCTTGTGCAATAGCTTCTGCGATTGCACTGGTGTCGCTAGTCTCAGCAGCTTGAATACGCTTTTGTTTGCTACCCCAACCAAACTGCACCATGCTGCCTTCAGTCATGCGGCGATAAGGGATATTTCTTTGTACGGCAGCATCAACGATAGATCCAGTGCTTGGTCCAAGGCGGACATCTTCATACAAAGCTTCCAATTCGGAGAGAGCGGCCGCTAAATCAAATGGCACGTCACTGAGGGTTGCTTGGATTAACCCAAAAGCAAAGTCAAAGGCCATGCGACCAACAACTTCTTCGGTGTACTCCACCACGACTTGATAGACACCAGCATCAACAGTTTGCACTGTGCGACTGAAGGTTACTGGGCAGCCTGCTTGGGACTGAAGGCCTAAAGCAGCATGTTCAAGTGCATGTGCTAAAGACAAAATCTCATTGTGTCCGCCACGACGCATGCTGCCTAATTGGGGAAAGCGTTCACGTATTTTGATCTCAAACTGAGGAATGGAATCGATTGAGCGTTCTGTTTCATCGCAAGAAACAATTGCCTCTAAGGCGGTATGGCGGCTCCATAAATTCGGGCCGCGCAACATGCGAATACGGGTGATTTCCAATTAAACCCCTACTGGAACGCTGGCATCAGAAACAAAGGTTTCGGCACCAGCTTCGATAACGTTGAACGGAATATCTAAAGCCCACGCTGCAGCAATCGCAGCACCAAGATTCATGGGTTTCCATGGCTCGCTGGCGGTAGGCTCAGAGTTGCGTGGCACTGGAATACTCTTTTGATCATGCTTGGCAGACTTTAGGATGATTTGTTGATTGCCGATCATTACGACGCGACCACCATTCTTGAGATGCTCTTGCGCAATCGGAGATGCAGAATCTTGGGTAAAGAAGATGACTTCGCCATCAGATAGCTCAGCCATGCTGGCAACCATCGGGTCATCTGCGTTGAGAACAGCCACTCCCGTTGGCAACACCACATCCACTTGAGTTCTCACAATGCTAAATACTTGATCTTCATCGTAAATAGCGTATTGAGGAAAGTTAGCCTTTGGATCAACGTTCAAAACAACGCCTACTTGGCAGCGGTCATAAGCAAGACCTTCTATCAACATAGACAGATTGTTATTTTCGATTACGGCTGCTTCAACTGCACGATTTAATAAAGTGCGACGGGCATTTTCCCAGTTGGCAGCATTACTTTTTTGAATTGAGCGATGGCCGAAAAATAAACCTTTACTGCAAGATAAGCCAACATACAGATTGGTGAGTCGCAAGAAGTGAGCAATCATTTCGGCAACAGGAGTTTTGCCGCGAGCACCGCAGACGCCGACTACTGGAATGCGGAAATCAGCTCCCGGCGGAAAGAGGTGGCTTGCAATTTCTTTGCCAACCGGTTGTGGTTTGCCGCTGGCTGGCTTTAAATGCATCAATAAACCAGGACCAGCATTCACTTCCACAATAGCTGCATTTTGTTCGTCTAATGGCCTGCTAATGTCTTGTGCAACAAGGTCAACGCCGGCAATCTCCAGACCCACAACGCGGGCGGCTAGCGCAACTTGACTAGCTACTTCCGGATGAACTAAGTCGGTGACATCAAACGCTACGTTGCCATTGCTTTGAATGAGCACTTTTTGATCTACGCTTGGAATACTAGCGCCAGTCAATTTTTGACGCGCTAACTCTAGCTCTACTGCAGAGTCAATGCGCACTGGATTGAGAGGGCACTCTTCAGTGGTGCCGCGACGCGGGTCAGAATTGATCTGAATCTGAATCAGCTCAAGTACGGTATGTTTGCCATCGCCAGTAACCCAAACGGTTTCACCCTTGGCGGCTGCAACTACTTTGTTGCCAACTACGAGTAGGCGATGCTCATCACCAATGATGTGACGCTCTACTAGAACTTCGCTACCCTCATCAATTGCGACGGCATAGGCCGCTTCAATTTCTTGCTGGGTATACAGATTAATAAACACGCCGCGACCATGATTTCCATCAATTGGCTTCACTACGACTGGTAGCCCAATATCTTGTGCCGCTTCCCATGCATCATCTGCGCTAGTCACTGTGCGACCTTCAGGAGTAGGGACTCCTGCGCTAGACAGAAGACTTTTGGTGAGATCTTTATCTCGAGAAATCGTTTCAGCGATGGCGCTAGTTTGATCGGTTTCAGCAGTCCAGATGCGACGTTGTTTAGCACCGTAACCAAGTTGAACCAGGTTACCTTCAGATAAACGAATAGAAGGAATGCCGCGCTCTTCAGCTGCATTCACAATGCAAGCAGTGCTTGGCCCAAGCAATAGATCGTCACCAAGCTCACGCAGTTCTTCAATAATGGTGCTCACTAGAGCAACAGGATCCTTTGTATCCTGGGCTAAAGCAAGATAGAGGTCACGAGCGTATTTGAGTGCAGTGAGGGTAACTTCTTCGTTAATTGCACTCACCATGACTTTGTAAACTCCGCGACGATCACCATCACGCGCTTTACCAAAGCCACCGGGGATGCCGGCTAAATTTTGTAATTCCAAGGTCAGGTGCTCGAGAATATGAGCTGGCCATGTGCCTTCTTCTACTCTTTTGAGAAATCCACCAGCTTCGCCATAGCTGCAGCGATGTTCTTGAAGACTTGGTAGCGCTTTGACCAGGCGGTCATAAAAACCAGGAATGAGGTTGGAGGGGAAATCCTCCAATTCGCCAATATCGAGCCAAACCTCAATAACGGGATGGTAAGTCCACATATTGGGGCCGCGGAGATGCTTGACACTCAAGATCTCAATGGTTTTATCTAGTAATTGGGGCATATGTGGAATGGGGAATCTCAGCGCCGCCTCAGAAGGTGAGGGCGGGGATGACTCAGACTATCTCTCTGGTTCTAGTAATTATTCAAAATCCACAAAATTAGCAAAAATACATAAAAAAGCCTACTTCATTAATTTAACGGCTTTCTGCCCCGTAAAGTTGACACAGTTACTAAATCTAAAAAATCTAGCTCCACTATACTTTTAGGACTAATGAAGCCAGAAATTTCCCTATCCGCGCCCCCTTCGCCAAGTCATTGGGCTAGCGTTTTAGAGGCTCCCCAATCCCCGGTAAAAGGCCTTAACTCAATACTGGCATGGGTTGAGCTCGATTTAGATGGTGAAATGCGCTTTGAAAAAAGCCTGCTTTGCTTAATTCCTACCGGTCTATTTTGGACGGACGGTACCCGTTCAGAATTCTGGCCTATTAGCCCTGGGGCTCATCTCTTGCATGGCGATCATGCTGGTGTAGGCCATCTCAAGCTGGAGTCCGAGACTAGTCTTTTGAGGCTTTGGTACTTCACCTTAGCCGTCAACCCCCAAGTCTTGCGCCTGCAAAGTAGCTTTAGGCAGCTAATGAGAGGCGATCAGGTCAGTAATGAGTCTGAAGCTTCTGAATACGATAAGCAGGTTTGCCCAGTCTGCTTGAGCCCTAAACCAGCTAATTCAGACGCTTGTCCGACGTGTGATCCCGAGGTGGATGTACCTCCATCCACTTGGACCTTATTTAAGCTGTGGCGCTTTGCCCGCCCCTACAAAAAAGAGCTTTTGCTCGGTTTTGTCCTAACCCTGCTCTCAACCGGTGCCACCTTAATTCCGCCCTATTTAACGATGCCCCTAATGGATCATGTGCTGATTCCATATGAAAAAGGTAATCCGATTGATTTCCATTTGGCTAGCAAGTACCTCTTGGCTTTATTTGCTGCGGCAATCGTGGCTTGGGGACTCGGTTGGTGGAAAACCTATCTTCTTGCATTGGTAAGTGAGCGCATTGGCGCTGATTTGCGCAATACGACGTTTGAGCATTTACTCAAACTCTCTTTGGAATATTTCGGCGGCAAAAGAACGGGTGACTTGATTGCGCGTATTGGCGCTGAGACAGACCGCATATGCGTATTCCTATCGCTCTACGCTTTGGACTTTGCGACCGACGTCATCATGATCACCATGACGGCAGCAATTTTGGTGTCAATTGATCCTTTGCTTGCATTAGTCACTTTGGCGCCATTGCCATTTATCGTTTGGATGATTCATGTGGTGCGCGACAAACTGCGCTTTGGTTTCGAAAAGATTGATCGTGTGTGGTCTGAGGTAACCAATATTCTGGCCGATACGATTCCAGGCATTCGAGTAGTGAAAGCCTTTGCCCAAGAAGATCGTGAGCTCAAGCGTTTTGTCGACTCCAATAAACACAATTTACAAATCAATGATCGCGTCAATCGCGTCTGGGGATTGTTTTCGCCAACCGTCACACTCTTAACCGAAACTGGCCTCTTAGTTGTGTGGGGTTTTGGTATTTGGCAGGTGGCGCATCAAAAAGTTACCGTCGGTGTATTGATTGCCTTTTTGGCCTACATTGGACGTTTCTATATTCGACTAGATTCCATGAGTCGCATCGTTTCTCATACGCAAAAAGCAGCTGCTGGAGCTAAGCGTATTTTTGATATTTTGGATCACGTTTCCAGCGTGCCTGAGCCAATCAATCCAGCGCCTTTAGGTGAAGTCAAGGGTGGCATCTCTTTACGTGGCTTGGGCTTCCGGTACGGTAACCGTGCGGTTTCTAAAGGCATTGATTTGGATATTGCTCCTGGAGAAATGATCGGTTTAGTTGGTCATAGCGGCTCTGGTAAGAGTACTCTAGTGAACTTGATTTGCCGCTTCTATGATGTGAGCGCGGGTTCTATTACATTGGATGGGCGCGATATTCGTAGTATCGGAATCGCCGACTATCGCAAACGTATAGGTTTGGTTTTGCAAGAGCCATTTTTATTCTTTGGCACGATTGCAGAAAATATTGCTTACGGTAAACCGGATGCCACTCGTGAAGAAATTATTGAAGCAGCGCGTGCCGCACATGCTCATGAATTTATTCTGCGCTTACCACTCGGTTACGACTCGTTGGTGGGTGAGCGAGGTCAGTCCCTTTCCGGTGGTGAACGTCAACGCATTTCGATTGCACGTGCGTTATTAATTAATCCAAGTATTTTGATTTTGGATGAAGCCACCTCGTCGGTTGATACCACCACTGAAAAAGAAATTCAGCGTGCTTTGGACAATCTGGTTAAAGGTCGTACAACGATCGCAATTGCCCATCGACTTTCTACTTTAAGAAAAGCAGATCGTTTGGTGGTTCTGGATAAAGGCGAGATTGTTGAAATTGGTTCGCATGACGCACTGATGGATGCGAAGGGCGCTTACTACGCTTTGTATCAAGCCCAACTACGCCATGCCGCAGAGTTGGTTGAGGGTGGTGCCATTGGTGAAAGCATTGATGAAAATGAGCATGAAGAAGAAGTTCTGCAAGTCATTGCCAAAGAAACTGGGGGCGGGGTATGAGTCATTATCAGAAGCCGCACACGCTTGAGCGCGATGCCCTTGGCCGCCTAGTATTGATTGATACAGCTGGAACTCGCCATATTGGCGTTTATCCGGTAAGAGCCTTTCCTATCACCGCACCAGGTGCCGGGATTTCCATCATGGATCAGTCGGGTAAAGAGTTGTGCTGGTTTGATGGGCTCACCATCATCCCTGAGGGTGAGTTAACTCTGATTGAGGAAGAATTAGCTGCCCGAGAGTTCATGCCCGTAATTGAAAAAATCACCAAAGTATCGACTTTTGCCACCCCGAGCATTTGGGATATCGAAACTGACCGTGGCCCCACCAGGATTCGCCTTAAAGGTGAAGAAGATATTCGTCGAATTGCTGGCAATACGCTTCTGATCGCCGACTCTAATGGCCTGCAATTTTTAATCAAAGACTCCACTCAGCTGGATAAAGTTAGTAAGAAACTTTTAGATCGTTTCCGGTAAGCGTTTTTTCACAAAATGCTTACTAGGGTTACTACTGATTTAGTTAGTGTAAGCCCTAGGTGTCCATTTAAAAAATGTTGATGCCAATCAAGAGATCTGCACCCAGATAGATCAAAAATCGTTACACAACAAAGAAAAGCCAAAGTAATATTGGTATTCAAAATTTTTTGGAGGAGCGTTCATGAAGATGAAGTTAAAAGGGGCATTGATTTCCACCGCATTAGCCCTCGGTGCTGCTGCTGTTTCACCTGCTTTTGCTGCTTGGGAGCCAACCAAGCCAGTTGAGTTCATTATTCCTGCCGGTCCTGGCGGTGGTGCTGACCAAATGGCTCGTATGATCCAAGGCATCATCACAAAAAATAACTTGATGAAACAAGCAGTGATTCCTGTGAACAAGGGAGCAGGCGCTGGAGCTGAAGGTTTCTTGGCAATGAAGGAAGCTAAGGGCGATCCTAATAAGATCGTGATTACGCTCTCAAACTTGTTTACAACTCCATTAGCTACAGGTGTTCCATTTAACTGGCAAGACATCACTCCAGTTGCGATGTTGGCTCTTGACCAATTCGTTTTATGGGATAACGCTGACAAGCCTTACAAAACTGCCAAGGAATATATCGACGCAGCTAAAGCGGCTGGCCCTGGTAAGTTCAAAATGGGTGGTACTGGATCTAAGTCTGAAGACCAAATCATCACTGTAGCAATTGAAAAAGCAACTGGCGCTAAGTTCACGTACATCCCATTTAAAGGGGGAGGCGACGTAGCTGTGCAACTCGTTGGTAATCACATTGATTCTTCTGTGAACAATCCAATTGAAGCAGTTGCCCAATGGCGTGCAAATAAATTACGCGCATTGTGCGTATTTGATGACACACGTATGCCTTACAAAGAAAAGATCACTACAACTCAGTCCTGGAATGACGTTCCAACATGTAAAGAGGCTGGCGTGTCAACTGACTACGTGATGTTGCGCGGCATTTTCATGGCTCCTGGCGTAACTCAAGAGCAAGTTGATTACTACATCAACGTGTTCAAAAAAGTACGCGAGACAGCAGAGTGGAAGAAGTTTATGGCTGATGGTGCATTCAATCAGACATTCATGACTGGTAAAGAGTTCAGAAATTGGCTGACATTAAATGAAGCATTGCATAAGCAATTAATGGCTGAAGCTGGTTTCATAGCTAAGTAATCTTTGAGAAATGAAATAGGACCCCTAAGAACTGGGGTCCTATTTTTTGAGCAAGCGTATCTACTAACTTTATTAAAAAATATAAAAATGTCTGAACATACAAACAATACAAATCAAGACTCAGTCATTAGCGTTAGAGCGATGGACATCATTACATCGATCGTGTTCTTGGCTATAGGCCTGACAGTGATGATTGGTAGTCTGAAGTTGGGTGCTAGCTGGGGCGTTGATGGCCCAGAGGCTGGTTATTTCCCTTTCTATATCAGCTTGATCATCATGTTATCTAGCACGGTTACTTTGTATCAATCTGCAATCGTGAATAAGAAAAAGAAAACCGAATCCTTTGTTGATAGCGAGCCCGCTAAGCAGGTGATGGCGGTATTGTTGCCGGCGATTGTTTTTGTGCTTGGCGTGCAATTGATTGGCATTTATGTTTCTGCAGCCCTCTACATCGCGGTCTTCATGGTGTGGTTAGGTAAATATCCAATTTGGAAGGCGGTTGCCGTCTCTGTTGGAGTGAGCGCGGCTCTTTACCTCATGTTCGAATACTGGTTCCAGGTTCCATTGCCACATGGCGCATGGTTCAATCCACTCGAGTTTGTGGGCGTAAATTAAAAAACAATAACTATTAAAAAAGATTAAAAAAGGAGTCCAAGTTGGAAGAAATTAATGCTCTATTCAGCGGCTTTGCCGTTGCAATGACACCCTTTAACTTGCTATTAATGCTTGTCGGTGTAACTCTTGGTGTGATTATTGGTGTGTTGCCAGGTTTAGGTGGCGCAAACGGTATTGCGATTCTGTTGCCATTGACCTTCACAATGCCACCAACATCAGCAATCATCATGCTGTCCTGTATTTATTGGGGTGCATTGTTTGGTGGCGCGATTACATCCGTGCTCTTTAACATCCCTGGTGAACCGTGGTCTGTTGCGACAACCTTTGATGGTTATCCAATGGCTCGTAATGGTAAAGCTGGCGAAGCATTGACAGCAGCGTTCACATCATCATTTGTGGGTGCGTTCTTTGCGATTGTGATGATTACCTTCTTGGCACCATTGGTTGCGAAGTTTGCTCTCCAATTCGGTCCGCCGGAGTTCTTCTCGGTTTACCTCCTGACCTTCTGTAGTTTTGTGGGTATGAACAAAGGCTCGCCATTCAAGACAATTTCAGCAATGATGTTGGGCTTTGCATTGGCTACTGTTGGTATGGATACCGTGACAGGTCAGTTACGTTTAACTTTCGGTAACCCAGAGTTGATGCGTGGTTTTGACTTCTTGATCGCTGTGATCGGCTTGTTTGGTATTGGCGAGATTCTTCTTTCAATGGAAGAGGGCTTGGCTTTCCAAGGTGCTGCAGCAAAAATTCGCGGTAAGGTTGTTTGGGAAACTTGGAAGCAGTTACCAAAATATTGGGCTACTTCATTACGTAGCTGCTTAATTGGTTGCTGGATGGGTATCACCCCAGGCGGCGCTACACCAGCATCCTTCATGGCTTACGGTGTTGCAAAACGCGTATCTAAAGAAGGCGACAAGTTTGGTACCGGCAAAATGGAAGGTATCGTTGCTCCAGAAACTGCAGCTCACGCTGCAGGTACAGCAGCGCTTCTCCCAATGTTGTCCTTAGGTATCCCAGGATCACCAACAGCTGCTGTGTTGCTTGGCGGTTTGTTGATCTGGGGCTTGCAACCAGGCCCATTGCTCTTCGTTGAGAAACCAGACTTTGTTTGGGGCTTGATTGCTAGTATGTACTTGGGTAACTTGGCGGGCTTGTTTGTTGTATTAACTTGCGTTCCATTGTTTGCCTCAATCTTGAGAATTCCGTTCTCCATCATTGCTCCAGTCATTATTGTGATTTGTGCGGTTGGTGCATACACCGTCCACAACGCGATGTTTGACGTTTGGTTGATGTTGGGCTTCGGTGTGCTGGGTTATGTCTTCAAGAAGCTCGATTACCCAATGGCGCCTATGGTCTTGGCCTTGGTGTTGGGTGACCGAGCAGAAGACTCATTCCGTCAATCCATGTTGTTCTCACAAGGTAGCTTAGATATTTTCTTCTCTAACTACTTGGTAGGTGCGATCACTACATTGGCTTTGGTATTGCTGTTCTGGCCATTAATTGGCAAGTTCATCGGCAAGAAAAAGGCAGCTGCAGCGTAATAGAAAAGCTAGAAATAGCGATTTCAAAAGAGAAAAGGGGCGCAAGCCCCTTTTTTCACGCCTAAAGCAAAATTCCGATAAAATTCCACCATCATGAATTTCCGCAAAAACCGCCTCATTCACTGGATTGCTGCTCTAGCAATCGCAATGAGTGCACTTGCGCCAGCAGTTTCTCAAGCGGTATCGCTAGCGAAGCATGGCCAAGGTTTTGCAATGGAGATTTGCTCTGCTGACGGCACTAAGTCGCAGATTAATGTTCAGGGTGAAGATCAAGCAGATCTTGTAGAGGTGCAGCCTTGCCCATATTGCATCGCTCATGCAGCTATCACGCCAGCATTCAATACAAACCTCACATTCCAAGCGCCGCAAACACTGGCTTTGCTGCCGCAGCTTTTCTATCAATCACCCAAGCCTCTCGCTGTTTGGGTAACACCTCCCTCAGCAGCACCCCCTACACAAGCCTAAATCTTTTTAGGGCATAGCCTAGCTATGTAATTGGCAATCATGTTGCCGTGATGTTGTGTGGAGTAGTCATGTTTTCAATTCAAATGCATTGGCCTTCTTTAAAGGGGGTCTCATTATTTATATTTACAGCTATTTGCTTAGCCCCCCATGCTGTTGCACATTCCCAGACTGAGGTGGAGTCTCAGGAGAAGATCAAAGCGTTGATTCCAAAGACGTTTGACCAACCTAGTCTGAAGGTGCAAACCACCCCGATCGTGATTGAGGGAAAAGTAGCAATTGCCGACTGGACTCAAGGTCAAAAGGGTGGTCGTGCTCTTTTGAGAAGAAAGCATTCCGATTGGGAAATCATTGCTTGTGGTGGTGCCGGCTTTAAAGATCCAAGCGCTATTGCAGCAGCAGGTATTTCGAAAGAGATTGCCAGCAATATTGCAGCAAAACTCAAGACCGCAGAATCATCGCTATCCCCACAAAAAATTAAACAACTGGATTCATTTGATGGTGTTGTGACTATGGGTCACGGCATGCAGCATGGATCTGATTCAAAACACTAATTCGATATTCAAAATGAATCTACATAAAACTAAACTAGCAGTTGCCGCTTCACTCATTGTGGCTGGCAATGTGTATGCGCAAAGCCTGCCAAATGTAATCGTTACAGCGAAGCCAGATATTGCCGAAGTTGAAATTGACAAGTTCTCCAGCACCTCTGCCGTGATTACTGATGAAACAATTCGTGATTTGCACGCAGCCGATTTAGCATCCGCCTTACGCAATACGCCGGGAACCCAGATATCTCGATATAACCCAGTGGGCTCATATGGAGGGGCGGAAGGTGGATCAATCTTTATTCGCGGTATGGGTCTAAGTAGGCCTGGTAGCGAGATTAAAACTTACATTGATAACGTACCGATGTACATGCCTATTTGGAATCATGCGCTGTTAGATCTGCTGCCGGTCAATGGAATGAAGGACATCACTATCTACAAGAGCGCGCAACCTCAGGTAAATGGTAATAACTTTGCCTCTATCAATATGAATACGAAATCAGCCGGACCAGGTAACGGCGTATCGGGCAATGCTCGTGTTTCTTATGGCTCATACAACACGGTAATTGAACAAGTTGATATGGCCGGTAGGTATAACGACGTTGATTTTTCATTGGCTCAAGGTTTTTCTAAATCAAATGGTCAAAGAGCAAATGCAAGTGGTCAATTAAGCAACATCATGGGTGGCCTAGGGCTGAAGCTTGATCAGAATTGGTCTGTGGGTGTTAGTGGCATGGCTATTAACAATACAGCTTCAGACCCTGGAAACAACACCTTGCCAGCACCAGCGATTGCCCCAACCTATGACTCAGGAGCTCAAATGGTTACGGCGTTCGTTAAGCATCGTTACGATGCTGTTGAGGGTGAATTCCGTTTTTACAGTAATACTGGTAAGGGGAATATCAATAATGACAATGACCAAGGCGGATGGGGAACTGAAAATAACCCATTCACTATGCAAGGCTTTCGTTGGAAAGAAAATATCACCCCATGGACTGGCGGTAGCTTGCTGCTTGGTTTGGACTACGATACCTCGTATGGAAGCGTGACTCAAACTAGTCCAGCTGCTGGAGTTCCGTTTTTTCCTGGCGATCCTACGCCAGTAAACCCTCCTACCGTAAAAACCAATCTTCCTACATTTAAACTAACTTCCCCATATATTGGTCTGAGTCATAACTTCAGGTTCGGTGACGCTTGGTCATTACAGCCTTCTGCTGGCGTTAGAACTTATCAAAATAATTACTACGCTTCTAAGACGGCACCATATGGCGGTATCTCTTTAATTTCGGATTCCGTAACATTATTTGCCAATGCTTCTAAAGGAATTAATTATCCCGGCTTAGAAGGGCCGGCCATGAATGCCGCTAATGCGGTATGGGCAAAAAGATTTGGGGCTACTGCCAATAATTCCTGGGCTAATTTATCACCAGAGGAAATGAATCATCTTGAGGTCGGTGGAAAGTTTTACCCAGATAAAAAATCTAGAATTGATCTTAGCCTGTTCCAAGATGCCATTTCAAACCGAGCAACATTTACTGAGAACCCTCCGCTTGTAAATTGGGTAACCTTGGGCCAATACACCACAAAAGGTGTCGAGCTTTCTGGCCAGCGTGAAATTATTCCTGAAATCACCGGGTTCTTGGGATGGACTTATTTAAATAACGATAGCACTTCGAACCTTCCTTACATGCCGCAGAATGCTTTTAACGCCGCGCTTACGGGATATGTTTATAAGTTTAGGGTGTCCGTAGACGCGCAATATCAGACATCAATTTATACGCAGAACTTGGCTAGAAATAGCGCTTACACCAATACAACTCAGGTTGATGGCTTTGCTGTTGCCAATGCTCGCGTGTCCTACCCAATCCCAGAATTAGGTAAAAAAGGCGAAGTATTTGTGATGATTGAAAACCTATTTAACCAACAGTACAGCTACCGTCAAGGTTATCCAATGCCTGGTACCTGGGGGTCGATTGGTTTATCCGCAAGCTTTAATTGATCCTCCATTGCTTGTGAATATTAGGGTGGTTGATTTAGATCAAAACGCTTATTGAATTTATTAAGAAAATATCAGTTGCATTTAAAAAGGAGTAAGACATGTTTATGAAGACTTTGAAATCAGTGGTAGTTGCATTATTGGCAACTTTGTCGTTATCAGCTTTTGCTGGTGCAAATGATCCCTTGTTTGTTAGCTTAACTAGCGATGAGCCACATCGTGCAACGATGGCATTTGGCTTTGGCACACATATGAATGAAGCTGGTCATCCATTAAGCGTTTTCTTGAGCGACAAGGGTGTGTTCTTGGGTGTGAAATCTGGTGCAGATAAGTATCCAGATCAGCAAAAGATGTTAGCTAACATCATCGCCAAAGGCGGTACAGTCATCATGTGCCCAATGTGCTTAAAGCACTACGGCTTTACTGAGGCGGATTTATTGCCTGGCATCAAAATGGGCGGCGCTAAAGTGACTGGCGAGGCTTTATTTAAAGACAATACCAAGACAATGACTTGGTAATTGATTCATTTAGCACTATTAGTGATGCGTTTTATTAAGCACCGCAAGCTCGTTCACTGGATAGCCGCTCTGGCTATCTTGCTGGGTGCGCTTGCGCCTGCTGTTTCACAGGCTTTATCTTTGGCTAATAATGGCCAAGGATTTGTAGTTGAGATATGCTCTAGCAATGGCAGCAAGATGACTCAGGTCATCGGAGATGATGAGACTTCTTCATCACCCGCTATGGGTAGTCACTGCCCATACTGCGTAGTCCAGCCAATCTATTTATTGCCGAGCATTAGCGCGTTTGAGTTTGAAGCTCCTGTAAGTTATGTGGCTAAAGCTCAGCCTGTCTATCAGGCCCATCGCACTTCGTCTGCTTGGCTTCAGCTCCCCTCTAGGGCGCCACCCACCCAGTCTTAAATCACTTTGTTGACATGGTTTTGCCATGTCGTTTGGCAAGAAGGATTGCCTTTGATTTGAGAATGAATGTGGAGGTTTTAATGTACGCCATTATTGAGCGCCCTGAAAACGGGGCTACAGCAAAACAGATTATTTCTAAAGTGTCGCAAGAGATCTTGCTGCCGAGCAATTTGCTCGAAGGGCATTATTGTGACAATCACTTTCCATCCCGTAAGCCGATCGATCGCTACTCCTGTGTAGAGCTGATCCGATACATTTGGATTAATCATTCTTCTAGAAGGGCATTTCTGGTTAAGCTGCCTAAGGACTTGTCTTCAGATGATGCATTGATTCAGGGGTTCGATGAGCATTACTTAGGATATGTTCCCAAAAAGATCGGTAGGGGCTACTTAAAAGATTTGGCAATTCTGTATAAAAAGATTAATGACATCGAAAAATACAAGCGTCAGCTAGGCACTGGTATTTTTGCCTTAATGGGTACTGCTGGTATGAGTGTTTTCTCCAAGCGTGAACTCAGCAGCTTGCTTTCTGAGCAGGCTAAATCGCTGCGACCTGTATATGCCATGATTGATGAGAGGCTCGATACGCTGAAGTCAGAGTTGGCCGGTAAAAGAGATATCTTTGTTCGTGGCAGTGCCAATAGTTATTACGATAGGCTGGCAGCATGAGTGAGTGGCTAAGAAAGCTGCCTGGATATCAAGTCTATGAGCCAGGTTTGGAGCGCAAGGTTTTGCATCAGTTACCCCAATTTACGGTAATGGGTAGTCTAGCAATTGCACTGCCTAGCTTGTTGGCGAGATTATTGTTGTCACCTAAGGCGGAACGAATCATTGATATCTTGGTTGTTGGTACGGAGATCTTCTTTTTGGGTATGGTTCTGACTTTAGCCATTGCCGCCTTGATTGTGATGCTTGCAAAGGGGCCTGCTTATGTTGCAGATGCATATCCCCTCACGGAATCGGATAGGCCAGTTAAATGAATGCTGGTTTTTATGAGTAGGAGTTAAAGTAGCAGAATGCAAACTTGGTTGATGAAAAGAAATTGCTCCTTTTCCCCTAAGCAGGTGGGAGGTTTCTACATATCCATTGTGGTATTTTCTTTACTAGTGGCCGGATATTTTTATTTAATCGGTGCTTGGATGATCCTCATTTTTACCTCAATTGAGATCTTGGCTGTCACCATTGCTTTGTATGTCTATACACGACATGCTTTGGATTACGAAAAGATTACGATCTCTGGTAAGCAGTTATTGTTTGAAAGAAGTTGGGGTGGCAAGATTCAGCAGCATGAGTTCAATACTATTTGGACTAAGCTGGTCCATGACGAATCAACAGGCAAAGATTTAGTGTTAAAGACTTCTACTAAAGAAGTTCCAATTGGTTTTTTTGTTGGCGCTAATAAGCGAGAGCAGTTTGGAAAAGAGCTCGAGAGATATCTCGGGATTTAAGGTTAACTAGGAGGATGTACGAATGAAACGCAATATTTTATTAAATGCATTATTAGTTGCTGTAGTGGGCTTTGGTTTGGCTAGCATGGCTCAGGCACAGAACGCTAAAGTTGGTAGCGTACAAATTGAAAATGCTTACACACGCGCTACTGTTCCAGGCCAAATGGCTGCTGGTGGTTTTATGAAGATCGAAAACAAAGGTGGCGTAGATTTATTGGTATCAGCTAGCTCTCCAGTAGCTGGCGAGGTCCAATTGCATGAGATGGCGATGGAAGGCAATGTCATGAAAATGCGTCAAGTGAAAGATATTCCAGTGCCGGCAGGTGGCGCAGTGGAATTGAAGCCAGGCGGCTTACATTTAATGTTCATGAACATTAAAGCTCCATTAACTGCTGGTGAAACTGTTCCAGTCAAACTCAAGTTTGCTAAAGCAGGCGAAGTAGAAGTGAAGATGCCTGTTAATGCGATGGGTAATCCTGGTGCTGGTCATGGTGGAGCAATGAAACACTAAGTTTTTATTGTTCTGAGGTATTAAAAAAGCCCCTAGTTTTACTTAGGGGCTTTTTCTTTTATTGCTTGTTGCTTAGTCTAGGTTCAGATCTGTTACTGCACCTTTACTTGCAGTGCTTGCAAGGTGAGCATACTTGGCAAGCAAGCCACGGGTATAGCGTGGTTTAGGTTGTACCCAAGCGGCGCGACGTTTCGCAATCTCTTCATCGCTCACATTGAGTTGAATAAGGAGCTTATGGGCATCGATCGTCACCGAGTCACCTTCGTGAATAAGGGCAATTACACCGCCTACAAATGCCTCAGGAGCAACGTGACCAACTACCATGCCCCAGGTGCCGCCAGAGAAGCGTCCATCAGTGATCAGGCCTACTGTCTCACCTAAGCCTTGGCCAACCAGTGCGGAGGTAGGGGCAAGCATCTCACGCATGCCTGGACCGCCTTTAGGGCCTTCATAACGAATCACCATGACGTCGCCGTCCTTGATCTTTTGCGCCATGATGGCTGCCATTGCATCATCTTCAGAATCAAATACACGTGCAGGGCCGGTAATAGATGGGTTCTTGAGACCAGTAATCTTGGCAACGCAACCTTCAGGAGAGATATTGCCCTTCAGAATAGCTAAGTGACCTTGCTTATACAGAGGGTTGTCTAAAGTACGAATCACTTTTTGATCGGCGCGCGGCACTGATGGAACATCTTTCAATGTTTCAGCAATAGTCTTGCCAGTGATGGTCATGCAATCACCATGCAAAAGTCCGCCATCTAGCAAGATCTTCATGACTTGCGGAATACCGCCAGCCTCATGAAGGTCGGTTGCCAAATATTGTCCAGAAGGCTTCATATCAACGATGACAGGAACACGCTTACGAATGCGCTCAAAGTCATCAATAGTCCAGTCGATCTCAGCAGCGCTAGTGATTGCTAAGTAATGGAGAACAGCATTGGTAGATCCACCAACAGCCATGATCACGCTCACTGCATTCTCAATCGATTTTTTGGTGATGATGTCGCGTGGACGTAAATTATTCTTAATTGCCTCAACTAGCACTAAAGCTGAGTCATGCGCACTGGCAACCTTCTCCGCATCTACATTGGACATAGTGGAAGAGTAGGGCAGGCTCATACCTAAAGCTTCAAAGGAGGAGCTCATGGTGTTTGCGGTGTACATACCGCCGCAAGATCCACTACCTGGACAAGCATGTTGCTCTACGCCCTTGAGGTCTTCCTCACTCATGCGGCCTGAGGTGAATTCACCAACGGCTTCAAATGCGGAAACAATGTTCAGATCCTTGCCTTTAAAGTGACCCGGTTTGATTGTTCCGCCATAAACATAAATACTTGGTACGTTAGTGCGTGCCATCGCCATCATGCCGCCCGGCATGTTCTTATCGCAACCACCGATGACTAGAACACCGTCTTGCCATAAGCCGTTGACGCAAGTTTCAATACTATCCGCAATCACTTCACGTGAGATGAGGGAGTACTTCATGCCTTCAGTACCCATGCCGATACCATCGGAGACAGTGGGTGTTCCAAACATTTGCGCTTTTGCACCAGCTTCTTCAAGGGCAGCTACCGCTGCGTCTGCCAGTTTTTGTAAACCGCTATTGCAAGGGGTGATAGTGGAATGACCATTTGCTACACCAACCATCGGCTTAACAAAATCCTTCTCTTCATAGCCCATCGCGTAATACATTGAGCGATTGGGTGCGCGAGCAACCCCTTCGGTGACATTACGCGAGCGTTCATTGAGGCGTTTCATGCTGATATGGACTCCAGAAAAGAATTTGTCGAAAAGCTCTATTGTGCCGTGAGACAACAGTGAACGCAGGGGTTTGTGAAGACTTGCCTATGTTCTTGTTATGCACTGCAACAAGTAGATTTCTCCTATTGTATTTGCTGATTGAGGCTCATTATTAGCTCCAAAGCTAATATCCTTCTAAATCTAGCTGCAGTACATTGCCATATCTATCACTTTTTCCTTCAAATTCAATGACTAAAGTCGGCCACATCTACCTAATCGATGACGATGAATCCATGCGTACCTCTTTGAGTAGGATGCTGAAGGACGTGGGCTATATCGTGGAAGATTTTTCCTCTGCGGTGACATTTTTAGAGGATTCACTGCCGGTTGCTCCGGCCGTCATCCTGCTCGACATGCAAATGCCAGACATGACTGGGCTAGATTTACAGGAGAAATTGATCCAGCTGGGGCGTAAAACCCCGATTGTGTTCGTCAGTGGCCAGAGCCACCCCCATCAGATTGTTAAAAGCCTGAAGCGTGGCGCCCTGGATTTTCTCTTCAAACCCTTCAATTTGGAGGATTTGCTGAAGGCAGTTGCGGATGCCCTGGAGTTTGATAGACGCCAGCTTAAACGTGTTTCTAAAGAGGTTGAAACCAAGAAAGACTATGCAACCCTCACCCCTAGAGAAAAGGAAGTCTGCTTTTGGCTAGTTAAGGGATTGCTTAATAAGGATATTGCCGTCAAACTGGGGACAACTGATGCCACGATTAAGGTCCATAAGGCTAGAGTGATGGATAAGATGAATGTGGAATCAGTTCAGACTTTAGTCGCAAAGTACCTTGAATCTGATCTTGAGAATTTCCAGAAAAACTAGCTCTTGAGCTAATTTCCCTGAGGGTGTTTCCTGGCTATGATTATTCATTAATTTATTTTGTTATTTCAAACACTTAAAGTACTTTTGTGAATTCAAACTCCAAGCTACCCGAGATTTCCAAGGAAGCCTTCATAAAGGCCAGGGAAAAGCTGGGCCTCTCTACTAAAGATCTTGGTGGAATGGCTTGTTTGTCTACACGTCAGATTGAGCAAATTGAAAGCGGTGAGATGAGCTCTTTCTACGGCGCTCAAATTAAATTTACCGCCGCAAAAAAAGTAGCCAAGCTACTCAACTTAAGTGATGAGGAAGCATTTGACTTCGGCATTCAAGCCCCAGCAAAAAATATTGAAGCGCCAAAGATTGAAGCGTCTATTGAAGCTCCAGCAAAAAAAGTGCAGCCAAAAAAAGAAGCTGTAGCAGTTAAAGAAGTAGTGGAGGAGACTCAAACTCCAGCATTGGTCATTAAAGAAGAAAAAAAAGAGCCAGTCAAAAAAATGGAGACTAAACAAGTGGAGTCTCCAAAAGGTATCTCAAAAGAAATTCCTTTGTCTGCTAATGCATCAAGCTCAAAGCCCGCTTCCTCAAAGAAGCTGTTTCTTTGGCTTAGCGTGATTGCAGCGGCAGTTTTTGCCGCTATCAACTTACGCCCGATATTGTTTGCGGACAAGCCAGAAGAA
This sequence comes from Polynucleobacter sp. es-MAR-4, assembly GCF_018882055.1. Taxonomy (GTDB): domain Bacteria; phylum Pseudomonadota; class Gammaproteobacteria; order Burkholderiales; family Burkholderiaceae; genus Polynucleobacter. Next base: position 157,512 of record NZ_JACVPF010000002.1, on the reverse strand, counting down.
ATCGTTGTTGTCAAAGAGGAAATTATTGAGCCCGCTCCTGCAGCAACTCCTGCAGAACCTGCACCGGTTGCCCCGACCGCAATTACGCCAGCAGCAGTTCCTGCGGCTAGTGCTGAAGCGTCAACAGCCTGCCCTGCCGAGGAGGGCATTATTAATTACAAGCCAGATGCGCCACGTAAGGCGGCAGATATGGTCTATGTACAAGTTAAATCGAAGCAGGTTATTTGCGTGAGCGATGCTTCTGGAAAGATGCAAAATAAGATGGTTGAGCCGGGTGTGGGCGCATCCTTTTATGGCAAGCCACCATTTAAAGTGCTGACTGGCGGTCTTGCTCAGGCAGACGTATTCTTCCAAGGCGCAAAAGTTCGCCTGACAAATTCAAATTACAAAACCTTGGTATTGGATGCTGCTGAAGTGGTGGCTCCATCCGTAGACCGGACAGATTCTCAGCAGCGCTAACCCTCGTGAGAGTTAGCGCATTGAATGCTGCTGTTTAAACTGCTGAGTCGTTAGTTTCGCCAGTGCGAATACGAATAGCCTGTTCGATAGGGCTAACAAAAATCTTACCGTCACCAATCTTGCCAGTGCGCGCAGCTTTAGTGATAGCTTCGATTGCTGAATCTACGCGGTCATCAGCAACAACTACCTCTACTTTTACTTTGGGTAAAAAGTCGACTACATACTCAGCGCCACGATAGAGCTCAGTGTGACCTTTTTGGCGACCAAAGCCTTTTACTTCGGTAACAGTCAGTCCGGTAACGCCTACTTCAGCTAAGGCTTCACGAACTTCGTCAAGTTTGAACGGCTTAATAATGGATGTGATTAGCTTCATATATTCCCCTTAATACAGTAATCATACCTAGAACTGAAAACCAATGCCTAGTTACGCCCTAAATTGAGACGTAATAGGGTAGCGCCAGTCACGCCCAAAGGCTCGGGTGGTCACGCGTACGCCGGGAGGTGCTTGGCGACGCTTGTACTCATTGAGCTTAATCAGGCGGGTTACTTTTTCTACGCTTTCAGGATCAAAGCCGGCGGCAATCATTTCGGCAATGGATTGGTTTTGCTCCATATAGCGCTCTACGATGCCATCCAATACCTCATACGATGGCAGGCTGTCTTGATCGGTTTGATCAGGGCGTAATTCTGCGGAAGGTGCGCGCGTCAAAATCCGCTCTGGAATGATTGGAGAAATACTATTGCGATAAGCGCATAAGCGATAGACCAAAGTCTTGGCGATATCTTTAATCACAGCAAAGCCACCAGCCATGTCGCCATATAAGGTGCAATAGCCCACAGCCATTTCACTCTTATTGCCGGTGGTTAAAACTAGGCGGCCTGTTTTATTGGATAGGGCCATCAAGAGAGTGCCGCGCACTCGTGCCTGAATATTCTCTTCGGTAGCGTCGAGCTTCAATCCTTTGAATTGCTCAGCCAAGGCAAGCTCTAAAGCATCTACAGGTTCGCTAATAGGAATCTCATCGTATTGAACATTGAGGTTCTTCGCCATCTCCCTGGCATCGATCCAGGAGATGTCCGCCGTATAGCGTGAAGCCATCATGACGGCGCGCACTTTGTCTGCGCCTAAGGCGTCCACTGCAATCGCCAATACCAATGCAGAGTCAACACCTCCAGAGAGGCCAATGATGACCCCCGGAAAACGATTCTTCTGAACATAGTCACGCACACCTAAAACAAGTGCTTGATAGGCCTGAGCTTCTACGGTAGATGGAGTTACTAGCGTTCCTTGCTCCAAATCGGCCGCTGCATTGACATTGACATAGCCAAGTGCAGTTTCAAATTGCGGCATCGTCATGACTACTTGGCCTGCGCTATTTAAGGCAAATGATCCACCATCAAAAACCAATTCATCTTGTCCGCCTACTGCGTTCACATAGACCAATGGCATCTTGTTTAGGGCAATCTGTTTGCGTAGCACCTCAATCCGTAACGATTCTTTTTGGAGGTGATAAGGCGAAGCATTGAGAACTAGTAACACTTGGGCGCCAGCAGCATGAGCTTGTTTGGCAGGGCCTGCGTGCCAGGCATCTTCACAAAGAATCACGCCGTAACGGATACCAGCATTTTCAAAGACGCAGGCTTCTTTACCTGGCGTGAAATAGCGCACCTCATCAAATACTTCATGGTTGGGTAATTCTTGTTTGGCATAGCCCGCAATCACTTTGCCATCACGAATAACGGAGGCGTAGTTTTGTAAACCAATAGCAGTCTTTTTGGGATGACCAACAATGACAGTCAGCCCCGGAAATTTCTGGAGCTCTAGCATCAAGCAACTGAGCTCACGATCTGCAGCCTCGATGAAGGCCGGGCGCAAGAGTAAATCTTCTGGAGGGTAGCCAGTGAGCGAAAGCTCTGGCGTAAGAACTAGTGTGGCGCCTTGTGCGTATGCATCTGAGGCAGCTTGAGAGATGAGCTGCGCATTGCCAGGCAAATCACCCAACAGAGGGTTGATTTGCGCTAAGGCGATTGTTTGCGAGCTCACTCCCAATTGCAAATAAATTACTTCTGTGACTTTGAGTAGCCTTCGATGCCGTCCAAAATTTCTTTATGGGCACCAGCAACACCAGTCCAACCTTTAACTTTGACCCATTTACCTTTTTCGAGATCTTTGTAGTGCTCAAAGAAGTGCTGAATTTGGGCGAGGAGTAACTCGTTTACATCTTCAGGTTTTTGTAAATGTTTGTAGATTGGCAGAATCTTGTCTTCTGGAACGGCCAATAACTTCGCGTCTTGTCCGCCTTCATCTTCCATTTCCAACATACCGATAGCGCGGCAGCTTACTACTGAGCCTGGAACCAATGCAAATGGAGTAATCACGAGGACGTCAACAGGATCGCCGTCACCAGCGATCGTTTTAGGGATGTAGCCGTAGTTGCATGGGTAGTGCATTGCTGTGCCCATGAAGCGATCAACGAAGAGGCAGCCAGTTTCTTTATCTACTTCATACTTCACTGGATCCGCATTCATTGGGATCTCAATAATGACGTTGAATGATTCTGGGATTTTCTTACCTGGGCTGACCTTGTCGAAACTCATAAATACTCCGGTTAGTGATTAATGTGCGCTTCGATCTTAGCAAAGAGGCGGACCCTTGCTGTTGAAGATCGAATCTATTTCCTGCTATTAAAGCCATGAATGCTTTATGGGCTCTATTTTAAGGCTTTCTAGAGTGATGCCTATAGATAAGTGCCCTAGGTTGATTGACTAATAGTAGGCCATTGACCTACTATTAGTCAAAAGGAATAGTTATGAAGAAAATCATTCGAGTTAGCGTGGATCTAAATGATCCTAGTAGCTTCCCTAAGGGGTTCGTCGATAAAAAATTGCTGGATGCGACATCAGAGCGTTTGATTAAACTGCATCAACAGCAAGATGATGCTGATGCAATGTTAGATGCTGCTCAGTATGCAAAAGGTGTTCGTGAGAGGATTGGTCTATCTCAGCAAGAATTTTCTAAGCGCATCGAAGTTTCCTTAGAGACTATTCGAAACTGGGAGCAGGGTAAACGTAGCCCCACAGGTGCAGCTAAAGCTTTATTGAAGATTTTGGATAGGGCGCCTGAGATTGCAATGCTTGCTCTCAGTGTTTGATTGATTCCTTAGAAATAAAAATGCCTAGCAGCGCTAGGCATTTTTATTTGATTGTTTAACTTGTTTTAAGCCAAAGTCTCTAAATAGCGCTGTGCATCTAATGCAGCCATACAGCCTGTACCGGCGCTGGTAATGGCTTGACGATAGATATGATCCTGCACATCACCCGCTGCAAATACGCCGGGGATATTAGTAGCGGTAGCATTGCCTTCCAATCCGGAGTGAGTTTTTAGGTAGCCATTGTTCATGTCTAACTGACCAACAAATAATTCGGTATTGGGTTTGTGACCAATTGCAATAAAGGCGCCAGTAACAGCAATATCTTCTGTGCTGCCGTCCGCTTTTTTAATGCGCACACCAGTAACACCTTTGTCATCGCCAAGCACTTCGTCAAGAGTCGAGTTCAATTTGAGTTCGACTTTGCCTTCAGCTACTTTCGCCATGAGGCGGTCATTCAGAATTGGTTCTGCGCGGAATTTATCGCGACGGTGAATCACAGTTACCTTCTTGGCAATACCTGTGAGATAGAGTGCCTCTTCAACAGCCGTATTACCGCCACCAACTACGCAAACGTCTTGATTGCGATAGAAGAAGCCATCGCATGTTGCGCATCCAGAAACGCCGCGGCCCATAAAGACCTCTTCACTAGGAAGGCCGATGTACTGAGCAGAAGCGCCGGTAGAAATAATCAAAGCATCACAGGTATAGGTGCCTGAGTCACCGACTAAACGGATAGGCTTTTCAGTCAAGGCCGCAGTATGAATGTGATCAAAGATGATGTTGGTATTAAAGCGCTCTGCATGCTTTAAAAAGCGATCCATGAGCTCTGGTCCCTGGACGCCGCCTGGGTCAGCTGGCCAGTTTTCTACGTCAGTAGTGGTCATTAATTGACCGCCTTGTGCCAGGCCAGTAATGAGGGTTGGGCTCAAATTAGCGCGGGCTGCATATACGGCAGCCGTGTAGCCGGCAGGGCCTGAACCTAGAATAAGGACTTTGGAGTGTTTTGGAGTATTTGTAGTCATCTCCAAATTATAGGATTGCTTGATTACAATCGGTAGAACATGGCAAGAACCGCATACCCGAAGTCCAAAACCCCTTTAAGCCCCCAGCCCCCTGAGAATCAAGGGCAGGGTAGGATGCCCCGCCTCTTATTGGAGGCCCGTTGGTTCATCTCTTTTGGTCTTTGTTTGGGCTTATTCGCCATTTTGGTGACTTATTCCAAGGCCGATCCCGCTTGGTCGCATGCTAGTTTTGAGGCTCCCAAGAACCTAGGTGGACGTTTTGGGGCCTATTTAGCGGATTTATTGCTCTATATCTTCGGTATTTCGGCTTTTTGGTGGGTAGTACTCTTTGGGCGTCGTGTTCTGAGCGGTTGGCGTGAGCTTTGGAGCATTCCTTTGCCCCCAGATCCCGATGCCAAGCCAGACTCCTTATTAATGCGTTGGTTGGGCTTTGGACTGACTTTATTGAGCAGTATGGGTCTTGAGTCTATTCGGATGCACTCCTTAACCTGGGAGCTTCCAAGGCCTCCTGGTGGCATTTTGGGTGAGCTGATTGGCGATCCCTTGCAAATGACCTTAGGTTTTACCGGCTCAACCCTGGTTCTCTTGTTTACCCTTTGTGCGGGCCTGTCTTTATTTCTGCATTTTTCGTGGTTGGATGTTGCTGAAAAAGTGGGGCGTTCCCTTGAGCTTGCTTATAACCGTTTGCGTGAGCGTCGCGATAGCGAAGAGGACCGCAAGTTAGGTGAAGCAGCCGCTGAAGAGCGCGAAGAGTTCGTGGAAGAGTTCCGCGGTCGCGTTGAAATTGCTAAACCGGTACAAATTGTTCGAGCTCCAGTAGAGATTCCGAAAAGTGCTCGAGTAGAGCGCGAGAAGCAACAACCATTATTTGTAGATATTCCGGATTCAGAGTTGCCACCTTTGGCCTTGCTTGATCCGGTTCCAGAAGCAAAAGAAACTATTTCAGCGGATGTATTGGAGTTTACCTCCCGTTTAATTGAGCGCAAGTTAGCCGAGTTCAATGTGGAAGTAAAAGTCATTGCCGCCTACCCAGGTCCAGTAGTAACTCGTTATGAAATTGATCCTGCTGTTGGTGTGAAGGGCAGTCAGATTGTGAACCTCTCACGTGACTTGGCGCGCTCTTTGGGCGTCGTGAGTATGCGTGTAGTGGAGACCATTCCAGGTAAGACTTGTATGGCCCTGGAATTGCCAAACCCAACGCGTCAATCGGTTTACCTTTCTGAGATTTTAAGTTCACAGGTTTACAACGACAGTCATTCCAATTTGACTCTGTCATTGGGTAAAGATATTTCTGGGAGCCCGATCGTTGCTGACTTGGCGAAGATGCCACACTGCTTGGTTGCTGGTACTACTGGTGCTGGTAAGTCCGTTGGTATCAACGCCATGATTCTGTCCATCCTCTTTAAGGCGAAGCCTGATGAAGTACGTCTGATCATGATTGATCCGAAGATGCTTGAGATGGCTATGTACGACAAGATTCCACATCTCTTGTGCCCAGTAGTAACAGACATGAAGCAAGCGTACAACGCGCTCAATTGGGCTGTAAATGAGATGGAGCGTCGCTACAAACTGATGAGTAAGTTTGGCGTGCGTAATCTTGCAGGGTTTAATAAAAAGATTTTAGAAGCGGAAGAAAAAGGTGAGAAGCTCACCAATCCATTTAGCTTGACTCCAGATGATCCAGAGCCAATCTATAAAGCGCCGGTGATCGTGATCGTGATCGATGAGTTGGCTGACTTGATGATGGTTTCTGGCAAAAAGATTGAAGAGTTGATTGCGCGTATTGCACAGAAGGCTCGTGCCGCTGGTATCCACTTGGTATTAGCTACACAGCGCCCAAGCGTGGATGTGATTACCGGTCTGATTAAGGCCAACGTGCCAACCCGTATTTCATTCCAAGTAAGTTCAAAAATTGATAGCCGTACCATCCTAGATCAACAGGGTGCTGAAGCACTGCTTGGTATGGGTGACATGCTTTACATGGCACCGGGTACTGGTTTGCCAGTGCGTGTTCACGGCGCCTTTGTTTCTGATGATGAAGTTCATCGTGTGGTGGAGTGGCTCAAAGAGAAGGGCGAAGCCAATTACATTGACGGCGTTCTTGAGGGTGCGGACGAATCTAATATTGATGCGCTGACTGGTGAAAGTGGTGGCGAAGCCGATCCTTTGTATGACCAAGCAGTAGCCATTGTTCTAGAAAACAAGCGCCCATCTATTTCCTTAGTGCAGCGTCACTTGCGCATTGGTTATAACCGTGCAGCCCGCTTACTCGAGGATATGGAGAAAGCTGGTTTAGTTTCGAAGATGGGTAATGGCGGCAATCGCGAAATCCTTCATCGTCCTTCTGAATAAGGCGATCCCCTTGCGTAGATTTTTCTCAGTAGCGGCTTTAGGGCTCACAGTTCTTTTATCTTCAGGTTTGACATTAGCCGAAAGTGAAAGTGGTGCGGAGCAGTTACGTCAGTTTGTACGTAATTCCAAAACCGCTGAAGGTGATTTTGTGCAGCAGCAGTTGCGCGCACCTAAAGCAAATGAACCGCAAGACAAAGGCTTAAAAGTAGTTCGTCAAACACAAGGACGTTTCGTGTTTCAGCGTCCGGGCCGATTCATTTGGGATACCCAAAAGCCATATGAGCAAAAACTCATTGCCGATGGCAAGCAACTCATTTTGTGGGACAAGGATTTAAATCAAGCCACTTTCAGGCCTGCTGGTCAGGCTTTAGCAGCTACACCAGCCGCAATCCTATTTGGTGAGACTTCACTAGATCAGCATTTTGATTTAGTAGAGGGCGAAGATCGTCTGGGCATGAAGTGGGTCGCTCTCGCTCCCAAGAAAAATCCCAATGCAAAAAACAGCAACGACTTGCCCTATACCAAGATCTCAGTAGGTATGGCTAACGGCCTGCCTAAAGCGCTAGAGCTGATAGATGGATTAGGTAGCGTTGTATTGGTTACCCTGGATAAGATCCAGCTCAACGTGAACCTACCAGCTAATCGCTTTACTTTTATCCCGCCTGCCGGCGCAGAAGTCTTACGCTTAAACTAGAGCCAAAATAGTAATAAATTCGTACTCACCGCACCCTAACCAGTAGAGCATTACATGATTGATCCTCAATTACTCCGCAAAGATATCGCAGCAGTTGCTGCCCGTTTAGCTACTCGCAAATTTCAACTCGATGTTGAAAAGTTCAATGCCTTAGAGTCCGAGCGTAAATCTTTGCAAACTCGTACTGAAGAACTGCAAGCTAAACGCAATCAATTGGCTAAAGCCATTGGTATGAAAAAAGGTAAGGGCGAAGACGCCACTGCTGAGATGGCAGAAGCAACCCAGATTAACGTCGATATGGAATCGGGCGCAGCTCGCTTAGCAATTTTGCAGGCAGAGATTGCAGATTTCTTAATGGGTATTCCAAACTTGCCGGATGAAGCAGTTCCAGTAGGTAAGGATGAGACTGAAAATAAGGAAGTGAAGCGTTGGGGCGATGCTCCGGCATTTGATTTTGAGATTAAAGATCACGTTGATCTAGGTGGACCACTGGGTCTCGACTTTGAGGTGGCAGCCAAGATTAGTGGCTCACGATTTGTAGTTCTCAAGGGACCTATCGCTCGATTGCACCGAGCGCTCTCCCAGTTCATGATCGATACGCACTCCACGCATCATGGTTATCAAGAGGTGTACGCGCCTTATATGGTGAATGCCGCATCTATGCGTGGCACAGGTCAATTGCCTAAGTTTGAGGAGGACTTATTTAAGGTGCCTCGTCAAATGGGTGGTGAAGATGGATCTGGCGAAGCGAAAATTGAAAACTTTTATCTGATCCCGACAGCGGAAGTGCCTGTTACCAATTTGGTAAGAGATGAAATTGTTAATGCTGATAATTTGCCATTGAAGTTTGTGGCGCACACACCATGCTTTCGTTCAGAAGCAGGAAGTTATGGGCGCGATGTGCGTGGCATGATTCGTCAGCATCAGTTTGACAAAGTGGAGTTGGTACAAATCACGAAGCCTGAAGATTCCATGCAGGCTTTAGAGGATTTAACCGGTCATGCAGAAAAGATTTTGGAGTTGCTGGAACTGCCGTACAGAAAAGTATTACTCTGCACTGGCGATATGGGTTTTGGTAGCGCCAAGACTTATGACTTAGAGGTGTGGGTGCCATCACAAAAAGCCTATCGTGAAATTAGCTCCTGCTCCAGCATGGGTGACTTCCAAGCAAGACGCATGCAGGCAAGATTTAAAGCGGGTCAAGGTAAACCAGAATTAGTTCACACGTTAAATGGCTCTGGTCTTGCAGTAGGAAGGGCATTGGTTGCATTGCTGGAAAATAAACAGCAAGTAGACGGCAGTATTGCTATTCCTAAAGCGCTCCAGCCATACTTGGGCGGCTTAGAAGTGCTCAAACCCATTTAATCTTAGAGCAAGTGAAAAGTGGGCTCAATCAAATGAATAAGCGCTCAGTATTTTTGTTCTTGATTGGCGCAGCATTGATGTCTCAAGGTGTTTTCGCTGCTGAAAAATTCTATCGCTGCGAGGTATTAAGTGATGCTTACATTAAAACTAATGGGGAGTTAGCGGTAGTTCAAGACAGCCCTAGAGTTGGTCTGGAATTTGTGGTGATCAAGAAAACCGGGGAAGTTGTTGGAGATGTGATGGATACTCTAAAGAATCCCAAGGTGCTGGCTTCCGGAAGTGCAAGCAATTCTTATAAAGTCATTTGGACCCAAAAAGCTGAAGGTAAGAATGGCTTTTTTGTGGAATATCTCAGCATCGAAGAGTTTGTAAAGGGTAGTAAGAAGCCCTTTGGGTTCTTTTCTGGTGGACTTCTGATGACAGGTGTCTGCGAGCAATAGATTGCAGGACTCAAGTGGGGATAGCTGTTAAGTTTTATCCTGTAGTTAACGGAGAGGTGGCAGAGTGGTCGAATGTACCTGACTCGAAATCAGGCGTAGGGTCAAACCTACCGAGGGTTCGAATCCCTCCCTCTCCGCCAGAACCTATACCCGCTAGGGTTTGTAAATTTAGACTCTATACGCAGTAAGGCTCGCAGGGTCACAGGGAGACAACCACTGACATCCACACCCTACCACTGACATAAGGAATGGTAGTACGAGTGGTAGCATGACCCCCTCAAAAGTCAGGCATACTACCACTTATGAAAGTCCTGAATGTCCAACAATGTAACACCATAACCAAGTGTGGTCACACCGCCTGCGGGCAGGGCTTGTACCTGTGGGTTAGCTCAACAGGCACTCGTAGCTGGGTGTCCCGCATTACTGTGGACAGTAAGCGGGTATGGAAGGTTATTGGCGATGCCAGTCCTAACGGTATGCGCCTAGCTGAAGCCCGTGCACTGGTCGGTAAGGTGAAGACGGAGTCCAGCAGTGCGCCCACATTCAAGAAGATAGCGGAAGACTACATATCCGCTCGTGAGGAATCAAAGTATTGGTCTAACCCCAAGCATGCTCAACAGTGGCGCAACACTCTCACCGAGTACGCGTACCCAACAATCGGGCACAAGCAGCCACATGAGGTAACCCCGAGTGATGTGCTGAGCATCTTGAAGAATATCGGCAGTAAGCTAGAGACAGCGCGTAGGGTGAGGTCTCGGATAGAAAACATCCTCGATGCAGGCTTCGCTGTGTATTACCAAAATCAGGTGATAGCAAATCCAGCATCTGTCAAAGTGGTGAACCACCTGTCCCCGAACCTCGGGATTAAGCGTAGCAAGGAGCATCATGCCGCATTGGCGGTGAAGGCTGCGCCAGCCCTATACAAAGGCATAACTAGCAAGCGTCTCATCACTAGCTACAACGCACTGCGATTCATTATTCTCACCGCCTGCCGTAGTAACAATGCGCGACAGCTTACATGGTCGCAGCTCGATATGAAGAAGAAGCTATGGACAGTGCCAGCCGACCTAATGAAGGCTCGCAACGAATGGCGCTGCCCGTTGAGCGGTGAAACACTCGAGCTATTGAAAGATCAAAAGGTTCTAAACAAGCACCTAGAGACCGACATCGTATTCCCGAACTCCGAGGGTGGCGCGTTATCTGATGTCGCCATCAGTAAGTCTCTGCACAGAGTAAAGGGTGGTGAGGATGTAACTGTTCACGGTATGCGTAGTTGCTTCAGGGATTGGAGTGCAAGTGCGGGTTATAGCTTTGAGGTGGCAGAGTCACAACTAGCGCACTCTCTAGGTACAAAGACTGTAACCGCGTATCTCCGTTCAGACTTCCTAGCTGAGCGTAAGCCGATGATGACTGCGTGGGCTGAATACCTGAGGGGAGCTAAGTAATGGCTATAGATAAATCAAAGCCATTCGATGAGAGGCTACTGGAACACCTAGTATCGAAGTCGGATTCAGGAGATAGGGTTCTGTCCTCAGGTAAGAATAAGGCTAAGCAGCGCAAAGTCTTGAAGGCAGACATCGAGCTAATGAGAGCCAGTTCCGCAAGACTGAAGATTGCACTAGAACAGGCTGAGAAGGAGAAGGGCGCGAGGCTAACGGAGTCAGAGAAATTCAAGCTGGCACAGTCGCTGCATCCAGAGCCCAAGAAGGAAACTTTGCACGGAGTTGAGGTCTCTGTTGATGCCACCCCGTTCGGAACTGTGAAGGTCGTTACCGCAACTACTCAAGACCCTAAGCTGCTCGATGCAGTACTCGATTTATCAGATGCCAAGGACAAACTGGCGCGTGGTGGTAGCCGTAAGTCCAAGATTCCTCAAGAGCATATAGACCTTGCCCGTTCGATTGCTGCTTTCGAGAAGGATAGGCAGGTTCACGGCTACCGTAAGCGCGCAATCAGCAGGCTCAAAAAGGAACACGGGATAGATGCTGGAACAGAATCTAACCTTGAAAAGTACTACCTCTGAGAGGAGAACTAGATACATTAGTCACTAGCGTATCTATATGGATTTCTAATATCGCTTAGGGGTCCCAAACTGCAGTCATTGAAACAACTACCAATGACTAGCAATGACACATCAACGACAAAGTAGCACAGTACGCGACCCTAAGGTTCTGAATGAACTCTCAGATGACGCGCCTATCTCTATAGACGAGGTCGCGCTCTACATCGGTAAGAGTACACGGAGCGTGCACCGCTACATCAACAAGTCGCTACTACCTAGACCGATCAAGTGTACTGGTACATCCCTTGCCATCTTTTACGCAGGTGATATCCGTAGAGCCGTCGCTGGATGGCGTAATCAATAAACAGAATTCTTATACGAGCATCCCGATCGTAGGAATAAACCGCGCTGTTACGGGGCGCGATAACAAAGGAGAAGTAAATGAGTAAGAAGTCAAAGAAAGTAGTTAAGCATGAAGACACAGAACTAACGCAGGAGGGGTTTAAAACCGCGTGTAGAGTAGTAGAAAAGATTGAGGCAGCCAATAATAGGTATCAGGCTAGCAGAGCGGTAGCAGGTTGGGTTACAGAAATGCTTGAGGACTACTACCCACCAATACTGAATTCCACATATGCGGAATCTGTAGCGCGAAGCATGTGGCTAGCGCGTACAACACCACCCCCTAAAAAGTGGGAAGACAAGCTAATAGAGTCGGGCGCGACACCGGAGCACCTATGGGGAGAAACAGAATACGGAAGTAGATTACCCAGCGCTGACCTAATGCAAATCCTAAATGACTTCGGGGACGAGTACCTTGCGTTGATGGATAACTTCTTCAATCGTATTGATGCATTGGAGGCTTGCGAAGCCTAGCAATCCAAAGGAAGTAGTCGCATCTTAGCTGTGAATGCCAGCTATAAAGCTAAGCCGTTTTATGGCTCTGTAGCTGGCAATTTACAAACGAGAAATTCGGCTGGAAGCCAATGGGTATATGCGCCTAAAGAATATAGCGAATCTGCCGTAGAGAAAAATGGCAGGCAAAATTCGCTTCAACCGAGTTACTGGTTGCGGATTTTTACGAACGATATTAGAAAGGTATTACATGATTAACCACACGCAGACTCGCCCAGCGCGGTCGCTCTCTATTAGCTAATAGCCAAGTCCCCATTATGAAATTTAAGAACCACATTCAGTGGATGGCAGAACTCAGCCCTACGAACCGTAACAGTGTTGGCAATGAAAAAGCCACTGGTTACGGACAGTGGCTTTTGGGGTCTTGCTTACGAACAACATTAACAAAGGAGTCGTTATGAATAACGAACACAGCAAGATGACTAAGGCAAAGCCCGTAATCAAGATTGCTAAGCGAATTTTACCCCCATCTGCTACGGAAGCAAAGTCAGCTACACCAACCAGCACAGCCAAGATGGGATTCTTTGCACCTATAGCGAACCTAATCGGTAAGCGTGTAGTAGCTCAACGCAAGACTGGGGCAATGTACATTGGAATCCTTGAGGATTTGTGTAATGTCAACGGCTTCATCCGATTCTCAGATTGCACGATTCACGGGACTCGTGAGACGCACTTTGTCGGCGACGCGTATGTGTTCTTTCAGCGTGGTACAGCGGAGTTTGCGCACTTCCACCTTGTAACCGAAGTGGTGGCTGAATGAACGCGCCTAAGAAGCCACATCCCAGCCAGCAGAGCATGCCTCTCTCTGGCGATCAAGGTTTGCCAATGGTAATGCCTATCTTGCGCAAGAAGACGGTATTTGACCCTCAGCGCGTATGTGCGTATATGGCAGCCGTGCTAACTGGTGAGCTGGTTATGGCAGATGAGCAACCACCTGCGGTTCTTCAAGGGAGAAAGAAATGAGAATGACACCTTCTAATCCGTCAATAGTTCAAGCCTTGAACCGACCAACCCAGCATGAGATGCAATGGGCTGAAGCGATTGTGGCTCAGCACGGAGTAGAGCCATCCTCACTGACCAATTCAAGTGAGCACGAGGCGGGGCATATTGTTTGTGCTGCAGCAATGGGCTTCCACTTTAAGGCAGGCTACCTAGCGCGTGATAAGCATGGTATGTGGGGTGGGTACTCTGAGGTTATGCCCAGTGGAATATTTGGCGACGAGATTAATTCGCTTGAAGAGCCTATCCGCGCATTCTTCATCGGGATTCACACAATCTCTGGTTGGGCTGGGGAAATGTTCAAGCACAGTGCACACCCTGCTTCATCGCTAGATGAACGCATCGTAGTGAATCGAATTTGTGCGGGAATTGCAAAGGCTCAAGGAGTAGACGCTGAAGTAGTAATGGGCGCGATGCTCGGGGCTGCTACCTACCTAATCGCTACGAATGCCGTTTTGTTCGATACCACCGCGTGCACTTTGAAGCTCAATAAGCGACTGATGCGTAGTGAGTTTGAACGCTATTGCTCACGGAACTTGAAGCAGGTTTCGATGGTGAGTCTTCTGCCGGAGTGGTTGCACAAGGAGGAGGCGGTATGAGTAAAACACAAGCAGTAGCCGAACGCTACATAACCAAGAATAAATGGACGCTGATGCCATGCAAGCCTGATGATGGTAAAAAAGAGACAGGTAAGAAGCCTATCTCGCGCAATGGTGGTTGGTGGAAGACTACTGACCCCAGTGACTTCAAAGACAACATGAATATTGGTGTGTTGTTGGGTAAGGAAAGCGATGGTCTAAAAGACATCGACCTCGACTGTAATGAGGCTCGGATTATCGCTGGGTATGTGCTACCCCCAACCAATCTAATCTCTGGGCGCGAATACGGTGGTGAACTGTTGCCGTCACATTTCTATTACCGAACCGAGGAGGAAGCGGGCACAGTAAAGTTTGTGGGCGATGCTGGAATGATGCTAGAACTACGCGGGGATGGTAGCTACACAATCCTACCGCCTTCTGTAGTGCGTAAGGATGACGATATTGGTCAGGTTCAATGGCTTAAGGAAGGCGAGCCGACCTTTATCAAGCATGAAGAACTACTAGCCCGATGCAAGTTGATTGCAGTAGGTGTGGACTTTGCTCAGCAGGTTCAAAAGGGTGCGTTCCATGTCGGAATGCTTGCACTAGCAGGTGGCTTAGCCCATACAAATGTAGAACTGAATATTGCGGAAGCATTATTCACGGGTATCTGCAAGGCATCGGGGCAGAACGACATCGCAGACCGTATTAAGAGTCTTCACGACACCTACAAGAATCATGCTGAGGGTAAAAATGTTAAGGGTCTGCCGAGCCTTGAGGAGTGCTCTATCAAGATGCACCGAATGGCGGGGTGGTTGGGTAGCAAGACTGTCGTTGAGAGTGTTAATTGGACTTTCCCTGAGCCTGTAACCAGCATCACTGAATTACGGAACATGAAGTCCACACCCCGTGAATTGGTTGCGGGGTATCTATGGGCTGACTTTTCAGTTTTAGGTGGTACAGGTGGTACAGGTAAGACAACAATCGCGATGCTTGAGGCGATTAACTATGCATTGGGTCGTCCAATTTGGGGGCGCGAGGTAATGTCCGATGGTAAGGTCTTATTCGTAACCAAAGAAGATACGCGTGAGCAGATTTATGCGCGACTTCTTAAGTTATGTGAAGCAATGCAACTGAGTGATGAAGAAATCCTCAAGGTAACCAGTAAGGTCTTTGTCTCCGATGTCACACTTGAGAATCTACGATTAACCCAAGTCACAGGCGAACTTGTTGCACCTACAGAGTTTGCCAAGGTAATCGCTAGGGAGTGTAAGGGTCAAGGTGTAGACCTAATCATCTTTGACCCAATGGTTTCCTTCGGTATTGGTGAAAGCAGGGTGAACGATGCTGAGCAAGGGTTAGTAGAGGCAGCGCGACTGATTTTCCGAACTGTGGATTGCTGCGTTCGCTACATACACCACGTCAATAAAGCATCAGGTAGCGAGAAAAATGTAAGCCAATTTTCACTGCGTGGGGGCGCGTCTCTTGCAGACGGTGCTCGTATGGTTGCTGTTATGGCGAGGTATCGATACGGCATTGAAGATAAGGACTGGCTTAACAAGACCTCAAGAGGTCTACTCCCTGACGAGGTGGGTATTCATGTCAGCTTCCCAAAGAATACATATGGGGAAGATATTCCTGATCTACACCTAGTGCGTAAAGGTTGGGTTTTTGAAGAGCTTGCCGCACCGACGCATGAATCCAAAACACAAGCCGTCAAGAATGCGTCTGATGAACTGCTAATCAGGGATGTCAAGGCGGTACTGAGTTACCTACACAACAGTAAGCAACCTATGACCAAGAACGAGTTAAAGGATCACCACGGGCTGATAGGTATGGCTAAGAATCGCGTAACGACCTGTCTTTCTTATTGCATTAGGGAAGAGCTGCTCACTGAAGAGGGGGTGGTGGTTAAGAACAACAAGTCTTATGCCGCTACAGGTCTCAGCGCAGCAGGGTTGCTACTACTAGCCCCGTATGAAGCGGGTAATCAATTAGCAGTAAATGACCAAAAAGAGGCTAATTCCGTTCGGTTTACCCCTCCAGAGAGCCGTTTATGAGCAATAACTGGTTCAGTGGTTTGCACTGGTTGGGAAGTGGTTGGGAAGTGGTTTGGTCTGAGCTGAAAACTGGAAACACCAACCAACCAACTTCAGTGGTTTGGTGGTTGTTTTTCCTTAAGGCAAACCACTGACCATCAAACCACTCAACTTGTGACTGAAGAAGCATAAGGAAACACCTCAGTGGTTTGCCAGTGGTTGGGCAAACAAAAACGAATTCAAGCACTCCCACATCCACCGATGTGTGGGTCAGTGCAATCCAAATATCGGTAAACAGGAGAAGTAGAAATGAAGAAGCAACCAATACCACTGTCAGCGTTGAAGCCACTGACCAATGCCGTGTGGGCAGATGGGGATTACCACCTTGGTAAGTTCGCTCAGGCGATTGAAGCACACAGAGACGCGGATACACGATACGGGTTCACCTGTAGGTATAACCTCGATAACCCGTATGACCCATCGCTCTCACCGAGTGAGTTCGCGGAGATGCTAAAGGACAGAGTTGTACATGAGGTGTTCCACGACGGAGAGGGCTGGGTTAATCAGCACTATATCCACTCGCTTGAGCAGTTCTATGCGGTAGTAACGCGAGAGTGGAATATGCACCTCTCCCGTACACAAGCATTGATTGGTACGCCAGCGGGAACGATTCTATTTAGGAGTCCTAAATGAAGAACATTAATTCCGCGGAGGAATTGTTTGGTCTTTACCTCAGCAACCAACACATCCTAGATTGTGGTTCTGTAGCCGATGATCAAGGTGGTAAGTGCTTTGCGGTTTGGGGTGTAGGTGCAGACCCATCCGTAGCAAAGCTCACATTCGAGCATGGTAGGGCAGTGGTTTGTCTCAATAAGTCGCGCTACTGGTTTGACCTAAAAGACCTGTACACACACTACAGAAGCGAGCACAACTGGATTACTCACCTAACGGCTAGGACTTGGATTACCCCAGAGATGCTCGTCTTTATCAATGCTCTATACGAGATGTTCCCCGACACAAAGCGTCAAGGGTTCTATCCAAAGGAGAAAGTCTCATGACCACCGCCCACACCTGCGCCACCTGCACCTACTACGCGCCCTCAGACGACCCTGTAGGCTGGACAGACTGTCACTGCGTGGCAAGCCCTACCGTGAACCCGCGCCCAACTGAGTCCTGTGTTCACTGGGTGGACATTGCGCAAGATTCCTTAAACCACCTGAAGACTACCGAAGATGGTTCAGCTTACCCGTTCGGGTGCACAAACCAAGATAACCACATCAACAGGGTTAACGGGCTGGCTCAAACACCACTCGCAGGGGATGTATTAAGTGCTCAGGGGGGTTCATGTTTACCGTAAGCAGTATTCACGCGGACACAGGTATGAGGTCGTTCGAGGTTGAGGGTGACCCACCAGCTGAGTTCCCTGAGTACATCGTGGATAAGTGGGGACTCTCACGCAGGGATATAAATCCCAACGACTTCTACCTACTACACGCGGGTAAGACCCTTCGCGTGGTTGGTGGTGAGGTCAGGGATGCAGGGTTACTCACACCAACAAACATCTGGCTGACTCCTGGAACCAGAAAGGGTAGCAGTCCACGCAACCAGTGCCCCACCTGCAAGCGAGTATTCATTAGTGAGACGGGGTACGACAAGCATCGTACTGGTGAGTATGGAGCCACTACTAATCCGCGTAGGTGTCTTACCGCCAGTGAGATGCAAGGTAAGGGCATGGTGCTGCGTGTTGATGGCGCATGGATAACCAAGGCCAGCACATGGCATACAGGAGGCGACGATGCGTAAGCCATTGCCCCCACATGCCCCTATCAATTTCAAAGGAGTCTAACGATGCATGACCACCACACCACCACCCACCCCCACACCCTATGCCAGTTAGGTAGGCGGGGGGGCAGGCTAGAAGGTATTGGGAGCAAGGTTTGCCGACAGTGGGTTAGTCCGAGCAAGTGCTCCCCACAGATTCTCTAACCGACACCACCAGTAATAGCAATCCGTACCAACGATTCGCAACACCATCAATTAAGGAGCAATCAGCATGACAACTAGCAAGACCAAAGCAACAAAGTCCGCAACCACAGCGACAAGACCTGCAAAGCGTGACACAACAGCAGGGCAGGTAGCACTCCACGCTAACGCGAGTCTAGAGGTGCAACCGAACACAAAGCTATCCCCAGCGGAGCTAATCCACTTCCGCAATATTGCTCAGGCACGGGAAGCGATATCCATACGCAGGTTCGATATCTCACTAATGGAGAACCTCGCGAAGTTAATGGTTCAAAACGATATAGCCACTGCAGCCCTAGCTAAGGATGGCTTAACCACCATAAACCAACGCGGTACAACAGTCGTCTCCGCACTACTGAATGCAACCGTACAACTCAATAGCTCGATTCAAGCTTTATCCCGTACTCTTGGGTTATCCACTACACAGCACCAAGCTTCCTCAATAGACGCGAAGATGCGGAATGTAGAGGCGAACTCTGTACGCGAGCTAAAGAACAACGCGGACGATGAAGGACTACTAGCATGATTCGCATTGAAGATATGGATGCGGAACAAGTAGACAACTACATCGCGTATCTGAAGACCAGCGTACATCCGCAGCAGTCCATCGAACTCGTAGCGCTAATGCAGATTCGTATGGGTATGCAAGAGTTAGAAGTAGACACCGTAGCGGAGCTGCTATCCCGTATACCGAAGGCGCACTAAACACCCGCGCACGCGAAGTACTGTCGAAGACACAGCTACAACGCGCTAACCCCGTTAGGTGGGGGTAGAAAAGACTTTCGGTAATGCTATTTATCAAAAACAATTTACTTATTCATGCTGTGCATGAATACGAAAAACAAGCTCAGTATGGGCGCACCAGTATCGGTGTAGATAAGGAAACAGAATGATTACATTGCAACATAGCGGAGTAACAGCATCCCTGTCACTCTCAGTATTACGAAGTACACGAGACAAGACACGCACAGGCTTTCGTCTTTTCGATAAAAGACTTGCCAACCTAGTGGAGTCAATGAAGGGTAGAACCTTCAAGGGCGCAGTCCTAGGAACTCCAGTACTCCCACTAACGGAGCGTCTTGAGAATCTATTGAACCTTGAGAAGGCGATGATTGAGGAGTTCAAATCCTACTCAGGCAAACTCACAGATGCAGCAGCATTCCTACAGGGTCAAAAGAGCGTACCGCCCGTAGGTTTAGCATTCGAAGCGCACCTCCTAACTATCAAGACCAGTGGTAGTGCAGGGCAGGTGTCCGCACTCGTAGACCTCCTACAGCGTACCGCCTCTACCGTATTGATCGAGGCTGCCACAGCCGAGAAGCGCAACATAAAGAGCAAGAGTGCTCTCGGTGTATGCAAGCAGAAGGCAAGGGCTGAAAGAGAGCGGATTGCTGTTGATGTCTACAAGAAGCAGTTAGACAACAGCCTCAAATCTACAGAGCGCAACCTTCGCGAATTACACATCGACTTCCACCGCGATTCTGTTCTGCGGATGAACGATGCAATCACTAAGGGTAACTTCGATAGAGATGCCGAGCTGCGTAAATTCGAGATACATACCCAGCCGATTTTGGAAGCCGAAGTACAGAGCAAGCTGGGTACCGCCAAGCTAAAGAATCTGCTCGACTACAGAGCGTTCCAAGCAGCTAGCACTATCGAAGCTGACCTCCTGCGCGAGGTCAAGGCGACCCATATCCAAACATATAAGCAGAAGGTTTAAACATGAACCAAGAACAACATTTATCCGACACATTAGAGTCGCTGAAGAATTACAGCACGCCATCTGTCTCAGCTAGGGAGCTAGACCGCGTCTTACGCGAAGCTGATGCAATAACAGTAGGCAAGATTAAGGCTCTCATCGCCAATGTAGCCGTTGGTGTACTGCAAAAAGCAGATGCCAGTGACCGCAGTCTAAAGAGCGATATTGCTACGATAGAAAGCGTCGCTAAGAACCTAGCGGGTGATACAAACCTCCTGCGTAAAGAGCTTGAGTCCCTAAAAGAGACTATGCCTACTGAGAGCTACAACAAGCTTTCATCCTTAGTGGCGAAGTCGGAAGAGAGTGACAGGGAGCGCACCCGTTTCAGCATGGAGATCATCGATAGCCAACTTTCTCAGATGCTCACAGGTAAGAGCTATGTATCCGTAGGAGTGGGTGGTCGTACAGTATTAGAGAGCGTGGTGGAGGGATGATTCCGTCTTTACTTTGCCACGAACTCGGACACTCTGTGTGGTCTCTACTCAATACAGATGAGTATGGCTCTATCCGTAAGACAGAAACAGGTGGTCTCTACACCTGCGAGTCCTACGCGGAGTGGACTGACGACCAGCGTGCGCATAGTGCAATAACAGCTTTATGTGCAGGCTTCTTCCGTGAGGTTTTTGAAATCATGCGTCTGAAGCAGACTCCCGTAGAGGTGTTCAACTCGTTCGTAGAGCGTAAAGATATCCCGAAGGATGTGCGCTACGGTCTCTGCTCCAGACACGCGAGTGCTGAAGACCTAAATGCTCTCAAGCGATACGACCTTGAGGAATTGCAGGAGTCGGCAAACATGGGCTATCTCATCGGCATGATTCTCTGTGAGAACGAGGAGTTCCTACTAAAGGCATCCGCGTCCATTGCTGGTGATAACCATCTACTACTCAATAGGCAGGACGCGCAGAACCTACTTCAGGGCATCGTCCCCCCTATCCGTGTTGGCAATGCAGAGATTTGGCAATCTACAGGGCAAGTACTACCGACCAGCCAAGCCCGTCAACTGTCCGACCTAATAGAGAAAGCAATCTAATGCAACAACGAATTCAAGTACTTGAATGTCATCCCGTGAACGCATTACACGAGAGTGTATTGATACCGCTCCCGTATATCAACGCGGTTGAAATCGGCGAGCAGACAGTGAAATTACATGCAGCGGGTGAACAGTTCCTATGTTCCCGTAGTGATTGGGATGCAGCCACCATTCAATAGGAGAGCGTATGAAGCCGAATACCCCATCGCCTGAAGTGCTACAGAAGCGCGCCGAATTCAATGCAGGCATCACGCAGCGGATGAACCATCTTTATCTCCGCGCCAAGCTAACAACAGGCACCCAGAAGCAGCGTAAGACATTTAATCCGTCTATCTAAAGAGAGTCTATTTATGTCACGAGGAACCTATAACCGACCCAGCCCCCTAGACGATATAGATGATGTTTCCATAGACGCGATGATTTCTCAAGTTGGACCTATGGAACCTATAGCGATCGCTCGTTTTGTAGGACTCTCCTCAGGAAGAATTCAGCAAATTCTCAATGATGCACAGGGTAAGGCTATGAGAACTTTAGCTCGTAGGGGATTTACTTCCGTAAACATAGATGATCTGTTCTCGGATGGTCGAATGGATGTTTCATATTGGCGAAACAGATAAATTCAGTGTACCCCGTCCGTCTCTACAGCAAAGTCAATGATATTACCGCGATAGAGGTTGCGGGTGAGGTTGTTATAGGCTCTACGCGAGATATCAATCAACTTACCACCGCGCTGAATAAGTGTGGCGTACCCACCAACCCGATTCCCGTTCAGACCACACCAGAAAATTGATGCCCCCACATCAATTTTCAGTGCCCCCATTCAATAACCATTCACAAGTGGGTGGGAATGCTGATACGAGCTTAGGTCTCTCGTAGAACACGCGGACAGTAGGGAAATATTCACCCCCACACGGAAGAGATGAGGCTTAATTTTTCTCATTCCCATCTTGAATGGGTTGTTACGAAAAACGAAGGAACTTACATGAATAACTTATTCAACCATATGTCTACTCACAACGCTCGTCGTGTGTTCACTGCACAATTCTACGAATCTGAAATCGCGTTCATCGATTCCTGCACTGGGTCGGCTGAACCCGAGGACATCGCTCACTACCTCACCGAAATGAACTGCTACCTAGGGTGGGTTCATGAGGGGTACGACTTCATAGCTGAATCCGCTGAACTTGCTACCCCTGAAGCTCAGGCAGAACTGAACGCCAACGCTCCTGTTCGCCTCCGCGCTTAATACCCTGCGCCCCTACGGGGGCTACTAATTCAAGGAATAAAAGATGAATACAACACCGAAGTTAATCGGAGAACCACTATACCTCTACCATGAGGATGGTAATGATTACCAATATAGCTGGGTCAACCCAGCAGCCATACATCCAAGCAACCCCGTACTCCGTCTTGAAGCACAAGATAAATCAGGTTGCATATGTATTGCGTACTTATCCGTCAAAAACCCACGCGCAATCCAGCATATGTCCCCTACAGATACGGATGATTTTGTTGGTACCGTATGCGATGAACTCTTTAGCTTCTTTGCAGATGCTGATGGTTGGGTAGAAGACATCATGTACCGCCTAGCTGACGCGTACAACGACAACAGTCTCTACTACCTGTTCAACATTGAGGAAACCTTACCATTGGAGACTGTGTAATGAACACATTACCTGTTGTTAAACACCTGCTAGATACCAAAGGTGATATCCGTACTACTATTGCCGAGCAACCTACAGCTACTGAGAAGGGTGCTGTACTTGCACACCTAGTGGCTGCACTGTTCAGCAATCAGCACGAGTCTGCGATGTATGTAGACGGAGCGGGTGATGGGGGTGTGGATGTTGTGGTTGAGCATGTATCGTCCAACACTCGTACTGCGATACAGGTGAAGGCATACTCCGCGCCCCTGACCCCTGACGACCTACACCTCATCGTAGCTAAGGTAGACGCGCAGGGTCATAAGCAGCACAATACAGACCGCCTAATCGTAGTAGCGTTAAACGGCTACAACAAGACTGTAGAAAGTCAGCGTGGTGTATGGACTTCGCTAGGACAGGAGATAACCCTACTAGATGGGGATCAACTGCAGACCATGTTGAATCTACACGATGCCGTACAGCGTTCAGTAATCGACCTCAAGCCACATAACAGGGCGGTGGTTATGCAGGCTCTCCCATATCTGAGGGACGGCAAGAGCGTGTTAATCACTCAGGCTACAGGTGTGGGTAAGCGGTATGTAACAGCAGCTCTAGTGGAGCACCTCAAGGGTTCGGATTACACAATCGTGGGTGCTGTACTCGCGCCTACGCAGGTAGTGTTAGATCAGCATGAATCTCTTATCAATACCACTGCGACTGGATTGAACTACATATCTTACGCAGGTGTAGCGTCTAAGAATAAGAGGGGCGAACTACCCGCCAACCTATCCGTAATTGTGGAAGACGAGACGCATCGTAGTCTCGCCACTGGGTGGTCTGAGGGTGTGGCAGCCCTGCGTAAGACTAACCCCAAGGCTGTAGTAATCGGTACAACCGCGACGGAGGTACGCATGGACTCCCGTAGCGCGGTGAACAACTACGATGTTCACATCCGTGGCTTGAACCTAGCCGATGCTATTACCTCTGGAATCCTACCCGAGCCTACTTACATACTCGGCGCATCGGAACTTGCTCCTGCACTAGCAGAGAACCTAGCGGAGGTAGATGAGACTGCGTTCCCTGAGGCGCAGCAGCAGCGTATTCGTGAGGCTCGTGAGTTCTACTCAGAGAACCCATACGGAGACTTGCTATCTGCTATGGAGAAAATAGTGGAGGGTCGTAAGGGTACAACCTGCCACCTGTTCACAGAGAGTATTGCTCAGGCGCATGAGATTCACAATTACCTAGCCAACAGTACTATCGGCAAGAACCTGAACATGGTGAGGACGCATAGCTATGCTGACGACGCTACTAATATTGGCTTGGTGACGCCTGCTGAAGCTGTAGAGCGTATCAACAAGGCTAAGAACTACCGTAACAGAGTAACAGTGTGTATCTCCGTAGGTATGTTCAACGAGGGATTACATACCGACACCCCTGCACCGACCGTGGTTATGTACCGCCCGACTAGTAGCCATATTATTGCGCTACAGCAGATGGGTCGCGCCCTAGATTCAGGTAAGGCTACACACCCTCCGTTGATAGTAGACCTAGTAGGTAATATGGCAGCGGGTAAGGTATTCGACCTACGGGGCGCGGTTGAGGCTTCAGCACGGAGCAAGGAAGACACCTACGCTAAGTTGGGCTTAGGTAAGCGAGTATGGAAGAGCAAGTCGCGCCCCGTAGTACACACCGAGACTCTCACAGGATTAGAGGTGGCTCAACGCGCTAGCGAGGCTACCGAGTTACACAATGTGTGGGCGCAGGTGCTAGAGATAGCGAAGTATCGTGAGGTGAATGGTAGGTTGCCTTTGACTAGTGATGGGGGTAACGGAACACTAGCAGCGCAACTCGACGACGCGAAGTATCGTATCCGTGAGGCTTACTACCGCGGAGATAGAAAGCTTCCTCGTTACATCAAGGATACGCTAGAGTCCATCCCCGACATGCTTGAGTATCTGAATAAGCCGAAGGTTAACAACCATGCTCACATCAGCTACTCAGACAGATGCAACCTCATCAACCAGTTCGCTATAGAGAATGGTAGGCAGCTGGATAGAGAAGAATCAATCGATAGCTGGAATGCTGGTCGGTGGGTTGACGAACAGCGCAAGGGGTACAAAGCAGGCACACTATCTCAAGAACAGATTGCTCTATGCGAATCTGTGTCAGGTTGGTACTGGGCAGCAGACCCTAATAAGGTTATGTCATCCACCAAGGTCACCTGCTCATGCTGTAGTCAAGTGATGAATCTTCAGTCTTATCTTGGTCACACTACCAACCAGCGGAAGGAGGGCATCCCAGCCGTAGCCTCTAAGCTACCAATGAACCAACAGCCAGACCTGCTCGACTACTACGAGAGTATCGCTGTGAAGAAGGGTTTCTACAGTCAGTGGAAAGAGGAGAATTGTCATGGGTAACAGGGGGGTGATTCTTCAAGACCACGACAGAGCCACTGGAATCTACCTTCATCACAATGGCAGCTTACCCTCCGTTCTAGCAGCCCTAAGGTGCATGAAGCGATACAAGGTTCGGGCAGATGACTACGGGTTAGCTCGCCTAGTACAGTGCTACGCTAATTTTCTAGGTGGAACTTTGTCTATAGGTGTCGGGAGTATAGACACACTAGATTGCGACAACGGCGACAACGGTCTCTACATAATCCGTGATTGGGTAATCATTGAACGGCAGCTCATTGAGCCTGAGAATGAGCACATTGACCCTGAGTATGAGGAAGAGGTATTCAGGGCAATGTGTTCGGTCAATGACAAGGTATTTGGATACGATTGTGAGAATCGGCTTACACAAGGAGTATGACAGATGGGTACATTAAATATTAAGTCAGGTGAAAAAGCACTAGCTCTCGCTAGGGATCTTGGCTTCGCTCCTATTACCTCAAAGCGTCAGCTATATGAGTATTCAGACCTACTCGCGGAGATATACGACCTGCCGAGTACTCCAGAAAATAAGAGGTGGAGAGACTGCGTGGCTAACCGCATTGAGGAATACGAGGCACACCAGCCTCTACCCAGTTACAAAAAGTCAGACGCGCTTAAGTATCTGATGCGGGACAGAGGGTTGAAACAGGTAGACCTTGCAGATTGCATTGCCCAGCCTAACCTTTCAGCCTTTCTCCGTGGTGAGCGCGAGTTATCTAAGGCATCGGCTAGGAAGCTCTCAAAGCGTCTCAAAATACCTCTCTCGGTATTAATCGGATGAAGCCCATACGCGTCTATTCGAAGAGAATCAATCCAACCACAAGGGTCAGGGACTAATACGACTTACAAGAGTTACCCTTGTAACTGTAGCTTGTGACAATCTTATTCACCACTGTGAATGTAGTAGAGCAGGTGTTGGTATACCCAACTCCCTGAGACCCCCCGACGCTACGAGTGTAAGCCTTGCCACCAATGTAGGTGGTTGAGACAGTGGGGGGTACTCCAGGGATATACCCACTCTCTGTCTGCGTATAAGTTAGGTAGCGTATCCCTTCGTTCTCGTACATTGAAGTCGGTATGCCCCATGCTGCTACGAGTGCTGTTTCGGGCTTGCCAATGTTCGTACTGAGTATCTTCTCGTAGTTCTCAGTGGTGGCGCAGGCGGTCAATAGGGTGGCGAGTAGGAGTAGTAGCTTCCTCACGGGAGTCTCCGTAGTAGGGTAGATACGGTAATTCTAGCCCATCGGTAGCGGTATCATTATGGAATCTATACTCAATACAGAATCCGAATGCATAAGCTTCTAATCTCACTATTTCTATCTACTCTAGCGATGGGCGCGTATGCTCAGGATGCTCGTATTGCCCAGCTTGAGAAGGATGTACAAGACCTCAAGGAGAGGGTAGCTCGATTAGAGTCTCCCGCAGCGCCTACGCAACCCACCTCCAAGCAACCCGTCTCAGCAGATGGCTGGAAGTCTCTAACTAACTGGAGAGCATTGCGTAAGGACATGACACCTGCTGATGTGCGTAGTTTACTGGGTGAACCTGTTAGGCTAGACGGGGGTAGCTTTGCCAATTGGTACTACTCTAATAGAGGTGTCGTAACCTTCTATGAGGATAAGGTCTACATGTGGCAAGAGCCTCGCTAATCTATCAGAACGGATTCCCATGGAAATCGTAATTGCAATACTCCTCGCGCTAATACTGGTAGCGATGGTATCTACCAACAAGGACGCTGCTACCGGAGTGGGTAAGGTTATCCGCGTTGCCTTGTTCCTACTGATTGCTGGAGTATCTTGGCTAATCCTAATTGGCTATAGCGTCTTCTATTACTTTTCATATACTACGCAGGCTTGGCATCATCTAATAGGAATCGGTCTCTCTGTCCTGCTGCCTGCATTTGTTGCATGGGCTAACAGGGATTGGATTAAGGAGCTGCTCACCAAGGACAACAAGACAATCCTCAAGAACTTGCTCTACCTACTATTAGGTTCAATAGCTTGGGTTACTGTCTCTTACTTCTATCAGGAGTATTCAAAGGAGAACCCAGACTTCGGTAAGACTCTATTACTCTTTATTTTCATCATTAGTGGTTGCTTCATGCTTAACCGTACTCTTGAGAAGGGGTGGAGGAAGGCATTTACATTCCCGCGTCCACCATGGGAAGAGGTATATCTGAAGTATGAAGAGCTTTCCGACGCGGAGAGAAAACGATGGGACGAGCAAAGCCAGTCTATGCGTAGTCAAGCCGATTGCGATATGGACGAATACTCTCGGCTAGTGGATGAGCACTACGATAAGTTAGAGGCAATAGATAAAGAGCGCGCATTAGAGCAGCAGAAGTTTCAGGGTGTAAAGCAGAAATACGACTGGATGCTTTATGCATTTGTGTGGTCTGCCGTATTTATGTTCTTCGGGGTGATGGGTTATGTGTGGGACTTTGCCTTCGCTTGGGTGATGACACTTGAGTATGTGAAGGGGCGCGAATGGGTCGCGTATGCCACACTTATCGGTGGAATTTTGGGCGCTGGTGGTCTTGTATTCGGTTACTTCGATGACCTTGAGCGTAAGAAAAACGGAAGATAACACCCACCCGCAACACCTAGTACTTACAGGAATACAGGCGAACGCAAGCTAGCTGCCACACTCGCCTAAGAACAATGTAAAGTAGCAGAGTGGAGCAATTTACCAGCTCAGTGGGGATTGATGGTTCGGTAGCATAAACGGTAGTATGCGTTAGTCAAACCATATGAACAGGGCTATGCAGGTTAGGTTAGACTCCCACCCTCTCCGCCATGCTATTTATTAACGCATATATCTCGCACTGCTTTAAGGTTGAAGAGTCCATTAACGTTATCGTTAATGAATAAAACACTTGAGCTAGCTCTAGTTGGCAAAGCTTTGCTGAGGAAATAAGATGTGGTACTCATGTTGTCTATCATTGGCATTTGGACTACGATGTCATCATGAATTGCATGATGATTTCTCGGCACCGAGACCGTGAGTAAAGGCTTGAAAAATCAGGCTTTACTGATTGGGCATCACTTTTCTTTGATGAGGGCTTTGCCGAAGCTGTTGAATAGAGCGGGATTTGAAGTTGATGTCATCACTACAGATGTAAGATGCGATGAACTTAGATCGGTTCGTCGAATCCAATATGCTACTGATTCAGCAAGTCTGATCTCTATCGCGGCCAATTTTTCTTACTTGCCCTTTGATCTATTTATAGTTTGCGATGATGAGATATTGCTGGAGTTGACCAAATCTAATCTCAGTGATGAACTTAAAATAAAATTATTGCCGATTTGTGCTGTAGATAATCTTAGTCATCTTGGCACTAAGATTGCCTTTTCAAATTTGCTTAAGTCTTCTGGCATTCTTACGCCGAAATTTACTGTGGCAAATAATGCTGATGAATTGACATCTACTTTACATAATATTCCTTATCCCGTCCTGCTAAAGAATGATATATCCGCTGGAGGTGCAGGTGTCTTTGCATATTTTCAGGGGGATGATATTGCTGAGCTTCTAAGGCAACCCCTTTCTTTTCCGCTATTAATTCAGCAGCGTATTGACGGTGATGCAATTGATTTGTCAGCATTTTATCAAGATGGAGAGCTCATTCACTTCAGTTATGCCGTTATGAATACGTTTGCGAACAATCAATTTGGACCATCGATTATTCGCACTTATTCTCAATTATCAACTGTTCCTAGTGAGGTCTTTGAGCAGTTGCGGAAATTAGGGCGGGCTCTTGGGGCACATGGTTTTGCAAATATCACATCCTTGCGTGACTATAGGAGTGGTAAGCACTACTTGGTAGAGGCTGATATGCGTCCCAATGTTTGGGTAGATTATGCGCGCTATCTGGGTTACGATCCTGCGCAAGCTATCCGAACATTTTTCGACTCAGGATCGATTCTGGGCGACAAGCAATTTTTTCAAGCTAGTTATCCGAAGCAACTTAAAATTCCATATATCTATCGTTTAACTGCTCTAGAAATATTAACTAACCGACATAACGTGTGGCGGTTCTGTAGAGAATTTAGCGCTACCGAGATAGTGGGTAGGGTAATAAAGCTACTTATTAGCCAGCATGTTAAGCCAAAATTTAGTGAACGAAATTGGCAATATATAAAAAGGGCTTGCAGTTTTGTAGGGGTTGGTTGAATTCATCATCAATTAAGTGGACAATTTGGAGTTAAAAGTAGTTTCTCCCTTTAATAATCAAACATAGGATTTGCTCATGTCTAGTCGTAGTTTCAAGATACCTGGCACGGCTGTAGTGCATGAATACTTAGATGATGAGATCATCATAGCAAACTTAGATTCTGGTATTTACTATAGTGCCCGCGGGTTGGGGATTCCTATTTGGGAGCTTTTGGTTGCTGGGAATACGCAGGATTCAACTGAATCATTTTTGATGGAGCGTTATCCATCGGCCAACAAAGAATTAAAACTCTCTTTGATGCAATTTGTAGAGGATGTATGTAAGGAGAATCTATTGGTTGAGTCTCCTGATGGTTTACCGGCATTAGCTCTGGAGCAAATTCACTATCCAGAAGAATATGAACCACCTGTTCTCGAAAAATATGACGAAATGAAAGATCTACTCATGCTTGATCCTGTACATGAGGTAGATGATCAGGGTTGGCCTAGCCGATCTACGGACTAATTTTAGGATCGTATTTGAATCAAATAGCAAGATCATTCTCGGCATTTAATAGTAGTTGGGAGCTATTGTCTGACAAATCAATTTGCACCTACCAATTGGGGGATAGCAGGCTTTGTCTGCATTTTGCTGGCCAGAGCTTAAGGTTGATGCTGACCGAGGCCTTTGCGCATCTGTCCATTCCAGATGTGGCCCCTGAGCTTACGATTCGAGTATGGGATAGCAAGGAGCAGCAGCTCCCGTTGCCCCCCTTGGATTGGAGAAAATTGCATTCCAACGGTTACAGAGGGTACTCTGAAGGTGCTTACCATTTCCATTATTTTGATAGCATTGGGGCCCTGAGTTTCCTTAACCTTGAAGAAAATTTAGCCTATTACATAGTTAGGGATGCGCAGACTTTGCCATGGTGGGTTAGGGGTTCGCCTTTGCAGGTAATTCTTGGGGCTTGGTTACGCAGTCGCGGCTCTCAGCTCACCCATGTCGGAGCGGTGGGTGATGAGACTAAGTGCGTGCTTCTTGCTGGAAAAGGTGGGAGTGGAAAAACCACTACAACACTATCTTGCGTACTCGAGGGGTTGAATTATTTGGGCGAAGACTACTGCCTCTTAACTCCAGGCAAAGACTCAATGGTGCATAGTGTCTATCAGTCTGCCAAATGGACACCGCAGACCAGACGGTTTTACCCTGAGTACGAACGTTTTGTAGTTAATGAATCATCAGATCCCTCGGAAAAATCACTACTTTTTTATAAAGATATTTTTCCGGAACGCATCAAAGCGAAGTCGCAAGCAAGTGCAATCATATCGCTTTCAGTAGGCGACGAATTAAAGCCGAAAATTTTTGAGTCCGATATAGGGACTAGCTTGAAGAATCTATCTTTTAGCACCATTCAACAGCTGCCATTCTTTGATCAAAAAACTGTTTTCCTTCTTCGGCAGTTTTCTAAGTTATTGCCGCACTACCAAATGCAGCTGGGACGTGATCGAATGTCTAATGTGGAGGCTATCAAGGCTTTATTGTCTGGGACACGGCCATGAGAGTCGTGCTCTGGTCGACCAATTATTACCCTTATATCGGAGGAATTGAGCGCCTGGTTCACAATCTAGCTTGTGAGTTGATGCGTCAGGGGCATAGCGTATTAGTGATAACCGATGCATCGCAAAAAGGCCTTGAATCCAAGGATCAAGTTGATGGAGTGGAGATTATTCGACTCCCATTTTCACATGCTTTATTTGCTAAGCAATTGCCCCTAATTAAGAAGGCAATTCAATCGGCGACAGATGCCCTCATAAGATTTAAGGCGGATTTGGTAAATGTTCATGGTTGGCACGAGTCGATGGCGTTTTATCAGTTTCGTGTAGCAGAAAATTTGTCAATTCCTTTTTTTTTGACTGTTCATGGCCTCTTGGAGCAGCCACACTATAAGACTTTAGCGTGCCGCCGATTGTGGTCGATGTGTTCCGCCGTCAGCGTTGTATCGCATTCCCTTGTGGACGCGTTACGGTTCGGAAGTCTTTCGCATGCGGATATCAGGCTAATCTACAACGGATCGCAGATTTCTTCGATTCAGCCGAAGATGCCTGTTGAATCTTTTAATAATTTGCTTTGTATAGGCCGATTGAGTGTAGAAAAAGGATTTGATACGGCATTGCATGCCTTGGCTTTGTTGCAGCATCGATACCCAAGCTTAAGCTTGACTATTGTTGGCGGCGGGCCGCTTTACACTAAACTTCTTGAATTGACCGAGGCGCTTGGATTGCAGCATCGAGTGAAGCTTCTGGATTATCTGCCGCCACATAAGATTGACGAAATAATTGATCAAAGTAGCATTGTGCTTATGCCATCAACCTATGAGTCTTTTGGTTTAGTTGCAGTTGAGGCAGCGCTACGGTGTAGGCCTGTGATTGCGAGTGATGTGGGAGGGCTAAAAGAGGTTGTTGTGCATGGTGAAACTGGAATGCTGGTAATGCCCAATCACCCTTCAGATCTAGCCAAGGCGATAGCCCAATTTTCTGATGAGCCCCACCTCATTTCTGAAATGGGTCTAAAGGGTTACCGACGCGCAATTGACTTCTTCACTCTTGAGGTCATGGCTAAAGGCTACATTGCAATGTACAAGGGAGAATAAGGTTATGAACGAATTAAGTGTTAGCGTAATTATCCCTGCGTATAACGGTGAACTTTATATATGCGAGGCTATTGAGAGTGCATTGAGGCAGACTATAAAACCACTTGAAATATTGGTGGTAGATAACGGTTCATCTGATAGAACGGAATCTTTCGTTTCTAAATTTCATGGGGTTAGATACATTCGCACTGAGACTGCGAATGTGGGGGCTGCTCGCCAGTTAGGCGTTAATCAGTCGCTTGGAAATTTTGTCGCTTTCCTGGATCAGGATGATGTTTGGTTGGCGCATAAAACTGAGATGCAGCTTGATTACCTGAATAAAAACCCAGATAAGGGTGCAGTTATAGGTTTGCAGAGCATATTTTTAGAGCCAGGAGTCGATAAGCCCCATTGGCTAAAGGAGTCATTTATTCGCAGAGCTTTGCCGGGCTATCTACCCAGTGCACTGATGGTGCGTCGAGATATGTTTAATGCTTCGGGAGGCTTCGACACCAATTTTTTAATGGCAAGCGACGTTGATTGGTTTTTTAATGCACATCAAAATGGTGTATCTGTTGGGATGGTGGATTGTGTAGTTGTAGAGAAAAGGATACACGGCCATAATGATTCCTACAACGTTTCAAAATCTCAGAATGAAATATTAAGAGTGATTAAGCGGTCGCTAATTTTGCGGAGAGAGAAGAATGAGCAGTTTTCCAAAAATTAGCGTCATTCTGTCTGTATACAATGGGCAAAATTACGTACGAGAAGCTATCGATACTGTTCTTGCTCAGGACTATCCCAATGTTGAATTGGTGGTGGTCAATGATGGCTCTACAGATCATACTGCGCAAATAATTGAGGCTTATGCCGATAGGTTGCTATTAATAACTCAAGTGAATAAGGGGTTGGGTGCGGGGCGGAATGCTGGTGTGCAGGCATCAAATGGTGATTACCTCAGCTTTATTGATCATGACGATTGTTGGGAGCCCTGCAAGCTTACTAGACAAATGGAGTTGATCGCATCATCAAGCGAGGATCCGCTCGTGTTTACTAATGTTAGACAATTTATTTGCCCCACCTTGACTGAAGAAGAGAGTTTAAGGCTTCGCGTTCCGGATGAATCGATGCCCGGTTTTATAGCTGGAACCTTGCTTCTAAGTCGATCACGTTTCAATGAGGTTGGTGGGTTTTTTGAGATCAATCAGGTAGGAGAATTTGTTGACTGGTACCTTCGTGCGCAGGAAAAAAAGCTTCCTATCCAAATGATGGATGATGTATTGCTTCATCGAAGAATTCATAAAACAAACATGGGGCGACAGGCGGAAGCTTATGACCGACAGGCATACCTCAGGATTCTCAAGGCCAGCTTGGTTCGAAGGAGGGCCTCCTCGGGAGGATTTTAACTATGAATAATCTTGCTAATTGCTGGCCAGATGCAGTGCAATCTTTGTTGCTCAAAGCGGTATTGATATCCGACAAAGATAGGGCAAGATCTTATTGGGATCAATTTTGCAATTCAGTCGATATTCAATCGATCGACTACAGTGCAACATCCATTACCCCTATGATTTACAAGCGGTTTCGCGATCTTCAGGGCGAGGAAATTCAGGTTGCCAAAAGCGTATATCGGCATACATGGAGTGCTAATAACTTAAGCTTACATGCCCTGCGAAAGGTCTTGCTAGCCTTTGACCATGAAGGCATCAATGTGACCTTGCTTAAGGGCGCAGCGATGATTTCAAGTTACTACTGCGATCCTGGAGTTCGCGTAGTGGGTGATATGGATATTCTTATTTCCAGGGACCGGGCTAAAGCTGCAATGGAACTGCTGTGCAATTTAGGCTGGAAACAGCTTTATCACTTTGAGGATCGTAAATTTGAATATATTCATGCAACATCCTTTGTTAATGCAGACCAAGTGAATATTGATCTTCATTGGCGAGTTCTCAGCGATACTCCATTTGATCATTCATTTGTCAACTTTCAACCCCAGATGCTTGCCGCGAATGGTTTTTTGGCATCCAGACTTTGTCCTGAAGATCAGCTGATCCATACTTTATTACACTGCCATAAATTCAGTCCGGTGCCATTGATTAGGTGGATCCCAGATGCCAGCACCCTCCTTAATCAAACATTAGATTTTAGATGGAACTACTTTTTTAAAACTGTTCAGCTATTAAAAGTTGAATATGTTGTTCAGAGTATGCTTCTCTTTTTAAATCGCGAAAAATATATAAACCTGCCAGAGTCAGTTGTTCAGGATTTATCCGCTTTATCTTGGACAAAGTCGGACCAAAAGTATTTTGATTTTCTGACGAAGTCAAGAGGTGGATATTTCCATATCTATTTTTATGTCTGGCGCTTGCATTGTAGAAATAACCCCAACATGGGACTTTTAAATTTGATTTTCACGGCGCCTAAATTTGTTATGAACTCAATATCTATTGATGGCTACATGAAGTTATGTGCGTACGAGATTACTAGGTATGCGAAACATATTTTTAATAGAGCCCACGGTGCGGTGAAATGACCCCACATATCCATGACAAAATAATAAATTCCTAGCTTGCTTCCTGGACTATTTTTTGATTTGCTCCCAAGAGCCAAATTGTTCGATTTTTCCATTAGATAGTTTGATAACTTGATCCGCATGCTCTAAAGTCATTAGGCGATGCCCAATAATGATTACAGTTAAATCACCATGCAAACTTTCTATGGCATCTCGGATACGTGCCTCATTTTCTAGGTCTAGAGCGCTGGTTGCTTCATCTAGAATCAGCAGGCTAGGATTTCGTAGGAGAGCGCGGGCTAGGGCAATTCTTTGACGCTCCCCGCCTGATAGCCGTATTCCTTCATCTCCCACAATAGTGTCTATACCTTGAGGCAATTGATTTACAAAGCCTGCCGCTGCAAGTTGAAGTGCATTGTTTAATTCATCATTACTTGCTTGCTGATTTCCCCAAAGTAAGTTATTTCGAATGCTGTCATGAAATAGGAAGACCTCTTGTGGGACGTAAGCTACTGAATGGCGCCAATTACTCAAGACCTCTTCTTTGATGATCTCACCGTCGATACGTATATCCCCGACATCGGGAGTTAGCAAGCCCATGATTACATCTGCCAATGTACTCTTTCCAGCGCCGGAGTGGCCAATGATGGCCGTAGTAGTTTTGGCGGGGAAGGACATTGAAATATTATCTAAGGATGGCAAACTCCTTCCTGGGTAGCTAATTGAGATGTTGTTAAGGGATATGCCCTTATTTATTTGTATAGTCTTTATGCTGCTAATTTTCGGTTCAGCCGCTAGATTACATTCATTAAGAAGACTCTGAGTTTCCCTGAAGGCTGGAAGAGCATGCAGGCAGTGATGATATTGCTGTTGTGTTGCCATCATTAGCGGGGTAATTCTGGCGAAAATAAATATAAGCGTAATTAACTCTGGGACGGGTATCTCAAAAAAAGTTAGGCCAAAATACAGGTATGAGGCTAGCAGTGTGGCGCCCCCAATTTGAAAGAGCGTTCTTGTAAGTGCAGTACTGTATGAAAATAAAATTTGTTGTTGACGGGCATCGCTCATTGCAATGTCCAGTCGACTTAGGTGTCGGTTCGCATTACCCAATATCTTGGTAAGCTTAATTCCATTAAGCGCATCCTGTATCGCGGCGTGTAGTGTGCGGTTGGCCTTCCCTAGTGATTGCCCCATGAGCTTGGTTGCTAAGCTTTTTTGGTTAATCAATGCAAAAACCAAGCCCCCGCTTATAGCTGAGATTAATGCCATTTTCCATGATATTAAAAATGCAGCGATGAGGTAAGTTAGTGTTGTGACAATAGACACCAACATACCAATACCGTTTTGCATTCCAACCCCAATGCGACTTACATCGGTTAATAATAAATTAGCCTGATCTGAGTTGCGACTCATAATTAGCCATCGCCATTCGACATTTAAAAGGGCGGCAAATGCGGTCATTCGCAAGTCATCCACTATCTCATGGCGCAGTGTTGTGCTGAGTCTGTCGCGGTAGAGTTGAATTAGGCTGCGGAGTATGACTAGAAATAGAAAAACGACAATTAGAGCGCCAGTTGAATTAGGTAGACCTATGTTTGATAAAAAGATCCAAATAGTTTTCAGGGGGCCGGTATCAGAAAAGTTACCAGAAATAGTGGCAATAATTGGCACTAATAGCATCACCCCAATTCCCTCGGTCAGCGCCGCCAATATCATCAGCGCAAAAAGAATAAGTGCTCTTGGGGCAAAGGGCTGTAGGCTAAATTTTTGAATAATTTTTAAGGCCTCAAAAGAATGTCTATTTTATAAATATTGCTGCAATTAGCTAAATATGACTAAAGCTTTAAGTTCCCCAGAATGATTTGTAGCACTTGCAGGATGAGCAGTAGCGCGAGTGGGGATAAATCTAAGGCGCCAAAGTTGGGTATTGCTTTCCGAATTGGAGTAAGCAGGGGGTCAACTAATAGCGACACTAAGAACTGGATTTGAGTTCCTGCACCAATCCAAGAAAGAATGATGCTGGCAAAGACTAGGCCAACTAGACCCGATAAGGTAAGGTCAAGTAGATCAATCAATGCAAGTGCTAACCAAGAGATATCAATTGAGGTTGCGCCAGAGATAAATAGCAGGATCGCAATCTTGCAGAAAATTAAAAGATAGGCTGCAACGCAACTCGCTAGATCAAAGCGACCAATGCTGGGGATAAAGCGCCTTAACGGAAGAACAATCCAATTACTTAAAGGCAGGATATAAGCGCCAATGGACTTACTTTGTCCTGCGCCTAAATTGAAGGCAAGCCACTGTAAATAGCAGCGTAAAAGGCAGGCTCCCGCAACAATGCTAACGAGTACCTGAAGAATGAGGTTGGCAATTTGTATCAACATCATCATATTGTAGGGTGTTTAAGCCGCAGGGGGTAAGCGCCATTGTTCAATTGGTGCCACAATTGAGTGTAGAAAATTCAATTATTAGGAGCAGCCGTGCTCGATTCACTTTTATTTAGTCGTATTCAGTTTGGTGCGAATATTTCTTTCCACATTCTCTTCCCAACCATTTCGATTGCTCTGGGGTGGTTTCTCTTCTTTTTTAAGATTCAGCATATTCGGACTGGTTTGGATTATTGGCGTGAGGCCTATCAGTTTTGGGTCAAGATTTTTGCCTTGACCTTTGCCTTGGGTGTGGTGAGCGGTATCACGATGAGCTTTCAGTTTGGTACGAACTGGCCTGGCTATATGGAGACCGTTGGCAATATTGCAGGACCATTGTTAGCCTATGAAGTGCTCACAGCATTTTTTCTTGAGGCCACCTTCTTGGGTGTCATGTTGTTTGGTGCCAAGCGTGTGTCTCCCTTAATGCATACCATTGCAACTTTTTTAGTGGCTTTTGGAACTAGTCTTTCTGCGTTTTGGATCATTGTTTTAAATTCTTGGATGCAAACCCCGCAAGGTTTCATCATGATTGATGGCAGGGCGCATGCAGTTGATTGGATGGCAATCATTTTTAATCCATCCATGCCTTACCGTTTAGGGCATATGTTGCTGGCATCATTTTTGACTGTCTCATTCTTTTTGGCGGGTATTTCTGCTTATCGCTATTTACGTAATAGTCGCTCACCAGCCAATTTTTTAGTGATGAAGATCTCGCTTACTGTGGCTACAGTTTTAATTCCTATTCAGATCATGTTAGGTGATGCACACGGTCTGAATACCCTTCAGCATCAACCTGCCAAGCTTGCAGCCATGGAGGGTATATGGGAGGGTGGTACCGGTATTCCGGCTGTCATTTTTGGAATACCCAATCAACAAACTCGTAGCAATGATTACGAGATCAGCATTCCGAAGTTGGCATCTTTATATCTCACACATAGCTGGGATGGTGAGGTAAAAGGATTGAATCAATTTGGGGATAAGATTCCACCAGTCGCCCCGGTGTTCTTTGCATTTCGGGTGATGGTTGGCGTCGGTGTATTGATGCTGATATTTTCATGGCTAGCACGTTGGCAGTTGCGGCAAGATCGACAATTACCTAGATTGATGGCAAAAGTACTGGTATTAATGACCTTCTCTGGTTGGGTAGCTGTGCTAGCAGGTTGGTATGTCACTGAGATAGGGAGACAACCCTACCTTGTCACGGGTGTGCTGACCACTGCTCAAGCAGTGACTACTTTGCCCTCGAGCATGGTCTTTTCAACGCTGTTTGCTTATCTAACTCTTTATGTGGGGCTGCTGTTCGCCTATGTTTGGGTCGTGTTTTATTTGGCTCGCCAAGCAGATAGTCATGATGCTCAAGCTCAATTAACTCCTAAGAAATCAGACTCCTCTTTTAGCCCCTTTGGCGCTTAATCTATGAACACCATGGACATTACTCAAGCCGCAGTCTGGCTACCTTTATTTTTCTTTGTTGCGATGGGCATTGCCATGCTCTCTTATGTTGTGTTGGATGGCTATGACTTGGGTATTGGAATGCTTCTCAACCGAGGCACTGATGCAGAGAAAGATATGATGATTGCTTCCATTGGTCCTTTTTGGGATGCCAATGAAACATGGATTGTCTTAGGCGTTGGCCTATTATTGGTTGCCTTCCCCCTGGCGCATGGTGCGATTTTGACCGAGTTATATTTGCCAGTTGCCGTCATGTTGCTTGGACTGATTTTGAGGGGAGTATCTTTTGACTTTAGGGTTAAAGTAAATATCGAGCAAAAGCCATTATGGAACTTGCTGTTTTACATCGGCAGCCTGGTTGCTTCCATATCTCAGGGAATCATGATTGGCCGCTTGATCGTAGGATTTGATTCTGGAGTGCTAGGGTGGTTCTTCTCACTATTAGTGGGTTTGTGTCTACCCGCTGGCTATGTACTTCTTGGCTCTACCTGGCTCATATTAAAAACTGAGGGGGATCTCCAGAAAAAAGCATTTCGATGGGCAAAGATGAGCTTATGGCTAACTGGATTTGGTGTCGCTTTAGTATCTATTGCGACCCCGTATTTCAGTCCTGAAATCATGCACAAGTGGTTTGCCTGGCCTCAAATTATCTGGCTATCTCCAATACCTATTGCTACTGGACTACTCTTTATCCTTAGCCGCCAATTTATTGGCGCATTGGAAGAGGGGAAGACGGATAAAGAGTGGTTACCATTTGCTAGTGTCGTTGCTATATTTTGGTTATCGTTTTTTGGTATCGCCTACAGTATTTTTCCGTATGTCATTATTGGAGAAATGACCTTGTGGCAAGCCGCCGCTGCAACAGAGTCTTTATGGGTCATTTTTTGGGGTGCAATTGTGGTGTTACCAACCATCTTGGGCTACACCCTATTTTCTTATCGAATATTCAAAGGCAAGGCTACAGCGCTGACGTACTATTAATGAGTTAATAGTACTTAGTTGCTAAAGGTCACCACGTGATCAGCTACTAAGTGGATGCCAATCTTTTCGCCAATCGCATGATCGTGGTGGCTCGGTACAAAGGCATATATTTCAGTACCGGATGAGAGTTTGAGTGTGTATAGAAAGTCGGCGCCTCTAAAGGTCTTGCGCACTACCTCGGCTAGCAAGGTGCTGTGGTCATCATGCTGAATATCGTCAGCACGTAAGAGAACATCAATTTCTTTTCCAAGCTCCTTACTGCGATCTTCTTCTAGATCAAGCTCACCCAACTCAATCTTTACCTTGTTATTGGCTTGTACGATGCCCTTAACAAATACTCCGCGACCAATAAAGTCGGCGACATAGCGATTAATCGGCTTGTGATAGAGCTCGTAAGGAATATCCCATTGAACTACTTTGCCCTCAGACATCACACCAATCTTATCGGCAATTGCAAAGGCCTCGTATTGATCATGGGTTACCAGTAGGGCGGTAATGTTGTTTGCTTTGAGGATTTCTCGGGTCTCGCCTGCAAGGCGTTCCCTGAGTTCAATATCCAAACTAGAGAAGGGTTCATCTAGCAAAATTAAGTCAGGCTCCGGAGCCATTGCTCTTGCTAGTGCCACGCGTTGCTGTTGGCCGCCACTGAGCTCGTGAGGATAGGCATCAGCTTTATCTGAGAGGGATACCCTTTTGAGCCACTCCATCGCCACAGTGGACCTGTGTTGAGCTGGAAGGTGTTGCAGACCAAAGGCAATATTCTGAAGAACATTCAGGTGAGGGAAGAGGGCGAAGTCCTGAAAGACCATGCCCACTTTTCTTTGGTTTGGTGGGATGTGGATAGAGGCGGAGCTCACGACCTGATCTCGCAGCAAAATGTCACCTGCTTTTACAGGCTCAAATCCACAAATAGCTCTGAGAACCGTAGATTTTCCGCAGCCTGAGGAGCCTAATAGGCAGCCGATCTCACCTTGATCGAGATCCAGATTGAGGTCTTTAACGGCTGTTACACGTCCTTGACCGTCCCTACTGGGGTAGTCAATTTCCAGCTGTTTGATAGAAAGCAGTGTGTGGGCGGAGTTCATCCCTATAATTTTCTCATTAATGCTAGTGGTTTAATACATAGCTAGAGTCTAAACGGATTGTGGATTTAATGAATCGTATTGTGGTGCCACTTGCCCTGTTGTTATTTTTGCCCCTGTTCGGCTTGGCAGCGCCATTCCTATTTCCCGGAAATGAGCTATTGGCTAGCGGTACCCTCAGTCATTTATGGAACTTTGTGTTGGGTGGCTACATTGCCTCGACATTGGTACTGATTCTTGGTGTTGGGATGGGTGTATTCATTTTAGGTGTGGGTAATGCTTGGATCATTGCTAGCTATGATTTTCCCGGCAAGAAAATATTTGAGTGGGCTTTAATTCTGCCCTTGGCAGTACCTACTTATGTCATGGCCTATTTATTTGTAGATCTCCTGCAATTCTCAGGCCCGATACAGAGCACAATTCGCGCAGTACTGGGCATGGATTCACTATGGTTCTTTCCAGACCCACGTTCTTTGAGTGGCGCTATTTGGTCTTTCTCCTTCTGTCTCTTTCCCTATGTTTATCTCATTACACGCACTGCTTTTTTAGAGCGTAGTGGCCGATTGATTGAAGTTTCAGAAACTCTAGGCTACAGCCCACTTCAAGGATTTATGAAATTGGTATTGCCAATGGCAAGACCGGCTATTTTTGCTGGTATGGCTTTGGCACTCATGGAAGTCTTGGCAGATTTTGGCGCAGTGTCT
Organism: Polynucleobacter sp. es-MAR-4; assembly: GCF_018882055.1. Classification (GTDB taxonomy): domain Bacteria; phylum Pseudomonadota; class Gammaproteobacteria; order Burkholderiales; family Burkholderiaceae; genus Polynucleobacter. Next base: position 116,667 of record NZ_JACVPF010000002.1, on the reverse strand, counting down.
TACTTTGGTGTGCAGACTTTTGCAACCGGCATCTTTAAGGCCTGGCTTTCTTTTGGCGACCGCGTGGCGGCCGTGCAGCTTGCCTTAGGCCTTTTAAGCTTTGTTTTACTGATCTTCTTTATTGAGCAAAGCAGCCGATCAAAATTGCGTTATGCCTCTTCATCACGTGGCAAGCCATTAGCCAAGACTCTAAAGGGTAATAAAGCCTTTTTTGCTTTTGCATTTTGCGGCGCCACACTGTTGTGCGGATTTTTAATTCCAGCATTTGCTCTCCTGCAATTACTCTTCAAGCAAGGCCTTACGATAGACATTCGATATCTCGATTGGCTGGGTAATTCTTTATCGGTTTCGATGTTGACTGCGGTAATTTCCGTGACGCTCGCAGTATTTTTTGCTTACTCGGTGAGATTAAATCCACGCTTAAGTTGGGTGAACCGATTGCTAGGTTTTGGTTACGCATTACCGGGCGCGGTCTTGGCTATTGGCATCCTTTCCTTTTTAGAAATCTTTCACCTTGCTTGGTGGATGTCCGCCAGCATGCTGGTGTTGGTCTACGCATATTTAGTGCGCTTTCTTTCCTCTAGCTTGCAAAGTGTCGAAGCGGGGCTGGCACGCATCACCCCATCTATGGATGCTTCAGCGGCACTGCTGGGACTTTCGAAGGTTCAGATTCTGAAGCGAGTCCACGTGCCCCTGCTAAAGCGAAGTCTCATCACCGCAGGTCTCTTTGTCTTTGTGGATGTGATGAAGGAGCTACCAGCAACACTCTTATTGCGCCCATTTAACTTTGATACTTTGGCTGTTGCCACTTATCAGTTGGCTGCTGATGAGCGCTTAGCTGAGCTGGCCCTGCCATCCCTAACGATTGTTTTAGTGGGTCTTTTCCCTGTTTTAGTGCTTTCTAGGGTCATTTCTAAATCTTAATTGATAATCATTCGTATTTGTGATACATTGGATTTAATCCAATACTGAACGCAAATACAGCAATGACAAGTCAATCAATACGTAAATTCTTAGTCACCACTACATTGGTGATGAGTGGCTTCATGGCATTGCCATCGCATGCTCAAGAGACTAAAGAGTTGAATCTCTATTCAGCTCGTCACTACCAAACTGATGAAGCCCTTTACGGTGACTTCACTAAAAAGACAGGCATCAAGATCAATCGTATTGAAGCCGATGACAATGCTTTGGCTGAGAGGCTCAAAAGTGAGGGCGCTAATAGTCCAGCTGATGTCATCTTGATGGTGGATGCAGCTCGATTGTGGCGCGCTCAAATCGACGGCTTCTTTAAACCTATCCATTCAAAGTATTTGGAGAGTCGCATTCCAGCAAATTTGCGATCCAAGCCTGAGCCAGAGGGTTCAACCTGGTTTGGTTTTTCGACAAGGGCTCGTCTGGTGGTTTACAACAAAGCCAAGGTGAACCCACATGATGTCGACACTTATGAGAAATTAGCTGAGCCGATTAATAAAGGTAAGGTATGCACGCGCTCAGGCGCCCATCCTTATATGCTGTCATTGATCGGCGCCATGATTGAGCGTCGTGGGGAAGCGGCTACTGAGGAGTGGGCTAAGGGCATGGTGGCAAATATGGCACGTCCTCCAAGAGGCGGCGATACCGATCAAATCAAAGCAGTTGCATCCGGTGAGTGCGGCGTGGCTTTAACAAACTCCTATTACTTAGTGAGACTCTTACGCTCAACTAAGCCAGAAGATCAGGCCATCGTTTCTAAGATTGGCTTTGTTTGGCCAAATCAACAGACCAGTGGCACACATATCAATATTGCAGGTGGCGGGGTGGCTAAGAATGCACCGCATTCACAAGCTGCCGTTCAGTTTCTCGAATACCTAGCTAGTGATTCTGCGCAGGAATATTTTGCCAATGGAAATAATGAGTGGCCCGTAGTGAAGTCGGTCAAGATTGAGAATGAAGGTTTAAAAATGTTGGGATCATTTAAGGCTGAAAACATTTCTGTTGCTGCTATCGGCAAGAACCAGATTGCTGCTCAAAGATTGCTCGATAGAGTCGGCTATAAGTGAAATATATTAGGGAAAACCCTTGACTTTTAGGGGGTTTTCGTTTACATTAGAACTTCGCTGAGAGCCGGCTTTCAGCATAAGGAGCGTACAGACTAGAGTTTTACCGCAGTTGTGGAGACTGTCAGTACGCTTCTTAGAAACATCTTCAAAAGCAGTGGTCAGGTTGCATCAGCAACCATCTGAAAATCAGAATTGAGCGGCTGCAAATCAAATAGTATTTAAAAACGAATTCCAATAACAGCAGGGTCTCTGCTCATCTGCATTTTATGTGCCCGCCTTATAAGCGCCAAAGGTCGCTAGAATGGTTCCATTCTTGAAAAGATTTGAGCTTCCCTATGAAAATTATCCTGAGCGCTTCAGTGCTTGCAGTCTCCATTGTGATGCTGGCTTGTGGAACGCCGCCCAGTGAATTTGGGGTCTATCGACAGTCTGATGGAACGGTTGGGGTGCATGCCCCAAAATCCGCTAAAGATAATGAGGCTCAGGCAGCCGCAGCGGAGGAGTGTAAAAAGCTAGGAAAGCGAGGCGCCAATATCGTTGAAACTCGCAAGACAGTGAACGACCGCTTTCCTGTGACCTACATTTTTGTGTGTACCGCCTATTAAGTTACGACTGCTTAGCTAAGCAACCATTTCTTAATCGACTTGTTTACACACATTGCATCTAAAGCTAATCCAAAGAACTCTGAGCCATTAGTGACCATGCTCTCAATAGCCTCAACCTTGCCTGATTTCACGCCACGCAAATACGTTGCTGCACGATAGCGTAGGAAGTGCTCATTCTCACCTTCTTCATTATCTGTTGAGCAGATTTCGAGACTGCCATAGCGGGTTTCAGGATTGATGTTCAGAATAGAAAGGCCTAATGCGCCAATCAACTTTTCTGGCACAGGGATGGGCACATAAGAGTAGAGGGAAACTAGCTGCTCTTGTTCGTCAACTTCAATAATGTGGTCGACATCGAACACATCTTTTTCTGTCAACTCGGTTTCACCGGAATCACCGCCACCAAAGGTGGATTCAAATTGCAACATCGCTGTATTGCTATCTTTGGAGATTTCGATCATGTCAGGGTAGCCAAGCAGGCCTTTCCACCAGTACATCAGTGAGAAGGTGCAAGGTTTTACCTCGACTAAACCTTTATTGGTTGATTTGGCGAAGTACAAGCCGTAAAACTCATCATCTTCTTCGAGGCCATACTGATCGACCTTCAGTTTTTTTGGAGCAGCTGCCTTAGGTGATTTCTTAGTAGCTTTCTTAGGGGCAGGTTTTTTGGCCGCAGGCTTCTTCGCCGCTACCTTTTTAACCGCCTTCTTAGCCGCTGGTTTTTTAGCTGCCGTCTTTTTAGCGACAGGCTTTTTGCTTGCTGGTTTTTTCACTACCTTTTTAACCGTTTTTTTAGTTACCGCTTTCTTGGCGACAACTTTTTTAGCGGCTTTCTTTGCAGGGGCTTTTTTTACCACCTTAGTAGCTACTTTCTTTTTTGCTGGAGACTTCTTTGTAGCCATGGTCTATTACCCTTCCTATTGGTAGTTAATGTGCTTAGCGCACAAGTCAATATTACTTCAGTTCTATCGACTTTTGCTGATACCTATATGGGGATTTACCTGGCAATATCAAGGGTCGATCCCCAATTGTTTTCTAAGTATCAAAAGGAGGGGCGGGTGCTTGAATTTAAATGCCAACTTGCTACACTGGAACGGTGCAGTTATGAATAACCTCAACCTAAAGAGAATCTATGTTCCCTGAATATCGTGAGTTAATTAGTAAGCTGAAAACATCAGATCGTCACTTTTCTCATTTATTTGATAAGCACAACAATCTGGATCAAAAGATTCAGAGAATGGAGGCACATACTGAGCCTAGTACTCCGGAAGAAATTGAGACCCTGAAAAAGGAGAAGCTTTTGCTGAAGGATCAGTTATACGCGGTCTTGAAAAAAGCTAGCACCACTTAAGCAACTCAGACCATCAGAACTTGTTTCGGTTCTGGTGGTCTTTTATAGAGATTTATGCTTTCTTTAAAAAGCAGGCTTTGAGCAACATATTGCCCGCCTCTGTTTTGCAGTCAACCTCGTGATCGCCGGAAACCAGGCGGATGCCTTTAATCTTTGTTCCTACCTTCAGAGTGGTAGATGAACCTTTCACCTTGAGATCTTTAATTAAGGTAACAGTATCGCCGTCAGTCAGTAAGTTGCCATTGGCATCTTTTACGATTAGAGCGCCCTCATCCTCTTCTGTAGCTGCTGTCATTGGCCATTCATGGCCACATTGCGCACAAACAAAATTTTCGCCGTCAGGGTAGGTCATATCCTCTTGGCAGGCTGGACATTTTGGAAGGTTGGCAGTGGTATTCATGATGGGCGCGCGTAAAAGTGATGTAAGTACTAATTTTAGTCTACAGCTAGCGGTGTAATTTAGAATCAGTTAACAATGAGTAAATCAATCAAGATCATCATCAGCGCCGTTGGCGGCTTAGTCATTCTGCTTGGATTGGGGATATGGTACGCATCATCCGCAGTTGACCCAGTGCAAATAACGAAATTACTCGCTTCTTCGGTTAAGGCGGCCACTGGGCGAGATTTAAAAATTACTGGGCCAGTTAAGCTAAGCTTCTTCCCTAGAATTGCTGTTTCAGCAGAGCGCTTGAGCTTAAGCAATGCATCTTGGGCATCCCATCCCGAAATGCTTACCCTTCAGAGTATTGAGTTGGATATTAAAATCCTCCCACTACTCAGTAATCGCATTGAGATTGGTAGTGTCAAGCTGGCTGGATTAGAACTGCTTCTCCAAAAAAATGCATCTGGTAAGGCAAATTGGGAAATGGGTACCGAGGGAGCTAATGCCACTCCCGTTTCTGGCGATAGCACTGCTGATAACTCTTCAGTTAGCGACAACTTAATCTACATGGAGAAGGTTTCCATTGTTGATACTCAGATTCAGTATCAAGATGCCTCTGGCTCTATATCAAGTTATCAAATTAAACGTTTGTCATTGGAGGAGAGTGGCGATAAGACAGCCATTACTCTTAATATGCAAACTCAAGGACAAAGCCTGGATCTTGGCGGAAAAACAGGTTCAGTCTCTAGGCTGTTGAAGCAGTGGGATGTTTCATCAACACAATTCCCGGTAGACCTCAGCCTCAGTATGAATGGCAAGTCGCTACTGATTAAGGGTGAAGTATTGAAGTCTCCCAAGGCGATGCCTACATTCACCTTAGCCTTGGATTCAAAGGCATTTGATTGGCCTAGCTTAGGTGCTACTACCAATCAACCTCCTCTGACTTCAGGTGCTGTGAAAGCCGATCAGGTCACCCGTCAAGCTCCACGACCACAGTCCAAATATTTATTTAGTAACGACACCATTCCTTTTGGGGAGATGCCCCAGGCTAAAGGAAAAGTGTTAATCAACATTGCTGAGTTGGGTATACCAAAGCGTAAGCCAATTGAAAATCTTCAGGCTACCTTGCAATTGGATGGCAGCAATATTGAGATTCCAAATTTAACCTTTCAGATGGGCGGGGGAAGTGCTAATGTACAGATTAGCCTCGCTCAGATGAATGCGGCAAATCCTATTCTGTCAGCCAAAGGGGTGACAAAAGATTTCACCTTGGAGAATTTATTGGCCAGGGTTGATCCCAGCTCGAAAGTCAGTGGGGGCAGTATGAAGTTAGCATTTGACATCAAGGCATCCGGAAATAGTCTTCATCAGATGGCGTCAAATTCCAACGGCAAGATCCAGCTGAGCATTGATCAAGCTCGCATGGGCACAAATTTTTTAAATGACGCCGGAGACTTCGTAGTCACGCTCTTGGACTCCATTAATCCGATGCGCAAAAAAACGAGTGAGACAGTATTGGAGTGTGCAGTAGCCTATTTACCGATTAATAATGGCCAGATCAATATAGCCAATACAGTTGGGGTAGAGACAGATCGCTTAGATGTGGTCTTGGCTGGCTCAATTAATCTGAAAACAGAAGCAGTCAATTTCACTATTGATCCGCGAGAAAAATCAGGTTTCACTACGGGCCTCGATTTAGCGGGTCTAGTGAAGATGGGCGGCACACTCACAAATCCTAAGACAGGCATTAACCAGGCTGGTGTAGTTAACAGCGCTGTTTCAATTGGCCTTGGGTTTTTAACGGGCGGTGCAAGTATTTTGGCAGAAAACGCCAGATCAATGACCTCTAAAAGCCATCCATGCCGCGATGCACTCCACCCCTGGTCGGATATCTACCCTGGGGCGAAGTAATTCTTAAAACAATATTCCGCTGATAAAAAGGCTGAATAAAGAAATAAAGATGCTGGCAAAGAATGCGGTCCAGAAGCTGGAGATCGTAAATCCACTGACAACAGCAGAGACCAGCATGAGTACCAATGCGTTCACTACCAACAGAAAGAGTCCCATAGTGAGGACTGTTAGCGGTAGTGTGAAGAGAATTAATAAAGGCTTTACTACCGCATTGGCAAAGCCAAGTAGTAGGGCGGCGATGAGCAGTGAGCCACCATCAGCAAAGCGTAAGCCACTAAAAAGATAGCTAGCAACCCAAAGGGATAGAGAGGTTAAGCCCCATTGAACTAGAAACGGTACTAAGTTACCCATAATGAGCGTCCTTTTATAAATGAGATGCAATATTGACGTTAAATGTTAGCAGGGCTTTAATAGTGAGGGGGAATTTCATCTTTTGGGCTGCTATTGACTGCGCCATCACCGCTGCTGGCCTGCTCTTTAATTGACTTCAGTTCGCGATATAAAAACTCAATCTGTTGTTGTTGCTTGTAGATAGTTTGATTGAGTTGATCAATTAAATCTTCAGTAAAGCTAAGTTTAATTTCAAGGTTGGTGATGCGGTCTTCAGTCATTTCAGTTCCTCTATATTTGGCTTAAGCATCGATCAATTCAAATCGACCATCTTCCATTTCTGCTTTTGGCCTAATCCAAAAGTCATGCGATTGGAGAGATTCATAGACGTAGGCTGGCTCTAGGTTGGCTTCGATGTTGGCAAGCAGCACTACTTTATAAAAGCCGCCTGTCTTGATGTGCCTTAGTTTGCTGCCTGGCTTGAAGATGCCGTCATCGGCATCAGCCATTTTAGGTTTACTCATGTCAAAAAACCGCTTTCTCAGTATGATCTACGAATGACAAATTCTGTCCCGTACTCCATTCTAGATATATCTCCAATCCCCCAGGGATTTACTGCCGGAGATGCCTTGCGTAACTCCTTGGATGTTGCCCGGCATGCAGAGGCTTTGGGCTATACCAGCTATTGGGTAGCAGAGCATCACAATATGACAGGTAATGCCAGCTCGGCTACCTCAGTCTTGGTGGGCTACATTGCTGGGGGTACCAAAACTATTCGGGTTGGGTCTGGTGGTGTGATGTTGCCAAATCATGCCCCACTAGTCATTGCAGAGCAGTTTGGTACCTTGGCGTCAATCTACCCTGGCAGGATTGAATTGGGCTTAGGGCGTGCACCGGGTACCGATCAAATGACGGCTAGAGCTTTGCGCCGAGATTTACTCGGAAGTGATGATCGCTTTCCCCAGGACGTACGAGAGTTGCAACATTACTTTGGACCGATTCAGGAGGGGCAAGTTGTCCGAGCTATTCCGGGTGCTGATACTGAAGTGCCCATTTGGATATTAGGCTCCAGTTTGTATGGCGCTCAGTTAGCGGCTCATTTCGGTCTACCTTACGCCTTTGCCTCACACTTTGCGCCCGAGCAATTGCTCGATGCAATGTCTACTTATCGTGAATTATTTAAACCATCCGATAAGCTGGCTAAACCCTATTGCGCATTCGTAATGAATGTAGTGGCCGCCGATACGGATGAAGACGCTGCTCATCTTTTTACTACTTTGCAGCAAAACGTGATTCGTATGCGCCGGAATACTCGCGAACAATTACCTCCACCAATTGAAGATTTAGATGATTTCTGTGAGCCTCATGAAAAGGCTACTGCCGCTCATGCTTTACGCTGCTCTGCTGTAGGGTCTTTGCAGACGGTGACTAAGGAGATGCAGTATTGGCTCGATCAAACTGGTGCCAATGAAATCATTATTACGGGTCAAATCTACGATCACCAAGCTCGCTTGAGATCATTTGAGATTGCCGCTGAAGCGGCTAAGGGATTGCGCTTTAGCTCTAAAGTCTAAAGGCTAAAGGCGTTGTAATCGCTGGTAATCAGAATATCTTCTTGAGCAGATCGACCTGCTATCTTGAGTACGGCATTGTCTTTACTAATGAGTATCGATGGCCTTAATTGATAGGCTAGATCCAAGAAGATTTGATCGTCGGGATCTTGGCATTTCCAGGGCGCTGGAGCTAAATGGGAATCATCATGCAGTTGTGCGATGGATTGCCATTGAGTCAAAATACTTGCTTGCGCTCCGCTATCTAGCTGAAAGAGAGGGCGCGAGATGACATCAGCAAACTCCAGTAAAGTTTTTTGACTCGCAATTGCGGAAATGCCCCCATTCACAATCGCCCGTTTGAGATTGGCAGCTCTTTCGTCATTAAAAACAAAAATATCTAGCAAGATATTGGTGTCTAAAACTACCGGCTTCATTGTTGCTGATTGCGCCAGATTTCTGGGGTGATAGTGACTTGGCCCATATCCGAAGAGACGTATGCCTCTCCATCTTGAATATTGACATGCAGAACCATACTGCGCTCGACTAACTTATTGAGTTCTTTAGCCTGCTCTGCTGGTATAGAGATCACCTGCAGATTCCGAGCGCGAGTTAATTTGTTCGCAATACCATCCCACCAGATTTTGCTGGTATGTCCACCATAGCAATAGACGATAACCTGATCAGATCGCCCGCAAGCTTTAAGAATGCGTCGCTCATCGGGTTGACCCACTTCAATCCAAAGCTTGATGGCGTCTGTGAGATCCTTAATCCAGAGGTCAGGCTCATCGGTATCGCTCAAACCTTTAGTAAAAGCTAAATCTTCTTGGGCTTGAAGGGCAAAGGCAATGATACGTATCATCATCCGCTCTTCAGTCTCAGAGGGGTGCTTGGCGATGGTGAGGGAATGACTGCCATAGTAGTGGCGGTCAGAGTCTGCGACGTGGATGTCGGCTTTGTGGATAGTTGCGCGTAGAGCCATGGCGCATTATCGCCTTTAAAAGGGGGTAAGCCAGATCTCCCAGTATTATTTAGAAAATTGCCCTGATTTACTGTGTATCGTAGAGTCCCATGATCCGTATTACCGAACTTCGCCTGCCTATTAACCATGCCCCTGAGGCATTGGAAGAGGCAATCTTGAAGCGCCTGAATATCCAGGCTCATGACTTGATTCGGACGGATGTTTTTAAGCGTAGCTATGATGCAAGAAAAAATGTCGCCCTTGCGTTTATCTATACCGTCGATTTATCGGTAAAAGACGAAGAAAAATTGCTCAAGCAGTTTGCGAATGACATTCACGTTAGACCTTCTCCAGATACAAGTTATCACTTTGTTGCTAATCCCTCACAAGTGAAGGGTTCGGACTTTGTGCGTCCTGTGGTCATTGGGTTTGGCCCCTGTGGAATTTTTGCTGCATTGGTATTGGCGCAGATGGGCTTTAAACCTATCGTATTGGAACGCGGCAAACCAGTGCGCGAGCGCACTCAAGATACTTGGGGTCTATGGCGTAAGAACGTCCTCAATCCAGAATCCAATGTGCAGTTCGGCGAGGGTGGGGCAGGTACGTTTTCTGATGGCAAGCTTTATAGCCAAATTAAGGATCCAAAGTTTTATGGGCGCAAGGTTATTGCTGAATTTATTAAAGCAGGCGCCCCAGAAGAAATTCGATATGTAGCTAAGCCCCATATCGGCACCTTCCGCTTGGTTGGGGTTGTAGAGAGAATGCGCCAAGAAATTATTGAGTTGGGTGGGGAAATTCGCTTCTCTCAGAAAGTGATTGGTTTTGATATTCAGAATGATCAAATTACTGGAGTCAAGATTGAGGGGCATCCAGATTTGCTGGCCAATCATGTAGTGCTCGCCCTTGGGCATAGTGCACGCGATACTTTTGAGGCATTGCATGCGGCAGGTGTCTATATGGAAGCAAAACCTTTTTCAGTAGGCTTCCGAATTGAGCACCCACAATCCCTGATCGACAAGGCGCGTTTAGGGCCGCATGCTGGTAATGAACTTATCGGGGCGGCTGATTACAAATTAGTTCACCATGCCAAGAATGGTCGTGCTGTTTATAGCTTTTGTATGTGCCCGGGTGGAACGGTAGTTGCTGCTACCTCCGAGCCTAATCGCGTGGTAACAAATGGTATGAGTCAGTACTCTCGCAATGAACGTAATGCCAATGCTGGAATCGTTGTTGGCATTACCCCAGAAGACTATCCTGGTGGCCCGCTCGCAGGTATTGAGTTTCAGAGGGCTTTAGAGTCCAAGGCTTATGAGTTAGGTGGCTCCACTTACGAAGCCCCGGGCCAATTAGTCGGGGACTTCCTCGCGGGCAAGGCTTCCACTGAGTTTGGCTCTGTAATGCCATCATATAAGCCCGGAGTTCACCTGACAGATCTCGCTGATGCTCTACCTCCTTATGCAATTGAGGCAATTCGAGAAGCGCTGCCAGCTTTTGAAAAGCAGATCAAAGGTTTTTCAATGAAGGATGCGGTTTTGACCGGCATTGAGACTCGCACCTCCTCTCCATTGCGCATTACTCGAGGTGCAAACTTTCAAAGTATGAACATCAAGGGTCTATACCCTGCAGGGGAGGGAGCTGGTTATGCCGGTGGAATCTTGTCGGCAGGGGTTGATGGGATTAAAGTGGCTGAAGCAGTTGCGCTCGACTACCTATCCCAATAATCCAATAACTTAATTTCTGATGAGCTCTGTACTATCTGCATCCACCCCAAATGAAAAAGAAGTACTTTTTCACCCTGAGCTATTGCAGAAGTTTGATATCAATGGACCGCGCTACACCTCATACCCTAGTGCTGATCGCTTTCATAATGAGTTCAGTGAGCCCGATTATTTGGGAGCATTGCAACGCGTAGCTAAGGTTAATGAGCCGCTATCACTCTATTTCCATTTACCGTTTTGTCCCAATATTTGTTATTACTGTGGTTGTAACAAAATTATCACCAAAGATCATGGTCGGAGTGCTAAGTACATCAAATATTTGGCAAAAGAGATGGCGATGGTTTGTGCTGCCATGGGTGCGCAGAAAAAAATTCCGGTGACCCAGCTCCATTGGGGTGGAGGCACACCGACATTTTTATCTCACGAAGAGATGGTTGAGTTGATGCACCATACGCGTGAACATTTTGATCTACTTCCTGGCGGCGAATACTCGATTGAGATTGATCCGCGACGCGTGACTGAAGCGGATATTGCCTTGCTTGCCGAATTAGGCTTTAACCGTATCAGCTTGGGGGTGCAAGACTTCAACCTCGAGGTTCAGCAAGCAGTACATCGCGTGCAAACTATTGAGGAAACTCAAGCGGTAATGGATTGGTCTAGGAAGTATGGATTTAAGTCCAGAAGCGTCGATTTGATTTATGGCCTACCAAAACAAACGCCCGAGACCTTTAAAGAAACTGTTGATGCCGTTTTGAAGATGAGCCCTGACCGCCTCTCGGTTTACAACTACGCCCATCTGCCCCACATCTTTAAGCCCCAACGTAGGATTGCTGAAGCTGACTTGCCCGGAGCTGCTGACAAGTTGGATATCTTGTCAAACACGATCGAGAGATTGGCTGAGGCGGGTTATGTCTTCATTGGTATGGACCACTTTGCTAAGCCCGATGATGAATTGGCGATCGCGCAAAAAGAGGGTAAGTTGCATCGCAATTTTCAAGGCTACTCAACTCAGGCGGAGTGCGATCTCTTGGCTTTTGGGATTTCATCCATTGGTAAGGTTGACGATAGCTATTCACAGAATGTTCGCACTTTAGATGAGTACTACGCCGCAATTGATGATGGTCATCTACCTACACTTCGAGGCCTGCAGCTTGATAAGGATGACTTATTGCGCCGTGAATTAATCGGCGAATTGATGTGCCAGTTTGCTCTCGATACCGAGCATTTTGCCAAAACTCATCAAATCGACTTCCCAACTTATTTCCAGACGGAGATTGAGGAGTTAAAGCATTTGGAAGAGGCTGGTCTACTGGAGTGGCAGGGCGCCAAGATGGTAGTGCCTATTAAAGGCCGGCTCTTAGCTCGACGTGTGGCGATGACTTTTGATCGTCACCTCAGAGAGTCTCAAGCCAAGGGCACTTATTCCAAGGTAGTTTGATCGATTTGATCCAGATCAAAAACTCTTTAAAACAGTGTTGCTTTAAAACCAATAAAAAATTTCAGCAGCCTCTGCATTTGATTTATATCAAATAGCTATCCCATCTTCAATTTGAAAATAGATCCATCAAATTGATAACAGAAAAGGGGTACATCATGCGCATTAAAACTCTCGTAGCCGCTATGGCAGCAGTAGCTTCATTAGCTCCAATTGCAGCTCATGCTCAATCTTCAAGTGAGAACCCATGGATGGTTCGTGTACGCGCTGTTGATGTTTTATATCAAAATGGTCAGTCTGGTGCTGTGCAGGACTTAAATGTAAAAGCAAAGAACCAGTGGATTCCTGAGTTTGACGTTTCCTACTTCTTCACAAAAAATATTGCCGCTGAGTTAGTCTTGACTTGGCCGCAGCAGGTCAATATCTACGGTAATGCTGGCACTGGCCAGCAAAATATTGGCAAAGTAACTGCATTGCCACCATCATTGTTGGCTCAATATCACTTCACTGACTTAGGTGCTATCAAGCCTTACGTTGGTCTCGGTGTTAACTACACTATTTTCGGTAATCGCCAAAACTTCCCAACTATCGGTAATCAGGCGCAGATCAGTCAATCAAGTGTGGGCGTTGTTGCTCAAGTAGGTGCGGACTATATGTTTGATAAGAACTGGGGTATGAATCTTGATTTGAAGTACGCAACAATGAGTACGGACGTGACCGGTAGCGGTGCACTTGCCGGCGCATCAGGAAAATTGACTTTGAATCCATGGATGCCAGCTGTTGGTGTAACTTATAAGTTCTAAGAATTCAGTTCTTAGTTCTTGAGAAGGAGCCCCTAAGGGGCTCTTTTTTTGTCTGCCATTTATTGAATCAGGTGATCAATTAGCTTTTCAAACTTGGCTTCATCAAAGTGTAGATTATCAAAACGTTGTATTGCAATGTGCTCGGGTGGCTCAACTCTACGTTTAGTGTATTGATCCCAGTGCTCCAATTTGTATTGATCTCTTGGGTCGGCACGTTTTTGCATGCGATGCTTGGCCTCGTTCTCATCTAGGTCAATCCAAGCAATTCTGATGCTCGATACACTGGGTACTCCAAGCTCTTCGGGGTTGAACATCCGACCACTTTGGATTTCACTAGAGAATGGACCTACGAGGATGACGTTGACTCCTAGTTGTAGGTTTTCTTTAGCGATAGCGATGAGACCTGCATATTCCCAATCCCTGAGGTTCTGAAGATAGAAAGGGCTATCGCGATCATTTGGATTATTAGTCGTGAGCTCCATGACATGGGCGCTATAGGCGCCATACACCGTGTCTTTATCCAAAAAGAAAAAGCTCTCACCTGTTTTTTCCACGATGAGAGGGAGGGCTCTTTTGGCTAAAGTAGTTTTACCAGTGCCCGCATGGCCTGCAAATAGGATAAGTCGTGGTGCGCTAGGACTGAGCTTACAGGTCATTTATCTCTTTATTTGAAGGTATCGCTTCAGTAAATTCTACTTCTCAATCCCATGTTTATTGGAAATATCACCACTTTGGATGAAGCGACGATAATGTCGGCATGGCTTTAATCGTACTTACTGATGCAAAACTGGCTTTTGGCCACGTTGACCTCCTCGCAAACACTGCTTTCTCATTGGAATCTGGGGAGCGGGTTGGCTTAATTGGCCGAAATGGCACTGGCAAATCTTCCTTGCTGAAGATCTTGGCTGGCATAGAAAAAATGGATGATGGCTTGCTGCAATATCAGCAGGGCCTCCGAATTGCCTATGTTCCTCAAGAGCCTATATTTGAGGCTGAAGAAACCGTTTTTGATGCGGTATCTAAGGGCGTAGCCCAAGCCAAGGCTCTGCGCGAGGAATATGAAGCTCTGAGTGTAGGAGAGTGGGATGACGCTGCCCACCATCGCCTCGATGAAGTGCAATCCCAATTAGAGGCTTTAAGTGGCTGGAATTGGGAGCAGCGCGTCCATGAAACATTAGATCGCTTGCATTTAGATGCTGAAGTTAAAATCAATACCTTGTCGGGAGGAACCAAGAAGCGTGTCGCCTTAGCGCGCGCCTTAGTTGAAATGCCCGATGTATTACTGTTGGATGAGCCTACCAACCATTTGGATTTAGATTCAATTTCTTGGTTGGAAGATTTACTCAAGGAGTACAAAGGCTCCGTGATCCTCATTACCCATGATCGCGCTTTCTTGGATAACGTTTGCACACAAATTGTTGAGTTAGACCGCGGTATCTTGCGCACCTACCCGGGTAATTTCTCAGCTTACGAAGTACTAAAAGATCAGGAAATGAATTCCGAATCCTTGGCTAATGCGCGTGCGGATAAATTACTCGCTCAAGAAGAGGTCTGGATTCGCAAAGGGGTTGAGGCAAGGCGGACTCGCAGTGTCGCGCGTATTGCTCGTTTGGAAGCGCTTCGAACCACTCGCTCACAAAGACGTGATGCGGTTGGGCAAGTCAAGCTCGCAGTATCCGCTGGAGATAGAAGCGGCAAGATTGTTGCTGATCTCCAGAATGTATCTAAGTCCTATGATCGTCCAATTGTGAAGGATTTCACAGCAACTATTTTGCGTGGCGATAAAGTTGGTCTGCTTGGGCCTAATGGTGCTGGTAAGACCACGCTTCTTAAATTAATTCTTGGAACAATTACGCCAGATTCTGGTACAGCAACCATGGGTACTCGCATTGAAGTGGCCTACTTCGATCAGATGCGCGAAGGTCTCGATCTCAATGCTTCGCTCGAGGATTACATTAGCCCAGGTAGTGAGTGGATCGAAATTAATGGCAATAAGAAACACGTTAAGAGCTATCTAAGTGATTTCTTGTTCGCGCCTGAGCGTACTAATTCACCAGTCAGCACCTTGTCTGGTGGGGAGCGTAACCGTTTGCTGTTGGCGCGTTTATTTGCCCGTCCTGCAAACGTCTTGGTTCTAGATGAGCCAACTAACGACTTGGATATCGATACCCTAGATCTGCTCGAGCAGTTGTTGCAGGACTACAAAGGTACTGTGTTCCTGGTCAGTCATGATCGTTACTTCTTGGATAACGTGGTTACCAGCATCATTGCCAATGAGGGTGATGGATTCTGGCGCGAGTATGAGGGTGGTTACGAGGACTGGAAGATCCAGAAAGCACGCTCAGATAAGATTCGTGCTGCTAATGGCGGCCTTAAGTCCGAGCCGAAACAAGAGCCAAAGATCGAGTCTAAAGTTGAATCCAAGTCTGCAGCTACAAAAAGTGGCGTGCAAAAACTCAATGGCAAAGAGCGCCAGGAGTTAGAGGCTTTGCCTTTGCAGATCGAGACGCTAGAGACGGAGCAGGCAGATATTGGCATTGCAATGAGCGACCCCGATCTTTATAAGAACGAGCCTGAATTAGCGGCTAGCATGCAAGCGAGATTATCTGAAATTACTGCCGATTTGGATGTCAAGCTACAGCGTTGGGAATTGCTCTTAAGTCGCTCAGAATCTTAATGTAACTTGTGGCGCTTGGATTTGAGAAGTGAGAATGCCTCAAGTCCAAAAGAGGCTACAAGGGCAATTAAAAGAGCAATAGCGCTGGATGGTGCGGCCTTGATCGTATTCATCAGTAGGGCGGTGAATAAGCTTAGATTGATTGCAATCACACACCACAAAATTTTTGGACTGGCTCCAGTCTGCTTGTGCACTCGAAGATGTCCGTAGCTAATAACGGCATAAACCAATAAAAACGCTAGGCTCGCCATTTGACCTACTTCGCTTAGAGGGAAGATCAAGGCCAAAACAATGACGCCAATCGAAGAGACGGTAAGCGCGCGAAGCTTGCTCTTCAGCACGGAGTTTCCTAAGGCGCTAGAGACCTCATAGGTCTCTGCAAGATCGGCTGCGATATTAGAGGCTGCAAAAATGGTGGCATTTACTGCTGCAGCGCAGGCTAGTAAAGCGGAAATGCTAATGATAATAAAGCCGAGTTTGCCTGCCACTATTTCTGCTGCGTCAGCAAGGACGTGGCCATTATCTAATTGGATCAAGTTTAGGGGCATGAGTAAGACAACAGCCGTGCTCACTGCTAAGTAAGCAATGGTCACTAAGATCAGTGCAGAAAACATGGCTAGAGGTAATTCTTTTTGTGGACTCTTCATAGCTGATGAAGAATTGGTTACTACTCCGAAGCCTTGGAAATTAATATAAAGAATGCCTGCAGCTACCACAATGCCTTCAAATGAGAAAGGTGTCATGTGGTAGCTTTTAAGATCTGCCTGATGAATTCCCATGGCAGAAAAAACAATGAGGCTGATCACGACTAGAGCAATTACTATCGCTTCAGCTTTGCCAACCAAGCTCGGCCCAAGAAGATTCAGGAATGTACAAATCAAGATGATCGCTGCAGTAATGCATTTGAGTAAAACAGGAGAGAGATCTCCGCCAAAGAGGGTGTTGGTGTATTCAACAAATCCTGCTGCATATAAGGCGGCAGCTATCAGGTAGGCAATATATTGAAATAGATTAATGCCGCCAGAAATAATTCCTGGCCCAAAACTCATGACTGTAAAGGTCGCTGCACCCCCACTGCTAGGGAAAGCAGCACCAAGTTTTGCGTAAGAGTAGACAGAGAATGCGGCTGCAATGGCGCCAATCAGAAAAGCCAATGGCAAATGGCTGCCAGCATGCGAGCTTGCTAAACCGAGCAAGGAATACAAGCCTGCACCCATCATCCCACCAATACCTAGTGCAGTGGCGGAAAAAAGGCTGATGTCCTTAGCTTGTTTGGGATTATGTTTAAGTAAGCTTGTGTTCAATTAGGCTTAATCTAAATTTGTGCGAAGCAGTTGGCTGCGTAAGCGAGTGATCTCATCTAAGAGATCGAGCGCTAAGGCAACCCCAGGAGTGTTGAGCTCAAGGTCATGCGTAAGGTGTGCTGCAGTTTTTGCTCGCTTGAGAGAGTCCCCGCTAAAGCGCCAGTCTTCAGGGGAGGAGCCGGTGGGGCTGAGTACGCCTTCTGTTACCCAAGACATGATGAGATCCTCTGGTGCACGCGTAGCCTGTGAAATCTCCACAATGCTCATATGCACCTCTTCTTCAACGAGACTACCTTCAATCCAGGTGATTTTTGTTTGTGTCATGTTCATCATCCCTTCAGGTGGGTTCTGGGGTTGAAATCAAAAGCTTTCTCTAGTGCTTGATACGCTTCTTTTTGCGCATCAGTTTCAGCGCCAGGCAAAACAATGTTTGGCACTACATAGAAGTCGCCAGCTTCTTTGCTGGGAATACCTTTTCCTTTAAGCCTCATCTTGCGGCCTGTTGCTGTACCGGCGGGAATCTTTAATTCCAGAGTGGACCCTGCAGGGGTAGGGATGTTCACGGTTGTGCCCAGCGCAGCTTCCCATGGGGCAAGAGGTAAATCCAGGTAAACATCTTTACCGTCTACGCGGTAAATGGCGTTTGGATGAAAATCAATCTCAAGATACAGGTCACCTGCACCACCAGAACCCATGCCAGGGCCACCTTGACCAGCTAAGCGTAAATTTTGGCCAGCCTTAATGCCCTTAGGAATACTGACATCAAGTTTGCGCTCTTGGGTGCTGACATGTCCATTAGCATCTTGCGTTGGCATATGCAGTGCAATAGTGCGTTTTGCGCCGTTATAGGCGTCGGCAAGATCAATCAATATTTTGGCGTGATGATCTTGGCCTTTGAAGTCCATGCCTTGGCGTGGATTGCCGCCACGACCCCCTTGACGATGTCGACCTCGACCAAAGAGTGACTCAAAGAACTCACTTTGGTCACCTTCATAACCACCACCAAATCCACCATGACCGCCACCAAAGTTGCCATCGGAGTATTCAAAACCTTCATTCCAGTTTGGTGGAGGGGTGAAGTCTTGTCCATTTTTCCAGTTGGCGCCCATGCGATCGTAAGCAGCACGTTTTTCAGTGTCCTTAAGAACGGAATAGGCTTCGCCGACCGCCTTAAATTGCTCTTCTGCGCCAGCCTCTTTATTAACGTCTGGATGATATTTGCGAGCGAGTTTGCGGTAAGCCGCCTTAATTTCTGCTTCGGTAGCGCCACGTGCTACACCAAGTGTTTCGTAATAGTCCCTGAATTTCATAATCCTAATGAATTCCTGATTAACTCAATAAGTTCAATTCTACAGTCCCCGGCGATGATTTCTAGCTTCTTTTGAGCATAGAAAAAGCGGGCATTTAGCCCGCTCACTTGTTGCCTTGTTGCCTACCCGGCTTAGCTCATGACCCCGATTTGCCAGGGAACGAATTCATAGTCTCCCAGGCCTAACAATTCACTTTTAGATGCCTCTCCCGATGCCGTCCTCAGAAAGAGCTCAAATATCCGTTGCCCCATCTCTTGAACTGAAACCGTACCATCCAAGATCTCACCACAATTGATATCCATATCTTCGGTAAGTCGCTCATACATTGGTGTATTGGTGGCGAGTTTGATGCAAGGCGCTGGCTTTGACCCAAACATGGAACCACGTCCTGTAGTAAATGCAATCAAGTTTGCACCGCCAGCAATTTGACCTGTCGCTGAGACCGGGTCAAAACCAGGTGTATCCATAAACACAAAGCCTTTAGCTTTGACTGGTTCTGCATAGCGATAGACTTCCATCAAAGGTCCGGTACCGCCTTTCATGGATGAGCCCAGAGATTTTTCAAAGATATTGGCTAGACCACCAATTTGATTTCCGGGACTGACTTGCCCATTAATTTGGACATCGCGACCAACAGAGTATTCATCTTTCCACCAACGAATACGTTGGATTAATTTTTCACCGATAGCCTTGCTTGCTGCTCTGCGAGTGAGTGTATGTTCAACGCCATAAATCTCCGGTGTTTCGGAGAGGATGCCAGTACCACCATGGCGCGACAAAATATCAATTGCGGCGCCTAAGGCTGGGTTAGCAGTAATTGAAGAGAAGCCATCCGATCCACCGCATTGCAAACCAACGCAGAGATGACTTGCAGAGACAGTTTGCCTCTTCGCCTTATTGGCTTCCGGGAGGAGTGCTTTGACAGCCTCAATTCCCGCTTCAATTGTTTTGCGAGTGCCACCAGTTTCTTGCATGATGAAAGTATGCAAAGTGGAATTTTCTTCCAATGCCTCTTGCTCCATTAAGCCTTTGAGTTGATTGCGTTCGCAACCTAAGCCAATGATCAGGGCGGCAGCCAGGTTAGGGTGCTGAGCATATCCAGCCATGGTTCGGCGAAGCAGTTGCATTGGCTCACCACTCATTTCCATGCCACAACCAATGCCGTGACTAAAGGCAATAACACCATCGATATTGGGAAAATCTTTTAAGCGTTCAGGGGTAAACCATTCTGCAATTTTGTTGACGACGGTTGCAGAGCAATTTACGGTAGATAGAATGCCGATGAAATTACGAGTGCCTACTTTTCCATTGGCGCGCACATAACCTTGAAAGGTTGCACGCTCAGACTCCGGCAAGAGGGTAGTGGGTTTGTATTCGCTCGCATAGGCATAGTCCCGATCAAATTCACGAAACTCCGTGTTGTGACTATGGACCATCATGCCGGCTTCAATGTCAGTATTGGCAAATCCCACGGTCACGTTGTATTTCAGAATTGGCTCACCCTTGAGGATTTTCTTAGCTGCAATTTTGTAGCCAGCGGGAACCTGGCTGCGGCTGGTGAAATTCTCACTCGGTACCGCTTCACCAATTGCTACATCTACCCTTGCAACTACGATGTTGTCATTAGGGTGGAGCCGAATAATGGGGCCGATTAAGCGCTTTTCTGATATCTCGATCATGAGCTATATTTCAATGGATTGGTTTGTTAGTCAGTGGATCATCGTAAGTCTCAAATGACAAATTTTTAATGACTCAGGTCAAAGATCATGACTTCAGCGCCATTACCGTTATTAATAAGAAGACCGCTTTCATTCTCTATCAATAGCGCATCACCAGTGGATAGGGGTATGCCATTGATCTCTAGGGCGCCTTTCACAAGGTGAACGTAGGCTTTACGCCCTGGATCGAGCTCTAATGTCTGGGATTGGGATTCATCAAATAGACCTGCATATATTCGAGCATCTGCGTGAATTTTGACTGAGTTACCTCCCCCGTCTGGGGATGCTATTAAGCAAAGCTTGCCCTGCTTAGCTGAATGGGGAATTGTTTTTTGTTCGTAGCTGGGCGGGATTTCCAGAATGTTTGGCTCAATCCAAATTTGCAGGAAATGGGTTGTCTGATCTTTAGCGTGATTGAATTCGCTATGGGTTACCCCGGTTCCAGCGCTCATACGTTGAACATCGCCAGGCGGAATGCCTTTCACGTTCCCCATGCTGTCTTCGTGGGCTAATTCACCAGATAAAACATAGCTGATGATTTCCATATTACGGTGACCATGCTTGCCAAAGCCCATGCCTGCCGCTACTCGATCCTCATTAATTACCCTTAAATTGCCCCAGCCCATAAATTGAGGGTCATGGTAACCAGCAAAAGAGAAGGAGTGAAAGCTTTTAAGCCACCCATGGTCTGCATAGCCGCGTTCTTGAGATTTTCTGAGGGTCAACATCTTGGTTCCTTTTCGGAAAGCGAATAAGCCCATTATCATTGGCTTTTCACCTATTTGCTGATTGGCCTTCCATGGGAAGTATCAAACAAGACATTAATGAAACCTACTTGGGGATCTGTGAAACCGCTCAAGAAAAGTGGGGTGACTTCACGCAATTTCTAAAAGAAGCATGGCCAATTCTGGTGACACTCCTTTTAATTTTGCTTGCGATTTGGTTGTATGCAGATCCTCCGCCACCGCGACATGTTGTTATGGCAACGGGGCAGCCTGGTGGATCTTATGATGCCCTGGGTAAAAAGTACGCTGCTTTTTTTGAGAAAAAAGGCATTACTTTGGAATTACTTCCAACTAAAGGTGCGGAAGAAAATATGCGGCGTTTGGCGGATCGGAAAGATCCTGTTCAAGCTGCCTTTATACAAGCTGGTGCATTTAATCCCCATGACATTGTCGGCGTTCAATCGCTGGGGACAATCTCTTACGATCCAATCTGGTTGTTCTATCGAGGTGCCGAGGTAGATTCGACTAATTATCAAGAAGTGAAAGCGCGATCTAGTTACTTTCTTAATTCCAGAATGTCTGTGGGGGAAAAGGGTAGTGGGACTCATGCGCAAGCAATGCAAATTCTGAAGGTAAACGGATATGAAGAGGGCGCTAATTTTCTTTATCTCTCAGGATCAAAATCGGTTGAAGCTTTGCAAAAGGGCGAGATTGATGCCGCCTTTATTGTTGATGCCTATGAGGCCCCCAATGTTCAGACGCTCTTAAAAGATCCAAGCTTGCATTTATCTGCATTTCCTAGGGCGGAAGCATATTCTCGTTTATTCCCCTACATGCAAATTCTGAATGTACCAACCGGTGGATTTAGCTTGATACGTAACTTCCCCTCCAGGGATATTAAGTTAATGGCCTCAACTACAAATCTACTCATTGATGACAGAATGCATCCCGCACTGCAGTTCTTATTCTTAGAGGCTGCGCGTGAGATTAATGGAAGAACTACATTCTTTTCGGATCATGGCGAATTTCCTTCTTTTAAGCATACTGGTCTGCCTGAAAGTCCTGTAGCTTTGCATTATGAGAAAAATGGATCTCCGTTGCTAATGACCTATTTCCCATTTTGGTTGGCAGAGTTGATTAACCGCTTGGTATTTGTGTTGCTTCCATTCTTCGCAATCTCTTACCCCATTTTGTTGACTTTGCCGGGATACCGCAATAAGCGGATGAAGCGAAAAATTAATAAACTTTATGGCACCTTAAAGTCCTATGAGCAAGAATTAACTGATAACTTCAGTTCAGCTAACAAGGATGACTATCTTAAAAAGCTCGACTTATTAGAATATGAAGCACTCCAGCTAAAAGTGTCCAAGAGTATGGCCAGTGATTACTATGCCTTGCGGACTAGTATTGATTACGTCCGTAGTTGCTTAAATCGGGGCGTTCATCCTTATCAAATCGAAGCAGAGTCTGGTGGCGTATAGTTTGCTTATATCCATCAATATGCAGCTCTTATGAAACCTTACGATCATCCCGCTCGAAAACAGTTGCACGAAGAGGTGCATGCACGCCCCCCAATTGCACTTTGGCCAAATGAAAGGGTGCTTTCGCAATCTTTTTTGTTGGATGCGAATTCTCGTCGGACTCAAATTGAGTGGATTCAAAAGTTAAGTAATGCATTGGGTGTGCCTCATGATGAAGAGCAGGATCACTCTTTCAAAATATTGACCCTAGCTCCTGAGCCCCAGAGAGTTCTTCTCAAGTGGGAATTGCATGGTGAGTTTGCAACCATTGCCGCGATTACACATAATCCCGTCAAAATTACTGGGCCTCTCTTAGAGTCTCGTCTTGTGCTTGAGAAGAGCTTGGATAAGTTGTTTCAAAGCTTGGATTGCCCAACAATTGTCGAGGCGGGTGGCGAAAGAATTTCTGCCTTAGATCTCGTATTTGAGCATCGCCCGCTTTTCGCAGAGGCTCAAGAGGTATCTGCCATTTTTAGCGGGAATACTGTACTGGGTAGCTACATCCTATCGAGTAAAAAAGCCCAGCTATGGACGGATTTGCGCCTGGATGAGGATGGCTATATTTCTTACTTTATCCCGCACGATATTTTGGGTTCCCGGCAGGCTGGACGGATAGCGCGAGCCCTCGCTGAAGCGGAAACTTATCGCATGGCTGCCATGATTGCTTTCCCGGTAGCTAAGAGTCTCTCCATGCCACTCAGAAGTGCGGAGTCGGAATTGGCGGACCTCTCTAAAAATATCTCTCAGTTACAAACTGAGCCAGGTGTACATACTGAAAAGGATGGGCAGTTTTTGGGTGAGCTTTCCCATTTGGCCTCAAGGGCCGAACAGTGGATTTCAGGATATGGATTGCGCTTTACCGCTTCTGAAGCCTACAGCCAACTACTCAGTAAAAATTTATACGAGCTAGCAGAATCTCCGATTCCGGGTGTCCAGTCCTTGTCGGAGTTTATGGATCGGCGCTTTCAGCCTGCTATGGGTACCTGCATTTGGACTCAGCGTAGATTAAAAGAATTGTCCGATCGCATCTCAAGAACAACTCAAACTCTCAGAACACGTATTGAGTTTGTAAACGAAGAGCAGACGCAAAAATTACTTGCTAGCATGGATCAAAGGGCGCGCCTGCAATTGCGCTTGCAAGAGACTGTGGAGAGTTTGTCTGTTTTGGTTTTAACTTACTATGCCGTGAGCTTATTGGCCTATGTTGCCAAGGGTGGCAAAGAAGCTGGCCTTGCTATTCATCCGGAAATTGTTGCTGCAATTGCTGCTCCGGTAGTTGCTATCGTCTTCTTGTTCATTAGTAAGCGAAGACGAAAACGAATCATTGAGATGGGTAAATCTATCTAGACATTAAAAAAGAGGCCGAGGCCTCTTTTTTAATGAGCGTCAATACTTCTTAACCCAAGCTATCGGCCCAGATGTTGTGCGCCCAACCCCAAGCATAAACACCCTCAAGGGTGGATGGTGCAGGTGATAAGCCGCCTGATCCCGGAACAGTCTTAAAGGTTTTTTCGGCAGCGTTGTATTGATGAACGCTGGCAACGTGAACTACTTCTCGATCATTCACAAAGCTATAGCAAGTGTTGGTTAGAACTGGCGCTGGATTAACTTCCCAGCCGCTCAATTCTGCAACGATAGCTGCTGCAGCTACTTTGGCGTGTTGGTTGGCCATATGACCAGACTTTGGCATTAAGGGTGCAATCTGAATCGCATCGCCCAAGACGTGAATGTCTTTTCGAGCTGTGGATTCAAAGTTGAGGAAGTTTACATTTACCCAACGACCGTTTGAATTAGCCAATCCTGATTTAATAGCGATTTCACCGGCGGCCATTTGCGGCAGGACATTCAATACATCGGCCTTCACATCATCTTCAACTTCGAGTTTGAGTGTTTTGGTTTTTGCATCAACACCAACTACGTTGCTCTTTGGTCGGTATTCAATAATGCCTGCATACTGCTCCGCCCAGACCTTCTTAAACAAAGCCCCTTTAGAGGTCACATCTTGGTTGGCATCCAAAATCAATACCTTACCCTTAGGGTTGTGCTGCTTTAAATAGTTGGCTACTTGGCAGGCACGCTCATAAGGTCCAGGAGGGCAGCGATAAGGGGCTTCTGGAATCGTAATTGCAAAAGTACCGCCTTCGCGCATAGCGGCAATCTGCTTATGCAATGCCACAGTTTCTGGTCCTGCTTTCCAGGCCTGCAAAGTTACGCCATCCTTGTTGGCTTGAGCGAGGCCTTCAATGCTTTTGAAGTTCAGTGAAACGCCAGGGGACACAACAGCTTTGTCGTAACGCAATGTTTTGCCTGAAGCGAGCGTAACGGTTTTCTTATCTGGATCAATGCTGCTGACGCTATCTTGAATAATCTTGATGCCATGACGCTTGCTGAGAGTGTCATACGGAGAGGTAATTTCAGCTAAAGTGCGCGAGCCGCCAATAACCAAATTAGACATTGGGCACGAGATAAATGAAGTATTTGGCTCGATGAGAGTTACTCGCGCAGTGTTATTGGAGAATAAGCGTAAATATTTAGCGGCAGTGGCGCCACCATATCCACCGCCAATAACGAGGATTTCTGCTTTTTGTAAAGTAGCTGCTTTTGTTTGACTAGAAAGCCCTGCAAGTAGACCTACTGCTGCAGCGCTCTGACCTATAAAATGTCGACGATCCATGGCGCCTCCTTATTGTTTCTTGCCAAGTTGATTGGCAATAGTGGTGAGTTGTTCATCTGTGTAGCCTTTTGTTAGCTGGGGCATGATGGTGCCTTCTAGAGCACCGCTCTTGTATGCCTTGAGCTTAGCTAACATCTCTTGACTGGTGAGGTTGTTAATCAGCGGCATGCCGCCATCAACTACACCTTTGCCATCAGTACCGTGACAATTGGCACAGGTTGCAGCAAGGCCGCGTTTGTATAGTTGGTCAGCAGTCTGTGCGAGGCTGAGTCCGCTCCATTGGCTTAAGCCAATGAGGGTGCTGGCCACCAAAATGGGTTTTAAATACTTCATTTGCATAGGAATAGTCTCCGTCATACATACAACTGTTCTAAGGATGATGCTAATAGATCCTATCTTAATCAGATAGCGGTGGGATTGGTGGTTTTACTTAGACGAATTTTCAATATGCTTAGATTCAAAAACGAGGGTCTGGATGTTGATAGTTTTTAGTATTTCACCCTAAGACCTATAAACTATCGTTATGCGAGGTTCTTTTACTTACCGGAATGCCATTTTCATCCTGATTCTAGGTGTATTCACCTATCTATATGGTTTGGATAGCCGCTTTGCTCCGAAAAATGGGGATGAGTATCCCTATATGCATATTGTTCGCATGACTGCCGACACTGGAAATTGGTTGCCTCTGCAGTCCGAGATGGATGGGATTAAAAACACTAAGCCGCCTTTGGTATTTTGGGAAGGAATTGCTAGTACGGGATGGGGTAGTGATTGGTCGCTTCTGGCACTGCGTTGGCCGAGTGTTTTGTATACCGGCTTGACAGCATTTTTCTTATTTCTGGCAGTTGCTCGCTTTAGCGGCAAAAAACAGACTGGCCTACTGGCGTCTTTAGTATGGCTTTCTTTTTTTGCAACCTATCGCTATGGCCGCCCATTCCTGACGGATCCACCCGAAGTATTTTGGTTGAGCTTGCCATTCTTTGCGCTACTCTATTGGGGTAGGGCTGCATTTGAATCCAAACTTCTATTTCCCATATTGTCTGGGGCCTGTTTTGGTATGGCCTTATTGTCAAAGTCTTTCGCCTATATCGTTCCTGCCACATTTGCCTTGGGCTTGTATTACTGGCGTTGGCGTGAGTGGAGCATTCCAAAAGTCTTACTGCAAGACTTATATAAATTAATTTTGATTGCCATTCTGGCCTTAGGTGTCTTCGCTCTTTGGTTTGCGGTTGATCCATTTCCAGAAGCTGTCTGGAAGGAATTTGTTCTGGGCGAGAATGCCGGTAAGTTCCAGGCACGAAGCTCTAATTATCTTCTTGATCTGGTGCGTGGCGGCGACAGCATTTGGATGCTGGCTTTAACGACCCTGGCAAATGCTGGGCTATTCCTCTTTGTATTGATATCTGCATTGATTCAATGTTGGCGAGGACGGCGTTTTATATCGCTGGAAGAGGGCCTTCTACTACTTTTGATCCTAGCCTTTTTCATCGTATTTAGTTTGCCAAGTCAGCGCTCGGGCCGATATCTGCTGCCAGTGATGCCAGCATTTGCTGCCTTGATTGCAATCTACTGGGATCGATTGCCTTTATGGGGATTCCGGTTTGCATTGCTATTGCAGTTGATCGTGCTTGGCGCTCTCACATGGGTTGGTGGAAATTTACAGTTATCGAATTTCTTAGGCCAGCCCGGCATCTGGAATTATTCCCCTTTGCATTGGGGTTTTATGACCCTGTCGATTGCCTTGGTCTTGCTGGGAATATTCAATCGCAATCGTTGTAAGGCTATCGCCTTGGCAGGATGCTTTCTTTGTTACTGCGCGCTTACTAGTAGTCTTTCGCCTCTTGAGGGTGATTTGGGTCGCTACCCACAATCAACTATCCAAGAGCTTGCTGGGAAAGATGTTTGGGTGCCTTGTGACTATCGCGCCAAGGACGAGGAGTATCGACTTTTATTGCCGGGTGCGGTATTGCATGGTTATTTGGCAAAAGATGCCAACCAAATTGATTTACTGAGCAGCACATATCCACTGGTGGCGCTTCAGTCGCCGATAGGTGTAGAGCCCCCGCTGTGTGAATCTTGCAAGATAGTGGGTAAACGTATGGAGATGCGAGCCCGCCATTCTGATGCGGAGATTCAGGCGATACTCAAAGGTCATATTGGAGAGCACCTGTTTGTGAATGAATATCTAGTTTCCACGCCTGCAACGATTACCTTGCCATTGGCGGGTAAGGATGCTTGTCGATGAGTCGCGTCATTGCCTTTTGTTTTTTATTGCTTGCCTCAGTATTGGCCTATCTGCATATTGATAGTCGACCAGCATGGGTACCGTTTGCAAATGTTTACCCAATCAATAGTGCAAATCAAGCAGACGATGCGCCGGAGTCCCCTGAAAGCAGCAAGCCGGTTAAGACTCTTAAAAGTGCTGTGCCAGCAAAACTCGCTCAGCCAAGTTTGCGGACTGATTGGTTGCCTGACACCGGGGCACCTTCAGTACATGCCGCCTCTCTCATTACACTTAAGGATGGTGCGGTAAGGGCCTTCTGGTTTGCGGGGAGCAGGGAAGGCGCACCAGATGTAGTAATCAATACCGCAGTCTTTGATCCGCAGGCATTTAGGTGGAGCGCTCCAACTGTCGTAATGGATCGCGTCAGCGCAGAAAAAGGTCTGTCTCGCTACATTGCTAAATTAGGTAATCCCGTTCCAGCAAGAATGGCTGATGGCCGCATGCAGCTATTTTTTGTGACCGTGTCTATCGGCGGTTGGGCGGGTAGCTCAATCTCATCAGTGATTTCAGATGATGATGGTTTAACTTGGGGCAGACCTCAACGTTTGATTAGCTCGCCGCTAATTAATCTCAGCACCTTGGTAAAGTCACCAGCTATGGCATTTGCGGATGGGCGGCTGGGTTTGCCGGCTTATCACGAGTGGATTGGTCGCTTTGGTGAGTTTCTCAGAATCGATGCGGGTCAGGTGATTGATAAGCGGCGCATGAGTTCTGGGAGGGGTGCCATTCAGCCTGTAGTCTTTGCTGATGGACCGCAAGACGCAAGCGCTTTCTTCCGCCAAACTCGGTCAGGCTCTCAGCCAAAGCAGATCCCCGTTAGCGAAACCAAGGATGCTGGACAGTCTTGGGCCTTATCAAAAGACCTCGAGATCCCCAATCCAAATTCCGCTCTTGCTGCACTCACTTTGGCTAATGGCACGAGATTGATGGTGCTCAATAATATTGAGGCAGGGCGATATCGCTTGGTAATGGTGATGCGTGAACCAAACTCTGATCAATGGCAAGTGATTCAAGTGCTCGAAGAGGATGAGACCTTGACCAATGGTCAGCATCGAGAGTTTTCTTATCCGTACTTAATTTCTGCCAATGGTGAAGATGTCCATCTTGTTTACACCTGGGATAGAAAAAAGATTAAGCATGTTTACTTTTCAAGTGCTTGGTTTAAACATGCCATTGGCATTTTCAAAGAAAAGGAAGCGCAATGATGACTCCCTACCTACAGCTCATTGCCCTTTTGGAGATGTCGTTGACGTGTGCAGTAGTGCTCGTCATTCTCATGCAAAAACTATCCTCAATGGAGATTCCTTTTGGAGTTCGCTTGCTTGTAGTCTTGTTATTGGGCAATCTATTCTTCTGGCCCCTGGGAATGTCGATGGAGCTGCCTTTATCTGCTTATGTTCGCGGAGTTACCGGTGAGCTGAGTATTGTGAGCATGCTCTTGTTGTGGAGCTCCGTACTTCCTTCTGCCAAAAGCACGCCACTCGGCTTTAAGGTGGCATTGGCATTCATTGCGATTGTGTTTTATCCCTTAGCGCTTGGTTTCGGAATGTTAGATCCTTATGCGTGGGGCTATGGCTCTATTGGATTTCTAGCAACTGTCATTCTCTTCGCCATTATTTGTGGCCTTGCTGGCTGGATCAAGGGTGTTTGGATCATCTCCTTTGCGATGATTGCCTGGGCATTACATTGGCATGAGTCAGCCAATCTTTGGGACTATCTATTAGATCCTTTCCTGGCCATTTGGGCGCTGTTTGCCATCCCTAATGCAATCTATCTCAAGCGTCGTGAAAAGGCGCAGTCAGGTTACCTCTTTAGAGCGGGCTGATGATTTCTAAGTTATTTATTTAGTGAATTTTAGGTAACAAAAAAGCCAGCAGATCGCTGGCTTTTTTGTTTGCTGCTATTTCAGAATTAATCTGGAATGTTAGCTTTACGAATGACTGGACCCCAGACGTTGATTTCTTTCTCAAGGTGATCTTTGAGGCCTTTGGAAGATACCTTCTCCATTGGCACGATATCGATGTTGGAATCATTCAAACGTTTTTGAACGTCAGGTGTATTCAATGCTTTCTTCAGAGCAGCATTGATTTTGTCCAAGATTGGCTGTGGAACGCCTTTTGGAGTGTATACACCGTGCCATACTTTTACTTCAAAGCCTTTGAGGCCTTGTTCGTTCAAAGTAGGAACGTTAGGAATAGCAGGCAAACGCTTCATAGTTGTTGTGCCGTACGCCTTAACACGGCCATCCTTGATGTAAGGAATAGTTTGTGTAGTTTGGTCGCACAAGAGGTCAACTTGACCACCCAATAGGTCTGTCAAAGCAGGGCCAGTTCCTTTGTAAGGAATGTTGGTTAGCTTGATACCTAAACGGCTTTGGAACAACAGACCGCACAGTTGTGACACTGCGCCAGGACCTGCGTTAGCCATGGTCACTTTTGAGCCATTAGCCTTGATATAGGCTTCAAGTTCTTTGAAGTTGTTTGCAGGCAAATCTTTTTTACCAAGCAATACCATTGGTACGTCAGCAACTTGGCCGATGTAATCAAAGTTAGTCATTGGGTCATATGGAAGCTTGTCATACAAAGCTTGTGCTGTAGCCATGCCCATATGGTGAATATAGATTGTGTAGCCGTCTGGAGCTGCGCGAGCAACTTTAGTGGAGGCAATCGTGCCACCAGCACCAGGAACGTTCTCAACAACCACTGTTTGACCTAATGCTTGACCCATTGGCACTGCAATTAAGCGTGCAATGGAATCTGTTGGGCCGCCAGCAGCAAATGGAACAATCAAGGAAATCGGTTTTGTTGGCCAATCCTTTTGAGCGGATGCAATATTGCTGCCCAATAAAGTAGTGGCGCTAACAACTGCAGCAATTCCAGTGAAAAGGGTTTTCTTTAATTTCATTTATGTCTCCGTTAATGTGTAATGCCTGCTAATTTTGCCACTTTTAATTCCTATAGACCCTAGGGTTTTCCAGCAATGGCTAGTGTTCTTTGGGCCAATAAGACAACTGGTCGGTCAATCATGCGGCCATCTAACTTGACGGCACCGCCTTTGGATGCCTTATCAGCCTCAATCACGCGATGCGCCCAAGAGACCTCTGAGGCCGTAGGCATAAAGGAGTCTTTAACCAGGGATACCTGTTTTGGGTGGATGCATAGCTTGCCACCAAACCCCATTCTTTTGGCGCGCTCGGCATCATCTGTGATGCGTTCAATATTGTCAGTGGATGGAGTAACCCCGTCAATTGGAGGGGCAATTTGTGCCAATCGTGAGGCCAGCACAATCTGAAACCGCGCAGTTTGCAGTTCAGTTTCTTGCTCGTCACAGACCATTCCTAAGTCAGCTTGCAAATCAATGTTGCCCAAAGCCAGACGTAATACCTGCTCAGAGTTTGCGATCTCATTGAGACGATCAAGCCCGATGGCAGTTTCAATCATGGGGATGATTGCTGTATTTGGCAAGATTTGTGCCGCACCATTAATTTGGTCGAGGGATTCGCTCTTGGGGATTAACAGGCAGGCTGCATCTAATTCCTGAACCAAGATCAGGTCTGCTGCATAAAAGTGGCTGCCAGGAGAATTCGACCGAATGATCAAACGCTTTTTTTGTTCTGGAGTAAATGTAGACCAAGCTGCGCGTATTGCTGCGCGTGCAGATTCTTTATCTTCTTCTGCAACTGCATCCTCTAAATCGATGATGACGCCGTCAGCACCACTATCTAGTGCTTTAGAAAATCGCTCAGGGCGCGTACCCGGGACAAATAAGAAGGTGCTGCTAAAGCCGATCGGTGTATCTAGTGGGTTCATGTGTAAGGCTTTATTGAGTGAGAAGCAAAAAAGAAAGCAAATATCTGAGTTTTAAGATATCAACAGACCTACCTTAGGCTGTTTACGGATATTCCACAAGCGTTCAATAGCGGAGCTCATCTCACTTGGTGTTGCGCCACCGCTAAATGCAGCAAGACGCATCGCTTTATCTGTAATCTCAGCACGGCTTAGAGTGTTGCCAGGGTCACCCTTGGGTTCATCCACACGACCCTCTAAAACTTCACCATGATTTAAATAAACTTTGACTTTACCAATCCAGCGTTGCGGGTAGGCGCCATCCACTTCGGGATCCAGAATCATGGTGACGCGATCTCGGAAAGCGCAAATAGCTTGATCATGAAAGTGTTGATCAAATTCTTGCAGACCAGCAAATTGATAGTGGGCAACTAGCGCTAATACGGTACCCATTGAGAACTTGGATTGGTGGACTGTGGCGGGATCTGTTACTGGACCAAGCACATCGATTGCACCTTGGTGAACCAGTGTTTCTACTTTGGCAATATCGCTAGGCTTGAGATGGTGTTTCAACATGACTTGCAATAAGGCATCTGCAGCAGGGTGAGTATGGCGACATGAGGCGTGATATTTGAAGCTGGTCTCAGCAATAGTCCAGCGACTTCCCAGGCGATCAATTAATTTGCTTGGATCGGCATCGCTCGACATGCCAGCGGCTAAACCCTGCTTACCTTCTAATATATGTTCTGCACCAGTAAAGCCTGATTGCGCTAAGTAGGCAGACATTAAACCGGTTGAGGCAGCATGCGCTGTATGAAGTTGCTTTGAGTCGGCTGCATCGCGCAGAAACTCCCAAAGGCCAGCAGATTGTGTTCCAGCCGAACCAAAAGCATGCAGCATTTGATTCGGGTTAAGTTTGAGTAGGCGACCTACAGCAGCGGCAGCAGCTAATGTGCCGGCTGTACCCGTAGTGTGAAATGTTTTGTAGTGTGAGCGACCGAGAAACTCCCCAACCCGAATACCAACTTCATAGCCAGCAACTGCAGCTACTAGAAGATCTTCGCCTGAAGCGCCTATCGTTTGTGCAGTCGCCAGTGCCGCAGGAAATACCACGGTTGCTGGATGAAAGACAGAGCCATTGTGAACGTCGTCCTGCTCAGCCACATGTGATGCTGCTGCATTTGCCAGTGCAGCCAAGAAAGGGCTTGAGCTCTTGCGACTAATGAGGATTTCTGCAGAGCCAGGATTGGCAGCATTAAAGCCACCCATGGTTTGTGCAAACTGTGTAATCGTTTCTACTGGGCGCGAACCTTTACCGGCAATCGCAGAGCCAAACCAGTCGACCAGTAAATCTTCAGTGCGCGCAATCACCTCTTCGGGGATGTCGCCAATTTGTAGTTCAGAGGCAAATGTAGCTAAGGCCTTGGATAAGTGTGGGGTAGTCATAACTCAATAGTTCCTAGGCTAAAACTGCAGTAGCCTGCATGGTGAGCCAGCCTTCATGATCCTCAGCCCAAATGGAGATTGTTTTTCCAGAAGGATCTTGTTCTAGATCAGGCTTAGCACTGACTTTAAATACATTGATATCAAAAGTAGGGCGAATAGCGCGGAATTCAAAACTCTTTAGTCTGCAACCCGGAATGCTTTGACGTACAAGATCCACCAACATGGTTGCAATGAGGGGGCCATGAACAATGAGGCCAGGGTAGCCTTCAACTTCAGTAACGTATTTACGATCGTAATGAATGCGATGACCGTTAAATGTCAGTGCTGAATAGCGAAACAATAAAACATCATCAGGCGTAATTGTTTTAGACCACGTAGCTCCAGTAGGCGCTGGTGTTGGCGCAACAGGCTTATCGTCTGGGCTGGGTGCATCGCGATACACAATGTCATGCTCTTCAATTAAAGCTAAACCATTTTGATTGGAGATTGCATGTTTGACTAATACGAAGATAAGGTCGCCAGTGCGACCTGCTTTATGCGTCACCGATTCAATTCTGGATACGCGTTCGATTTCATCGCCTACTGCGAGAGGGGCTAACCACTGAACTCGGCTACCGGCCCACATGCGACGTGGCAATGGAACGGGTGGTAGAAAACCGCCACGCTTAGGATGACCGTCTGGCCCGATCTCAGATTGAATGGCACAAGGCAAGAAATAGAGCCAATGCCATAACTCAGGAAGAAAGGTTCCGTCATTTGGCGCGGGGTCGGGTCGATCGAGCGTCGCAGATAAAGCTTTGACAGGTGCTGCAGTGACGATGTCTTGAAGGGTCTCGGTTTTACCGAGCCATTCTTGGAGATGGGTGATGGTTTGAGGTTCGATTCGCATAAGTTCCATTATGCCAATTCCAGTCTTAAATGCGATGGAGCTAGATCAATAAACTCGCCAGTAAATAACTTAATAAGCCAGCTAGCGCCGAGCCAGTTAATACGCTAATCACACCTTTTTGAAACTTAAAGAGGGCTAGGCCCGCAAGTACAGTAATTGCAATCGAGATCCATGAGATTGAGCCGCCAAGGCCGTGCGGAAAAAAGACGTGATAAGCGAAGAATAGGCCTAGGTTGGCAATGACGCCAACCACTGCGGCAGAGATTGTGGTGAGGGGTGCAGTAAAGCTCAACTTGCCATGGGTTGACTCAATCAGTGGACCACCAACCAATACCAAGAGGAAAGAGGGTAGAAAGGTAAACCAGGTGGCAACACAAGCACCAATGACGCCAAACCAAAATGGATTGCTATTGCCAATCAGATGTTGAATGTGGCCAGCGAGGTAGCCAACAAAAGCCACCACCATGATGAGTGGTCCTGGGGTTGTCTCCCCGAGAGCTAAGCCATCCATCATTTGACCAGCGCTGAGCCAATGAAATTGATCGACTGCACCTTGATAAACGTAAGGCAGAACTGCATAAGCCCCACCAAATGTGAGGAAGGCAGCTTTAGTAAAGAACCAGGCGATTTGTGGGTAGAGTGTTTTCCAGCCAAACACTAGCACTAGAGTAAAAAATGGAATTAGCCAAAGTGCTAGAACCGTCGCACACTTCAGCACTAAACCCTTTTTAGAAAACTTGGCATGATCTGGGGTTGGCGTGTGATCATCGATCAGTGCGGGACTGTGAGCCTCACCAGTTTTTTCTTGAGCGCTGGCTTGCTGAAAATATTCTGGATAGCGTTTGCCTCCCCAGATGCCAATCAGTGCCGCACAGATCACTATGATTGGAAAAGCCAAATTGAAAATAAAGATCGCCAAAAAGGAGCCTAGTGCAATCCAGCGCAGGGCTTGATTGTGAATCGTACGCTTGCCAATGCGGACAGCGGCGCAGAGGACGATAGCAGTAACCGCGGGTTTGATGCCAAAGAAGATTGCAGCAATCCAAGGTACTTGGCCATAGGTGATGTAGACCCAAGATAGGCCAATCAAAATAAATAGTGAAGGTAATACGAATAGCGTGCCAGCCAAGACGCCACCCCAGGTACGGTGCATGAGCCAACCGATATACGTTACCAATTGCTGGGCTTCAGGCCCCGGCAACAACATGCAATAGTTCAGCGCATGTAAAAAGCGCCGCTCGGAAATCCAGCGACGCTTTTCAACAAGCTCTTGGTGGAGGACTGCGATTTGTCCAGCAGGTCCACCAAAGCTAATAAAGCCAAGCTTGGCCCAAAACTTCAGGGCTTCGCGTAGTGGAACACTCAAACTTCATCCATTCCGCCAACAACTTGGCTAAAGCCGTTATCAACGTAAATAATTTCAGCGGTAATGCCGTTAGCTAAGTCAGATAACAAGAAGGCAGCAGTGTTACCCACATCATCAATCGTGACATTGCGACGCAGCGGGGCAGTTTGTTCAACTGCTTCCAAGATCTTGCCAAAACCTTTGATGCCAGATGCGGCCAGAGTCTTAATCGGACCAGCAGAAATGCCGTTAGCGCGGATGCCTTTAGGGCCAACTGAGCCAGCAAGGTAACGAACTGAGGCTTCGAGTGATGCTTTTGCTAAACCCATCGTGTTGTAGTTAGGGACATTCTTCATTGAACCCAAGTAAGTGAGGGTCAGCAATGAAGACTTGTCGCGCAACATTGGGAGAGCCTCTTTTGCCATTGCTGGGAAGCTATATGCGGAAATGTCGTGAGCGATTTTGAAGCCTTCACGAGAAAGACCTTCTAAAAAGTCGCCGGCAATCGCTTCGCGTGGTGCAAAGCCAATTGCGTGAACAAAGCCATCAAACTGCGGCCAAGTTTTTGCTAAATCCTTAAAGAGGGCTGAAATCTGCTCATCGCTGCCAACATCGCAGTCAAAAATCAGATCAGTATTGAATTCTTTGGCGAAATCGACGATGCGGTCTTTAAAGCGCTCTCCCACGTAGGTAAAGGCTAATTCAGCCCCTTCGCGGTGACATGCTTTGGCTATGCCATAGGCAATGGAGCGGTTAGAAAGAAGGCCGGTAATCAGAATTTTTTTGCCAGCGAGAAAGCCCATATTGTGTCCTTTGCTTCAAATGTGATTTGCTATCTACAATTGTTGCATATATGCCCATGCTCCCCACCATCCGTCAAATCCGTACTTTGCTGCTCTTAGCCCTACTGGCTGGGGTGGCGGTCGGTTCGGCCCAGGGTGGTCAGGGAATCGCTCAGTACGGTAAACCCAAATACGCTGATGGATTTAGCCATTTTGACTACGTGAATCCCCATGCGCCAAGGGGTGGGACACTGACCTTACCCAACCCAGATCGCCGGACAAGCTTTGATAAATTCAATCCATTTACCTTGCGGGGTGTTGCTGCCCCTGGGATAGCTCAGCTCATGTTTGAGTCTCTGGCAGTCGGAAGTGCGGATGAGGTCTCTAGTGCCTATGGTCTGATTGCGGAAGATATTCAGGTGGCAGCTGACAAGATGTCTGTGGTCTTTCGGATTCGCCCTGAGGCGAAGTTTTCAGATGGCAGCGCTATCTTGGCTGGCGATGTCAAACACAGCTTTGATACCTTGATGAGCTCGCTTGCCAACCCACAATTCAAAACTGTCTATGCTGATGTCAAGCAAGCGGCAGTTCTTTCTGATCGCGTCATTCGTTTTGATTTTAAGAATCGCAATCCTGAATTGCCGGTGATGGTGGGCACCTTGCCTATCTTCTCTCGTAATTGGGGTAAGAAGCCCGATGGTACGATCACCCCCTTTGATAAGTTAACTTTTGAAATGCCGATTGCGAGCGGGCCCTATGTGATTGAGTCTTACAAGGCTGGCAAGACCATGATCTTTAAGCGCAATCCGAATTACTGGGCTGATCAAGGTGGCAAGACACTCAATGTCCGCGTCGGTTTTTATAACTTTGATCGCGTGAACTACAAGCTCTATAGTGATGATGCCGTTCGCCTAGAAGCCTTTAAGGCTGGGGAGTTTGATGCGCTGGTGGAATACCGCGCTAAGAATTGGGCAAAGAGTTATGTCGGTCCCAGATTTAATGATGGCACTTTAGAAAAGAAAGCTTTCCTCAATCACAACGGCGCAGGTATGCAAGGTTTTGCAATGAATGTGCGCCGTCCGATTTTTCAGGACCCACGTGTGCGACAAGCATTGGGTTATGCACTGGACTTTGAGTGGTTAAATCGTCAGCTTTTCTTTGAGCAATACAGTCGCATTAATAGCTACTTTACTAATAGTGATCTGAGTGCCAATTTCGATGGCCCTCGTAAACCCACTGAAGCAGAATTGAAATTACTCAAACCACTGAAGGCGCAATATCCCAAGTGGGTGCCGGATGCTGTCTTTGGCCCAATGCCTGCTGCACCTTCCACTGCTTCCCCGGATAGCCTGCGTCAGAACCTGCGCAAAGCACGAGACTTATTAGCTCAGGCTGGTTGGCAGTATCGAGATGGGGCCTTACGCAATATGCAGGGCGAGCCCTTCCGTTTTGAGATGGTCGAAGACGGCCCATTTTTCTTGAGGGTGATTTCCTCTTACGTGCGCAATCTGGAGAAGTTGGGTATTCAGGTGGATATTCGGACGAGTGACTTTGCTTTACATCAAAAGCGCATGGATGAATATGACTTTGATATGACTACGATTCGTTTTCCGGATTCACAAAGCCCAGGCAATGAGTTGTGGGACCGATTTGGTAGCCAGGCTGCAAAAGAAAAAGGCTCAGACAATGTCATTGGAGTTCAGTCTCCGGTTGTGGATGCCCTAGTAGATGCGGTTGTCAAAGCCCAGACTCGTGAAGAGTTGCGTGCGGCCACTAGGGCCTTGGACCGGGTGCTTTGGAATAGTTATTACGTGATCCCTCAGTGGTACAACCCAACGCATCGAATCGCGTATCGTAAAGAGATGCGCTACCCAGAGCCTCCTTTGTATTACACCGCTGAATCTTGGATTCTGCTCAATTGGTGGAAAGAGGGGGCGCGCTAATGCAAGGGCAAATGTGGTCTTATATTTTCAAGCGCGTGTTGTTAATGATTCCTACCTTGTTAGGCGTTTTAACTCTCACCTTTGCTGTAGTGCAGTTTGTACCCGGCGGTCCAGTCGAGCAGTTGATGCTGGAGCTCAAAGGTAAAGGCGATGCTGCAGTTAGTGGGGCAGAGTCTTCGGGTGGTGGAAGCAATTATCGTGGCCGCCAAGGTGTGGATGCTGAGCGCTTGGCTGAGGTCAAGGCCTTATATGGCTTTGATAAGCCGCCTGTAGAGCGTTATTTCATGATGCTCAAGCGCTTTGCGCAATTTGATTTAGGCGAGAGCTATTACCAACACCAAAGTGTTTGGCAGTTAGTGATCTCTAAGTTACCGGTATCTATCAGTATTGGTTTGTGGACTTTCTTTTTGACCTACTTGGTATCGATACCCTTAGGTATCGCTAAAGCTGTCAGAGATGGGTCGCGTTTTGATGCAATCACCAGCACGATGATTCTGGTGGGTTATGCCATTCCAGGATTTGTGTTGGGAGTCCTGCTCTTGGTTATTTTTGGTGGCGGTAGTTTCTTGCAAATATTCCCACTGCGTGGGCTGACTTCAGATAACTGGAGTGAGCTGAGCATGATGGGCAAGGTAATGGATTATTTGTGGCATTTAGTATTGCCAATTACTGCTTCAGTTTTAGGTAGTTTTGCAGTCGTTACTATGCTGACTAAAAATTCCTTTTTGGAGGAGATTCGTAAGCAATACGTATTGACTGCGAGAGCCAAAGGTCTAAGCGAGAAGCAAGTCCTCTGGAAGCATGTCTTTCGCAATGCACTCTTGCCCTTGGTGACTGGATTTCCAGCAGCATTCATTGGCGCCTTTTTTACTGGCTCGCTATTAATCGAAACCTTATTTTCTTTGGATGGCTTAGGTTTGCTGTCTTACGAGTCAGTCATGCGCCGCGACTACCCAGTCGTTTTTGGAACGCTCTATCTCTTCACGCTGATTGGCTTGTTTACTAAGTTGATTTCAGATCTTTGTTATGTCTATATTGATCCACGCATTCAGTTTGGTGCTGGAGGTGGTTCATGAGTCGCTGGCATCGATTTAAAAACAGCCGCATGGGTTATGCCAGCCTCTGGATTTTCATGATCTTGTTTGGCCTGTCTATGTGTGCTGAACTGATTGCCAATGACAAACCTTTGGTAGTCCGCTATGAAGGTAAGTTCTATTTCCCGATTGTGAAATCACAACCCGAGAGAGTATTTGGTGGTGACTTTGCGACACCAACCGATTTTTTAGATCCCGATATTCGTCGCAACATTACGAGTAATGGTAATTGGGCAATTTATCCACCAATCCCCTATAGCTATGAAACGCTCAACTACTTTTCAAAGGTGCCCAACCCTGCGCCACCGTCCTTTGATAACTGGTTAGGCACTGACGATCGGGGGCGCGATGTTCTTGCTCGCTTAATTTATGGATTCCGCTTATCGATTTTGTTTGGTTTGGCTCTCACCATCGTTGGCGTGAGTGTGGGCATCATCACCGGCTCTTTGATGGGATTCTTTGGCGGTAAGTTTGACCTTATCTCTCAGCGCTTGATTGAGATTTGGTCGGCGATGCCAGAGTTGTATCTACTCATCATCTTTGCTTCCATCTTTAATCCGAGCATTTGGCTATTAATTATTTTGTTAGCAGCGTTTGGTTGGATGGGTCTGTCTGACTACGTCCGTGCCGAGTTCTTCCGCAATCGCGCTCTAGAGTACGTGCGCGCAGCCCGAGCGCTAGGATTAACGAATTTGCAGATCATGCGTCGTCATATTTTGCCGAATAGCCTGACACCAGTCATTACTTTTTTACCCTTCAGAATGAGTGCAGCGATTTTGTCGCTCACGAGCTTGGATTTCTTGGGCTTAGGTGTTCCGCCAGGCACCCCAAGCCTTGGAGAGCTGCTCTCTCAAGGTAAAAGCAATTTAGATGCTTGGTGGATTTCACTTTCGACCTTTGTAGTCTTGGTTGCTACCTTGCTCTTGCTCACCTTTATGGGTGAGGCCTTACGTGATGCGTTTGATTCTCGCAAGTCAGGCACTATGAGTGGAGGCCGCTCATGAGCGAAGTGAACAACTCCAGTAAACCAGTGGCTCCTTTACTTCGTTATGAAGATTTCTCAATCTCTTTTGGTTCGGGTCGGCGTGAAAAATTTGCTGTTAACCATCTTGACCTAGAGATTGGGGTAGGTGAGCGCGTTGCCTTGGTTGGGGAGTCTGGCTCAGGCAAGACGCTGACTGCTTTAGCACCACTGCGTCTTGAGCCTGAAGGGGCAAAAACATCGGGCCGAATTCTGTGGAACGGTAAGCATGCAAATGCCGGCAACCAACCAGTCAATTTGTTGGATTTACCAATTCAAGGTATTCGTGAGATTCGGGGTCGTGAGATTGCCATGGTCTTTCAGGAGCCCATGACTGCGCTCAATCCTTTGTTCACTATCGGTAATCAAATTGTCGAGGCAGTTCAGATATATCAACCCTTAATCTCCAAGGCAGATTGCATGTCTGCAGCAATTGATCTGCTTCAGAAGACAGGCATCCCGGAGCCAGAGAAGCGCTTCCACTCTTATCCTCATCAGCTATCCGGTGGTCAGCGTCAGCGCGCCATGATTGCAATGGCTTTGGCCTGCAAGCCCAAATTGTTGATTGCCGATGAACCCACTACCGCTTTGGATGTGAGTTTGCGTTTACAGATTCTGGATTTACTTAAAGAGTTGCAAGAAGAATCCAAAGATCATGGTGGCATGGCGATTCTGTTGATCACTCATGATCTCAATTTAGTAAAACATTTTGCTCATCGCGTTGCTGTATTAAATCAGGGTAATCTCATGGAGGTGGGGTATACCAAGCAGGTATTTGAGCATCCAGATAATCCTTATACAAAAGCCCTGGTAAATAGCGAGCCTGTGCGTGATCTAGCGCCTGTAATACCACTAGCGCCAGTTCTACTGAAGACGGAGAATTTATCTGTCTCTTACCCGGGCACTGAAGCGACTACTTGGTTTAAAAAGTCTCCACGTCATCAGGTCTTGCGTAAGGTGAGTTTTGAACTTAAGCAAGGACAGACGATAGGCGTCATTGGCGAATCTGGTTCTGGCAAAACTACTCTCGGTATGGCGGTCTTAGGCTTGCTGGGTGACTCTGCTGCAGAAATTATGGGTGATGTAGATGTGCTTGGCGTTGATTGGCAAAAGTTAAAGCCAGCAGAGCGTCGCGCCATGCGCTCAAGTCTGCAGGTGATTTTTCAAGATCCCTTTGGCTCACTTTCTCCTCGTATGAATGTGATGCAAATTGTTTCAGAAGGTCTAGATGTGCACTTTCCAAATTTGTCTGCAGCGGAACGTGAGTCTCGTGTCTTAGATATTCTGAGGGAGGTTGGCATTGATCGTTCTGCTCTCACTCGTTATCCCCATGAATTTTCAGGTGGGCAAAGGCAGCGCATTGCGATTGCCCGTGCTTTGATTCTGAAGCCGCAGATCCTGGTCTTGGATGAACCCACTTCAGCCTTGGATGTCTCGATTCAAAAACAAGTGCTTGCCTTATTGACTGAGCTCCAGAAAAAATACAACTTGGCCTATCTGATGATTAGCCATGATTTGGCGGTGATTAGAGCCATGTCCCATGAAGTCATGGTTCTCAAAGCGGGCAGGGTAGTGGAGTTTGGTGACACTGAAACTCTCATTAAGCACCCCCGCCAGACCTATACCAAAGAGCTTTTTGCTGCCGCCGAGCTGACCTAGCGCCTTGCCCAAATGCGCTCTTCAAGGCAGCAAATGGGTTCATTTATGCCCCTTTATAGAAAATATTTCATTGAAAACAATGAGTTAGCCCTTGGGCTAGCATTTGGCGAAATAGGTCTTCTTTGTTAGAATGGAATGATGTCCTTTCAAAAAGACCTCCTGCCAAAGGTAGTTAAGCGCACGCCACTGGCTTTGCTGATGACATTTGCCTTGGCTGCAAATCTGGCAATTGCGGCGGATGCCGCCCCGGAGGCAGCAAAGGATGCTCCTGTTGAGGTGGTCAAAGAGACCCCTAAAGAAAGCATGTTCCAGGTAGGCAAGTCTTACTTTGCTCGTGTATCGGATCGATTAGCAGATTCCGTTACTGGTAAATCAGATGAATTGATTAACCGCGCTATGGAAGTAATTGGTGTGCGTTACCGCTGGGATACAGAGTTGCCGCAATCCGGCTTGGATGGCAGCAGTTTTGTGGGTTATGTGTTTAAAGACAAATTAGGTTTTTTATTGCCGCGCAAATCCACGCAAATGAGCCGCGTTGGTAAGCCGATTACTCGCGAAGAATTGCAGCCTGGTGACTTAGTTTTCTTCAACACCATGCGCTTAACTTTCTCTCATGTCGGCATTTATGTTGGCGACAATAAGTTTATCCATTCCCCATCGAAAGGCACTAGCGTACGCGTTGATGATCTTGGGAGTCTCTACTGGGATAAACGTTTTGATGGTGCTCGCCGTTTAGATGGCAGCGACAACTTGGGTGATGCAGAGCGTCAAGAGCTGCTCAACGAAGTGAACAAGCTGAAGCGTAAATCTCAAAGTCTCTAATCTGTTGTAGTGAGTTAGAAACTGGCTGCTAAGCCAATTGAAGTGCCTCGGACGTTCTGTCCAAATTGATAACGAAATACCACTCTCACCCTACTAAACATGGGATCAGACGCACTTCTGTCTACTTCAAATCCTGTGCCTACGGAGGAGAGTGAGTCAAATCCAAGAGCACCTCGTAGCTGCCCAAGAAACTCGGTGTGCGCTAATTCAAATACAGCGCGTAAGGGTCTCTCAAGGACTGTTAGTGGAGTTGGATATCTGGCACGAGCCCACAGGCCGAGACTTTGTGAGTCTGCGGAGCCTTGAACAGCAGTAGAGCTGTCAAAGGTATTGATGGCAATATTCGTGTAACGCAACTCAGCATCGTATTCGCGTTCAGGTTTGTAGTCTTCGTAGTCCAGCATCAAGGAGCCACCTGTACCGTAGGCATTCATGCGACCGCCATTTAAAAATTGCAGATCAATTCCCTTTTGATTATTGAGATAGCGAGAGGCGATTGAGATGTCGCTTTCTACGTGGCCAAGCATGATGTTGGCAATCGGGCGAATGCGTAAGTTATCTGTGAGTGGGAAGTCCCAGCCAACACCACCTGTACCTGTAATGCCATTCCAATGGACGGGTACTGTGACGCCGGTGTTGCCAATCCCATCACTAAATGTTGGGTTATAACGATTCACGGCAATTGTTCCCTCGAGATAGAGTGGAAAGCTAGCGCTAATACGATCACCACCCCCAAGAGAAATCATTTGTAGACTCGGGTTATCTCCACCTTTATCGGTGATCGACAGTGATCCAGTTGTGACATCCGGGGTGAGTGAGTAACCCGTGATGGTCATGAAGGCGTCGGTTCTTTTCTTTAGGAAATTATTGGCTGCTGAGGCTGCTGCCCCTGCCTGAGCAGAGGTGTGATGAGCTTGCATGGCTATGGCCAACAGTATCAAGATTTTAAGGAGGGCGGCGATAGATCTCATAAACAATTGCACCGAATCCTAAATCAATCTCTCTCGCTTGGAAAGTTGGCCCTAGGGCTAGCCTCGCAGCTTCTCTTTCAGGACAGCCATTTGCTCTTGGGTTGCGACTTCGCCGGCGAGAATTGCAGCATTTCTGGATTTAAATTCACCGCTACT
The DNA here is from genome assembly GCF_018882055.1 of Polynucleobacter sp. es-MAR-4. Taxonomy (GTDB): domain Bacteria; phylum Pseudomonadota; class Gammaproteobacteria; order Burkholderiales; family Burkholderiaceae; genus Polynucleobacter. The sequence continues at coordinate 73,454 of NZ_JACVPF010000002.1, read as the reverse complement.
CATTTGCTTGAGGTGGGGCGTAATGACGATGTCAGCACTTTTCAGTTCGTATTGATTGATGCTTCGCTGCATGATCGAAATCGTTTGTTGCATGATGCCAAAGGTGCCGCTGGCATCTTGATGAACAGGTTCCGAGGAAATATTGACTGCAATCACCAGTGTGGCACCCATCTGCCGGGCATAGCTGACTGGGACGGGCGCAACTAATCCACCATCAACATACTCTTTGCCGCTAATGACGGCTGGCTGGAATACGCCTGGAACACTACATGAGGCACGTACGGCTAGGCCTGTATTGCCGGAGCGAAACAAAATGCCTTTTCCGGACTGCAACTCAGTTGCGACAATACCTAATGGGATACGCATTTGTTCAATGGATTTATTTTGTACTTCGCGATTCACCATGTTCTGTAGGGCATCCCCTTTAATGAGGCCGCCAAACCTACCAGCGAAAGGAAGTCCCCAGTCGGCAATAGTTGCCTCATCCAGATTTAATGCAAGTCGGTTCAGGTCGTTGCCTGTCGCACCAGAGGCAAGTAGTGCAGCAATCACACTTCCGGCGCTACTACCGACCACAATATCTGGCCTGATGCCCTGCGCTTCTAATGCCTTAATGACGCCGACGTGGGCAAAGCCTCGAGCTGCTCCTGCTCCCAGGGCTAAGCCGACTACAGGCTTGCGGCTACTCATTAAGCTGCACCCAGTCAGGTTTGAACCCCCAATCAGGGCGCCCAAACCAAGGCCTAGGCCCAGAAAGCGGCGTCTTGAGTCAGTCTCGGGGGCTAAAGATTGGGCTAGGGCTGTATTTTCGTGCATGTGGCTATTGTATTGAGCCTCCCTTATAATGGCCAAACGGTGAGCGAAAAAGACTTCGTTTCAGCGCGGACAGCTCTCCCACAAGGATTTTCGGAGATGAATTGCCCGTAGTAGCTAAATAGCGCCACCAGAACACTACCAACCCATTACTGAAATACATTTTTATAGTCTCATCAGGTGATTGCCTGATAGCCCGAATTTTATGGATGATCACAATAAACACGTAATTGAAACAGCCCTCTTGTGCGCGCAAGAACCACTCACAGTTGCTGATCTGACGCGCTTATTTGCCGAAGATATTGCTCCTGGCGAAATTGATGACGCTCTTTTAGAGCTTCAAAAAGCGTGGGAAGATAAAGGCATGGAGTTGGTGCGCATTGCAACTGGCTGGCGTTTTCAGAGCCGATTAGCGATGCGTGAGTACCTTGATCGCTTAACTCCAGAAAAGCCGCCAAAGTACTCTCGTGCCGTAATGGAAACCCTGGCGATTATTGCCTACCGTCAACCAGTGACTCGCGGCGAGATTGAAGAGATTCGTGGTGTTGCGGTCAGCAGCAATGTGATGAAGCAGCTAGAGGATCGTGGTTGGGTTGAAGTCATTGGTCATAAAGAGACTGTGGGTCGCCCAGGCTTATATGCCACCACGAAACAATTTTTAGATGACTTGAGCCTCACGAATTTACAAAGCTTACCAATGCTCGAAGACGCTGCGCCGATGGCTGCAGCAGAGCAATTAGGTCAAGCGGTAATGGAGTTTGATCCGAGTGCTACTGTGGAAACAGTGATTGAGTTGGATGAAGATGGCCAACCCATTATTCAGTCAGCAAGTGAAGAATTAGGGCATGAAGAATCTAGCAACGAAGAATCCAGCAACGAAGAAATTGAGATTGCTGATGTTGAAATCAGCGAAGAGACAAGTGAAGAAGTAGAAGAAGTTTCTCCAGAGTCTGAAGATAAAACAGACGAACAAAAATAATTATTAATGACAAGTCATAACGAAAACGATTCATCTCCGATTAAGCCCACATCGGATAATTCTCCTGGTTCTGAATCTGCATCCAATAATGCAGACGGCGCGAAGGGTGAAGGGCGCGAAGGCGGTCAACGTCGTCCACGCCGCCAAGGCGCCGGCGCTAGTAAACACCCTTTTAATAAGAAACGCCCATTCAATAAAGATCGGCCTCGTCGTGAAGGCGGTGAGTCTAGTGGCGCGCGCGAGGGTGGCAATCATTCCGCCGCTAAGCTAGCGCCGAATCCAGCTGAGAGCGAGGCTTTATTTGCATCAGTGGTTTCTGGAGAATTCGACGCTGCATTAGATGCGCCTGAAGTCCTTGAGGTTAAAAATCCTGATGGTCTAAATGAGAGTGAGATTTCTCATCAGACTGGTGCTGAGCGTCGTGCACAACGAGTGCGCCATGACGAAGATGCCGATACGCCTAGCGACGATGAGATGAGCAGTTTGCAATTTGCAAACATCGATGATTTACCACTGAGCTTGCGTGATGAAGTTTGGTCAGACTTAGATGGTTTGGACGACGACGCTGACGACGAAGATACCGTGAAGTTGCACAAAGTGCTGGCTGATGTCGGTATGGGTTCACGTCGCGATATGGAAGACTTGATTATTCAAGGGCGCGTATCCGTAAATGGATTGCCAGCCCATATTGGCCAACGTATTGGGCCAACCGATCAGGTACGCATTAACGGCAAGCCTGTGCATCGCAAGATTCAGACTAAGCCACCGCGCGTGATCATGTATCACAAGCCTGCTGGCGAGATTGTGAGTCAGTCCGATCCTGAAGGTCGTCCAACAGTATTTGATCGATTGCCAAAACCGCGTCAAGGACGTTGGATAGCAGTAGGGCGTTTGGACTTCAATACAGAAGGTCTCCTACTCTTTACAACTTCTGGTGAATTGGCGAATCGCTTAATGCATCCACGCTATGGTGTCGAGCGCGAATATGCTGTCCGTATTTTGGGTGATTTGAGTCAAGAAAATATGACTCAATTGAAGAGCGGTATTACCTTGGATGACGGCCAAGCCAAATTCTTACGACTTTCTATGGGTGGTGGTGAAGGTGCAAACCGTTGGTACCACGTTGCCTTGACTGAAGGTCGCAATCGCGAAGTGCGTCGTATGTTTGAAGCAGTCGGGCATGTCGTCTCTCGCTTGATTCGTACGCGTTACGGTATTTTCTTATTGCCTCCACGTTTAAGAAGGGGTAAATGGGAGGAAATTGAAGCCGGCGGCATCTACAACCTGATGAAGTTTGCAGGCTTAAAAATGCCTCAGCCGCAAGATAAAGGTCGTGGTCCAGCTTCTGGAGCTCATGGACGTGATCGTAATCCTGCTTCAGGCGGGGATTTCCAGCCAGATCCAATGCAAACCTCAGTTTCTTACTGGGGTTCACGAGATGCATTAACCCAGGCCAGTGGCCATGGTGCTCTAACCCATCAAAGTAGGGGTGGTAAACCTGGTGGCGGTGGTTCGAGCGAAGGCCGAGGCCCTTTCCGAGGTCGTACCCAAGGCGGTCGTCCCGGTGCAGGTGGCCAGGGCGGTCAAGGTGGCGGACAGGGTGGCCAAGGTCAAAACCGCAATAAAGGCAAGAAAGTCCATCATGGACAGTCTGCTTTTGTGACGGCAAGCCCCCAAAGTCCAGGAAATGGCCCTAAACGGGGTGCACCAAAAGGGCGTAAACCTTTCAATAAAGGCCCTAGAAAACCGCGAAATCCAGGCGAAAGCTTCTGATTTCTATCGGTTTTCCTCTAAATCGGCTATAATTTCGGTCTTACAGCAGTTCGCTGCTGTTTTGAGTTGTTACCGACTGATGTTGCGATCAACGTAAGTCGGCCTGTTCTGAATTTCGAGAATATGGGCTTTGAAGCCCATTTTTTTTTGCCGTTTTGGATTGAAGGGTATTCGTGAAGGATCAGCGGATTATTTCTGCAGAAGTAGAAAACCTAGGGTACACGCTAGTGGATATCGAGCGTGAAGCCGGAGGTTTGCTGCGTGTCACGATTGAAAACCCGGATTACGAGCGTTTGATTAATGTCCAGGATTGCGAAAAGGTAAGTCACCAACTGAGCTACACCTTGCCAGTGGAAAACATTCCCTTTGAGCGTCTAGAGATTTCTTCTCCTGGTCTAGATCGCCCTGTGAAGTCAGCGGCTGATTACGAGCGCTTTTCTGGAATGGAAGTGGATTTGAAGTTGCGAGTTGCCGTTGGCGATCGCAAGAAGTTTCGTGGTGTGTTGCAAGGTTTGCTGAGTGGTGAATTAGATTCGCCTGATGCGAAATTTGGTTTGTTGTTTGAAGGTGCTGATGGCACTGAATCTCAATTGGAGTTTTCTTTAGCCGAGGTCGATAAGACTCGGTTGGTCCCTGTTATTGATTTCAAAGGAAGAAAGTCATGAGCCGAGAAGTTCTCATGTTGGCAGACGCCTTAGCGCGTGAAAAGAACGTAGATCAAGCGATTGTGTTTGAGGCGCTAGAAATGGCGTTGGCATCAGCCACTAAGAAACGTTATCCGACAGAAGATGTGGATATTCGTGTATCGATTGATCGCGAGTCTGGTGAATACGAAACCTTCCGTCGCTGGTTGGTTGTTCCTGATGAAGCGGGTCTCCAGGAGCCGGATAAAGAAATCCTCCATTTTGAAGCGCTCGAGCAATTCCCTGACATGGAAGTTGGCGAATTTATCGAAGAGCAAATCGAATCTTTAGCCTTTGGCCGTATCGGTGCACAAGCTGCTAAGCAGGTGATCTTGCAGCGTATTCGTGATGCTGAGCGTGAGCAGATTTTGAACGACTACCTTGAGCGTGGCGAAAAAGTCATGACCGGTACCGTGAAGCGTGCTGACAAGAATGGTTTGATTATTGAGTCTGGTCGAGTTGAGGCGTTGTTACGTCGCGATCAAATGATCCCGAAAGAGAACCTCCGTTCTGGTGACCGTGTTCGCGCCTATATTCTGAAAGTTGATCGTGAAGCCCGTGGCCCACAGATCGAGCTCTCACGTACTTGCCCAGATTTCTTGATCAAGTTGTTTGAGAACGAAGTTCCAGAAATGGAGCAGGGTTTATTAGAGATTAAAGGCGCAGCTCGTGATCCTGGTATCCGCGCAAAAATTGCCGTGATTACTTATGACAAGCGTATCGATCCAATCGGTACCTGCGTTGGTGTTCGTGGCACACGCGTTACTGCAGTGCGTAATGAAGTAGCTGGCGAAGCAGTGGACATCGTGTTGTGGTCAGAGGATCCAGCGCAGTTTGTGATTGGCGCCTTGGCTCCAGCTCAAGTGTCTTCTATCGTGGTTGACGAAGAGCGTCACGCCATGGATGTGGTAGTTGATGAAGAGAATTTGGCAATCGCGATTGGCCGTAGCGGACAGAACGTTCGCCTGGCTAGTGAGTTGACTGGTTGGCAGATCAACATCATGACTCCAGAAGAGTCTGCTGAGAAAACAGAAAAAGAAGCTGCTTCTGTACGTCAATTGTTTATGGACAAATTGGACGTTGACCAAGAAGTTGCTGACATCTTGATTGAAGAGGGTTTCAACACATTGGAAGAGGTTGCTTATGTACCTCTTTCTGAAATGTTAGAAATTGATTCTTTCGACGAAGACACAGTAAATGAATTGCGTACTCGTGCGCGTGACTCCCTCTTGACCATGGAATTGGCTAAAGAAGAGCGCGTTGGCGAAGTCTCACAAGATTTACGTTCCCTCGAGGGAATGACTACTGAGTTGATTGCCAAGCTTGCTGACAATCAAGTTCACACACGTGACGACTTAGCTGAACTGGCTGTTGATGAGCTAGTTGAGGCGACACAAATTGACGAAGAAACCGCGAAAACGCTCATCATGAAAGCGCGCGAACATTGGTTTACTTCATGAGAGGAAGTAGTACATGGCAACAACAGTAAAAGTACTCGCTAAAGAATTAAAACGTACCGCGCCTGACCTTCTGGAGCAATTGAAGGCGGCCGGTATTGAAAAAGGTTCTGAGGACGACAGCATTACCGAAAAGGACAAGACTGTCCTGCTTGAGCATTTGCAAAAAGAGCATGGAAGTGCAGATACAGGTAGTCGTAAAAAGATTACTTTAATCAAGCGCGAAAACTCCGAGATTCGCCAGGCAGATTCTGCTGGTCGTACTCGTACCGTTCAGGTTGAGGTTCGTAAAAAGCGCGTACTAGTTAAAGCAGGAGATAAAGCTCCTGAAGAGACTCCAGCTCCGGTGGCTAAAGAAGTTGCCCCTGCAGCTCCCGCTAAACCTATCCTTTCTCCTGAAGAGTTAGAAAAACGCGCAGCTGAAGCGACTCGTCAAGCTGAGTTACTAGCTCGTCAAGAGGCGGAAATGAAAGCGGCAGAAGATGCTCGCCAAAAAGAAGCTGACGCTGCAGCTGCTGCAAGCGCTGCCGAGCCTGTTGTTGAGAAAGCAATCAAGTCAGATGATGATGGTTCTGCAGCCGCTGCAAAAGCTGCTGACAAGAAAGCGCAAGCTGATAAAGCTGCCAAAGACGTCGCTGATGCCAATAAAGCACAGTTGGCCGATATTACAAAACGTCGTGCTGCTGCTGAGGCTGAAGCTTTAGCGATTCGCGACATGATGAGTGCACCTGCACGTGTTCTCAAGGCGCCAAGTGAAATTGCTGCTGAAGAAGCTAAAAAAGGCACGCTGCATAAGCCTGCTAAAGCTGAAGGTGCTGACGATAAGAAAAAAGCAGTTGCCAAGGTTGGTGGCAAGACAATTAAGTCTGCAGAGACTTCCTCTACTTGGCAAGAAGAGGGTGCCAAGAAACCTGGTGGTCTTAAGACTCGTGGCGACAGCTCTGGCGGTGTAGGTGGTTGGCGTTCAGGCGGTGGCCGAAGAAAGCAACGTCAAATTGCAGAAGCCAACGTCGATACCAATTTCCAAGTTCCAACAGAACCAGTTGTACGCGATGTTCATGTTCCTGAAACTATTACGGTTGCTGAGTTAGCTCACGCAATGGCCGTGAAGAGTGCTGAAGTGATCAAGCTCTTGATGGGTATGGGTCAGATGGTAACCATCAACCAGATCTTGGATCAAGATACTGCCATGATCATCGTAGAAGAAATGGGCCACACTGCTCATGCTGCTAAGTTAGATGATCCAGATTTAGATCTCGGCATTACTGGTCACGATGCAGAGTTATTGCCGCGTCCACCAGTTGTTACGGTGATGGGTCACGTTGACCACGGTAAAACATCTTTGCTCGATAAGATTCGCGCAGCTAAAGTTGCTACTGGCGAAGCCGGTGGTATTACGCAACACATTGGCGCTTATCACGTTGAAACTCCACGCGGCATGATTACCTTCCTCGATACTCCGGGTCACGAAGCCTTTACGGCAATGCGTGCTCGTGGTGCTAAGGCAACGGATATCGTGATCTTGGTTGTTGCAGCCGATGACGGCGTGATGCCGCAAACGAAGGAAGCTATTGCTCACGCAGTTGCTGGTGGCGTTCCTATTGTTGTTGCAATTAATAAGATTGATAAGCCAGAAGCGAACTTAGAGCGCGTTAAGACTGAGTTGGTTGCTGAGCAAGTGGTTCCAGAAGAGTACGGTGGTGATGTGCCATTTATTGGCGTTTCCGCTAAAACAGGTGACGGCATTGATGCCTTGCTTGAGAACGTACTCTTGCAAGCAGAAATTTTGGAACTCAAGGCAGCGAAAGATGCTCCAGCGCAGGGTCTCGTTATTGAGGCGCGTTTGGATAAGGGTCGCGGTCCTGTTGCCACTATTTTGGTTCAGTCTGGCACGCTCAAGCGTGGTGATATGTTGTTGGCTGGTTCAACCTACGGTCGTGTTCGTGCGATGTTGGATGAAAACGGCAAGCCATGTAACGAAGCTGGTCCATCTATCCCTGTAGAGATTCAAGGTTTATCCGAAGTTCCTGCAGCAGGTGAAGCAGTGCAAGTAGTTCCTGACGAGCGTAAAGCGCGTGAGATCGCACTCTTCCGCCAAGGCAAGTTCCGTGATGTGAAGTTGGCTAAACAACAAGCATTCAAACTCGAAACCATGATGGAAAACATGGAAGAGGGTGCTATTGAAGCGAAGTTGTTGCCATTGATCATCAAGGCGGACGTACAAGGTTCTCAAGAAGCATTGTCACAGTCATTGCAAAAGCTCTCTACTGCAGAGGTGAAAGTTCAAATCGTTCACGCAGCGGTGGGTGGAATTACTGAGACCGACGTTAACTTGGCCGTTGCTTCTAAGGCCGTCATTATTGGCTTTAACTCTCGTGCGGATGGTGCAGCTCGTAAGTTAGCTGAGAACAATGGTGTCGATATTCGTTATCACAACATTATTTATGACGCGGTTGATGAAGTGAAAGCGGCCTTAAGCGGCATGTTGACACCAGATAAGAAAGAAGAAATCACCGGTATGGTGGAGATTCGTCAAGTCTTCTTGGTATCTAAAGTTGGCGCGATTGCAGGTTGCTTGGTGCTCGATGGTGTTGTTAAGCGCACCTCTAGTGTCCGCCTCTTGCGTGACAACGTCGTAATCTGGACTGGCGAATTGGATTCTCTCAAGCGCTTTAAAGATGATGCAAAAGAAGTTCGCGCCGGTGTTGAATGTGGTCTGTCATTAAAAGGCTACAACGACATCAAAGAGGGCGATCAACTTGAAGCGTTTGAAGTTACTGAAGTCGCTAGAACACTTTAAGAGTTATTGAGTTAATGCATAAAACTAGTCCTCATCGTAACCAGCGTCTCGCAGATCAAATTCAGCGAGACCTGGCCGAGCTAATTCCTCGTGAATTGCGTAGCCCAAGCCTAGGTTTGATTACTTTGCAAAGTATTGAACTCACGCCAGATTTGGCCCATGCAAAAGTCTTTTTTACCGTCTTAGGCGCTGAGCCTGAAGTGGCATTGAAGGCTTTGCAGGATAAGGCAGGCTACTTACATTCTTTATTGTTCAAGCGTTTGCATATTCATACTGTGCCAACCTTGCATTTCCACTACGACAGTTCTGTTGAGCACGGCATTGAAATGTCTCGCTTAATTGAACAGGCGGTGGATAGTGATCGCAAAGACGAGAACGCGTAAATAGCTATGTCTGTACGTATCGATGGTGTAGTCCTGCTTGATAAACCTGCTGGCATGAGCTCGCAAGGTGCGGTTACTGCCGTGAAGCGTGCATTCAATGCAGAAAAAGCAGGGCATACCGGCACTCTAGATCCGATGGCTACAGGCTTGCTCCCAATTTGCTTGGGTGAAGCAACAAAGTACTCTCAGGATTTATTAGAGGCTGATAAAACTTATATCGCTCAAGTCAAATTCGGTCAGCGTACTGATACCGGAGATGCTGAAGGTTTAGTGATTGAAGAGCTTCCTTTGCCCGCATTTGCTGATGACGCTGCTATTAAGGCTGCATTAGATGCTTTATTGCCAGCTTTTACTGGTCCAATTAGTCAAGTTCCGCCAATGTATTCAGCCCTCAAGCGTGATGGCAAGCCCTTGTATGAGTACGCTCGTGCTGGAGTTGAGTTGGAGCGCGCTCCACGAGATATTACGATTCATGCAATTCGCTGGACTAATGTCAATTGGCCTGAAGCTACTTTAGAAGTCAGCTGCAGCAAAGGTACTTATATTCGCGTATTGGCAGAAGATATTGGTAAGGCATTAGGTTGTGGCGCCCATTTAGTTGGCTTGCGTCGTACCGAAGTTGGCCACCTTACTTTGGAGCAGTCTTTCACAATCGAGTCCATCCAAAAGTGCTTGCAAGATAGCTCAAGTTACATCTTGCCAGTCGATGCACTCTTGCAAACCTTGCCCCACTTAACGGTGGATGAGCAACAAGCAAAACGTTTAGAAATGGGTCAACGAGTCCCACTTAATTTACCTTCGATAGAAGCGCTAGTGCGTATTTATCGTGCAACTGCAGCACCACATAACTTTATTGGCACTGGTGATTGGCGTTCTGGGGTTTTACATCCCAAGCGCTTGATTTCTTCTGCTCATTAAAAAACTTAACCCCTTATTTATTAACCTTATTCTTAACTTCAGAAGCTTCACATGACTAAACGCGCACTTCGTAATATCGCCATCATCGCCCACGTTGACCACGGTAAAACTACTTTGGTTGACCAACTCTTGCGCCAATCAGGCACATTCCGCTCCAATGAAAAAATGACCGAACGCGTCATGGACTCAAACGACTTGGAAAAGGAGCGTGGCATTACTATTTTGTCTAAGAACTGTGCGGTTGAGTATGACGGCACACACATCAACATCGTAGATACACCAGGACACGCCGACTTCGGCGGTGAAGTAGAGCGTGTGCTCTCCATGGTTGACGGTGTTTTGCTTTTGGTTGATGCGGTTGAAGGCCCTATGCCACAAACTCGCTTCGTAACCAAGAAAGCTTTGGCTCTTGGTTTGAAGCCTATCGTTGTGATTAACAAAGTTGACCGTCCAGGTGCTCGTACAGACTACGTGATCAATGCTACTTTTGAATTGTTTGACAAATTAGGTGCAACTGAAGAGCAGTTAGATTTCCCAGTGGTGTATGCATCTGGCCTGAACGGCTATGCTGGCTTGACTGATGATGTTCGCGAAGGCGACATGCGCCCATTGTTTGACACAGTATTGAAGCACGTTCCAGTGCGTGATGACAATCCAGAAGGTCCTTTGCAATTGCAAATTACTTCTATTGAGTACAGCACTTACGTAGGTAAGATCGGTGTAGGCCGTGTAAACCGCGGAACTGTGAAGCCGTTGATGGATGTTGTGTTTATGGACGGCCCTGATGGCGTTCAACGCAAAGGCCGTATTAACCAAGTATTGAAGTTCCGTGGCTTAGAGCGTGAGTTAGTTGACGAAGCTCAAGCGGGTGACATCGTATTGGTAAACGGTATTGAAGACTTGGCTATCGGCACAACGATCTGCGCACCAGATACTCCAGAAGCATTGCCTATGCTCAAGATTGATGAGCCTACTTTGACCATGAACTTCATGGTGAACACCAGCCCATTAGCTGGTCGTGAAGGTAAGTTTGTTACTAGCCGTCAGATTCGTGAGCGTTTAGATCGCGAATTGAAATCAAACATGGCGCTGCGCGTTAAAGAAACTGACGACGACACCGTATTTGAAGTGTCAGGTCGTGGCGAATTGCACCTCACCATCTTGGTAGAAACAATGCGTCGTGAAGGTTACGAGTTGGCAGTTTCCCGTCCACGCGTTGTTTTCCACGAAGTGGATGGCGTGAAGATGGAGCCGTACGAGAACTTAACAGTTGACGTAGAAGACACCACTCAAGGCGCCGTAATGGAAGACTTGGGTAAGCGTAAAGGCGAATTGCTCGACATGGTGAGTGACGGTAAAGGTCGCACACGTCTAGAGTACCGTATTCCTGCGCGTGGTTTGATCGGCTTCCAAGGCGATTTCATGACCATGACTCGCGGTAACGGTTTAATGAGCCACACATTTGATTCTTATGCACCTGCAAAAGACGGCATCTTGGGTGAGCGTCATAACGGCGTATTGATCAGTCAAGATGATGGCGAAGCAGTTGCTTATGCTTTGTGGAAATTGCAAGACCGCGGTCGTATGTTTGTGAGCCCTGGCGATCCTTTGTATGAAGGTATGGTTATCGGTATTCATAGCCGTGACAATGATTTGGTTGTTAACCCGATCAAAGGTAAGCAATTAACCAACGTTCGCGCCTCAGGTACTGATGAAGCTGTTCGTTTGGTAACACCAATCGCGATGAACCTTGAGTACGCTGTTGAGTTTATCGATGATGATGAATTGGTTGAAGTAACGCCGAAGAGTATTCGTATTCGTAAGCGTTACCTCAAGGAGCATGAGCGTAAAAAAGCCTCACGCGACTAAGCTACTCCAAGCTGCACAACAAAAGTCACCTCCGGGTGGCTTTTGTTCTTCATTGAAATCCAAATTCCAAAAATAATAGTAAAAATAGATCCCCATGCTGCCATCCATTGAACAACGCCTTGCCCAAGAGTTATCCGCTAAACCCGCTCAAGTTGCTGCTGCCATTGCTTTAATGGATGAGGGTGCAACCGTACCTTTTATTGCGCGTTACCGCAAAGAAGCAACTGGTGGCTTAGATGATGCGCAGTTGCGATTGCTGGAGGATCGCCTAGGATATTTGCGCGAGCTAGAAGAGCGTCGTAAGGCGATTGTTGCCTCAATTGAAGAGCAGGGCAAGATGACGCCAGAATTGCTGAAGGCCATTATGTTGGCCGAGGATAAGACGCGCTTAGAAGATCTCTATCTTCCATATAAGCTCAAGCGACGTACTAAGGCGCAAATTGCCCTAGAGGCAGGATTAGAGCCTCTAGCAAATGATTTATTGGCTAACCCCATGCTGAACCCGGAAGTGGAGGCCGCTAAGTACCTCAAAGAGGCATTTAAATCTGATCAGGGTGATAACCCCGGTGTGGTCGATACCAAAGCTGCGCTCGAAGGTGCTCGTCAGATTTTGATGGAGCGCTTTGCAGAAGATGCCGGTTTAGTGCAATCTCTCAGAACGTATTTACAAGAGCATGGTGTTGTTGAATCTAAAGTGATAGCTGGCAAAGAACAAGAGGGTGAAAAATTTGCCGATTACTTTGATTACTCTGAGCCTATTTCTGCAATTCCGTCACATCGCGCGCTAGCTCTATTTAGGGGGCGACGTGAACAGATGCTGATGGTCAACCTACGTCTCGATACTGAAGAAGAAAAGCCGAAATGGGATGCGCCGCATAACCCATGTGAATCCCGCATTGCCAACCAATTTAAGATTAAGAATGAAGGTCGCCCTGCAGACCAATGGCTAGCAGAGACTGTGCGTTGGACTTGGCGTATTAAGTGCTCCATGCATTTGGAATCAGAGCTGATGAGCGCCTTACGCGAGCGCTCTGAGACTGAAGCGATCAATGTATTCGCACGCAATCTGAAAGATTTGCTATTGGCTGCACCCGCAGGCCCTAAAGTCACAATTGGCCTAGACCCAGGCATGAGAACGGGTGTGAAGGTGGCTGTGGTCGATGCCACCGGTAAAGTGGTGGATACCGATGTAATCTACCCACACCAGCCTAAGAACGATTGGGATGGCTCATTGCATACGCTTGCTAAATTAGCCGAGAAGCATAAGGCGACTTTAATTTCAATCGGCAACGGTACAGCTTCACGCGAAACAGACAAGTTGGCGCAGGATTTAATCAAAGCTAAGCCAGAACTGAAGCTCACCAAGATTGTTGTATCAGAAGCAGGAGCATCGGTTTACTCCGCCTCTGAGTACGCCTCAAAAGAGTTGCCTGGTATGGACGTGTCATTGCGCGGTGCGGTATCGATTGCGAGAAGGTTGCAAGATCCTTTGGCAGAGTTGGTAAAGATTGATCCGAAATCGATTGGCGTAGGTCAGTACCAGCATGATGTGATGCAGACTCAGCTAGCCAAGTCATTAGTGGCGGTTGTGGAGGATTGTGTGAATGCGGTGGGTGTAGACGTTAACACGGCATCAGCGCCTTTACTGGCGAGGGTTTCAGGGCTGAGCAGCACGGTTGCTGAGGGTATTGTTACTTACCGAGATAGTAATGGCGCATTTCAGACGCGGGCAGATTTGCGTAGCGTGCCGCGCTTAGGTGAGAAGACTTTTGAGCAGGCAGCTGGTTTCTTGCGCATCATGAATGGTAAAGATCCATTGGATGCATCAGCGGTCCATCCTGAATCCTATCCCTTGGTAGAGAAAATCCTGAAAGACATCAAGAAGGGCGTCAAAGAAGTCATTGGTGATGCAGCTATTCTGAAAGGCCTCAGCCCAGAAAAGTATGCTGATGAGAAGTTTGGTGTTCCCACCGTCACTGACATCATTAAAGAATTAGAGAAGCCTGGTCGTGACCCACGTCCCGAGTTCACTACCGCAACGTTTAAAGATGGCGTAGAAAAAATCAGCGATCTCAAGACGGATATGATTTTGGAAGGCGTTGTGACAAACGTTGCAGCCTTTGGTGCATTCGTGGATATTGGCGTTCATCAAGATGGCCTGGTGCATATCTCTGCATTGGCTAATACCTTTGTGAAGGATCCGCACACCGTAGTTAAAGCTGGGCAAGTTGTTAAGGTAAAAGTGCTGGAAGTGGATGAAAAGCGTAAGCGGATTGCACTGACGATGAGGCTCTCTGATGAAGCCCCTAAAGCATCCGCAGGCGCAAAACCTGAGCAAAGACCGAACCGACCAGGCGCCCCGCGAGCCTCAGAACCGAGAAGGCCTCAGGAAGACAGAAGATCTGCACCTCCAATGAATAATGCAATGGCAGATGCCTTGCGTAAACTCAAGGGCGGTAGTTAGTAAAAAATCGTTACACTATTGAAAATAGAGTGAAACAAAAGATAGTCATAGAGATAAAGAGCAAATAATCCTCATGAAACATATCCTGTCAGCTTTATTGGCCTTCTATGCCTTCGTGTCAATTTCATGGGCCCAAACCGCGCCAACAATAGCTGCAGCCTCAGATCTCAAGTTTGCTTTAGAAGAAATTGCTGCCAACTACAAGTCTGATAAAGGGCAGGATGTGAAGTTGGTGTTCGGCTCATCAGGTGTCCTCTGGCAGCAGATTAAAAATGGCGCACCTTTTGGTTTGCTCATGTCTGCTGATGAAGCTTATATAGATGACTTGTATAAAAATGGCCTAACAGTAGATGAGGGCAGTCTTTATGCAATCGGCAGAATTGTTCTCTTGCAAAAAAAAGGCAATTCAATCAAGCTCAGCGCTGACAAAGATGGCCTAATTAAAGCGATTCAGGCGGCAAAGAAAATCGCCATAGCCAATCCAGATCATGCCCCTTACGGCAGGGCTGCAAAGGAATATCTCATGAACATTGGGGCTTGGGATCAGGCTCAGCCTAAGTTGGTATTTGGGGAAAATATTTCTCAGGCGACGATGTTTGCTCTGACGGGATCGGCTGATTTTGCGATCTCCGCTTTATCTCTAGCCTCATCACCACAAATTCAGGCTCAGGCAAATGATGTGTTGATACCAGATAGCCTTCATAAGCCGCTGAAGCAAAAGATGGCTCTGATTAAAAATACCGCCCCAAGCGCTAAGGATTTCTACCTCTACCTTAGAGGGCCCAAATCAAAGCAAGTAATGACACGTTATGGTTTTGCCGTTCCGTAGTCATCAATTTGTAATATAGTTCGATTATTATCGAATTATGAAAAATACCGAAGCTATTCAGGCATTTATTGCCTTGGGACAAGAGTCACGTTTAAACGTGTACCGCCTCATTGTTCAAAAAGGGGATCAGGGTCTGTTGCCATCGCAAATCCATGAAATGTTGGGCATTCCGAACGCGACGCTCAGCTTTCACCTAAAAGAGCTGTATCAGGCCAATCTCATTAATGTTGAGCGCCAAAGCCGCAATCTCATCTATAGGCCAAACCCTGGCATGGTTGAAGAACTCAGCGAGTTTTTATTGGCTAACTGTTGTGGCGGTAAATCATGCAAAACCACTAAATCTACCAAGAAAGCAAAGGCGTCATGAAGCAATACAACATTCTTTTCTTATGTACCCATAACTCAGCTCGTTCGGTACTGGGTGAGGCATTAGCGTCCACCCATCCTAGCGGTAAGTTTGTGGGTTATTCAGCTGGCTCAACACCAGGTACGAGCGTTAATCCAATTGCTGCTGATATTGCAGAGGAGCTGGGAATGGACCGTACTCTTTTGAGATCTAAAAGTTGGGATGAATTTGGGCTAAAAGATGCACCCAAGATGGATTTTATTGTGACAGTTTGCGATAACGCTGCTGGCGAGGTATGTCCATTTTGGCCCGGTCAACCTGCTACTGCCCACTGGGGCTTCCCTGATCCATCAAAAGTGCAGGGAACTGATTTAGAGAAGCGAGCCGCTTTTAATGAAGTGAAGAATGGACTTAAAAGACGTTTAGATATTTTGGCTGCAATGCCATTGGAAAAACTCGACTCCATGAGTCTTAAGGAAATACATACCAAAGCATGAGCTCATTAACTAAAAAACTATCATTTCTAGATCGTTACCTAACGGTATGGATCTTTGTTGCTATGGCAGTCGGCATCGCCTTGGGTCATTTCATTCCCGGTACAGAAGATTTTATTAATTCTTTCCAAGTCGGCACAACCAATCTTCCAATTGCCATTGGCTTGATATTGATGATGTATCCACCGTTTGCCAAGGTTCGTTACGAAGATTTGCCTGATGTATTTAAGGATAAGCGCATCTTTGGTATCTCGATTTTGATGAATTGGATTATTGCGCCTACTTTAATGTTCTTTTTAGCAATTACTTTTGTTCCTGACCAGCCGGAATATATGGCTGGCCTGATTCTGATTGGTATTGCACCTTGCGTTGCGATGGTCATTATTTGGAATGATTTGGCCAAGGGTTCCGCTGAGTACGCTGCTGGCTTAGTGGCATTTAATGCAATATTTCAGGTGCTGTTTTTTAGTGTCTACGCTTATTTCTTTCTCACAGTGCTGCCGCCATACTTTGGTCTGGCCGGCTCTAATGTAAGTGTAGGTATGGGGCAGATTGCTGAGAGTGTATTTGTTTACTTGGGCATTCCTTGTATTGCTGGAATATTGACCAGGGTGGTAATGCTTAAATTCATGACTAAAGAACATTATCACGAGCAGTTCGTGCCACGTATTGGGAAGGTCACCTTAATTGCATTGCTCTTCACCATCATCGTCATGTTTAGCCTTAAGGGTGGGGTGATCTTGACTCTTCCTTTGGACGTCGTGACTATTGCTGTTCCCTTGTTGATTTTCTTTGTGGCGATGTTCCTCTTGACCTTTTTTATCACTGGCAAGATGGGAATTGATTACAAACGCTGCTGCACCTTATCGTTTACTGCCTCAAGTAATAACTTTGAGTTGGCTATCGCTGTAGCGATTGCAGTATTTGGAATTAACTCAGGAGCAGCATTTGCAGCAGTCATAGGTCCATTGGTGGAGGTGCCCATCATGATTGGCCTGGTTACAGTGGCATTGTGGTTTAAAGAAAGTTTTTTCAAAAAGGATGTGGCTTAAGTGTTTGAGTCTCCGCTTGAATTCCCATCTCTAGTTGAGGATCTCTTTCAGATTCCTGAGCTTGATAGATTGCAAATTCATACAGGCTCACATGCCCCGCGATTTTTGATGTTGTATGGTTCTCTGCGCGATAGGTCTTATAGTCGCCTATTAACCTACGAAGCAGCTAGATTGCTTACAGCTATGGGCGGCGAAGTAAAGATCTACGATCCAACTGGTCTGCCTTTAGTTGACAGTGTTCCCGATACCCACCCCAAGGTAAAAGAGTTGCGTGAATTGGCGTTATGGGCGGAAGGTATGGTTTGGACTTCCCCTGAGCGCCATGGCGCAATGACGGGGTTATTAAAGACTCAGATTGACTGGATTCCGCTTTCTGAAGGTGCTGTTAGGCCAACTCAGGGAAAAACATTGGCTGTGATGCAGGTATGTGGTGGCTCTCAGTCATTTAATGCCGTCAATCAAATGCGAATTCTCGGCAGATGGATGAGGATGATTACGATTCCCAATCAGTCTTCAGTTGCTAAAGCTTTTGCAGAGTTTGACGAGGATGGGCGCATGAAGCCATCCTCCTTCTATGATCGCGTAGTGGATGTAATGGAAGAGTTGTACAAGTTCACATTACTCACTCGTGGTATTAGTGAATACCTAACAGATCGCTATAGCGAGCGAAAAGAGACTGCAGAAGAGTTATCTAAACGCGTAAATCAACGATCAATTTAGTTGGTTAATTTATCAGGCGCGATAAGGCCTTACAAGAGTCTCTAAGCCAAACGCATCATTCGCATGCCTGAGTTCGTCAATAGAAGTTCTAAGCGCCTTAAGTTCCTTGCAAGACAGCTTGCGTAATTTTTTACGATCCATGCCATAGGTATCCACCAGGTAGCGTGCTCTAGATAGGCATATTTGTAGGCGAATCAGCCAATACAGGGCAAAAATTCCTGGTGCAAATAAGAGAAGCAAAATACTCATTTATAAACCCATAAAAAAGGCCGTCACACGGACGGCCTATTGAAGTTAATCCGATGATTAACCTTTGTGCTTATTTAACCAATAAAACAGGTTGCTTAGCTGCATTGCTTACCTTTTGGGCAACAGAGCCCATGATGGCGTCAACAATGCCGCTACGACCTTTTGATCCCATTACCACTAGATCAAATTTCTCTTTATTGGCCAAGGCAATAATTTCATTGGCAACATTGCCGCGCTTAATCACCATGCTGTGTTTTACAGCCGCTGTATCAAGTGCTTTCTGAGCTGCCTTGAGTTCTTTCTCGCTGACTTCGCGAAGATAGTCATCAATTACGCTGTTGGCCACAAATTGCTTGACATGACCCAGGCCGATATCGTCATGGACGCTGATCAGGGTTACTGTGCACTTGCTGCGCAAATCTTTAGCCAACTTTCCAACATACTTGGCCGCATTGAGCGAAGACTTGGAGCCGTCAACTGGTAATAAAATTTTCATTTGTCCCTCTATTTTTGTAGTTAATAAACTGCACCTGCATATGACTAATTTACTATGAAATTCACCATAAATCTACGAATAACCCACTAATCCATTGAGATATTGATTGTGGGCTTATTTCAGAAAAGCGTCATAGAAGGTTTTGATGATGAGAATGGTGACCAGAATGAAGAAGCCTTTACGGATAAAGGAGTTGCCATGCTTGATTGCAATCTTGGTGCCGATTTGACCGCCCACCAGATTGGCGCTGGCCATGAGTAAACCTAGCTTCCAGTCAAAGTAACCTAGATAGAAGAAGACACAGAGTGCGCCTAAATTTGAGGCAATATTGAGG
This sequence comes from Polynucleobacter sp. es-MAR-4, assembly GCF_018882055.1. Lineage (GTDB taxonomy): Bacteria > Pseudomonadota > Gammaproteobacteria > Burkholderiales > Burkholderiaceae > Polynucleobacter. The sequence continues at coordinate 54,795 of NZ_JACVPF010000002.1, read as the reverse complement.
CACTTGGCCGGCGCTGCAGATCGTAAGAAATCAAATCCCAATATGCGGGTATAGAAGAGTTTGTAAAAGGCGCCAGCTCCAGGCCCCAGAAAGCCATCATAAAAGCCAATCATTCCAGCACCAGCAGACGCAATCGCTTTTTGTTTGTGGTGTTGGTGTTTGGGTGCATGAACTAGACCAGCGCTAGATTTGATATTAAAGATGAGTAGTGCCAGCAGCAAAAATGGTAGGGCACCTCTGAGCCATTCAGTTGGTAATTGGGTAACAAGATATGCCCCTGCAACCGAAGCGAAAAAAGCAAACGATGAAGAGATGATGACTAGACCCCAAGGGCTCTTATTGGCTCGGCTGTACTGAATGGCTGAACCAATCGTGCCCACGATCGAACCAAACTTATTAACGGAGAGCAGGGTGGCTGGTGGAAAGCCTGGAAGGGCGGCAAAAAGGGCTGGCACCTGAATCATTCCACCACCACCAATAATGGAGTCAACCAACCCCGCAAATAAAGCGCAGGCCAGCAATAAGCCAAGGTCGAATGTGGAGAGTTCAAGCATGTTGTCTATTTATTTTCTAGTTCTTATGGGTGCTGCTGGCCTATTTTAGAGGGGTTTTTGTTAAGAGTTAGTGTGTTGACAAAGCGTACGTTTTTACGTACCATAGGCCCATTGGAGGAAGTGATGGATGCAATAACTGCAAGTGAGGCGCGGGCCGGTTTGTATCGACTGATTGATCAAGCTGCTGACTCGCATCAGCCGGTATTAATTTCTGGGAAGAGGGCGAATGCGGTCTTGGTTTCAGCTGAAGACTGGAGCGCTATTCAAGAAACTCTTTACCTAATGGCAGTTCCAGGTATGCGTGAATCTATAAAAGATGCCATGACAGAACCTTTGGCTAAATCTAAGCGGACGCTGAAGTGGTGAGTTGGGATTTAGCCTACTCCAAATATGCCCTCAAGGATGCAAAAAAAATATCAGCCGCAGGTTTAAGAGATAAAGCTCAAGCCTTATTGGATATTTTGGAGATAGACCCCTTGCAAAATCCACCCCCTTATGAAAAGCTGGTTGGTGATCTTGCTGAAGCCTACTCGAGGCGTATCAATATTCAACACCGATTAGTTTATGAGATCTTCAAGAAAGAGAAGACGGTGCGCATCTTGAGAATGTGGAGTCACTATGAGTGATTCACAAACTTGGATTCACTGCTTATGAGAGTCAATTCCGAAGGCGTCTCCTCATCTAAGGTGTATTTACCTGCCGGGCAAGAGCACGCTTGTCTGCTGGATTTCTTTATCGCCAATTTCCCGCATATTGATAGAAGTGAGTGGGAAGCTCGTTTTACAGATGGCCTGGTATTTAATCAAGAGGGTGAGGCGCTTGCCGCAGGCGATGCCTATCTTCCCAATACACATTTAATGTATTTCAGGCGCTTGGCCAGAGAGCCGGAAATTCCTTTTGAGGAAAGTATCTTATTCCAGGATGAACATATTCTGGTGGCAGATAAACCCCATTTTTTACCGGTGACACCAAGTGGTCTATACCTGCATCAGACTCTACTCAATCGCCTAAAGAAAAAAACGGGTATTCAAGAGTTGAGTCCCATGCATCGGATTGATCGCGATACAGCGGGTCTAGTACTCTTCTCTATAAATCCCAATCAAAGAGCTCAGTATCAAAATCTCTTTAGGGACCGCGCAGTCAAAAAAGTCTATGAAGCAATCGCACCATACTCAGAAGTGCTCATCCAGAAATTACCGATGACCTACCAAAGCAGGCTGGAAGAATCAGAACACTTTTTACAAATGCAAGAAGTGGATGGTGAGGTTAATGCCGACACATTGATTGAATTACTTGAAGTCAATAGGCCCTGGGCTAAGTACCGCCTCACTCCAGGTAGCGGCAAGAAGCACCAATTGCGTTGTCATCTCAATAGCCTGGGTATTCCCATTCAGCATGACCAGATCTATCCTATCCTGACACCTTATCAAGAGTATGATTTGGACTTTTCCAAACCCCTACAGCTCTTGGCTAAAGAGATTTATTTCAAAGACCCAGTAACGGGGCAGGAGAGATTCTTTACTTCTCAAAGAGTATTAGGTTGATATCCGTATGACTGTAAAAACACCCAAGCGCTTAGCTGTTGCCCCAATGATGGAGTGGACGGATCGTCACTGCCGCTCTTTTCATCGCACGCTTACTAAAGAAGCGGTTCTCTATACCGAGATGGTGACTACCGGCGCTCTTATTCATGGGGATGTGCCACGTCATTTGGATTATTCACAAGATCAGCACCCCGTCGTTCTTCAGTTGGGTGGATCGGAGCCATCTGATTTAGCGAAGGCTGCAGAGTTGGCGCAGCAATGGGGTTACGACGAGATTGACCTCAATTGCGGCTGTCCATCTGAGCGTGTTCAACGCGGTGCTTTCGGTGCCTGTTTAATGGCTGAGCCACAACTCGTTGCTGATTGCGTTAAAGCGATGAAAGCGGCTGTTGATACTCCGATCACCGTAAAGCATCGACTTGGTTTAGACACGATGGATGCCGCCAATTCTGATGCGGATTATCAATTTGCTCTTAACTTCATTCTTGCTGTGGCCGATGCGGGCGCAAGTCTGGTAACTATCCATGCACGCAATGCTGTCCTAAAGGGTTTATCTCCCAAAGAAAATCGTAGCAAACCACCACTTCGTTATGCAGTGGCTGCAAAGCTTCGTTTGGATGCGCAAAAGCAATTTCCTGATCTCAAGGTATTGCTCAATGGCGGTCTGGAAACTAATGAGCAAATTGCAGGCCATTGGGATGACTTTGATGGCTTTATGGTGGGTAGGGCAGCCTATCATTTCCCGGCATTGCTTTTGGGTTGGGATGACATGATCAATACGGACGGCGATGCTGCTGGATACCTCTTTAGTGAGACCGAGTGGCATCGTATTCAGATTGCATTGGTGAAGCAGGTCCAGGCTTGGTTTGATGAATGTCAGGCCAAAGGAAAGCCTTTTTATATCGGCGCATTCACCCGCCATATTCTGGGCTTGGCTCATGGGAGGGCGGGCTCGCGTTACTGGCGCCAGCGCCTTTCTGATCACCATGCCCTGGCTAAAGTTCAAAGCAAGGCTGCTATTTTGGATTTCTTTATCGATGCGAGCTTATGCCTTGGGGATTGGGCTGCCTTTGAGTTTGAAGGCGCCTAAATCAGTAATCTAGGCCATTTTTGACAGGGTTTTGGCTCAAAAGCTATAATCTAAGTCTTCAGTGGCGGACGTAGCTCAGTTGGTAGAGTCCCAGATTGTGATTCTGGTTGTCGCGGGTTCGAGCCCCGTCGTTCGCCCCACCGAATACTGCAGTATCCTAAGGCTCCCTTTGCGGAGCTTTTTTATTTTTCTCGATTTCATCTATGAAAAAATTCGATCTTTTATCTATTCTTTTTGGCTTACTACTTTCTGTGATTGCGCTGTATTTCATGTTACGGCCATCTACTGCGGTTAGCGCCCCCGCATCCACCATTCCTACTATAAAAGTCGGGACTGTATCTTGGGATCAAACCGAGATGACGATTGCCGATGTCAAATCTTTTGCTGATGCCACTGGTTTTGTAAGTCAGGCCGAGAAGAATGGCGGCGGACTTTCTTATGAAGCAGGCTTTGTGAAAAAACCCGGTTGGACATGGAAGACTCCTTATGGCGTTCCTGCAAAATCAAATGAGCCTGCAGTGCATCTAAATCAAGCTGAGGCGGCCTCTGTTTGCCGCTTTTATGTCAAACGTTTGCCTACCGAATCTGAGTGGACTTCAGCCGCTTTTCTGGAGCAAAGAGAAGCTCCTCCAACGGGCTTCACCAAAGGGCAGCGCTACCCATTTCCAGGCGGTAGTAATCCATCGGTATCGCATTGCTTAAGCGGTTGTGGTGACTACAAGGGTGTGGCGCCAGCGGGTGCATTAAACCGCGGTACTGGCCATGTGCCTGTCGGTACCACCAAGCCTGGAGTCAATGGATTGTTCGATATGGGTGGCAATGTTTGGGAATGGACTGCAACTGAGCGTAATGGCGGCTTCATTACTCGCGGTGCTTCTTGGTGGTACGGCCCAGAGAGGCAAAAAGAGACTGATGTGGAGTCTAAGCCTGCCGATATTGGCGTAGTTTATATAGGCTTTCGCTGCGTTAGTTGATCCCATGAAACAATAGGGGATGACCAATCCTGTAGTCGACCCATCCGCCATTGAAATCACTCCTGAATACCAGGACGTAATCGACGCTATCGAGCGTCACGACCCCTATATTTTTGTGAGCGGTAAGGCAGGTACTGGTAAGACAACCTTAATTGGTTACCTGCGTGAGAACATTCCTGGCAACGTAGTAGTAGTGGCGCCAACTGGTGTAGCTGCGTTACAAGTGAAGGGTGTCACTATTCATTCCTTCTTTCGCTTGCCGCCACGCTTGATCTTTCCAGAGGAGGATATCAAGCCCTTAAAAGATAAGCGCCTCTATAAAGATATTCGCCTACTCATTATTGATGAGATCTCGATGGTGCGTGCAGATGTAGTGGATGCGATGGACTTATTCCTTCGTGCCAATGGTCCGCACAAGAGTCAACCCTTTGGCGGTATTCAAGTCATGTTTGTGGGGGACTTGTTTCAGTTGCCTCCAGTAGTTTCTAATGCCGATATGCAGGTGCTCTCTGAGCGCGGTTATGAGGGCCCTTATTTCTTCTGCGCCATGGCCTTGCATCGCAAAGATGTCACAATGGTAGAGCTTTCAAAGATCTTCCGTCAGAAGGATGCGCACTTCGCAGGCCTTCTTAATCAAATCCGTATCAATCAAGATATTGATGAAGCACTCGACACCTTAAATGCCGTTTGTTATGAAACCAAAAAAGAGGCTGATGAGCAAACCATCACCTTAACTACGACTAACGCACGCGCAGATCAAATTAATGGCGCAGGCTTGCGAGCATTAACAACCGATGCCAAGGTCTATACCGGCAATAGCACAGGTAAGTTCAATGTGGATGATCGAAATCTGCCATCACCCAATCACCTCACGCTAAAAGTGGGTGCTAAGGTCATGTTTACCGCGACCGATAGTAACTTCCCTAAGCGTTGGGTCAATGGCACGATTGGAGTGGTGCGCGAGTTGCTACCCAATACCGTCAAAGTGATGGTGCAGAACGGGCCATACTCAAATACAGTTGAAGTGAAAGGTCATCAGTGGGAATCTTATCGCTATGACCATGACATGATGTCCGGAAAGATTTCACCAAACATCATCGGCACCTTTGTACAGATTCCGCTCATGCTAGCTTGGGCTGTCACCATTCATAAGAGTCAGGGCAAGACCCTCGATAAGATCAAAGTCGATTTATCTTCAGGAGCGTTTGCGTCAGGGCAGGTCTATGTAGCCCTCAGCCGCTGTACCTCTATTGAAGGTATCACTCTAGAGCGACCCATACAGCCCAAGGATGTGAGCTGTGATCAAGAGGTGAAGCGTTTTTATCTGAACTGTTTGCCTGGCTAACTGTTTTTAGAAGCCTGCTGCCATTCCATCGCGACGATGGTCACTACCGGCAATATAGGCATCCTGGGTTTCTTCGCCCAATAACGCAATAGCTTGTGCGCTTCCAAAGTCCAGGCTATTTGCTGGCATCACAGCAACTTCATGTCCCATCGCCTTTAAGCCCTCAACTACAGCGACTGGCATGGAAGCCTCAACAGTCAGTTTGCCCACATCATCAATTCTCCAGCGGGGTGCATCTGAGCAGGCTTGTGGATTGAGATACTCATCAACAAAACGCATCACAAACTGAATATGACCTTGTGGCTGCATATTGCCACCCATCACACCAAACGCCATAGCCGGCTGATTTCCCTTGGTTAAGAATGCCGGAATAATGGTGTGGAAAGGGCGCTTACCAGGCGCAACTTGATTGGGGTGACCATCAACCAGGCTAAAGCTCATGCCGCGGTTATGGAATGCAATACCGCCAGGGGCAACAACACCTGAACCAAAGCCTTTAAAGTTCGACTGAATGTAAGAAATCATCATGCCAGATTGATCTGCGGCACAAAGATAAACCGTACCACCAGCATGGGGATCCCCAGCACCATAGCTACCCGCTTGATTGTGATTAATCAGTGCGGCACGACTAGCCAAATAATCTCTATCCAGTAATGCGCTTGTTGGCACCCTCATGGTACTGGCATCAGATACATGAGCGTATGCATCTGCAAAGGCTATGCGCATCGCTTCTACTTGCAGATGAATGCGTTGTGCAGAATTGGCTGGATATTGTTTTACATTGGCTGCTTGCAAAATACCGAGCGCCATCTGAGCGACGATGCCCGAACCATTTGGTGGAATCTCGTGCAGGGTGTAGTCACCATAATCAAATGCCAAAGGCTCAACCCACTCAGTTTGATTATTCGCAAAGTCAGCCATGGTGAAGCAGCCGCCCGTACTTTGGGCAAAATCAACCATGCTCTGCGCTAATTTACCGGTGTAAAAAGATTCACCTTCGGTCTCTGCAATCTCGCGGAGTGTTTTAGCTTGAGCGGGGTAACGCCAAATTTGACCAGCAGTCGGTGCTTTGCCATCAATTAAAAATGACTCGCTAAAACCAGGTTGATTTTTCAGAATCGGAATTGCTTCGCGCCATTGACGCGCGATTACCGGTGAGACTGGAAAGCCATTCTCTGCATAGTCAATTGCGCGCTTAAAGAGTTGTGCAAAAGGTAGCTTGCCAAACTTGCGTGATAACTCAATCCACCCCGAAACCATTCCTGGCACTGTCACTGTATTCCAGCCAATGAGATCCATTGCCGCTTTGCCGGCAAAGTAGTCTGGCGTCCATGCAGCAGGTGCACGCCCAGAGGCATTCATGCCGTGGAGTTTCTTACCATCCCAAACGAGCGCAAATCCATCGCCACCCAAGCCATTCATGGTGGGCTCAACCACAGTCAGTGTGATCGCAGTGGCTAAGGCTGCATCAACTGCGTTGCCACCACTTTGCAAAGCCTCAATGCCGGCTTGTGTAGCTAAGGGTTGCGAACTAGCAACTGCATTCTTGGCGAGGACTGGGGCGCGACCGCCACCAAAAGGAGGGGAAATCAACATAATTTGAAATTCTCTTAATTAAATACGTGATACAAAATTGGAATAGCTACGGCACTAATCACGCCATTCATACCCATCGCAAGACTGGCGTAAGTTCCTGCCTCAGGATGAATACTAAATGCTCGCGAGGTGCCAATACCGTGTGCGCCAATGCCGATTGCAAAGCCACGCTGCCACCACGCCTTCATTCCCAGCGCATTCAGGATAAATGGCGCCAAAATAGCCCCCAGAATCCCGGTAGTCACTGCAAAGATAGCAGTCAAGGTTGGAGATACGCTAATACGCTCAGCAATACCCATGGCGATTGGTGCGGTGACGGATTTGGGATACATGGCGCCAGTAATGCTGGAGTCAGCCCCAAATAATTTGGCAATATTCACCGCGCTAATGATGGATATCAAGCCGCCTGCAAGTAAAGACGCTAGCAAAGGAAGTGACCTACCCTTAAGACTGCTGAGCCCTCTATATATTGGTATTGCCAAAGAGACTGTGGCTGATCCCAATAAGAAGTGAATAAATTGCGCCCCTTCAAAGTAGGTGGAATAGGGCATCTCAATAAATTGAATCATGCTCGCAACCAGAATGATGGCAATGGCTACTGGGTTAGCTAATGGATTCTGCTTGGTGGCTTTATAGATCAGGAGACCAATTTGATAGGCTGCCAAAGTAATGAAGAGGGCAAACAAGGGGCTACCTGATAGATAAACCCAGATCTCGACAATGGAGTGCTTTTCACTCATGACTCAGTACTTTCTGGCTTTGCACTCAGAAAGCGAACAACAATTGCCGTGGTAGCAATTGTCAAAATCACGCTAGCAACTAAGGCGCTCACAATAGCTAGCGCGTTGGCTTTGAGTTGAGGTAAAAATAGCACCACCCCAACTGCTGCTGGTACGAATAAGAGCCCAAGGTACTGGCTAAAGCCATCGGCTACCATCGCGAGATCGCTATTAATACCTTTGCGTAGCACCAGCCAAATGATCAGCAGTACCAAGCCAATAACAGGGCCAGGCAGGGTGGGCAGGGCGAACTTGGATACAAGCTCCCCCAGACTTTGGAATAAAAGAATTTGAACAAGGCCGGAGATCATAGATAAGGCCTCAGAGATTTAACTCAATCAGAGAAGACTACTGAAGTCGCGCCGTTAATCAAAACGCGGTCATGCAGGTAGTAGCGAAGAGCACGTGAAAGTACGGTGCGCTCTAAATCTCGACCTTTGCGAACCAAGTCTTCAGGTGTATCGCCATGGGTGACACGAGTCACGTCTTGTTCAATGATTGGACCTTCATCCAAATCGCTGGTGACAAAGTGCGCTGTAGCTCCAATCAACTTAATACCGCGGGCATGAGCCTGATGGTAAGGCTTGGCACCTTTAAAGCTTGGTAAGAATGAGTGATGAACGTTGATGCAGCGCCCCGATAACTGGGTGGATAAGTCATCCGACAGAATTTGCATGTAGCGCGCCAAAATAACCATGTCTACTTTTGAATTGGCAACAATCTCTAAAAGTTTTGCCTCTTGAGCTGGTTTGGTTTCTGGTGTTACGGGGAGGTGATAAAACGGAATGTCCGCAAAATCAATGCTGGAGTACACCTCACGTGGATGATTGGACACGATTCCGCAAATGATCATTGGAAGTTCGCCAATGCGCCAGCGATAGAGAAGATCTACCAAGCAATGATCTAGCTTAGACGCCATGATCAATACGCGTTTCAAATCCTTCACCGCACGCAAGTCCCAAGTGAGATCAAACCGTTTGGCGATCTCTACAAAACCTGCCTTCAGGGTTTTGCTGTCAGCGCTGCAGCTAAAGCTGACGCGCATAAAGAAGCGCTTAGAGGCTTTGTCATCGAATTGCTGAGCTTCTTCAATATCACCACCCAATTCAAAGATATAGGTTGAGACGGCAGCAACAATGCCTGGTCGATTGGGGCAGGTTAGTGTGAGGTAGTAATTTTCTGTAGTCATGGCTTCAATAGAGGTAAAGATTGCTGAATAAGCGTAATTTTAGACTGCTTATTTGGAAGTGGGCGGGCTATCTGCTGGCCCAAAGTAGGGTTCACTCATATCTTTGATTGTGGGGATGGGGATATCCGAGCAAATAGGCTTTGACCCCAAAGCATTCAGGAAGTTGCAGTCTTGCTTAGTTGCTGCTGAGGCAGCGTGTTCTAAAGGGGATTTTCCGGTGGTTACGGTAGAAATCGCACTCACTGCAGTCGAAGGATTAGCGACTGCAACCGATGCAGCAGCGGTCCCTGCAGAGCTGGCTGCAGTAGTGGCTGAACCGCCTAAAGCCAATAGTGGTGCTGCACAGCCACTCAAATTCAGGCAGATGAGCGCGCCTCCCAGAATGGTGCTGACATAAAAGCAAAAAGCAGACCAGCCCGAAGGGTTTGGTCTGCTTTGGCAGGCATTCAAAGCGATATATTTATTTGCGTTGGCAGACAACGTTGAATACTCCAGCCGTCCAGGATTCATTTACGATAGGCTCAAATTGGCTTTTGGGGGTTTTATTGTCAGAAACAACCTTGCCAGTGCCCTTGTTGCCTGCAAATTCTTTGTACTCAATTGGGCGATAGCTAATTGTTGGGCAGTTGTATTCATTGATGCCAATGATTGAGCTGACAGGTTGTTTAGTTTTTGGATTCATGCCAGGCTTCTTCAGATCGAGCATTGACAAAATTTGTACGTTCTCGCCTGATGCGCTAACCGTATCAAGGTCAACGTAGACCACCATTAATTCATTCGATCCCAATTCTTTCCACTCAGCGAAGCTGCTCGAAAAAGGTAATAAGGAGAGCGCAGTAAAGATAGTGAGTGCGTGTAATTTTTTCATGATTGATGGCGTTGTCGTTAATTGGGTTAAGCCCACACTGGGCCTCTAAGTCTTATTCTAAACTCTCCCGCCTATTTTTCCTTAATATTCAAATCCAGTTGCCGGGTAATCTTTTGAGGTTTCATTTGCAAGGGCAGGTATTCATTCCGAGCCCAAAGGGAGCTCATGTTTCGGTAGAGCTTGTTCTGTACCCAGCCAGATTGCCCGGTTTGGTAGATAAAGAGGGATTGCTCTAAATCGGAGAGATCGTAGAGCGTCCTAAGGCTAGGTGCTTGTTTGGTTTCAAAAGGATTATCAGCCCTGAGCAGTTCAAGTCTACCCACATTGACGCTAAAACTATCTCCAGGAAACGGCTGTGTCAAATTGAAGAGGCTACCCAGCAATGGCACCTTGCTTAAAGGGCGATGCTCTGAAACCGCAATATGGGCATTGCCCCAAGCCCAATTCTTGGGATTGCTACCAAATTGCGCACTCAGTTGCTCTAGTGCTTTATTTAATGCTGCATTTGAAGCATCGGCACAGCTCTCGATCTGTTCAGTTTGAGGATCGTTGCACCAGGGGCTATTTGGATCTTGTAATTGCAATATCAGTGGATGCCTAAAGTTACGTGCCCCATAATTTTCTGTAAATAAATACCCTAAACGCGAAAAAAGTTTTCTTGAAAGCTGATCAGCCCAGGCATTAAATATGAGGGCACCAGTGCTATCGATTTTCATGTCCCCGTCAAAGTTTCTGCTGAGCTCAATAGCTTGTTGCGCCAATGGATGCGTTGATTGGGCTGACTTAAATAACTCCAGTAATGGTGTGGCACCCAAAGAGAGGGTATCTGCTTGCATCGATTTCATGGAGGCGAGATCATGTGTTGATTTACCTTTAATCAACTCCACAATTCGATCGTAGCGGGTTGGCAGATCCCAATCGCCGGTCAGTGGATTTGGATCGTTGTTAGCCAGTACTTTCTGGTTGGCTGTAGCGATCCAGTGGGAGTCTGGATTGCTGCTGCTGGGTAATTGATCAAAGGGGACGTATCCACCCCAGTCATATTGCTTTTCCCAGCCCAGAGCTGGCGCTACCCCATACAAACCATGGTGTAAGGTGCGCTTGGGTGCAACACCAGCAGCCTGAAACGAAATGTTGCCATCCACATCTGCCATCACAACGTTTTGCATAGGCGCATAATTTTTGCGTAGCGCTTGCTTGAACGTATCCAAGTCTTTAGCGTGATTCATTTCTAGCAAGCCAGCAACGGATTGATTTTCAAGGTCTAGCGCAGTCCAGCGTAAAGCCAGAGCAAAGCGATCGGTATCAATGGCTCGCTTGGCGCGTGCATACGATTCAGAAATCACTGGACCATGCCGAGTCTCTTTGACCAAAAAGCGTAGAGGAGGCTCGCCTTTGATGTCGATAATTTCTTGGCGAACTTTGAAGGGGAGTGGGCCCTCTGGTCCTCGATAGATGCCAGGATTTTTCGGATCGAGTTGCTCGATATACAAATCCTGAACATCGGGACCGGTATTTGTAAAGCTCCAAGCAAACTTATCAGTTCTTCCAAGTACCACTGCCGGAATACCGGGCAGGGTTGCGCCAATCACGTTGAGGCCCGGAGCCTCGAGATGAGCCATATACCAAATCGCTGGCGCTGATAAGCCGAGATGCGGGTCGTTGGCCAGCAAGGGCTTGCCAGATGCAGTCAGTTTGCCGCTAAGAGCCCAGTTATTGGATCCAATGCCATCTTTTCCGCCTGGCACTTCATTGATAGCTAATTCAGTTGCGGGTAGCTTCTTCGACTTTTGATCGCGTGCGAGTGGGTTCGGATTAAAAACGTTGATGTCCCGATACATTTTGGCAAAGTCAACATTGCTCACCGGGTCGCCTGGCGTATATGCTGGCATTACTTCCCATACTTGTTTCGTAGTTAAGAATTGTGAGAGCTCAAGGCGTTGCAATTCTTTATGCCAGTTACCACCCAGATCTAGTGCCATCATCAGCATCCACGCTACGCTATCGGTAGGTGACCAATGGCCTGGTTTGGAGCCGGTTAAAAAATATTCCATCGGAAGTGCCCATCCTAGGTGGGCATTTCCAGCATTCACTCCATCCGCATAGGATTGCAGTAATCGCTTGGTAGCGATGGGGTAGCGATCAAACTGTTTTTCAGCGGCATGCTTAATGCCTAGCGTACGAATAAAGCGATCGATTGCTAAGGTTTCTTTTCCAAGAATTTCGGAGAGTCGCCCGCTAGATAGGCGGCGATTAATTTCCATTTGCCAAGAGCGTTCGCTGGCATGTAAATAGCCCAAAGCAAAGAGCGCGTCAGTAGAGGTCTTGGCCTGAATATGGGGGATATCACTTTCATCAAAGGTAATTGCAACTGAGTCCCCGAGGGTTTTAATGATCCGCTTACCAGAGGGGTTGGTTTGGGCTGAGAGCAAATAGAATAGGCTCACTCCAGCAAGCAAGACCAATGCCCCGGATCCCAGCCAAAAGACGGCCTTAAATAGGGTTTTAAGACCTGGACTTGGTGTCGATATTTTCATGGGAATAGTTTAGTGGGTTTGCTCTAGCCTCAGCCTAAGCTTGATGAAAGCAGGCTTCCCATCACCGATAGGTCTCGCATGCTAAAATTTTGCTTGTCTTGATTTATTTAGTACGGCTTTATTGCTCGTGCGAGCCCGAGTGGTGAAATCGGTAGACACAGCAGATTTAAAATCTGCCGACTCAAAAAAGTCGTGCCGGTTCGATTCCGGCCTCGGGCACCAATCGATTGATTTCAGGCATCCTTGAAATACCTCCATATTCTTTTCTTGTTTTCATATTCCGCCCTCTGTTTGGCGGCAGAGCCTCTCGTTTTTACTTGTACCCGTTCAGAAAAGAATTACACCGAGACCTACGAGCTCAAGGTGAGTCCTGGCTCAAAAAATCAGAAGGCAAAAGTATTTGTTGATGATCGGGATTTAGATCAGTCAGATGAGTTGGGTCGGCAAGTAATTAAAAATGTCCTTGTCACTGAACCCACGGTACTCATTTCGATGGAAGCGCACTTTCCACCAGAGAGTTTTGATGGTGTTCAGTATGGGGCTGGTTCAGTAATTACAGCAATCACAATTCATCGCGCCACTGGTCAGCTTAGAAAAGCGGAGACCATTCGGGGTGGAATTCTCTCGGCAACCCTCGGTGAGGGTACGAAGACTTACCAAGAGCAGTGTGCAGTCGCTACAAAACCTTAGTTAGGTTCAGTCACAAATCCAAGCTTCGTTAAGCCAGCCCTGCGTGAAGCTGCCAATACTTGAGCAACATATTCATACTTCACAGACTTATCTGCGCGCAAATTGATTTCCGGCTGCGGCTCTTTTTGAGCGGCTTTTTCTGCATAGCCATCAAATGTCTTTAAATCAATCGGCGTGCTATTCCAGAATATTTGCCCCTGAGCATCAATCGAGAGCTGCACCGATTCTGGCTTTACTTCATTACGTACGCTATTTGCTTTTGGGAGCTCAACCTTCACTGCCTGCTGAATCACCGGCAGCGTGATGATGAAAATAATTAACAGCACCAACATGACGTCCACCATCGGAGTCATGTTGATTTCGGCCATGATGCCGCTTTCTTCTTGATCGTTCTGAAGATTAAAAGACATGATTATTCTCCGGACTTCACGCGGGCACCGGTTACAAAGTAAGCGAGGAGATCATTGCCAAAGCGATTGAGATCAGCGACCAATAATTTGTTGGCACGATTAATCGCATTGAAGCCAAGCACGGCTGGAATCGCTACTGCCAAACCTAGGGCAGTCATGATGAGCGCCTCACCAATCGGGCCGGCAACTTGATCAATCTGCGCACTACCTGAGCTGCTGATTGCGATCAAAGCGTGATAGATGCCCCACACAGTTCCAAATAGGCCAATAAACGGTGCAGTTGCGCCGGTTGAGCCCAGGAAGGTAAGACCCTTTTGAAGTTGCGCAGCAACACCATCAATGCTGTTCTTGAGGCTTCTGGCCATCCATTCAGAGTAATTCAATGTTTGCAGGAGTTCGCGATGATTGGTTGATTGGCTTTGGTGGTGGGTAGAGGCACCGCTCGCAGCCTTAGCAATCTGATAGTAAGGATTGCTTGCGTGGCTAGTGAAAGCACTTAAACCCTGGTCGTATGAAGTGGCACGCCAAAATTGATCGAGCTCAGGTTTCAGTTTGCGCAGATTGCGCAAATCCCAAAAGCGGGATAGCAAGATTACCCAAGTCACAATTGAGCAAATCAAAAGTGCGATTGCCACAAAGCGGGTGATTGCATCGCCCTCGAGCCATAAATTCGCTAAGCCAAATGGTGTGTTCATAATGTTAATTCTTTAAATTAAATTTGATTAAAAGGTTGGTAGAAATTCTTTGGGGCGAACCATTTACTAGAAATGGTTTAAAGCGATAGCGACGACCAATTTCAGTTGCTGCTCGATCTAACCTTGGAAAAGAGCTAGAACGTAATAAAGCAACATCCTCAACACTTCCTGTTTCATCAATAATCAATCGAACCACTACTTCACCTTGCTCTCCCGATCTCTTGGAGAAGGAGGGGTAGTAGGCATCTGCATCTGGCTGATAGACGACGACCAGTTTACCAATGTCAGTCTGAATCGGTGTGCCACTAGATCCCGAAGAGGTGGCAGGCGCAACCGTTGCATTTGGAGCCTGTGAGTCACTTTTGGATTGCTGAGGCGTTGGCGGGGTAGCGGCCTGTTGCTGTGCTTGTGGTGGGCTTGGTGCTTGAGTGGATTTCTCTTCCACTGTTTTCTTCTTCTGCTCTTGCTTTGGCTTAGGTGGAGGTGCAGCTGGAGCAGCTTGTGGCTGTTTAGCAGCTTCAGGACTCACGAGGTTAGCCATCACGCGCGAATCATCAAGGTTGCTGTCATGGTCTGGCTTCATGCCATTCTGAAAGCCAATCAAAAAGAGTAGATGCAGGCCAATAACAATGCCCAGGATGATGCGTTCAGTTTTATTGAACGGCAGACGGGCATTTAATTGACTGAAGAAGGTGCTCATTTGAACGTGCTTACCAATTGAGATTCAATGCTGTGCTCATCCAAATCAGATTGCATGAGTTCTTGGGCCATTTGATGCAAGAGCGATGCATCTTTGCTGCTCATTAATTTAATAGAGCCACATGTGCCAGCAGATAACTCTTTTCCTTGCGCCTCTAGCTTGCGTTTAAGCTGACGCACTACAGCATCACTGGTATCAATCAAATTGATTGAATCCCCGAGTAACTTGCGAATAGCTTTGCGTAAGAAAGGGTAGTGAGTACATCCCAAAACTAGAGTGTCCGCTCCTGCATCTTGAATAGGTTCAAGATGCTCAGCCAATAGCTCCAAAGTTTCTTCGCCATTGGCTTGTCCCGCTTCAATTAGGGGGACTAGACCGGCGCCAGCTTGCTTAATAAATTGACAGTTGGGAAGGGTGGCTAGCAAAGCGCTAAATTTATCGCTCTTTAGTGTGGCTTCGGTAGCGAGAACACCGACTACGCCATTGGTGGACTGCATGGCTGCAGGCTTGATGCCTGGCTCAACACCGATGATGGGGATGCTGCTGAGTTCATCACGAATATCGGCAATGGCTTCAGCAGTTGCGGTATTGCATGCAACTAGAATCGCATCGCATCCTTGAGCTGCTAAATATTGACACAGCTCCATACTGCGTGAAGCAATCCACTCGCTGGATTTTTCTCCATAAGGCGCATTGATGGAGTCGGCTAAATAAATATAGTCATGCTCGGGAAGCTGGCGCAGAGCCTCATCCAAAATGGATAAGCCTCCAACGCCAGAATCAAAAACCCCGATGAGTGCCAAGTAAAGGTCGCTTAACTATGTATTAGTTGTCTTACGCAATCTTGACTGGAATGCCAGCAATCTTCGCTTGCCATTCTTTTGGCCCAGTTTCATGCATAGAGATACCAGCAGAGCTCACAGCTACGGTTACTGGCATATCTTTGACATCGAATTCATAAATAGCTTCCATGCCCAGATCAGCAAATCCAACTACCTTTGCCGTCTGAATTGCTTTAGAGACTAAGTACGCGGCACCACCAACAGCCATGAGGTAAGCAGACTTATGTTTCTTAATTGCTTCAATGGCAATGGGGCCACGTTCTGCTTTACCAATCATGGAGATCAAGCCAGTCTTGGCCAACATCATCTCAGTGAACTTATCCATACGTGTCGATGTAGTTGGGCCTGCTGGACCAACCGCTTCATCACCCACTGGATCCACTGGACCAACGTAATAGATCACGCGATTTTTAAAGCTCACTGGCAATTCTTCGCCTTTGGCAAGCATGTCCTGAATGCGCTTATGTGCAGCGTCACGCCCAGTCAAAATTTTGCCATTCAGGAGTAGTGTTTCGCCTTCTTTCCAGCCGGCTACTTCTTCGGCTGTCAAGGTGTCCAAGTTCACGCGCTTGGATTTTTTAGTGTCTGGAGTCCAAGTCACATCTGGCCAATCGGATAAAGAAGGCTTTTCTAATATCGCTGGGCCATCGCCATGTAAGTGGAAATGTACGTGACGGGTCGCGGCACAGTTTGGAATCATCGCCACTGGCAATGAGGCGGCGTGCGTTGGGTATTCCATGATCTTGATATCTAGAACTGTAGCCAAGCCACCGAGGCCTTGTGCGCCAATACCGAGTTGATTCACCTTCTCGTATAGCTCTAAGCGAAGCTCTTCAGCGCGAGTTTTTGCACCGCGTGCGATCAGCTCTTGAATATCCACAGGGCCCATCAAGGACTCTTTTGCCATCAACATGGCTTTTTCTGGAGTGCCGCCAATGCCAATACCGAGGATGCCAGGAGGGCACCAGCCAGCACCCATTGTTGGAACAGTCTTGAGAACCCAGTCCACGATGGAGTCGGAAGGGTTGAGCATGACCATCTTGGCTTTGTTTTCAGAGCCACCACCTTTAGCTGCACAAATCACCTCTACATCGTCACCCGGAACGATTTCGTAGTGAACAACAGCAGGGGTGTTATCACCCGTGTTTTTACGTTTACCCGCGGGGTCGGTCAGAACTGATGCGCGCAATGGGTTGTCTGGGTTCATATAAGCCCGACGAACCCCTTCATTCACCATCTCGGTCACACTCATCGTGGCATCGCCCCATTGGACATTCATACCAATTTTGAGGAAAACGACAGCAATACCCGTGTCCTGGCACATAGGGCGGTGGCCTTCAGCGCACATGCGGCTATTGGTCAAAATCTGAGCAATCGCATCTTTAGCTGCGGCACCCTGTTCAAGCTCGTAAGCCTTACCCATGGCCGAGATGAAGTCCTTGGGATGGTAGTAAGAAATGAACTGAAATGCGTCTGCAACGCTTTGAATAAGGTCGTTTTGTTTGATATTTGTCATGGTTTTGGGCTTAATTTTGTAAGGTTTCTTCTATTTTAAGGGTTTGCCATAGAGCAAATCTAGCGTGTTTTCACTTATCTTATTAGCTCTTGGGGATGTATTGCCCTAACTCTGCGCTATTTTCGCGGAAAAAGACGACTGATTATTGAATAGAAGGGCTGTGAAGCATGGAACCATTGATGCAAGAAAACCGCGTATTTAACCCGCCTGCAGACTTTGTTAAATCTGCTGCCATTCCTGGAATGGAAGCTTACAACAAGTTGTGTGCGGAAGCTGATAAGGATTATGACGGTTTTTGGGGTCGCCTTGCAAAAGAAAATATTTTCTGGAAAAAGCCTTTTACTAAAGTTCTGGATGAGTCCAAAGCGCCTTTCTACAAATGGTTTGAAGATGGCACAACGAACGCCTCTTACAACTGTTTAGATCGTCAAGTTGAAAATGGTCTTGGCAAAAAGACTGCAATTATTTTTGAAGCCGATGATGGTTCAGTTACCAACGTAACTTACCAAGACTTGCTCGAGCGCGTTTGCAAAATGGCAAATGCACTTCGCAAAATGGGCATTAAGTCCGGTGACAGCGTCATTATTTACATGGCGATGACTATCGAAGGCATTGTTGCTATGCAAGCCTGCGCCCGTATTGGCGCAATTCACTCAGTAGTATTCGGTGGATTTTCTGCTCAAGCTTTGCGTGACCGCATCATTGACGTAGGTGCGGTTGCAGTGATTACCGCTGACGGCCAATTCCGCGGCGGCAAATCTCTGCCATTGAAAGCGATTTGCGATGAGGCTCTTTCTACTGGTGAATGCGCTAAGGTTAAGCATGTCATCGTAAATAGGCGCACTGGCAGTGATGTCACCATGACAGCAGGTCGCGATGTTTGGATGCAAGAGATTGTTGCTAACGAAGCTACTACTTGCGAGCCAGAGTGGGTTAGCGCTGAGCATCCATTATTTATTCTCTACACATCAGGTTCAACAGGTAAGCCAAAGGGTGTACAGCACTCCACTGGTGGTTACCTCTTGTGGGCGATTCTCACAATGAAGTGGACTTTTGACATTAAGCCAAATGATGTGTTCTGGTGTACAGCCGACATCGGTTGGGTAACGGGCCACTCATATATTACTTATGGCCCACTCGCAGTTGGCGCTACTGAGATCGTATTTGAAGGTGTTCCGACTTATCCGAATGCCGGTCGTTTCTGGGACATGATCCAAAAGCACAAAGCGACTATTTTCTACACAGCACCAACAGCAATTCGTTCATTGATCAAAGCATCAAGTAATGATCCAGCAGTGCATCCAAAGAGCTATGACTTATCTTCATTGCGTCTCTTGGGTTCAGTAGGTGAGCCGATTAATCCAGAAGCTTGGATGTGGTACTACGAGAATGTCGGTGGCTCACGTTGCCCAATCGCAGATACCTTCTGGCAAACAGAAACTGGTGGTCATATGATTTCACCATTGCCAGGTGCAACACCAATGATTCCAGGTTCATGCACATTGCCATTGCCAGGTATTCAGGCAGCGATTGTGGATGAAGCTGGTGTAGACGTTCCAAACGGTCAAGGCGGTATCTTGGTTGTAAAACGTCCGTGGCCTTCGATGATTCGCACAATCTGGAACGACCCAGATCGTTTCGTGAAGTCTTACTTCCCAGAAGAGTTGGGCGGCACTTTGTATTTGGCAGGTGACGGCGCAATCCGCAATAAAGACACTGGTTACTTCACAATCACTGGCCGTATTGATGACGTGTTGAACGTTTCTGGTCACCGCATGGGTACGATGGAAATCGAATCTTGCTTAGTTGCTAACCCATTGGTTGCTGAGGCTGCAGTAGTTGGTCGCCCTGACGATATGACTGGTGAAGCAATTTGCGTATTCGTAGTTCTGAAGGGCGGACGCCCAACAGGTGACGAAGCCAAGAAGATTGCGACTGAGTTACGTAACTGGGTTGGTAAAGAGATCGGTCCGATCGCTAAGCCTAAGGACGTTCGTTTCGGTGATAACTTGCCTAAGACCCGTTCCGGCAAGATCATGCGCCGCTTATTGCGTGTGATTGCTAAAGGTGAAGAAGTGACTCAAGATACATCCACTCTTGAAAATCCAGCAATCTTGGATCAACTCAAAGAGTCTGTCTAATTCGCGAATGATGCTTTTAGAGGTAACCCTTCCGGCAAACGTATAATCAAAGGCTGTACGGAAGGGTGGATGAGCGGTTTAAGTCACACGCCTGGAAAGCGTGCGTAGGTTAATAGCCTACCGCGGGTTCGAATCCCGCCTCTTCCGCCAGTAGTTTGAAACCACCTTCGGGTGGTTTTTTCTTTGGTTTTTCCGGATTTTGACCCTAAATCCAGGCTAGCTTCCTCATTATTTATATCCTCAACCCCCTGTTTTTAATCAAATAAAGGGGTTTTTGATCTTTTTGTTGCGTTGCCGCAAATAAATCTTGCAGTGCAACAAAAACTTTTTTACAATGGTGCATCGCAATAAAATTTAAACAAATTACAAAGTTAGGAAAACACCATGTTCCAGAATCAATTAAACGACCAACTCTCACAAGCTCAAGCTAAAGCTGTTGAAAACGCTAAGTACTTGGCTCAAGTTGCTGTTGAAAGCGCTAAAGAATTAGCTGAAATCAACCAAGCTGCTGCTAAAGATGCTTTAGTTGCTGCTCAAGATACAAGCGCACAATTGTTGGCAATTAAAGATGCACAACAGTTGGCAAAATTGGCTCAACCAGAAACTGCCCAAGAAGCTGCTAAGTACGCTGCTGCTTACCAAGCTAAGGTAAACAAGGTTGTACGTAACGGCAATAAAGAAGTTGCTCAAGTAGTTGAGGCTTCTATTGATGACGCACGTGCTGATATGGTTAAGTTTGTTAAAGAAGCTACTAAGACAGCCCCTGCTGGTTCTGAAGCATTTGTATCTGCATTCAAAACTGCATTCGAAACTTCACTCCAACAGTTTGACCAAGTTCGCGCTTCAGCAACTGACGCTTTCGCAAACTTTGAGAAAAGTATCGACGCTGCATTGGCTAACGTTCAAGGCCAATACGCTGTAGCTAAGCCAGCTGCAAAAAGCCGTAAAGCTGCTTAATTCGTTTTAAGCGCTTTACATGAGAAACCGCCTTCGGGCGGTTTTTTCTTTTGGAATCTGGTGTTGTCAGGGTATGGTTATTAGCTCTTAAGCTAATACTCTTATTTTGATCAATATGACAAAATTACTCAAATAAATCTAAGACTTGTAGGAATTTGGTCAGATTCTAATTAATCAAAAAATCAATGCGAGGGTCTTCTGTGGCCGAAAGTAATCAGCAAGGCTGCCTATTTGTAGGCGAAGGGGTTGTTCTAAAGGGAAACTTTGAGGTTCCTGATATTGCTTCTATTTCTGGAACGATCGAGGGCGAGCTTACTGCCAAACAGGTGATTGTTGAATCTACTGGCACCATTCGTGGAAAAGTAACCGGTGAAATGGTTGATATTCGCGGTGAAGTTGTTGAGTATCTCGCCTCCACTCAGTCTTTGATTATTCGCTCTACAGGTAAGGTTAGTGGCGCGATTCATTACTCAGAAATTGAGATTGAAAAGGGTGGTCACATTTATGGTGACTTGCATATCGCCGGATCTTCCCGCAGTTAATCTCAAAGAAGCTTATGTTTTCTAAAAAACCACCAGTCGAGCCTGTAGACGAAGTTGCTTTGGATCAGTCAATAGAGATTTCTGAGCAAGGCGAGGGCGATGCTGACTTCAGCTCTGAGCAAGCAGTCATTGCAACACCGCGAGTTCCTAGCAAGCCTTCCATCATCAGTGAAGGCTTTGAATTTGTAGGCACCATTACCTCTGAAGGTACATTGAATATCGCCGGCGTGGTTAAAGGCAAGATCACTGCTAAATCTGTTTTGGTAGATGTAGAAGGTCTAGTAGAGGGCGAGCTTAACGCCGATCTATTAATGGTTAAAGGTAAAGTGACTGGCGATGTGAAGTGCCAAGATTTAAATGTTGGCCCTAGAGCGCTCGTAGATGGCACCATTGCCTATCAAAATATCCACATTCAACGTGGCGGCAAGGTTGCCGGAAAATTCACTAAGAACTAATTTCGTTCTTAACCCCGATGTTTTTTAAGAAAAAGTATGTAGACGAGTTGCTGCATCCAACTATCGAAGATTTCGATACGATAGTGGGCGCTAGTACCGTTATTCATGGCCGCATTGTGACGGATACCGGTTTGCGTATCGACGGCACCGTCATTGGTGATATTGAGGCGCAGGCCAATGGAAAAATCTCGGTAGCTTTAGGCAAGACCGGCAAGGTCGAAGGTGATATACACGCGTATCGAGTGCTCATTGCTGGTTACGTTGAGGGCAATATTTATGCCTCTGAGCGGGTAGAGCTGCATGCTGGAGCAAAGGTCAATGGCGACGTGACCTATGGTCAGCTTGGCATTGAATCAGGAGCTTCTATTAGCGGTCTCATGATCTCAAAAGCTGGTGAGGACCCTGTTGGTCATTACGACCCTAGCATGTTGGTTCGCAGCGATCTTCCGCTTACCAAAAATAAATAATTGCTTATTGATTGGTTGGCGCTTGGTAGCGGCCGGCTAGAGCTTGAATGGGATTAATCAGCGAATCATTCAGTCTCACTTCGTAATGCAGGTGAGGGCCAGTAGTGCGGCCAGTGGTGCCAACTTCGGCAATCATTTGACCGCGAGTGACGGCTTGACCTTGCTGCACATAAACCTTTCTGGCATGCGCATACTTAGTAACAAATCCATCGATATGCTTAATCTCCACAAAGAGGCCGTAGGCGTAATCATTTCCTGCGCGCATGACAGTGCCACTACCAGCAGCTAAGATCGGTGTGCCTGGGGGCGCGGAAAAATCAATACCGGGATGCTGTGCAAGTCGCTTGGTAATTGGGTCTACGCGAGGACCATAGTTGCTCGAGAGGCCAGTAAGGCCGGTAATTGGAGTTCCTGTTGGGAGTTGGCTGAGCCAGCGATATTGGCGATCCCAATTTTGCTCTAGCCTTTCTACTGCTTTCACTAGACTCTTCCCGCTATCAACCGAAGTGTCTAGGTCTTTAATGAGTGAGCCCTTAGATTTTGGGTTGAACTGAATGGGTAGGTGTGGCCCGCCTTTGCCGCCTTCATCATTGAGTCTAGACCGAATCGGGACAGGGGTTGCTAGCTCGGTGAAACGGTCTTTGATTGTTTGCAGTTTGCCAATTTGATCACTGACTTTGCTAAGTTGGCTTTGTAAAGTTTCCAGTCGTTCTCGGTAAGCGGATTCAATTTCTTCTTTTTCTTGTAGGGTAATTACGCCACCCATTTCCCGTGCGAGATCTGGTTTAAATTGCACTGCAATTCTGAATCCAAAAAAATGGATACCTACACCAATCAAAATAAAAGCGAAGCAGGTAACCGCCGCGATCTTGAATAGACCAAGTCCGGTGATGTTAATTCGTTTGATTTGTGAGGTCGATCCTGAGATCCAGATAATCTGCATATAACGCTTGGTTTAAATCTATTAAGGCAAGCCATTATTTTAATAGTTTTGAGTTAGCCCAAGGGGTTATTCGATGCGCTGGTATACACCCTTAAGCTAATAGCCTGTAGATGAATACCAATTCTAGATAGGCTAGACTGATGTTTGTGGCTGCATTTGGGCAGTCACAGTATTTCCGTCAACCTTCAGTCGCTAGAGAGTGGGTATATATGATTTTTGCAATTCTTTTAATGGATCGCCCTGGTACTGCTGAGTTACGCATACAGGTCCGACCAGAACATCGCGCATATTTAGGCAAGCTCGCAGATAAGATGGCTTTTGCTGGCCCGCTCACATCAGAAGATGGCAAGACAACAGTTGGCAGTTTGTTGGTTATGGATTTTCCAAGCAAGGCAGCTGTGGAAGTCTGGTTAGCGGATGAGCCATTCACGAAGGCGGGCGTCTATGAGAAACCAGTCATCCATGCATTCAATAATGGATGGCAGCAAAAAGTAGGATTTCCGCCAGTAGCGTAAATCCAGTTTCGTATTTTTATTCCAGATTCAAATAACTGCACGCATGATTGCCCCCAAATTCTCCACTCTACGAATCTACTTACTCCGAATGGTTGGGGGCTTTTTTGCGCTTGCTTTTTTATTCTGGGGTGGATGTCATCTTTGGGTGCCGGGCGCTATCAAGAATGCAGTTGAGACTTACGGCAAAAAGATTGGCTACGAAATTACCTACCAAGATCTCAGTATTTCTCCGTTAAGGTTGAGAATTGAGATTGATGGTCTCCGATTGCTTGATAGTCATCAGGGTAGGTTGCTCACACTCAAGAAATCCGTAGTGATGCTGAAATGGTCTCGCCTTATGATTGGTGAGGTGGGGTTCGATGAGATTCTTTTTGATGAACCCAGTGTGTTGCTAGAAAAGCATGAAGCCAAAAGTAAAGCAGCCCTATGGAATTGGCAAGAATTGATTGCTGCGATTACGCGCAATTTACCGCCGCCCGATCCGGCTGAACCCAAAAAGAATGTCAAAATTTCTGTAGATGATTTTAAGATCTCGAATGCTGCTGTAGAGATTTCAGATCCCAGCAAACAACTGCATGAGCAACTGAAGTCACTTTCTATCGAGTTATTTGACATTGCAAACTACGATAAAGAAGGTGATGTGAATGGTGTACGTGGTCAGTACGGAGTAAACCTAGGCGCACTGCGTTTTACCATCCCAGGGATGAGTCAAAAGATCGCCTTTAAGCGTTTTGCTATTAAAGGTACGTTAGATAATCCTGCGCCTGATGCAATCGGAGCCCTGATTAACTTCGAGATTGATGATGGACGCATTCACTCCCGTTGGGACTTGAAGTCGGATAAATCTATTGCCGGGAGAGTTGAGATCGACAAGATTTCAATTGCGCCCTTTATTGGATTACTTCCTGCTAATAAAGAGTTGCAGGCTCAGGGCGGGGTAATACAGTCCGCTGTTGATATCGGCTTCAATGGTGATGAGCTGACTGTATCTGGGGATTTGCATTTGCTAGATCTGGATTTGCTGGAGCAAGGGCAGAAACAATCGCTCGTGAGTTGGAAGTCTGGAGATGTAAATCAATTTAACTATCGGAGCTCACAGCGCGCTGGATCTAGTTTGAGTATTCAGGAGTTATCAGTGAATCAGCCGGTTCTCCGATTTGAGATTGATGAAAAGGGCTTCTCTAATTTTAGGCGCTTATTTTCTAAGCCAAGCGCAGAGACTGCTGATGCAGAGAAGCTAGCTCAGGTAGCAAAAGAAAAATCATCTTTTGCTCTCGACATCAAGACATTGCGATTGCGTGAAGCTGAGATGCAATTTTCTGACTTGGCTATGAAACCCAATTTCAAGGTCAATCTCAGAAAACTGAATGCCAGCTTTGCAAATATCAGCAATCTCCCAGGTCATTCATCTGCTATGACGCTAGATGGTGTGTTGGCCGATTCTGGATCGCTACGAGGCAGGGGTCAGATTGCATTTGACGACCCACGGCGCAATAACGACGTCACACTCAATTTTAAGAATGTGCCGCTGAATGCATTTAATCCTGCTGTCATGACGTTTGCTGGTTACCAAATTGCTAGCGGTCGGGTCAATTTGAATTTGCATTACAGCGCCAAGAATGGCGAACTGAAGGGAAGTAATCAAATCGTCATTAAGAAGATTGAACTTGGCGAAGAAGTGGCGGATTTTCAGGGAAAAAAATTACCACTGGGTTTAGCAATCGCACTGTTAGAAGATTCTGACGATACGATTGACGTGACCATCAATATTGCTGGCAATGTGGATTCACCAGAGTTCAGTGCAAGTGGTTTGGTATGGCAGGCAATTAGTAATGTGCTTACCAATGTTGCTACTGCACCATTTAGAGCCTTAGGCGCACTCTTGGGAATGGGCGCTAATGAAGGTGTGAATGCGGTGCTGGGTGAGGCGGTGTACTTGCCGCCAGATCAAGACCGTTTGGAAAAGTTTGGGGATTTTCTCGCCAAGAAACCGCATGCCACCCTGGAGCTCGCTGGCACTTATGATCCCAACGCAGACAAACTTGCTTTTGCTCGCGCCACCGCAGATATGGCTATTCTGAAAGCGGCTGGAATGAATATCTCTCCTAATGAGCCCATCCCTGCGCCTGATTTCTCGGATACCAAGGTCCAAGCTGGCTTGAAGTCAGCCTACGCACAATCCGTTGGCCGAATCAAATTGGGTCAACGTTTGATTACTTTGCCGGATGGAGCGGAACGCAATGAACAGTTGCACGCAGAGCTGATTGCTAGCATCCCTGTGACGGAAGACGATCTGAGGGGTTTGGCCCAAAATCGGGCTAAGCTGGCGCAAAGCTTGATGGTGAAAAGTAACCCGGGGCTAAACGATCGAATTAGCCTGGGGGAGGTCAAGGCTGTTAGCGCAGGGAAGGAGGGCGTCCCCCTCGAAGTGGAAGTCAGAATCAAGTAGACTTGAGGTATGAATTCAACTAAATTGCGCTCCCTAACTATCCTTGCATCGATTGCTGCGATTGCCCTGACTGGCTGTGGCTCTATCGAGTCAGCCGCCCAAGATGATTGCACTTCCATTGGCTGGCAAATTGGTAGCAAAGGCTATAACGACTGCTTTAAGGCGCGTGTCTATGAGCGTAAGTTGGATTACTCCCTGCCGCCTGGCGACAGACCATCCCCATCAGTTATTTAACCTAGGGTTTACCCTTAATAAATTCACTTGAGCTCCGTCAAGGACTTGAGTGTAGAAATAACCCAAAATCAATCGAGATTTTGGGAATTTCCTATATATAGTGCGGCACTTGGTTGCTCACAAATTCAGGTGTTCTCAAGCAAAGCTTTAAGCATATAAAAACAGCATCATTATTGCGACTAGACATTAGAGACTAATACTATGAATCACCCAAAACCCTCTGGAGAAATCAAGGCTGTTGCAGTCGCAACTGCGGATGATTTAAGGGAAACCATTCGTCGCAAAAGCAAGCTCAAGGGACGTCAAGCAGACGATGCGTCTCTAGCAGAAGTTCGTCAGCTGATTGGCGCTGCACCGCATCGCCGTGATTTGCTGATTGAGAATTTACATAAGCTCAATGATGAGTACCGTGCTTTGCATGATCGTCATTTAGTTGCCCTCGCAAAAGAAATGAATTTGCCGATGGCTGAAGTCTATGAAGTAGCCACTTTCTATCACCACTTTGAAGTGGTGCGTGGTAATGACCCGGTTGCAGATATCACTGTCCGCGTATGTGACGGTATTGCTTGCGAATTAGCGGGTGCACAAAACCTATTAGCAAAGTTGCCAGCCATCTTAGGTAACCCCAATGTCAAAGTAGTAGCTGCACCTTGTGTAGGGCGCTGCGAGCAAGCTCCAGTTGCTGTAGTGCATCAGTACCCCGTGTTGTTTGCGACTACCGATAAAGTAGCTGCTGCTGTCAAAAACAATCTGACAACTCAGCCAATGGCTAAAGATAGCGCGAACTTTGATCCAGCTGCTTTGGCGGAGAAGGGCGTTTCCCCTCGGGGCGAGAATCAAGCGGTTTCACCAGATTATGTTGGCTATGAGTCGTATCGCGCACAAGGTGGTTACGCATTAGCAAAAGAAATTGCAGAGGGTAAGAAAGACGCTGAGAGCATCATCAAGGCTATGGAAAACTCAGGCCTTCGTGGTCTCGGCGGCGCAGGCTTCCCAGCGGGTCGTAAGTGGCGCATTGTGAAGGATCAAGCTGCTCCTAAGTTGATGGCCGTGAACATTGACGAAGGTGAGCCAGGAACATTTAAAGACCGCACTTATTTAGAGCGTGATCCACATCGTTTCTTAGAGGGCTTGCTGATTGCGGCCAATGTTGTTGGCATTGATGCTTGCTACATTTATTTGCGTGATGAGTATCACGGTTGCCGTGAATTGCTCGAAGCAGAGTTAGCCAAGCTCAAAGCCAATCCTCCATTCAAATTACCTTTGATTGAGTTGCGTCGTGGTGCTGGTGCTTACATTTGCGGTGAAGAATCTGCCATGATTGAAAGTATTGAAGGTAAGCGCGGCGAACCCCGTATGCGCCCTCCATACATTGCGCAAGTGGGATTGTTTGGTCGTCCAACGCTGGAGCACAACTTTGAAACTCTTTACTGGGTGCGCGATATTGTTCAGCGCGGTCCAGAATGGTTTAGTTCTTTTGGTCGCCATGATCGCAAAGGCTTGCGTAGTTATAGCGTCAGCGGCCGAGTTAAGAATCCTGGCGTGAAGTTGGCTCCTGCTGGCATTACTATTCAAGAATTAATTGATGAGTATTGTGGTGGCATGCAAGATGGCCATAAGTTCTATGGTTACTTGCCTGGTGGCGCTTCTGGCGGTATCTTGCCTGCGACCATGAATGACATCCCGCTCGACTTTGATACTTTGCAGCCTTACGGTTGCTTCATTGGTTCTGCTGCAGTCATGGTGTTTGGCGATAAAGATAAGGCACGTGACATGGCGCTCAATGTCATGCACTTCTTTGAGCATGAGAGTTGCGGTCAATGTACGCCATGCCGTGTGGGCACCAGCAAAGCTGCCAAGCTGATGCAATCCAAGTCTTGGGATAAAGAAACTCTAGAGGACTTGGCAACGGTGATGGTCGATGCTTCCATCTGCGGTCTAGGTCAAGCTGCACCCAATCCAATTCGCTGTATTGCTAAATATTTCCCAGAAGAAGTTGCTTAATCGGCAACCAATAACCAAGGGAAAAACGAGACAAATATGAACGCACCAGTAAATCCTAAAGAACTTGAATTGCAAACCGTTGAGTTCAAGCTAGACGGTCAAACCATCGTTTCTTACGAAGGTGAGACGATTCTCAAAGCCGCTAAACGACATGGCATTGATATTCCGCATCTGTGTTTCAAGGATGGCTATCGTCCTGACGGTAATTGCCGTGCCTGCGTTGTTGAGATTAATGGTGAGCGCACTTTGGCGCCAAGTTGCTGCCGAAGCGCGACTCCTGGCATGGATGTCAAGGCCAATAGCGAACGCGCATTAAAGAGTCAAAAGCTTGTGCTGGAGATGTTGTTATCAGACATGCCGGACGAGGGCTTTAAGTGGGTAGGAGACAGTAAGGAAGAAGAGCAAAAAAATCAACATGGCGAATTAAGCACCTGGGCAGCACGCATGGATGTGACAGTTCGACCAGAGCTCAAAGCATTACGCCGTGACAAAGTCAGCAATGACGTGTCTCATCCAGCGATGGCGGTGAACTTAGATGCCTGTATTCAATGTAATCGTTGTGTACGCGCTTGCCGTGAGGAGCAGGTCAACGATGTGATCGGCTACGCAATGCGTGGCGCTCATAGCGAAATCGTTTTCGACCTCAATGATCCGATGGGCGATAGTACTTGTGTTGCTTGTGGTGAGTGCGTGCAGGCTTGCCCAACAGGCGCATTAATGCCTAAGGGATTAATCGGTTCACAAACTGTAGATCGCAAAGTGGATTCAGTATGTCCTTTCTGCGGTGTCGGTTGTCAAATTACTTACAACGTTAAAGACGAGAAGATTGTGAGCGTTGAGGGTCGTGATGGCCCAGCTAACCACAACCGCCTTTGCGTTAAAGGTCGCTTTGGTATGGACTACATCCATAATCCACAGCGCTTAACCAAGCCACTGATTCGTAAGGCGGGCGTAGCTAAAGACGAAGCTTTGCTCGAAGGTAAACAAGACTGGTCCAATATCTTCCGCGAAGCAACTTGGGAAGAGGCTTTGGAAGTTGCTGGTGGTGGCTTGAAGAAGCTCAAAGATCAATACGGTAATAAGGTCTTAGCTGGTTTTGGCTCTGCTAAAGGTAGCAATGAAGAGGCTTATCTGTTCCAAAAGCTGGTACGTACAGGTTTCGGTAGTAACAACGTCGACCATTGCACACGTCTTTGCCATGCATCATCCGTTGCTGCGCTATTGGAGGGCGTTGGCTCAGGCGCGGTAAGTAACCAAGTTAACGATGTAGAGCATTCCAGCTTGATTCTGTTGATTGGATCCAATCCAACGGCTAACCATCCTGTTGCGGCTACTTGGTTTAAGAATGCAGCTAAGCGTGGCGCAAAGATTGTTTTATGTGACCCACGTAAAACCGATATCAGCAAGCATGCTTGGCGCACGATGCAGTTCAAGCCGGATACTGATGTGGCCATGCTCAATGCCATGATCTTCACGATTATTGAAGAAGGTCTGGTTGATAAAGACTTCATCAAGAACCGCTCTAATAATTTCGAAGCGCTTAAAGAAAATATCAAGGGCTATAGTCCTGAAGCAATGGCACCAATCTGCGGCATTCCAGCAGAGACTTTGCGTGAAGTTGCTAGAGAATTTGCCACTACGAAGTCAGCAATGATTTTGTGGGGTATGGGCGTGAGTCAGCACGTTCACGGCACGGATAATGCCCGTTGCTTAATTGCCTTGGTCAGTATTACCGGTCAAATTGGTAAGCCGGGATCTGGCTTACATCCGCTACGTGGACAAAACAACGTTCAGGGCGCTAGTGATGCCGGCTTGATTCCGATGATGTTCCCGAACTACCAACGTGTTGACAATCCAGAGGCACATGCGTGGTTTGAGAAATTCTGGGATACCCCATTGGATAAGAAGCCTGGCTAC
This sequence comes from Polynucleobacter sp. es-MAR-4, assembly GCF_018882055.1. Taxonomy (GTDB): domain Bacteria; phylum Pseudomonadota; class Gammaproteobacteria; order Burkholderiales; family Burkholderiaceae; genus Polynucleobacter. Next base: position 24,842 of record NZ_JACVPF010000002.1, on the reverse strand, counting down.
ACCGTAGTGGAGATCATGCATAAGATCACCGCGCCGGACAGTGATCCAGATAAGATTCGCGGTATGTATGTTGAGGGTGAGAACCCTGCGATGAGTGACCCTGATTTGAACCATGCACGTCATGCTTTGGCTTCATTGGATCTCTTGGTTGTTCAGGATATCTTCATGACTGAGACAGCCTTGTTGGCGGATGTGGTCTTGCCTGCAAGCGCATGGCCGGAGAAGGTTGGTACTGCAAGCAACACGGATCGTATGGTGCAGATGGGTAAAAAGGCCATTAACCCACCAGGCGATGCAAAACCCGATTTGTGGATCATTCAGCAAATTGCCAAACGCATGGGTCTGAATTGGAATTACCAAGGCCCAGATGATGGTGTTGCAGAAGTCTATGACGAAATGCGTCAAGCAATGCATGCAGCCATTAACGGTATTACTTGGGAGCGTTTAGAGAAAGAATCTAGCGTGACATACCCATGCTTATCTGCTGAAGATCCAGGTCGTCCAATTGTGTTTGATGACAACTTTGCGACACCAGATGGCAAGGTTAAATTGGTGCCCGCTGACATCATTCCTGCAAATGAGCGCCCAGATGCGGAGTATCCATTTGTGTTGATTACAGGTCGCCAGCTAGAGCATTGGCATACCGGCAGTATGACGCGTCGTGCCACCGTGTTGGATGCAATTGAGCCAATGGCTACTGTCTCTATGCATGGCGAAGACATGACTCAGTTAGGCGTTTCTGCTGGCGATGTGATTACTGTTCAATCTCGTCGTGGCGAAGTGGGTATTCATGTGCGTAGAGATGACGGCACACCGCGTGGCGTGATCTTTATTCCGTTTGCTTACTACGAGGCTGCGGCTAACTTAATCACCAACTCTGCCTTAGATCCTTTTGGTAAGATTCCGGAATTTAAGTACTGCGCAGTCAAGCTCGCTAAAGGCGGCCATGCTGCCCCTGTGATGGGCTACGGTACCAATGACCCTAAGAGGCAGAAAGTTACATCGGTTTCGTAAAGGATGGCGCTTCAACCAAACCCCACCCTTAAGGTGGGGTTTTTATTTTGAGGTTTGACCATCTGTACAAGTGTAGATACAATGTAGATACATTTGAAACAAAGAGGGCATCTATGCAAACTATTATTAAAAAGTGGGGCAACAGTCCTGCGTTGCGTCTAAATACTGCTGTCATGAAGTCTGCCCACTTGAATATTGATCAGATTGTTTCGGTTAAGGTGCAGAGAGGTCGAATCGTTATTGAGCCGATTGTTCAGAAGGAATACCAGCTCGATGAATTGCTTGCTGGGATAACTACGAAAAATATTCATCATGAGGATGATTTTGGTGAGCCCGTAGGTAAAGAATTGCTCTGATGGCTAAGACTTATATTCCAAATGCAGGGGATATTGTTTGGTTAGAGTTTGATCCTCAAGCTGGGCATGAGCAAGCGGGGCGACGTCCCGCCGTAGTTTTAACGCCAGAGGCGTATAACAAAAAAACAAATTTGATGATTTGTTGCCCCTTGACTACAAAAATTAAGGGCTATCCATTTGAAGTTCTGGTGGAAATTGATGGCATTCAATCCGCGATTCTTTCTGATCAGGTTAAATCTCTGGACTGGAAAACTCGAAAAGCAAAATATAAGGGTGCAGTCAGTACATTTGCTCTTGCTGAGGTGCGAAGTAAGGCTAAAGCGCTTCTGTCAATAACGTAAATATGTCGCAATTAATTCATTTAAATTTAAGTGGGCATATGCTGACATTGCTTCGCAAGGAGGGCAATCAGCATGCTATTGATCGGCAAGTCAATTTTTGGGTAAGACTGGGTAAGGCATGTATAGACAACCCAGAATTACCAACTAGCTTTGTGGCTGAGTGTTTGGCATCGCTTAGCGAGGTTAAAGATAAGGGATTTATACCTTTTGTCCCTCGAACGACTGATTAATCGAATCAAAAATACCAAGAATCCTATTGCCCTTTAGAATTAACCTTCTATGGCCAGTTCAAAACCCTCAACACCTCAAGCTGATACCAAAGCAGAGCTTCCCGTTCTCATCATTGGTGCAGGCTTAGCTGGTCTAACCGTAGCGCTCCATATGGCCGAATCCCAGCCGGTGATTCTCATGGCCAAGCGTGGCCTTGGTGAGGCAGCAACAGCGTGGGCACAAGGTGGCATTGTGGGGGTGGTGGACAAAGAGCATGACAGTATTGATTCTCATGTGGCTGACACCTTAGATGCAGGCGCAGGCCTCGTGGTGGAGTCAACCGCCCGTTATATTGCCGAAGAAAGTGCTGAAGCTATTCGTTGGTTGGTTGAGCAAGGTGTACCGTTTACCACTGATGAGTCAGGACCAATGGGTTTGCATTTAACACGTGAGGGTGGCCATAGTCACCGTCGCATTGCGCATGCTGCTGATGCCACTGGTAAAGCCATCCATGAGGTTCTTTTGGATAAAGCTAGGGCACATAAAAATATTCAGATCTTGGAGCACTGGATTGCTTTAGATCTGATTACCAATCGCCACTTAGATGCGAAGACGCAGCGTACCAAGCCCAATCGTTGCTATGGTGTATATGCCTTAGATATTAAGAACAATCGCGTAGAAACAATTGAAGCTAAGTCAGTGGTATTGGCCACTGGTGGTGTTGGTAAGGTCTATCGCTACACCAGCAACCCCGATACTGCTACTGGGGATGGCATTGCTATGGCTTGGCGTGCAGGTTGCCGTGTCGGTAATATGGAATTTATTCAATTTCATCCGACATGCTTGTATCACCCCAGTGATCGCACTTTCCTCATTACCGAAGCAATGCGGGGCGAGGGTGGCTTACTCAAGCTGCCAAACGGCACTCGTTTTATGCCTGAGCATGATGAGCGTAATGAGTTGGCTCCCCGAGACATTGTTGCTCGAGCCATCGACTTTGAGATGAAGAAGCACGGCTTAGATTACGTGCATCTAGATGCCACCCATCTGGGTGAAGCATTCATTAAAGAGCATTTCCCGATGATTTTCGCGCGTTGCATGACTCTGGGTCTAGATATCACTAAAGAACCCATACCAGTCGTGCCTGCAGCGCATTACACCTGTGGTGGTGTGGTGACAGATCTCAAAGGAAAAACAGACTTACCAGGCTTATATGCCGTAGGTGAGGCGACTTATACAGGGCTTCATGGCGCGAATCGATTAGCAAGCAACTCCTTATTAGAGTGTGTGGTGATTGGCAAGGCAGCTGCAGTAGATATCTCCTCACTAAAAACACCAGTAATGCCAAAACTTCCGCTATGGGATGAGAGTCAAGTAGAAGATGCTGATGAGCAGGTGGTGATTGCCCATAACTGGGATGAGCTGCGTTCATTAATGTGGAATTACGTTGGTATTGTGAGAACCAATCGACGCTTAGAGCGTGCCCTGCATCGGATTAAGCTCCTTAGATATGAGGTGCAAGAGTATTACGCCAACTTTAAAGTAACTCGTGACTTAATCGAGTTACGCAATCTGCTGGAGTGTGCAGAGTTGATTGTCAGGTCAGCCCTGATGCGCAGAGAGAGCAGGGGCTTGCATTACAGCCGTGATTACCCAGGAACTTGGGCGGTTTCTTATCCGACAATTCTGACGCCTCAGGCTGAAGGCACATCAGAAAATCCTGAGACCTAAAAAATTACAGATCGCCTTTCAATACAGCATCTTTAATATATTTGTTTAGACGAGTTTGCCAGCCTTTACCGCTTGCTCGTAGTTTTTCGAGCACATCGAAGTCCATTCTGAGACTCAACATTTCTTTGGTATTTTTAATGGGCGGCCTGCCAACGCCTCTTTTGATTAGGGTGTCACCAACATAGACGTGCGCATCCTTAAACCATTGCTCATCTAACTCTGGCGCATCATCTGGATCAACCCATTCTTCCTGCGTACTTTTTAATTTCACGTTCATTTGCTCTCCTCAAGCTGATGATTCTTCTTTTGATGCCTCTGTAAGTCCATACGACAACAACTGCTAGGTTATCTAGGTAGCCGAAGCTGAACACCCTAACTTCACCATAATTTTTTCTGTAATCAATTTGATTCAAGTGTGAAGCCTCAAAGATCTCGTTGGCTCTAGCCATATCAAGGCCACGCGTAAATAAAGTGATTTCTCGTTTTGCATCGTCAAATTCAAGCACTAAGTCGCCCTATTAATGTATATACAAAAATAATTAATGTCAATACATAAATTGGTGACTCAAAGGCTGAAATCCCAATGAATGTATGGGATCAGTCTAGAAAAGAAAAACCCCGCGAAATATCAGCAGGGTCTTATATGGATGTCAGTCTTGAGCTGACATGGATGCGCTAATTGCCTACAAAATCCTCATCGAGAAATCTACCGCCTTAATATCTTTAGTCAGTTTTCCAAGAGAAATGCGATCAACGCCAGTAGCAGCAATCGCACGCATTTGATCTAAGTCGATTCCACCAGATGCCTCAAGTAGCGCGCGACCCTTAGTAAAGGCAACGGCTTCCTTCATCTGTTCGGTGGTGAAGTTATCAATCAGAATACTTTTGGCACCAGCATTTAAAGCTTCTTCTAATTCAGAAAAATTCTCCACTTCCACCTGAATATCTACTCCCGAGTTAAGAGCTTGCGCAGCTTTAATGGCGGCAGCAACACCGCCAGCTGCGGCAATGTGATTCTCTTTAATGAGGATGCCATGCCATAAAGCAAGGCGTTGATTTTGGCCGCCGCCAACTAATACGGCGTACTTTTGGGCGCGACGTAAACCAGGAATTGTTTTGCGGGTATCGAGCACCGCACAGCCTTTAGGGTTGGGGCTCACCCCCTGAATTGCATCCACATGCTGACGCGCAATACTGGCAGTCCAAGAGAGGGTTTGCAGGAAGTTAATACAAGGACGCTCTGCAGAAAGGAGGGCGCGTGAATCCGCTTCAATATCGCAGACTTTGGTATCAGGCTTCATCAAATCACCCTCTAAGTAATACCAGGTGACTTTAGCTGTAGGGTCTAATTTTTTGAGGGTGCCTTCAAACCAATCTACTCCACAGAGCACAGCTTCTTGGCGAACAATGAGCTGAGCATGAACCAGCTTGCTGGGAACCAGCATTGCAGTCCAGTCACCCGTGCCAATATCTTCCATCAAAGCATCAGCAATATTGCGTTGACGTGCTTGCTCTAAGGTCTCGTTGTACTCAAACATGAATGAATCGATCTAAATGAAGAGAAAAATCAAAAGGTAAAAATAAACAATTAAGCCGCGCCAATATTCTTAACAAAGCCATGCTGGGCTTTGGCTAAGAGGTCTGGGTGATTTGTAGTGAAGTCGAGCATGCGCTCAATGCAGCCTAGCGCTTCAACACGAATAGGCTCATCAATGAAGATTTCACCGGAAGCGTTCTCCAGGCAATCCAAAATTCCTTGCAAGCCATTCATAGCCATCCAAGGGCAGTGGGCGCAGCTCTTGCAGGTTGCACTATTGCCAGCGGTAGGGGCTTCAATGAGTTTCTTATTGGGCGCTAATTGGCGCATGCGGTGCAAGATGCCGTTATCGGTCGCCACAATATATTCAGTTGCAGAGCCTTCTACTACGGCCTTAATCATGGCAGAGGTAGAGCCCACAACGTCTGCAAGGTCGACCACCGCTTGGGGAGATTCTGGGTGAACCAAAACCATGGCATTGGGATGTGCGGCCATCAACATTTCTAATTCAACGGCTTTAAATTCATCATGAACGATGCAGGCACCATTCCAGAGCAACATATCTGCACCAGTTTGCTCCTGAATATAGCGACCTAAATGACGATCAGGCGCCCAGAGAATTTTCTTGCCCTCAACTTTGAGTTGGTGAACGATCGCTAAAGCGCAAGAGCTCGTTACCATCCAATCAGCTTGTGCTTTAACGGCTGCACTGGTATTGGCATACACCACTACAGTACGATCCGGATGCAAAGCTCTAAATGCAGCAAAGTCCTTAGCATCGCAACCTAAATCAAGTGAGCAGGTTGCCTCGAGATCCGGCATGAAGACACGTTTTTCAGGGCTCAAGATTTTGGCAGACTCGCCCATAAAGCGGACGCCAGCAACAATCAGATTCTTGGCTGAATGATTCTTACCAAAGCGCGCCATCTCTAGAGAGTCAGCGACAAAGCCACCAGTTGATAAAGCCAAATCTTGAATATCGCCATCAACATAGTAGTGGGCAACCAAGGCAGCATCTTTCTCAACCAGTAATTGCTTAATACGATCAATTACAGCTGATTTCTGATCTCCATGGAGTGGAGGTGGCGTCTTAGCCCAGGCTTGGGCCGTGCAGGTCGCGCCAGCAGCATTTTGCTGGGGGTAATCGTAGGCAATAGGTGAATTCATAAGTAATTTTAGCTTGCCAATGGGGCTAACGGGATTCTTCCTGAGGTTAGTGAAATAAGGTTAAAAGCACCCAAATTTCAACCAATCCCTGTGTGCTAGCTTCAGGGTTGGGTTCGATCGACTATAAGTAGTGACACTTTCATTTGAGATCTAAAAAGTGAACTTAGTTTTGCAATACTTTCTCGATGGAAAGTTTGTGCTCATGGCAATAACGAGTGAGCTCACCCAGTGTGTTTAATTGCAATTTATTTTTCAAACTAGCGCGATGCATTTTGACAGTTCTGAGGGTAATGCCTAGCTTTTCTGCAACCTCACTCTGCCTTTCGCCAGCGCCCAGCAAAAGTAAAACTTCAGCTTCTCTTTGGCTAATTGGGACGTCAATGCATGTTTTAGCAGGCTGAATTGCCAGGGATGTCGATTGAAGACTCTGAGATTGCTCAAACAGTTTTTCGATAGCAGAGCTGATCTGTGGCCCAGCAAATGGCTTCAGAATGAAATTCACTGCACCGCCTTGCCAAGCATCAATAATGTCGGCTTGCTGCGCATTACCACTCATAAAAATAATTGGACATTGAATATTCATGAGCTTCAGATTTGCTTGAAGTTCTACCCCATTCATGCCTGGCATCTGGAAGTCTAGAAGTAGGCAAGTTGGTAAATCATCCTCGAATTCAAAGTCATTAATGGCATTTAAAAATGCTTCTGCAGAATCAAATCCGCTGACATCATATTCCTCGGAAAGCCAATTAGATAGGCCTTCGCGGACTGATAACTCATCTTCAACAATGATGATGCGGGCTTTACTCATGATCTATTTATTCGTGATTACTGTGTACTGGTAGCGTTATTTTAAATATAGCCCCACCAGCTGGAGCATTTATTGCAGTGATATCGCCATGATGACTTTCCATGATCTCTTTGCAGAGCCATAGGCCAATTCCAAGACCACCTTCTTTGGTTGTTTTATAAAGCTCAAAGATGGATGGTAGTAGTGCCTCGTTGATACCTGCACCACTATCTTTAATTTCAATAGTGACAAGCTCATTGGCAACAAATAAATCAATCGAGATGGATTTCTCAGTAATTTGATCGGAGTTGAGAGCGTCAATAGCATTATTCAGAACATTGATGATGACTTGTTGTAGCTGAATAGTATCTGCATGCACCGTCGGATTATCCCGATAACTCTTACGAAGAGTAATCTTTTTAGCTTCAAGGCTGGGGCTCACAATTTCCAGAATTTCTTCAATCATTCCCTCAAGCTTGGTGGGAGCGTATTCGATAGTTCTAGAACTAAATAAGCGTCTTAAATTTTTGACCAGCTCTGCTAGTTTGCTTGACTGATGGGAGATCTCATCAAGAGACTTCACCATTTCCGGGTCCTTGCCAGCTCGCGTCAGTGCTCGACGAGCTGTGTCAGCGCGAAGTGCAATCGCGGTGAGGGGTTGACTCAATTGATGAGAGAGTGAGCCTGCAAGTGCGCTAATACCAATTATTCGATTAGATGAAATTAGCCCAGACAGAAGTCGATCTTTTTCTTCAATAATCTTCAAAAGCGGCTCATTCAGGCGGTTTTGAGAGTGGGTTGCGGGGTCGACCCAAGTGATCCTGAGGCCTATGTAAGACATATATCTAAAGGCTCCCATGACTATGTAGATGGAAAAGATAATGACAGCAAGATTGCTCGGCTCAAATCGCAAGGTGACGGGTAAAGGTGCAAAGGATGCAAAAATTCGTACTATCCCATAGCAGACCATACCCAACTCAAACCAAGTAAATATCCTAATGAATTGATTGCTTGCCAATGGTTTTGGAATACTAAATTTACAAATGTAAAAGGTGATGGAAAATAGTGTGGTGTAAAAAACTGACATCACGAGAACAATCGTATGTAAACCCGCTTGATCTCTGATGAGTTCTAGGTAAGCTGCAATGAGCGCCATGAGTAGGAAGGCGGCTAAACTCCATTTTTTATCAACCCTCTTAGATAGCGAAAGTATGCTGAACATGATCCCAACTTCAGCTGATAAGCTGGTGAAGTTAGACAGCCCCATGATGAGTGGGGTGTTGCTAATATATTGAATATTTGTAAGAAATAGAATGACGCAAGTGCTAGCCATGAAAAAGTCAGAAATTAAAAAATAGACAACTGACTCATCCATTCTTTTTCTGAATGCGGCATACAAAAGACCGCTTGATACGATAGTAAAAACAGCGTAAACAAGCGCTAGTGTTGCAAAAGAATTCATGGCTGGATACTTAAAGTTGGCAAGGCTGTCATTTTCTACTTATTTCTCTTGTCCGACTACTTGAAGGCCGGACTTGAAAAATTGCTTAAAAATGCGATTTTAGGGCAAAAAAAGCGGGTTTTTGGGTCAAAACCTGTACCAAAGTACATTATAAAAAACGCGGTATTTTTCTAAAATCGCGTGTATGTGCACGCGCGTTTATATAAATCCAGGTCAAAAGGCCTCAACAGGGCCCTCATCCTCCGTTTTAGGGGGTATGAGGTTTTTACTGCTGATTGGGGTTCTGCTGAATTCCGGCAGCCTTTTTGCTCAGACTTCTGCTGGCCAATTATTGCAGCAAAACCGTGAACTGGAGCCTAGTGTATCCGTTCTGCCGGAGGCGACCCGTAATGTGTCACCCATGGAGTTGAAGCCCAGCACGCCACCTCCAGGTCAAGTCACCTTTGTGGTGAAGCAATTTGAATTCACCGGAAACACCAAGATTCCTACGGCTGAGCTCGATCGTTTATCGGCTGGGCTAGTCAATACGCCAATCACTTTTGATGACCTGACTTTGCTAACCAATGCCATCACTCAGTATTACCGTGAGCGTGGTTGGCTGGTAAGGGCGGTCGTGCCCAAGCAGGACATTACCGCTGGTGTAGTGCGTATTCAGCTGATTGAAGCAAAGTTAGGCGGCATCTCCATCGATAACCGCTCTAAGCGTGTAAGCAACGCACGCGTTGAAGAATGGATTTACGCGCGCATTCCAAGGTCAGCCGATTTATCGCTTGATCAATTGGATTTTGCGTTACTCACTTTGAATGACTTGCCGGATATTTCGGTTACCAGCAGTTTGCAGAGTGGGTCAAAGCCAGGCGATACGATTTTAGTTTTGACTGTAGAAGACAAGCCGCTGTTTAACGGACAGGTGAGTGTTGATAACTACGGTGATGCCAATAGCGGCAAGATCCGTACTTCAGTTTTAGCCAGTGCTAACGGCCCATTGGGCATTGGCGATCAGTTGTCTGCCTATGGCATGTATTCCGAGGGCAATAGCTATGGACGCTTAAGCTTTACTGCTCCGGTTGGTAGTAGTGGTTTGCGCATGGGCGTCAATGGCAGCACCATGGCTTATCGCGTTCTGAATCAAAGCTTCCAAAGTTTGTATGCCAATGGTATTGCGAATACCGGTGGTGTTGAAGCGAGTATGCCGCTCATTCGATCACGTCCGAAAAATTTAGTCACCACCTTCAATTGGAACTACAGTGACTTTAAGAACTGGACTATTGCAGGTGTCAATCAAGATCAAACCTACACAACGAGCGTGGCTCAAATTGGTCTGAACGGTAATCTCTTGGATGATATTTTGGGTGGTGGTATTAACACCGGTCTCTTGAATGTGTCGGGTGGAGATATTTCACGCAACATCAACGGACCTTACAGCACCTACTATGGCGTGGCCGGAAGTTTTGCAAAAGCCCGTTATGGATTTACACGCTTGCAATCCGTGACAGAGGAAGTCATGGCATACGTGTCTATTTCTGGTCAGGTAGCTAGCAAGAACATGGATAGCTCTGAGCAACTCTACTTGGGCGGCCCAATGAATGTGCGTGCCTATGGCTCTGGTCAGGGTTCAGCCACTCAGGGCAATCTCACTACGTTTGAACTGCGCCGCAACTTGCCGTATCAAACTCAAGTTGCTGGCTTCTACGACATCGGTAACGTACAAGCCTGGAAATTTAACAATCCGGCTGTCAGCCAATACAGCAACAACTATGTTCTGCAAGGTGCTGGCCTGAGCTTGTCATGGCTTGGTCCATACAACCTCAGCGTTAAAGGTGTATTTGCAATGCGCACTGGCGGCCTCTCTCCAAGCGTGACTCAATACCTCACTCAAAACGGGGGTCTTAGCTCAAGCCGATTCTGGGTAACAGCGACCTTGCCATTATGAAAACCAAAGCCAAGACCATCACCACTAAAGCGCGCGGTGCAGTGAAACCTGCAGCGAAGGCCGTGAAGAAGCCAGTGGCTAAAGCTACAAGGAAACCTGTAGCGAAGTCAGCTGCGAAAAAGAAACCTGTTGCTAAGCCAATACCTAAGCCTGTAACTAAAAAATTAGCAGCAAATAAAAAAGCAACACCGAAACCCACTTTGAAGACTTCAAAAAAGACAATGACAAAAACAACACCTAAAGCAGCATCAAAAACTACATCAAAAGAAGCATTGAAGCCTACAGTGAAAACAGTATTAGGTGAGCCGACAGTTTCAACAGCGCCATTACAGGCCATTAATGAAGGAGCGCAAATGACACAATCAAACCAAGCTACAGAAGATGCTGGCGCAAGTCAGCCGATTACAGGTCGCGGTGTATTTGCGGTTCGTACTCTCGGTGCAGCAGTTTCTGTTGAAGCTGCATTCTTGGCAGAAGACGGCAATGTATTGCGCTTACCAGCAGTGTTTCCAAATCGTCAGTATGCGATTGAACAAATCGATGAGTTACGCGAGTTAGTCAATCGTCATTTCGATGATCTAGACAAAGCTAGCGCTTAATCATCAACGTCAACATATTGCATAGCGAATAAATAATTTCGGCGAATGAATAGTTCACTCAACCGCATGTTCAAGGTGATCTGGAGTAAAGCCCAGGGCGCATGGGTAGCCGTGAGTGAAATCGTCCGTGCACATGGTAAAGAGCAATCGCTGACTCGTATTACCCGTAAATTTGCTGTTGCTACCGTGATGTCGGGTGGGGCTGCAATTGCTGCGCCGCCGGCACCAAATCAATTGCCAACTGGCGGACAAATTGCCGCTGGTGTGGCATCCATGATGACCAATGGCAATACGATGACGGTGACGCAGTCATCGAATCGTGCCTCGATTAATTGGAATACCTTTGACATTGGTTCACAAGCGACTGTGAACTTTGTGCAACCAAGCGCCAATGCAGTTGCACTCAATCGCGTTAACTCTCCAAACCCAAGCCAGATTTTCGGTAACCTTAATGCCAACGGTCAGGTGTACTTGCTGAACTCTGCTGGTGTGTACTTTGCACCAGGCGCACAAGTGAACGTCGGTGGCATTGTTGCTACCACTCACAGCATGAGTGATGCCGCCTTCATGGCAGGCAGTACCACATTTAATCGCAATGGCAGTACTGGCCAAGTTGTTAACGAAGGTACGATTCAAACGAGCTTGAATGGCTACATCGCCATGCTTGCTCCTGAGGTACGTAACGCAGGTTTGCTAGTAGCGCAATCTGGAACCATTGCATTAGCTGGTGGCGAAGCAATCACTCTGAACTTCGGCCCTGCCAGTAAATTAGAAAGTATTACGGTTACTGATAGCCAAATTAATGTGCTCGTAGAAAACCGTCATGCAATTAAAGCGCCTAATGGTTTAGTGATTCTTTCTGCTCGCGCAGTCAATCAACTCGCTGCTACTGTGATTAACAGCGGCACGATTGAAGCGAAGGGCGTCAGTCAGCAGGGCGGTCGTATTATTCTGGAAGGCAGCACTGTCACTAACACTGGCACGCTAGACGTCAGCAGTGACACAGCTCAAGCTGGCACGATCACCATTAACGGCAAAACTGTTTCTATCTCTGGAAGAGTGATCGCCACTAGTCCAGTACAAGGTGGCTCAGTAAAAGTTCAAGCAACACAAACACTGAACGTCAATGCCAATATTGATGCCAGCAGCGCACAACGTGGCGGACAAGTTCAGATAGCGGGTGCACAAGTTGCAGTTGCAGATGGAACGATCAATACCGATGGTGATACGCAGGGTGGTGAAGTGCAAGTAGTTGCTACGAACGCACAAAGCACCAACCCATTTAGCGATCCATTCAACCCTCCATCATTGCCGCTAACAGCAGCATTGACTGGTTTCACCAGCATCAACTCACGTAGTAGAAGAGGTCAGGGCGGTAACGCCACCATCTTGGGTGACTCGATCACACTCGATGGCAACACTTCAATTAATGTGAGCGGCGCAACAGGCGGCGGTAATGTTCTGGTTGGTGGTGATTGGCAAGGAAGTAACGGCGTATATCAAGCAACAACAGTATTGATGACCCAAAATGTCAGCATTGACGCAAGTGCCACAGAGAGTGGTAATGGCGGTAAGGTAGTGCTGTGGTCTGATATCTACAACACAAATTCCTTAACGCAAGTGAACGGCACGATTCTTGCGGCAGGTGCGGGCACTGGCCTTGGTGGTAATGTTGAAACATCAGGCTACTTACTGGGTGTTAGTGAAACTGCAAAGGTAGTCACTGGCACTGGCGGTAATTGGTTGCTTGACCCTGCTGATGTAACCATAGGCACCAGCGATAATAGTTACACAAACCTCTCAAGTACCTATACGCCTAATAGCGGTGTGCATACAGTCACTATTAGTAACGCTACATTGGCCGCTGCCTTAAATAACGGAAATGTTACGGTAACTACAATCAACAGCGGCACTGCCGGGGGTTATGGCGGAGCAATAACTTTAGCAAATCCCCTTAGCTGGACAGGATCAGGTAATTTAACATTGCTTGCTAATGGCATTATTTATCTTAATTCCAATATTACAGCCTCAGGTAATGGTGCCGGATTCACAGCCAAAGCAAACGTGGCTGTCTACACTGGAAACGGCACTAGCTTTCAAACCAATAACGGTAGCATTGTGCTTTGGTCAAATGCCAATGGGGTTGCTGCCCCATCAGTTCATGCTGCTATTCAAATTGGCGATAACACCACCTTCAATACAAGCGGTAGTGCAAATCAATTAACTGGTGGGGGGAGCATCACTATGGGCGGTGGCACCGGAACAGGTGTCGCTCCTACAGGTGCAGCATCAACTGGAGCCGGAATTGGTGTTGCACTTGGTTATTGGGGGTCATCTTCCACTAATGTCACCATGACTACTGGTGGTGGTAACGTTTCTATCATTGGCTGTACATCGGCAGCTGGATATGTGGGGCTAGCCTGGACAAAGAATGGTTCGATTAACGCAGGCTCTGGTTCAATTTTATTGAGTGGCACCTCAACAAATACCGGCGGCTCTCACGGTGTGGAGATTACCGCATTTGGTGGCTTGGTTAATTTAACGGGTGGCGGTGGTGTTAACGTTACCGGTACAAGCGCCGGAACTGGAAATGGTTATTGGGGATTGTTTTACCGCGGCAATGTCACAGTCAATGGGACTGGAGATATTTATTTTGCTGGCAATACCCCCTCTGGCAGCACGGCTGGAGCGCTTGGATTTTACGGTAACGCATTTGCGACTAGCGGAAACATCACATTTAAAGGTATTGGTAACTTCCTTCAGGTACAGGCTACTGTTGGTCAACTAGCTGGCTCCAATGTTACCTCCAGCTCAAGCAATATTACATATGAAGCTGATAGGTTTTCGGGAATGTCCACCATTGCAAATAGCAGCGGTCTACTAACGATTAAATCAAATTCAAGCAGTTTCTCTGAGACATTTGATTTAACTAATGCGTGGACATTAGGCTCAAGCTTGGGTGGTTTAACTATTGGCAAAACTACTGAGAACAAAGCGGTATTAATTTCTAATACGGTTAATATTGCTGGTCCGATCAATATTGTTGGCAGTCTTGTTGTTGCCTATGCGAACATAACAACAACCGGAAATGGCTCGGGAATTTTATTTAAATCGCTTGGGAACGTACTTGTTGATGCGAACAAGAAGTTGCAAACCAATAATGGCAGCATTACCTTGTGGGCAGACTCAAATGGCGATGGTGGTTTCATTGGTATTCGTGAGGGCGTGGTATTAAATAGTGCAAATGGCAGTACATCGCAGTCAACTGGTGGTGGCGCCATTACCTTGGCGGGTGGTAACGGGACTAATGCATCCGATGGCTATGCATTTGCTCCAAGCACAGAAGGCGCCTGGGGCGATCACGTGCCGGGTGGCGTGCAAATTGGTGCTTGGAATCCAACAGCCACTTACACCAACGACTTCAGATTTTATAGTGGTGGCGGTAATATTCTTATTCAAGGTAAGGCTGCAACTGGCGCCCCAGGTGTTGCTTGGTATGGCGGCCATACATCATCAGTTACTCAATTAATTGATGCAGGTTCTGGCACGATCACAATTAATGGTCGTGGTGAGGGTTCGGGTCACGGTATTGAATTTGGATATTACGGTGCAAACTTAACGCCAACCCTGAGATCAAGCAGTAATGCAACTACAGCGATCTCTATCAGTGGTACGGCCACTAACGGTAGCGCATCTTATGCTGGCTTTCAAGGTAATGTTGACGCTATTGCGAATGGTACCGGTGGCATTAGTCTGAATGGTACTAGTGCTTGCGGTTCATATGCTGCGCTCTCATCAGGCCGCCTATATCTTCACGCTGCAAGTGGAGATATTTCTGTTAACGGTTATGGAGGAGCGGGCCTAAGTATTGGTGGCGATTTCGGAAAAGGCAATCTGTTAGCAAGCTCCAGCAATATTACCTTTACTAGTGACAAGCTGAGTTTTTCAACTTCGACGATCAATACGACTGGTAACTTCAGCATCCTCTCCAATGGTTCTGCCTTTGCAACAGGCCTCTCGTTATCCAACATAGTTTTGAATGCTACGGTTGGCGGGCTAACGGTTGGAAAAATAACAAATACTCAAGATGTAGCCATTCCGGATGCGTTTAATATTTCTGGCCCCATGTCTTTTTATGGAAACAATATTAGCGTTAACGGTAGCTTAACCACGACGGGCGCAACTGGCAATATTTTACTTAAAGCACGTAGCAATATTTTCCAAAGAGCTGATATCAGAACCAACGGTAGCAGCATTGTTTACTGGTCAGATAGCGAGGCTGATAATTATGGCGGTATTTATGTATACGGCTCAAACAGTTCATCCTTACGTAACATCAGCACCAATGGCGGTGGTATTTGGATGGGCGGGGGAAATGGCACAGCTAGTTGGACGCCCTACGTAGGAGCGACAGCCCTTACTGTTGGCAATAGCACGGCCAGTTTTAATGTTGGCAATGATACTGCGCTACGGCTTAATTATGCCAATATCAGCACTGGAAACGGAAGTGTATACGTTGCTGCCACATCCAATCAAACCTCAGGAAGTAGCGGCACTAACTACGGTATAGACATTGTAAGCACAACCATCTCGACAGCTGCTGGCGATATTCAGATTGCCGGAAATCTCAAAGGCAAATACACAAACGGTATGGCGTTACATATCGATGCAGCCTCTACTTTGCAAACTAGTACCGGCAATATCACCCTCACCGGAAATACAAGCGACATCACAAATAGTTCTAGTGGCTGGCGTACTGGTCTTGGTATTGATGGTGGCTTGGTCAAAACTGTTAGTGGAAATATTAGCCTCACCGGAAATGCTAATACGGCATACAGTGCAACAGATTCAGCCGCGCTTTACTTTGTAGGTGGTTCAAGAGTAGTTTCGCAAACTGGTTCAATTAATATTTACGGCAACAACAACGCAAGCGGATACTATGATGACGGTATTCGTATCCAAAATAACAATATCACCATTGGTTATGATGGCACCAATGCCTATAGTGGCGATATTCTGATTCAGAGTGATCGACTCTCTCAGAGAACTTCAACCGCTGGCACCATTAACGTTCGAACAAGTGGTAACTTAAGTATTTTAAGCAACGGATCCAGCTTCAATCGCTTATGGGTTGAAGATAGTAGTCCGGGTTCTGCTATGAACTTTGGCAGTATTTGGAATTTCGGCACAACGCTGAGCAGCTTTACTTTAGGTAAAACTACAAACACCTACAACATCGCTTTAGCGAACAATCTAACAACCGCTGGAAATATTTCCGTTTACGGTGGGAACATTACCCTTAGCGGTAGCTTAAGAAGTACGGGCGCTAACTCGAAAGTATTAATCAAATCTCTCGGAACTATTTCATCTGGCGCTGATAACCTGACATTCCAGACGAACAATGGTTCTATGGTGTTCTGGAGTAATGCTAATAGCACCTCTGGTGGCGGCATTTCTATGACTAATGCCAACCTGACTTTCAATACGGCCAATGGATCTACAAGCCAGGCAACTGGCGGAGGTGATCTCATATTTGGCGGTGGCCCAGCGGTAGATGCAAATGGCAATCCAACTGGTAATGTGACCAGCTCTAGTCATGCAATTGCATTTAATCCAGGCAGCTCCGGTAATACGATCACGAAGATGTATACCGGCGGCGGAAATATAACGCTTAATGCTAAGAGTACCGGTGGATATGGTGTGATGTTTAATCGTGCTACCTTAATTAATGCGGGTAATGGCTCATTAAATATTCAAACAAATGCCACCGGATACGGTATTGAGATGAATGCCTATGGTGGCGCCACTAGCGGAACAAGCATTACCGCGCAAGGCATCACTATTAATGGTAGTTCCAGTGGGTCGGCTGCTGTATACGTTAACAACAACTTTGTGAATTTCAATTCAACTGGATCAGGCGATATCAGCATTACTGGTGTTTCTGCGCCTGCCGCTGGTCACTACGGGGTTGTTTTCGGAGGTTTATCCACAGATATATCGAACATAACCTCCGCCTCTGGCAACATTACATTAAATGGCACGGGAAACTCTACTGCCTTGGCATATTACTCGGGCAACATTAAATCGACGGCTGGTGGGTCAATCTCACTTATCGGCAATTCACCTGCATGGGCAGGTTTCTATCAGCCTTACACTGTTAATATTTCCACAACCACAGGCAATATTGCAATTAGTGCGAATGGATCAGGTGCCTACCATGGCGTTCATCTTGGTGGCGGCAATATTACAGCTACGAGCGGCAATATTTCTATTGTCGGTAGGCAGAATGGCACGAAGCAGGGTGTTTATATTGCTGGTGCAACCAATATTTCAACTACAGCCGGTGGTTCACTAACATTAAATGGCACAGCAGCATCTGATTCAGGTGTCAATTTTGCTGCCGTAACGACTATCACTACAGCTGGTGCTGGAGCTGCCAATATATATGGCACATCAACTTCTTCTTACGGCATCTATAACAGTGCGGCGCTTAATGTCACCACAAATGGTGCTGGTGCTGTCAATATGTGCGGTACTTCTAGTTCTTCTTACGGCATCTTTACTGACGCTGCAGTAAATGTCAACAGCTCGTTGGGGGCTGGCGCAATTAATGTTTGTGCAACATCGAGTACAAGCCTTGCAGCATATATTCATGCTAACTTCAATCTGATTTCTAGTGCTGGCGATATCACCATGAGTGGTGTTACGAATTCAACCAGCAATCAAGGTGTCTACATCTACTCAGGAAATATCACTTCCACGACAGGAAATATTAGCCTGACTGGTAGAACTAATACGGGTTATTCAGGCTTTGACTATGCGCGGGACACTAATAGTAGCGCTAATTCTATTTCTTCTACTACCGGTAATATCACGATTACAGGATCATCCAATGGCAGTGCTACTGGATTTGGCGTTGATCTTTACGGTAGTGTAGCCAGTACCACCGGTAATATTGTGATTACAGGTAATGGTGGTTCTAGTTACTACGGTCTCTACTTATATAAAAACGTCACCTCAACTTCAGGAAATATCACCTTAACAAGTAGGGGTTCAGGCACTTACGGTTTGCTGAGTGATGCTACGAACATCAGCAGTGCAGGCAACATCAGCCTGTTCTCTGAGGCGAGGTTGCGCGTTAATTCGAATATTTATTCCTATGGCGCTGGCAATGCATTGATCATTAAATCCAATAGCTCAATCCATAACGCTAGAACACAAACTATTCAGACTAATAATGGCAGTCTAGTTCTATGGGCGAATGCTAACGGTAGCACCACAGCAGGGCGCGTGCAATTCGATGATGAAGTGATTACGTTAAACACTGCAAATGGTAGTACTTCACAAACCTCTGGCGGCGGAAATATCATCATTGGTGGCGGTACTGCTACTGATGCTAATGGAAATCCAACGGGTGCAGTTGGTGCTAACGGGGATTGGGCTATTACCTTTGGTGGCGGCACTAGCGGCTATGGTCAGCTCTATTCTGGTGGTGGAAACATTAGCATTAAGGGTAATACCTCTAGTGGCAATGCTATTTTGATTGGCCGCACCACCACCATGAATGCCGGTAACGGCGGTATTAATATTGTCGGGTGTGGGACAGCGGCTGGTATCTATTTAAATGTCTGGAATGGCGCCTACAATATCACTGCTGGCGGGGATATCACTCTGAGTGGTACATCTTCTGGCTCTGGTACTTATGACGTTGATTATGCTGGTATTCGTTCTATTTTCGACAGTACCACGCAAGGCGGCACAATACGCTCTACTGGTGGCAATGTTACGTTGACCGGTACGGGATTACAGGCAGGCCTCTACTTTAATTCGAATAACAATATTATTTCTGATGTCGGTAATGTCACGCTAACCGGCACTGCAAATTCTGGTAATCGCGCTATTGTGATGTACGGAAATGTTTTGGCTGGTGGTAGCAATATTAATATCAGTACTACAAATAACAATAAGATTTATTTGGCAGGTACTGTAGGCCAGCTGGCTGGTAGCAACATTACTTCAACCAACGCCAATATTACGATTAGTGGTTCCCAGCTATTTGATGGTCAAACCGCCATTCTGAATACTCAAACGGGTAACATCACCTTGAGAATGAATACGGCGAGCTGGGCCGGTTTAACTATTGGTACTAATGGCAGCATTGCAGTGTTGCCATTGTCAGATTCAGCAGGATTTGGACAAGATTTTTATAATTCGTGGTTTGGGATTAATCCAACAATTAATGGAACCTCCTACACCCCTACACAATTTACTATCGGTAATTCTTTTAATACCTATTCAGTTTATTGGAATGCCGCGAGAACCGTCGGTGGGCCGGTTTCCCTTTATGGCGCTAATGTCGAGGTTAGTGCCAACTTAATTACCAATAACGCAACAACGGGTAACGTTGGTATTTACGGCAACTTAAGCGGCGCAGGCAATATTACTGTTGCCACAGGCCGTGCTATCACCGTCAATCAAAGCGGTGCCTCCACATACAGCGGCTGTATTAGTGGCACGACTGCACAGTTAATAAAAGCCGGTGCCGGAACCCTCAATCTCACAGGTAACAATACTTACTCTGGCGCTACTTCCATTAATGCTGGAACACTGATTATTGGTGGTACAGGATTGTTAGGTGGTGGATCATATGCAGCCAATATTATTAATGCTGGGAATTTCACCTACAACGGAAGCAATGCACAAACTTTGTCTGGTGTCATTAGTGGAACTGGTAATTTAACGCAGAATGGAAGCGGTACTCTAACGCTCACTGGCGAAGACACTTATACCGGCAATACAACAATTAACTCAGGCACCTTGCAGATTGGTAATGGCTCTACCTCTGGCTCAATCACTACAGCAAATCTGGTTAATAACGGCACGCTGACGTTTAATCGCAGTGACTCGATTTCTCAAGCTATGAACATTAGCGGTACTGGTGGCTTGACTAAAGTAGGTGCTAATACATTAACGCTCACCGGCACAAATACTTATTCTGGCGCTACAACGATTAGTTGCGGAACCCTTGCAGTTAGTGGAACCTTGGGAGCTTCAAATTCCTATAGCGGTAATCTGGCTATTGCATCAGGCACAACCTTTATTTGGAATGGTAGTGCAGCAGAAACCCTATCCTGCATAACTGGGGCTGGTACATTTAATGCCTCGGGTAGTAGCGGCACCTTGACAATTAATGGTACACAGCCATTCACGGGTACTTATAACTTTGCGCAATCCGTGAACGTTACCGGCGGTACTAATGCCGGAACCTCAGGTTTAGGTAATGCTGCCGCTATCAATATTAATGATGGCGGTACCGTTAACTTAACCGGGGATAACAACTCATTTATTGGCAGCACAACTTCCACTACTTCAACGCTATTAACCATTAATAGTGGTGGATTATTAACTTCGTCCAATAATGGATCATTCCACTTGGGCCGCATTAATTTAAATGGCGGTACCTTAGCTGGTAATTCCGCTGCTCAATGGGGTGTATACAACCTTGATCAACGAATTAATGTCACTGCGAACTCCTCGATCAGTGCTACTAATGTAACTCTTGGAATGACTGGTGGCGTAGTCTTTAACATCGGTAGCGGAAATACATTAAATGTCACGGGTACGATCGTTAAGGCTACTTCAGCTACTGACACCGGCATTATTTTGTCGGGCGGCGGAACACTTTTATTTAGCGGCGCAAATACTTATGCCGGCGGTACAAACGTAACAGCAGGTACCTTGCAAGTGGGTAATGGCGGTACAACCGGAACTCTTGGTGTTGGAAACCTTGCTGTTAACAATGCAACTCTAGCGTTTAACTATAGCGCTGGTAGTTACACAGTTGGAAATGCAACAAGTAACGCTTACATTACTTTAAATAACGCCACGGTGAATGTGGCTGGCGGCAATGTGACATTGGCGGGCACTTCGACCACTGCTGGTACTAGCGTATCCGCACGGAAGGTGGCTGTTGATCTTTTAGGCACCAATAATTTCACTGCCAATGGAGGCGCCTCATTTAATCTGCTTGGTAACTCCACTGCAGCATGGACAAATTCCATCGTTGTTGAGGATGGTGCCGTTCTCAACGCAAATGGAGCAATTACGCTGACAGCTAACGGCTCTACTGGCACTGTCGGTCATTGGGCGCTTGGCCTATTTGGCAATAGCACGATGAACGCATTGTCAGGCAGCACCTTGCAGGTCAACGTTAATCAGGCAGTGGGCGATTGGGGTATCGCACAGTACGGAACCAATGCGACATTGTCTGCAACAGGTAACGCCACGTTTAATGTCAGCTCGCTAGGCCTTGGTTGGGGAGGTCAGAGTTCCTCTGGTAATACCGCTCCTAGATTAAATGCTGCAAACGGCACAGTCACTATTAATTTAGCTGGCTCACCTTCAAATGGTGGCTTCTATATGAATGGCGCAGGTGTGATGAATGCAAGCGCTACTGGCAACATCATCATTAACGGCAGTAGCACTGCCAACATTGCTCTAGTTGCAGCATCCTCTTTCACAACGGGTGCTGGAAATCTAACAATCAATGCCCCTATATCTCTCGTTGCTAATACGCTTACTTTGACTGGTGGTAGCGGTAATGTCACCCTGGGCGGCATTGTTTCTGGAACCGGTGCGATCATTCAGAACACTACCGGCGTAACAACGCTCAGCGCTGTTAATACATACTCTGGCACAACGACGATTAATTCGGGTGCCTTAAATATTAGTGGTTCTGGTTCCTTGGGTTCTGGTACTTACGCCGGCGCTATTGTCAATAACGGCAGCTTGATTTACAACTCGTCAGCAGCGCAAACCTTGTCAGGAAATATTTCTGGTACGGGTACGCTTACGCAGAATGGCAGCGGCAATTTGACATTGACTGGTACCAATAACAGCTTCGCCACTAATCTGGTGGTTAATGCCGGCAACCTCATTATTGGTGGTGCAGGGCGCTTAGGTAATGGTAGTTATGCAGCCAACATTACTAACAACGGTGCGCTTTATTTCAACAGCTCAGCGAATCAAACGCTTTCAGGAATTATCAGTGGTTCGGGTGGTTTAACGTTGCAAGGAGCTGGTAACTTAACGTTAAGCGGATCTAATTCTTATTTAGGCGTAACTACATTAAACGCGGGCAGCTTGTTAGTTTCAGCGGATGGAAACCTGGGCGGCGCTCCCGGATCGGCAACGCCTGGAAGTATCGTCATGAATGGCGGAGCCCTGCGTACTACTGCTAGCTTCACACTGAATGCCAATCGTGGCATTACATTAGGTTCTAGCAATGGCACCTTCACCATTGATCCAAGCGTAACGCTCAACTATGCTGGTGTGATTGCCGGTACTGGCAATATGACGAAGTCAGGCTCTGGCACTTTAGTGATGTCAGGTAGTAATAGCTACTCTGGCTCAACTAATGTCACTGCAGGTACATTACAAATTGGTGCAGGCGGAACTTTAGGCAGCGTCAATGCAAGCTCTAATATCAATATTAGTACTGGCACAACCCTAGCATTTAACCGTAGTGACAATATCACTGTTGCAAACAATATTTCTGGTGCAGGAGCATTACTCAAGTCTGCAGCAAACACCTTAACTCTGACAGGGTTGCAAACTTATACCGGCAGCACCAATGTAACTTCTGGTGCAATCGTATTTACTAATAACGCAACACCTACAACAAGTGGCTTTACAGGCGCTGGTGCAGTCACTATCCAGCCAGTTGGTAGCGCGTTTACGAATGCTTTCAGTACTACTAACTACACTTACGCCACGACTTTAACGGGCTTAACCATCGGCAATGCTACAAGCGTAGCGAATAAAGATATAACGGTTAACGGTACCGCTATTAATATCAGCGGACCGATTAACTTGTATGGCGGCAACATTACGCTCAATACAAACCTCACAACTACAGCAGCAGGCACGGGTAATATCACCTTAGCAGCCGCTGGAACGATTCTGACGAATACTTCTAGTCTTGCAATTACGACTAATGGCAGCTCTATTTTGTTCGCAGCAGATACAGATAATTCTGGTGCTGGTGCGATTTCACTGGATCGCGTGAGCCTGACCACTAGCGGTGGTGATATCACATTAGGTGGCGGTGCGATTGATGGTAGCGGTTATGCGGTTGGTGCCAATATTGCTCTATTGAATGGTATGACCCCTAACTATCGCGGTGTCTGGCTACATAGCTCATCAATCAATGCGGGCGGCGGAAATATCTCTATACGCGGTAAGGGTGCATCACCTACTGCAGCTGGCTTTTTTGGAATTGGTGTGGATATCGTTTCTTTTGCCTATATGGGTGGAACAGGTGATGTCGTTCAAACTTCAGGTAATGGTTCTATTAGTATCGTAGGTATTGGCGGCGCCAATAACGATGCAAACTCCCATCCTGCAGGTATCAATATTTACTCCGATAGTGGCGTACATCGAATCAGCACTGTTAATGGAAGCATTACATTCAATGGAACTGCAGGTACTGGCACCGCTAGAACCTTTGGTGGTATTCAGGTCGATGGTGGTATAGCCAATATCACCTCAACCAGGGGTGATGTTGAATTCATTGGTATTGCGAATGCAAGTGGTAATGGCATTGTTAATGCTGGAACATTGAATCTTGGTGGTGATGGCACTACTAATTCAA
This sequence comes from Polynucleobacter sp. es-MAR-4, assembly GCF_018882055.1. Taxonomy (GTDB): domain Bacteria; phylum Pseudomonadota; class Gammaproteobacteria; order Burkholderiales; family Burkholderiaceae; genus Polynucleobacter. Next base: position 1,053 of record NZ_JACVPF010000002.1, on the reverse strand, counting down.
GTGGAAACGTCACGCTCACTGCCGACGTCATTGGTGCGAACGGTACATACAATTTAAGAAACACCGGCAATGTAACGATTCAGTCCAATGGCTCTAGCTTTGGTTCAGCTTTTGATTGGAACTCTCGTTTTGCACTCACGGGCAATAAAGCTGGCTTAACCATTGGTAAAACGACAAACACTCAAAACGTAACTGTATCGACAGATACGAGTGTTGCTGGTCCTATCAATATTTATGGTGGCAATATTGCCATTAACTCAGGACTCACTACCAGCAATACAACAACCGGTAACATCGGCTTGGTTGGTAATGTCAGTGGTGCAGCAAATCTTGCTTTAGCTTCAGGTCGAACATTGACCGTTAATCAAAGTGGGGCGTCCACCTATAGCGGTTGCATTAGCGGCACTACTGCCCAATTCATTAAAGCAGGTGCGGGCGCTTTGACTCTGTCCGGCACCAACACTTATAGCGGTAGTACCAACATCACAGCTGGTGCGCTAATTGTTACTGGCAGTCTTTCCGACAGCACAGTGGTCAATGTCTCTAGTGGCGCATCTTATAACGTTTCATCAAACGATACGATTGCTGCTTTTGCAGGTTGCGGCACGATTAATCTTGCTTCAGCAAAATTCCTGACTGCCTTTGGTGACAATAGTTCGACCACTTTTGCTGGTGTGATTGCAGGTGCTGGCGGATTAATTAAGGCTGGCTCCGGTAACTTAACGTTAAGCAATACGAATACTTACACCGGTAACACTACTATTTCTGCTGGTGCTTTATTGATTGGCGGCAGCGGTACTCTGGGCTCAGGTTCATACGCTGGAAATATTAGCAATAACGGTAGCTTTATCTATACCTCATCAGCCAATCAGACATTATCTGGAGTGATGAGTGGAACTGGTTCATTAACACACAACGCCTCTAGCACTCTCACCCTCTCAGGCGCTAACACCTTCACTGGCGGCGCCAATATCTCCGCCGGTAAGGTGATTGCTGGTAACTCTAATCCAAGCTCATCTTTTGATGACAGCCTTGCGGTATACGTTAATGATG
>NZ_JACVPF010000010.1 GCF_018882055.1 Polynucleobacter sp. es-MAR-4 | reverse complement strand
TAGTAGTGTTCGCACTACCGGCACTCGCTAGAACTACGGTACCGATGGTTTCACTATTTTGTAGGCCGCTGCTAGTAAAGGCGGTATTACCTAAAGTAGTGCCCAGACCATATTGGGTAGAGGCACTGTTAGCAGTAATCGTCAGATTGGCTGGGTTGACCGTCAACGTACCGTTGTTATAGGTGATGTTGTAGTTGCTG
>NZ_JACVPF010000009.1 GCF_018882055.1 Polynucleobacter sp. es-MAR-4 | reverse complement strand
CTACAGTTGCAAGTACTGCCAACGCTACAAGCAACGTCGGTAACTACACCTTAACGGCAAGCAACCAATCCTTTACAAGTGGCTTAAGCAGCAACTACAACATCACCTATAACAACGGTACGTTGACGGTCAACCCAGCCAATCTGACGATTACTGCTAACAGTGCCTCTACCCAATATGGTCTGGGCACTACTTTAGGTAATACCGCCTTTACT
>NZ_JACVPF010000008.1 GCF_018882055.1 Polynucleobacter sp. es-MAR-4 | reverse complement strand
GCAAGGTTGCGCCATCTGCAAACGAGATGAGTGAGCTGTTGGCAACACTACCGGATGTGCCATTAGCACCTAAGGTCAAGGTAGCGTTTGCGGCCAGGATGGTTTCACCGGTATAGGTGCTGTTGCCGGTCAGAGTGGCAGATGCATTAGCAGCCACGGCAAAATGTCCGGTACCAGAGATCACTCCACTAAATGTGCCCGAAGTGCCGCCGTTATATGCCGTCAGTTTATGACTGCCTAAAATAATCGAGCCAGCACCAGTAAGTTGTCCAATGACTTCTGAGCCACCTAACTCATAGGTTGCGCCATCATTAACGTATACCGCAAGGCTGTCATCAAAAGATGAGCTTGGATTAGAGTTACCAGCAATCACCTTACCGGCGGAGATATTGGCGCCGCCAGTGAAGGTGTTAGCGCCTGAGAGGGTGAGAGT